>NZ_JALIGG010000021.1:0-460 GCF_024764965.1 Scandinavium tedordense | reverse complement strand
GACCGCGACGGCCTCGCCGCGCACCTGGCCGCCGGTCCGGCAACCGCCTACCTGGGCTTCGACGCCACCGCCGACAGCCTGCACGTCGGCCACCTGCAGGGCCTGATGCTGATGCGCTGGCTACAGAAGGCCGGGCACCGTCCGTTGCTGCTGATCGGTGGCGCGACCACCCGGATCGGCGATCCGAGCTTCCGCGATTCGAGCCGGCCGATCCTCACCGAGGCGCAGATCCAGGCCAACATCGACGGCATCGCCCGGGTCTTCTCGCGCTACGTCGAACTGCACGACGACAGCCTGGTGAACAACGCCGAATGGCTGGACGGCGTCGGCTACCTGGAGTTCCTCGACCGGGTCGGCCGGCACTTCTCGATCAACCGCTTGCTGACCTTCGACGCCATCAGGCAGCGCCTGGACCGCGAGCATTCGCTGTCGTTCCTCGAGTTCGGCTACACCCTGCTGC
>NZ_JALIGG010000022.1:0-461 GCF_024764965.1 Scandinavium tedordense | reverse complement strand
TCGCAGACCACCCCGGCGGCCTCGAGGTAGTCGATGACGGTGCCGGCGAGATCGAAGTTGTCTTCGACGACGAGTACGTGGATATGCATGGCCTGGGTCGCGTGACGAATGGGCTGGTCGACTGGCGGTGGATGGCCGTCGCGCCATGGGCGGTTCGGGAGAGGCGGGCGGTCGGCGGTTTTCGCGAGTCGGGCAGCGATGTTCGTCGATCGGGGCGCGGGCTGTCCAGTTGCCCACCCGGTTTGCGCCTCCGCTGTGACCTCGTGCCGCTCCCGTCGGCGTGTCCGCGTTAAGCCTTTTTTAACCCCCCGGGAGCTAGCGTGCGCCTGCTCGGAACGCTAGCCGCCAGGCTATTGCCGGGTGCCATCCGCGAAGAGTGCGGGTGCCTTTCGTTGTTGGGGGATTTTTTGCCATGTCGCGGACGACGCGTTGGAAGGATGTTCGAAAGTGCGGGATACGCA
>NZ_JALIGG010000024.1:0-464 GCF_024764965.1 Scandinavium tedordense | reverse complement strand
GCCAGCAACTGCACCTGCAAGTGCCGCCGGACTGGCTGCCGGAGCAGCGCTTCGACGATCCCGGACTGGTCGCCCGCGCCCCGGCGCGCAGCAGCCTCGGCGCGCTGTTCAACTACGACCTGTACTACTCGGCCCCCGCCGACGGCGCCACGCCCTGGCTTTCCGCGCTGCTCGAGCAACGTCTGTTCGACGGCTTCGGGGTGATCTCCAACACCGGCGTCTACACCCGCTATTTCGGCGACGCCGACAACCTCGACAGCCGCTACCTGCGCTATGACACCTACTGGCTGTACAACGACGAACGCAACATGCACAGCTACCAACTGGGCGACTACGTCAACGGCGCGCTGAACTGGACCACCCCGGTACGCATGGGCGGCTTTCGCTTCGCCCGCAACTTCGGCGTACGTCCGGACCTGGTCACCTATCCGCTGCTGCGCTTCGACGGCCAGGCCGCCGTACCC
>NZ_JALIGG010000023.1:0-464 GCF_024764965.1 Scandinavium tedordense | reverse complement strand
AGGAAGCGCCGGTTCCACAACTCCAGCACGCCGTCGGCACCGACCATCGCCACGCCCTGGGAGAGGTTGTCCACCGCCCGCTGCAACAGGTGCGACTTCTGCGCCAGCGCCTGCTCGCGGCGCGCGGTCTCGCTGAGCTTGATCTCGGTGACGTCGCTGTAGAGTACCGCCAGCCCGCCGTCGCGGGTCGGCCGTTCGCTCATCCGCAGCCAGCGCTCGTCGCGCAGGCGATACAGGGTCTGCTGGTCGCCGCCGCGCTGTTCCTCGACGATCAGCCCGCCGCTGCGCGCCAGCCGGTGCAGTTCGGCGCGGCGCATGCCAGGACCGATCCGCGCCCGGCTGTCGATCCACAGCGCGCGGAAGCGCTCGTTGAACAACACGATGCGCTGCTGCGGATCGAACAGGACGAAGGCGTCGGAGATGCTTTCGATGGCGTCGAGCAGATGCTGGTGGGCGGTCTCGGC
>NZ_JALIGG010000025.1:0-467 GCF_024764965.1 Scandinavium tedordense | reverse complement strand
CTGCTGAAGCGCTTCAGATCGTCGAACCGCAGGACCTTGCCGCCGGCAATCTCCCTCACCAAGCCATCGGCGCATAAAGCCAGGTCCTCCGCAGTTGCCCCATACAGGAATGTGGCACCGCGGCTGTCGGCCTCCCGAATGATCTGTTGGGCTGGCCCCTGAATGAAGCGTCCATCCTCACCCAGGACGACCATCTGGCCACGGTAATTCATGCCAAGCGGCCGGGCTGACATCACCGCGTTGTTGACGGTGACCGTTACCGGAAGAACCTCGTCGGGCCGGTCTTCGCTTTCGGTCCCTACGGACTGTTCGCGGCCTTGCGCCGGAACCTGCGGGGGGATGCTGATTGCCGGGGCAGAGACCTTGGGAGTGGACACAGTCGCACTAGCTGGTGAAACCGGGCGCTCCGGCATGATGCGAGTCACCCAGTTCATCGGCACCTTCACCGGATGGGCTTTGGGAAAAGC
>NZ_JALIGG010000026.1:0-471 GCF_024764965.1 Scandinavium tedordense | reverse complement strand
GGATACCGCGTTGGACTTCGGTTGGAGAAGCAGCGGAGCGACGATAAAGATCGGCAGTCCGGCCAACATCGATCAGGTCGGCTCGATTCTGGTGCTTGGCGGCTTGGTGCGATTGGATCTCAAGCTCGATACCTCGATCGCCGGCAGCTCGGGCGATACGCGATTCAACGTGAAAGCCGACGGTTCCGATCTCGTCCAGAGCCGCAGGTTGCCGGAAAGCGGCTTTCTCGCCAGTACCCTGAAAACCAGCATCAACGTCAATCCCGTGGTGCTCGGACTGTGCTTGCCTTTGCTGTGCGGCTCGACGGCGCTCACCGACCTCATCGTGAATTCCGTGGTGGCACCTCTGGTCGATGGGCTGCTGACGCCGATCCTGAATCTGGTCCTGCCCTTGCTGGGGGTACAACTTGGATACATCGACGCGGAGATTCTGAAGGTCGATGTCGGCAGGGCGGAACTGCTGATCTAGCA
>NZ_JALIGG010000027.1:0-473 GCF_024764965.1 Scandinavium tedordense | reverse complement strand
GTTCCGCGATGGATGGTCACGCCTTCGCGGATCACGTTGTGGTCACCGATCACCAGGCGCGTCGGCTCGCCCTTGTATTTCAGGTCGGGAGTATCCTCGCCGACGCTGGAAAACTGGTAGATGCGGTTGTGCTTGCCGATCTTCGTGGGGCCCTTGAGCACCACGTGCGGACCGATCACCGTCCCTTCACCGATCTCCACTTCCGCCCCGACGATGGACCACGGGCCCACCTGGACGTCAGCCGCCAGCCTGGCGCTCGGATCGATGATGGCGCGAGGATCGATCAAACTCATAGTTTGCGTTCCGCACAGATGATTTCAGCCGAGCATACCGGCTTGTCGTCGACGGTAGCGTGGCAGTCGAATTTCCAGATGCTGCGCTTCACGCTGATGAACTTGGCGTGCAGTTGCAGTTGGTCGCCCGGCAGGACCGGCTGGCGGAAGCGCAGCTTGTCCGAACCGACGAAGTAGTAA
>NZ_JALIGG010000028.1:0-474 GCF_024764965.1 Scandinavium tedordense | reverse complement strand
ATACCCCTCCTCGTCTCCCTGGGCAGCATGCATGCTGCGTCGCGCGGTGGCATTCATCGCGGAGGTGTGGGCACAGCCTTGACCATCACCGCCCCATTTCTGGCCAACCTTGCCAGGCAAGGTGAGCGGATCCCCACCATCGCCTAAGACTGGTTGCCAGGCCAACTGCGCCAAGTACTCCCCCAGGATGTGGCAGGTCACAACGACTTGTTGGGGCTCCTCACGACGCATCCGGATGTCGAGGACCTCGAGCATGAGCTCATACAAGGGGATGAGATCCCCAAGAGCTCCCCTCTCTGCGGCACGCGGGTGGTGTGGAAAACCAGAGTCGACAAGGCGAGATCGCAGATCCGCGGGCAAGGCCTCACCGATGTCCTCAAAATCCTCGGCATCTAGAGCCAAGACTCGGCGGGCCACCGCCATCACGCCAGCAGCCTGCACCACATGAGGATTGGCAGACTCAGATGCGTGCGC
>NZ_JALIGG010000029.1:0-536 GCF_024764965.1 Scandinavium tedordense | reverse complement strand
TCGGTGGAACGACACCGTTTATTTCCACTGCACTCGTTGAATTCACCGGGAATAAGCTTGCGCCGGCTTATTATCTGGTTGGCGTTGCATTATTTACTACTGTCGCCGTTGCTCTTTTTTATCGGGAGCGCTCTGGAGCCTCTCCTGAATTAGATGAGAAAGAGTACATATCCGGTTGGCCTAATAACGAATTGTGATGAGAGAGTACTCGTAGAAAGTCGTGAAAATGTCGTGCATTAATGCACAGACACTGTAGGGAACGGTCAATCGGTTACGTTATTTGTCTCTTCGTTTATAGCTTCACCATCCCTCTCATTATTATTTATAAAGAGATTAATTTATGCGTCCTAATAGATTACGTGAGCTTGTTACTCTGAAAAGACCAGCCATCAATGCCTGGCTTTCTTGTAATAGTGGCTATATTGCTGAAGTGTTGGGCCAGTGCGGTTTCGATTCAGTGACGGTCGATTTGCAACATGGACAATTTGGAATGGATGTTGTGCCTTCACTTCTACAGGCTATATCCAGTACGGATG
>NZ_JALIGG010000057.1:0-706055 GCF_024764965.1 Scandinavium tedordense | reverse complement strand
GGCTTTGTTGTAATTGCGCCAGTTAGTGACTTTAAACTTCTGTTTTGCCATGGGACGACCCGTGTTGCCGGATGATGCGTGATCTGATCCTTTAACTCAGCAAAAGTTCGATTTATTCAACAAAGCCACGATCACCAACAAAATGACCAAGAACCGTTTGGTTGTCTACTGCACCCCTTATTTGGCCACTATCATAGTGCCACTGATTTGCCTGTTTATTGAAAAAGAAAAAATCAACTGCAAAGTGGTGCATCAATATCATGACCCAAAATCTGACTCCGCCAGCGAACTGTTAGCTTTACGAAAAGTTGACTTAGTCTTTGATATTGACCCAATTTATGATAGTTCAATTTACTCTGAAGCCCTTTTCTACGAACAGCGCTGCCTGGTGTGCAGGAGTGATCACCCACGTATAAAGGAAACGGCAAATATCGAAGCGTTGCGCCAGGAGTCTTTTTCTATTTTTGACTCCTCAGCCAATTCAGTCAAAAGATCACAGTCCGAATTAGCAAAACTCTTCGAACAGCGTAAATTCGCTTTACGCACCTCGTCCATATTAGCCATGGCCGCGGTGGCAGAATCAACAGATCTTGTTGCGGTAGTCACAGAACGTTTTTATCAACAAATACATTCATCTTTTAATATTAAGAAAATTAAAACAAATATTACCTTCGCCCCTAACCCTATTTATATGAGCTATAAAAAGGTGAATATGCAGGATGAAATTTCGCAGAAGATTATTGACCACATTCATAAAGTCTTTCCACTGGCGGCAGAAAATAAGCGCTGATATTACCTGGTTGCCGATAAACGCTTTTTGCCCGGTGGCGCGTACACTTACCGGGTACCAACACTGCGTTCTTTCAGTAAGTTACAGGTACTGTATCAAGGAAAAGCGAGAAGGCTTGCAGGATGAGAGGTAAAGCAAGGGATGTTACGAGGTCGATATTCAATTTCAGGTAGGTAGGTCCAATCACATATCTCTGTGAATATACCAACAGTCCAAAGCAACAAGGGGTTACCTTTCGGTAACCCCTTGTTTTAATTGGCGGAAGCGTAGAGATTCGAACTCTAGAACCCTTTCGGGTCGCCGGTTTTCAAGACCGGTGCCTTCAACCGCTCGGCCACGCTTCCTAAGTGGGACGCACTATAAACATACCCGAACTTCCTGTAAAGCCCCACCTTGTTCGTTCGCGCAAAAAACAGTCAAATCGTTGTTATTCGGCTGAATTAACAACACATTGAGCAGTTATTAGGCATTTTTATCATCATATAAACGCTTAATGTTTTTTGATGTACATATCCTTGGTGTAGTAATAGCCGAGGCTGTCAGGTGTAAATCCTCCCACCCATGGCTTCACAAGGTGCGTTCGTACGTAGTGATAGACCGGAATAGCCGGAACATCCTGCCCTAACATGTCTTCGGCCTGCTGATAGTATTTGCCGCGCTCAGCGGTGTCTTTGGCTTTTGCCGCATTGTGTAAGGCTTCGTCGTAGGCCGGGTTGCTGTATTTGCTGGTGTTCTCACTGTCACCGGTGCGGAAGTTATTCAGGAACGTCGATGCATCATCGTAGTCGGCAATCCACGCGTAGCGCACCGCGTCAAAATTCCCGGTGTGCATCGTGTCGAGCATGGTTTTCCATTCCTGATTTTGCAGCTTCGCTTCCACGCCAAGATTTTTCTTCCACATCGAGCTGACAGCGATGGCAATACGCTGATGTGATTCGGACGTGTTGTAGAGCAAATTAAACGATAGCGGATGGTTGGCCCCAAAACCGGCCTCGGTGAGTAGCTTTTTCGCTTCGGAAATGCGTTTTGCCTGCGGCCAGCTGGCGTAATCCGGCGCGTGAAGCGTTACGCCGCCAATCTCTGGCTGACTGATGAGCCAGGCGGGTTTCTGCCCCTGCCCCAACACTTTGTCGGCGATGATGTCTTTATCCAGCGCCATATTCAGCGCCCGGCGCACACGGGCATCGTTGAACGGTGCTTTGGTGGTGTTGAACTCGTAATAGTAAGTGGCGAGCTGCGGCGATACGTCCACCTGATCGCCCATCGTTTTTTTCAACTGGGCAAACTGATTGATAGGCAAGGTATAAACGATATCGATCTCACCCGCCTTGTAGCGATTGACGTCCGCCGCTTCCGAGTGAATCGGCAGATAGGTCACTTTATTGATGACCGTATGTTCGTCATCCCAATACTTCGGATTGCGCACTGCGGTGATCCGCTCGTTGACCACCCACTGGGAAAGCTTGTACGCCCCGCTACTGACGAAGTGTTCCGGCAGCGTCCATTTATCGCCGAAGCGGTTGATCAGCACCTGATCGACCGGCACCAACTACGGGTGAGCCAGCATCGCAAGGAAAGACGCCGTCGGCTGATTCAACGTAATCTGTAGGGTGTTGTCGTCCAGCGCTTTCACGCCCAACGTGTCAGGCGTTTTTTTACCCAACGCGATATCGGCAGCATTCACGATATGCATGTTGCCCGGGTAACTGGCATACGGTGACGCGGTTTTTGGGGTCACCAGCCGCTGCCAGCTCCAGACGATATCCTGTGCGGTAATGGCGGTCCCGTCAGACCACGTGATGCCAGGCCGCAGATGGAAGGTCCAGATGGTGTTGTCTTTGTTCTCCCATGAGGCCGCCAGCCGTGGCTCGATACTACCGTCAGGTTTGACCGCCACCAGCCCATCAAACATGTCGCTGATAATGTTGAACTCAACGTCACTTTCTACCTTGTGCGGGTCCAGCGAGGCCGGTTCATTACCGTTATTTCTGACCAGCTCCTGCTTGTCCGCCAACTGTGTGCCTGCGGGAACGTTGGCCGCCCAAGTCATTGAAGCCGAGCTGATAAGCCCGGCTGCGAGTAATGCGAGCGTGATGTGATTGTGTTTTAGTCGGTTCATATCCTTTGCCTTATTGATTTCATTATTGATGATACCGCTCTCAGTGTTAGCGACGGATTTGCAATAACGCAATATTTTTCAGTAACCTATAAGATGTTGATCTGGCCTGGCGCTGAAAAAAACCAAACATTCTGCGTGGTGATTTAACGTCGATATATTCGTCTGTTTAACGGGGGATGCGGGTCGGTAAAGATGGGTAAAAGCACTAGAGCTTTGGCGTTTATTTACATATTCTCGGCAGTTAATACCCTGGCCTTAATATAGAGAGTGACTATGGATCGCATTATTACCTCGTCGCGTGACCGTACTTCGCTACTGAGCACGCACAAAGTTCTGCGCAATACCTATTTCCTGCTGAGCCTGACGCTGGCGTTTTCGGCGATCACCGCCACCGCAAGCACCGTACTGATGCTGCCTTCACCAGGGCTGATTCTGACGCTGGTCGGCATGTACGGCCTGATGTTCCTGACTTACAAACTGGCCGATAAACCGACCGGTATTCTGGCGGCGTTCGCTTTCACCGGTTTCCTGGGCTACATCCTCGGGCCAATGCTGAACGCGTATCTTGCTGCCGGAATGGGTGATGTGATTGGCATGGCGCTGGGCGGCACCGCCCTGGTGTTCTTCAGCTGCTCGGCTTACGTGCTGACCACCCGCAAAGACATGTCCTTCCTCGGCGGTATGCTGATGGCGGGCGTCGTGGTCGTGCTAGTCGGAATGGTGGCGAACATCTTCCTGCAATTGCCTGCGCTGCACCTGGCCATTAGCGCGGTGTTCATTCTTATCTCTTCGGGCGCCATCCTGTTTGAGACCAGCAACATCATCCGCGGCGGTGAAACGAACTACATTCGTGCGACCGTCAGCCTGTATGTCTCGCTGTATAACATCTTTGTCAGCCTGCTGAGCATTCTCGGCTTCGCTAACCGTAACTAAAGCAGACTCAGCCAGACCTCAAGCCCCGCTTATGCGGGGCTTTGTTTTTTGCTACACTGCGGCGGTTTCTAATAACGGCTATGAATGAATATGTTGAACTTTGAAGGCAAAGAAATAGAGACCGATAACGACGGTTACCTGAAAGAGAGTAGCCAGTGGAGCGAAGGCCTGGCGGAAGTGATTGCGCAGAAAGAGGCTATCATCCTGTCCCCTGAGCACTGGGAAGTGGTGCGCTTTGTGCGAGACTTTTACCTCGAGTTCAATACTTCACCGGCTATCCGGATGCTGGTCAAAGCGATGGCAAAAAAGCTCGGCGAAGAGAAAGGCAACAGCCGTTATCTGTATCGCCTGTTCCCCAAAGGCCCGGCCAAACAGGCCACCAAGATTGCTGGCCTGCCAAAACCGGTGAAATGCATTTAATAGCGAATGCCGAAATCGGTCCAGGTTTTCCCGGGTTGGTGCGGTTCAGCCAGAACTTTATCGACCCGGGCGCTGCGCGGTCCACCCGCTTTTAGCCACGCCACCAGCTGTTCTACTTTATCCGCTTCCCCGCACGCCAGTACTTCGACGCTGCCGTCATCCAGATTCCGCGCGTAGCCAGTTAGCCCCAGTTTTAAAGCCTCACGCTGCGTGCTGTAGCGAAACCCAACCCCCTGCACCATGCCGTGAACCCATGAGATTGTGCACACCTGTGCCATAACGGTTCCCCCTTGTTGAACTGAATCATCAGAATAGCAAATTATCGGTGGTCCTTTAGGCATCATGTTCAACGCACATTCTTTGGCAATCAGCCGTAGTGCTGACGAAATCGGGTGCCGCCGTTATTTATTGTGCGGGTATGATTTGCTTTTGTGCCGAAACGTTCATCGCAATCGAGCACCGGGCCGGTGTCAGGCCCGTTATTCATTGCATTTCCTCGCTGACGTGGGAAAATAGCGCCCATTTTCTTCGAAACAACAGAACAATTAATTATGAGCGTACGTTTAGTGTTAGCCAAAGGCCGCGAAAAATCCTTACTTCGCCGCCACCCATGGATCTTCTCTGGCGCTGTAGCGCGTGTAGAAGGCAAAGCTTCTCTCGGTGAAACCATTGATATTGTTGACCATCAGGGTAAGTGGCTGGCACGCGGAGCGTACTCTCCGGCATCGCAGATCCGCGCTCGCGTCTGGACCTTTGATCAGGCAGAAACCATTGATATCGCCTTCTTTGAACGTCGCTTACAGCGCGCACAAACTTGGCGTAACTGGCTGGCAGAAAAAGACGGTCTCGACAGCTACCGTCTGATTGCCGGTGAATCTGACGGCCTGCCGGGTGTGACCATCGACCGCTTCGGCAACTTCCTGGTACTGCAATTGCTGAGCGCCGGGGCAGAATACCAGCGTGCCGCGCTGATCAGCGCCCTGCAAACCTGTTTCCCGGACTGCGCGATTTACGACCGCAGCGACGTGGCGGTGCGTAAAAAAGAAGGCATGGAACTGACGCAAGGTCCGGTAACTGGCGAAATGCCACCCGCCCTGCTGCCAATCGAAGAACATGGTATGAAGCTGCTGGTTGATATCCAGAATGGCCATAAAACCGGTTATTACCTCGATCAGCGAGACAGCCGTCTGGCAACTCGTCGCTACGTAGCCGATAAACGTGTGCTGAACTGCTTCTCCTATACCGGTGGTTTCGCTGTTTCTGCTCTGATGGGCGGCTGCCGTCAGGTCATCAGCGTCGATACTTCGCAGGATGCACTGGATATCGCCAAACAGAACGTCGAGCTTAACAAGCTTGATTTGAGCAAAGCAGAATTTGTGCGTGACGATGTATTTAAACTGCTGCGTAAATACCGCGATGATGGCGAAAAATTTGACGTGATCGTAATGGATCCGCCGAAGTTCGTGGAAAACAAAAACCAGCTGATGGGTGCCTGTCGCGGCTATAAAGATATCAATATGTTGGCGATCCAGCTGTTAAATCTGGGCGGCGTGCTGATGACCTACTCCTGCTCCGGCCTGATGACCACAGATTTATTTCAAAAAATCATCGCCGATGCCGCAGTTGATGCCGGGCGTGATGTACAATTTATAGAGCAGTTCCGTCAGGCAGCCGATCACCCGGTGATCGCGACCTATCCGGAAGGGCTGTATCTGAAAGGATTTGCCTGTCGCGTCATGTAAGTTGAAAAGTGAAACATTGCCCTCATATTTAATGTCAGTAATGTTTCCTGGGAGGTGACTATGATGATTGCCAGCAAATTTGGTATCGGCCAGCAGGTCCGCCATTCGCTGTTAGGGTATCTTGGCGTGATCGTCGATATCGATCCGGAATACTCCCTGGATGAGCCCTCGGATGATGAGGTCGCGGTGAACGACGAGCTGCGTACTTCACCGTGGTATCACGTGGTGATGGAAGACGATGACGGCGAACCCGTCCATACCTATCTCGCAGAAGCCCAGTTGCAAAACGAAGCCAACGACGAGCACCCGGAACAGCCATCAATGGACGAACTGGCGCAAACCATTCGCCAACAACTTCAGGCACCTCGCCTGCGTAACTGATAAAAACCCCGCCGAGGCGGGGTTTTCCTTATTTCGCGAGCCCCAAACGGGGAATTTCAATCGCCGGACATTTATCCATCACCACCTTCAGTCCCGCATCTTGTGCCAGCACGGCGGCCTGTTCGTTGATGACACCCAGCTGCATCCACAGCGTTTTGGCCCCGATCGCAATCGCTTCTTGCGCCACGCCCCAGGCGGCTTCTGAATTGCGGAATACATCCACCATATCCACTTTTTCAGGCACTTCCGCCAGCGTGCTGTAGCCTTGCTGGCCGAGTAACGTTTTACCCGCCACTTTCGGTGACACTGGAATGACGTGATAACCCTGGTCCAACAGATACTTCATCACCCGATAGCTTGGGCGGTCCGGCTTATCGCTCGCCCCCACCAGCGCGATGGTTCGGGTCTCGTTCAAAATGCCTGCAATTTCGTTCTCTTTCATTATTTCCTCCGGGCAATTTTGCAAAGTGTACGACAATCCTGATACGCCAGCCATTCAGTCATACCAGAGTATGAGGGCAGAACCCTGGATTATGTCTATATGTTAATAAAAACCGATTTCGTAAAGATTTGATACACTCTACGGGCAGGCATTTTTTCAGGAGATAGCGATGAGAACGGGGATGACCATATTGTGTCTGTTGCTTCTGATGCCTGGCAGCGTATTTGCCACGACGCTTCGGCTCTCAGGTGACATTGATTTACTGGTACTGGACGGCAAGAAAGTGTCCAGCCTGCTGTTACGCGGGGCAGAAAGCCTTGAGGTGGATAACGGCCCACATCAGGTCGTATTTCGTGTTGAAAAAATGATTATATTGCCCGATCAGAATCGCCAGTTGTACGTCTCGCCGCCGCTGATTGCCAACTTTAATTCGCAGTTGGTAGGCCAGATAAACTTCAGCCTGCCGCGGCTCGAAACGCTGGAAGATACCGAGACCTTCACCTCCACGCCGCACGTTAGCCTGCTGGATGGCAACGCAATGCCTATTCCGGTCAAACTGGATATTCTGGCGATCACCCAGACGGGGACCAACATCGATTATGAAAAAGCGACAGAGGCTTACAACATCGCCAATAAGCAAGCCTCCAGCACGCAGTTCAGTATGCCGCAGTCGGACGACAGCACGCTGTTAACGAAAACCAACGAGCTGGATAATCCAGCCTATCAGTCGCAAACATTGACTGAACAACGGCTGAAATACTGGTTCCAACTGGCCGACCCGCAAACCCGCAACCGCTTTCTTGAATGGGCAAAATCGCAGCCATCCTCCTGATATCATGACGTAGCGCAGGAAAATTCGCGGTTGCCGCTTGCAGCAACAATCACTTCCAGTAATCTGTCGACATGTTGAATGATGGAAAATAATTATGGAACAGACAACCCGTACCCTACCGGGTCGAAAACATATCGCCCTGGTCGCGCACGATCACTGTAAGCAGATGTTGAAAGCCTGGGTTGAGCGTCATCAACCGCTGCTGGCACAGCATGAACTTTATGGCACCGGCACCACCGGTAATCTGGTTCAGCGCGCAACCGGTCTGGACGTCACGGCAATGCTGAGCGGCCCGATGGGCGGCGATCAGCAGGTCGGCGCGATGATCGCAGAAGGTAAAATTGATGTCCTGATCTTCTTTTGGGATCCGCTGAACGCCGTGCCGCACGATCCGGATGTAAAAGCCCTTTTGCGCCTGGCCACCGTATGGAACATTCCGGTGGCAACCAACGTCTCCACCGCGGATTTCATTATTCAGTCGGCTAACTTCAACGCGCCGGTAGATATTCAAATCCCTGACTATCAGCGTTACCTGGCAGAACGTCTCAAGTAATAAAAAGCCCAGCGGCACTGCATTTATGCGGACCTACGCTCGAAGCTGTAGGTCCGGTTGGCGCAGCGCCGCCGGGCAGTTAAGCACTTTAATCAGGGTTTACGGGCGACCGGCACATCCAGATATTTCAGTACCTCGACAAACACCGACGGCTCCTGCTTGTTGAACATCAGCCACACACGCTGGCGCGCGCGCGTCATGGCGACGTACAGCAAACGCCTTTCTTCAGCATCAGGGAAATCCTCCGGCTGCGGCAGTAACGCCTGTTCCATGACGGACTCCCGCACCGGTGCCGGAAACGCATCTTGACCTTCCTGCAAACCGAGCACAATCGCGTAATCTGCCTGCTGACCTTTACTGGCGTGAATGGTCATAAAATCAATCTGCAGTTTCGGCCAACGGGTCGCTGCTTTTTCCAGCAGTGCAGGTTTCAGATGGTGATAACGCGCCATAATTAAAATGCGCTGTTCCGGCTTCGCAAAACCACTCAGTTTATCGAGCAAAGCATCGAGCTGATCGTCCGGCAGTAACGTGACGGCTTTTTTGTCGCCCGTCGTCAGGCTGTTCAGGGGTTTGCTTAGCTGATGTGGGTTTTGCTGAATAAAACGGTTAGCAATTTCGCCAATTCGACTGTTAAAACGGTAAGTGGTATCCAGTGCGCAGTTGTCGCCTTCACCGAAATAATCGGTAAACGCGGTGGTCAGGGATAGCTGCGCACCGCTAAAGCGGTAGATTGCTTGCCAGTCATCTCCCACCGCAAACAAGGTGGTTTGTGAGTTCTGCTTACGCAACGCCGCCAACAGTGCCGCACGCTGAGGGGAAATATCCTGGAATTCATCCACCAGAATGTGCTTCCAGGGGCTGACGAAACGCCCTTTTTCCAGCACGTTAATGGCCTGATGAATCAGCCCGGAAAAATCTACCGCGCCTTCGTCTTTCAGCGCCGTTTTCCACGCTTTTAGCAGCGGAGCCATCAGCTTGACGCGCTTACCAAACAGCTCACGGATCTCTTCCGGTGCGCTTTCGATCATTTCAGCCTGCGAACCGCCATGGCTGCGAATCAGGCTGACCCAGCGATCGAGGCGGCTGCCCATCCGACGCACAATTTTAGGGTCGTGCCAGTAGTCCTCCTCCGGCACATTCCATTCCATTTCTTCCTCAAGCCACTGTCGCCAGCCTTTGGCCTGCGCCTTTTTCTCCTGACATTGTTGCTGCCAGCATTTTGTCAGCAGTGACTGGCGCGCAGTGGCGTCATTTTCCAGTTTGCTGATAACCGGCACTTTTTTGCTGCCCTGCTGGATAATGTGCAGCGCCAGCGCATGGAACGTTTTCGCACTGATGGCTTCAGTGTTGAGACGCTCGCGAATACGCTCGTCCATCTCCTGCGCCGCTTTGCGACCAAACGCCAGCAGTAAAATCTGATCAGCAGCAGCTTCTCCACGCGTCAGCAGCCAACCGGCACGGGCCACCAGCACCGACGTTTTACCGCTACCCGCACCGGCCAATACCAGAAGCGAACGTTCGCCATTCACCACCGCACGCGCCTGCGCATCATTGAGTGGTGAGGATTCAATTCCCTGGAAGAAAGCGGCGTACTGTTTCAGCATCGTTTCAGTAAATGCCTGGTTATGCTTGAGTCGGCTGGCATCGCGGTCTTTCAACCACGCCTGACACTGCTGCCAGAGTTCGTGGCAGTTGTCGAAACTGTCCAGCCGCGCCACAGGAACAGGCAGCGCGTCCAGAGCACTGAGAATTTTTTGTCGCAGTTGTCCGACAGCCTCGCGGGTCAGCCATTTGCCTTCTGCACTGTGGCGCGAGATAACCGTCAACTGCTGCTGTAAAACGTCAGCGGCAATGACACTCATTTCATCACTCCACTGCTGCCAGCGACTTTGCAGATGATGATGAAAACGCTGAGTGTCGGCCCATTCAGTGCCGTGCAGGCGAACCACTTTGTTATCCGGCAGAACGAACTCCAGCTCGCCCCACACCAAACCTCGCTTGCAATGAATGGCGGTCAGCTGATTAAACGGAATCAGGTATTCATGATGATCGCCAGAGACTTTTACTCCGGCATTCAGGAGTTCAACCCGGTCGTAGGGGTGCTGCGCCATGCGTTTGCCGAGGGCTGTTGCTTTTAGTTCCATGTCTTGCCAAATCCCGGATGTAGACTTATGTATGACAGTGTAACCGCCAGATTCCAGGTGCTCCAGCGCTAAAAAACGTTACAATCGTCGGGTCTTTCTTTTCACAGGACTGAACAGAGGTTATATGCGTACCGTTCTGAATATTTTGAACTTTGTATTGGGTGGTTTTCTTACAACGCTGGGCTGGCTGCTGGCCACGGTCGTCAGCATGGTGTTGATCATTACGTTACCGCTGACCCGCTCCTGCTGGGAAATCACAAAACTGTCGTTTCTGCCGTTCGGTAATGAAGCCGTGCATGTGGATGAGCTGAGTCCTGGCGAAAAAAGTGAGCTGATGAATACCGGCGGTACGCTGCTGAACATTCTGTGGTTCGTGCTGTTCGGCTGGTGGCTGTGCCTGACACATATTGTCGCGGGCATTGCGCAGTGTATAACTATCATTGGAATTCCTGTGGGGATCGCCAACTTTAAGATTGCCGCTATCGCTTTGTGGCCTGTTGGCCGCCGCGTGGTTTCCGTAGAAACTGCCCGTGCCGCGCGTGAAGCCAATGCGCGTCGCCGATTTCAATGATCGGGACTGATTACCGCATGCTAAGTCCTTTATTACGCCGTTATACCTGGAACAGCGCCTGGCTGTATAACGCCAGAATTTTTATCGCGCTATGCGGAACCGCCGCGCTGCCTTGGTGCCTTGGGGAAGTGAAACTCACCATCCCGCTGACGCTTGGGGTGGTGGCTGCTGCGCTGGCCGATCTCGATGACAGGCTCGCCGGACGACTGCGTAATCTCGTGATCACGCTGGTATGTTTCTTCATTGCCTCAGCATCCGTTGAGTTGCTATTCCCGTGGCCGTGGGCTTTTGCGCTCGGACTGACGTTGTCCACCAGCGGCTTCATCCTGCTGGGTGGCCTTGGGCAGCGCTACGCGACCATCGCCTTTGGCGCGTTGTTGATAGCCATCTATACCATGCTCGGCGTGTCACTTTACGAGCACTGGTATCAACAACCGCTACTGCTGCTCGCGGGCGCGGTGTGGTACAACCTGCTGACGCTGACCGGTCATCTGATTTTCCCCATTCGTCCGTTGCAGGATAATCTCGCCCGCAGCTATGAACAGCTCGCGCATTATCTGGAACTCAAGTCACGACTTTTCGACCCGGATATCGAGAATGAAACACAGGCTCCGCTGGTTGAACTGGCGATGGCTAACGGACAACTGGTCGCCACGCTGAATCAGACCAAAGCCTCGCTGCTAACCCGTTTGCGCGGCGATCGCGGACAGCGTGGCACCCGTCGCACGCTGCATTATTATTTCGCGGCGCAGGATATCCACGAGCGTGCCAGCTCCTCGCACGTGCAGTATCAGTCCCTGCGCGATAACTTCCGCTATAGCGACGTCATGTTCCGCTTCCAGCGCCTGCTTTCGATGCAATCCCAGGCGTGTATGCAGCTTTCCCGCTCCATTTTGCTGCGTACGCCCTACCAGCATGACGCACGCTTTGAACGCGCTTTCACTCATCTGAATGCAGCACTCGAGAGAGTCAGCGCCAGCGGAGCCGATAAAGAGCAGATGAAAGCCCTGGGTTTTCTGCTCAATAACCTTCACGCCATTGACGCGCAGCTGGCGACCATTGAGTCTGAGCAGCAGTTAGCCCTGCCACAGAGCGAGACCGAAACGCAGCTGGCCGATGACCGACTGCACGGGTTCAGCGATGTCTGGCTGCGACTGAGCCGCAACTTTTCCGCCGAGTCAGCCTTGTTCCGCCATGCGGTCAGGATGTCGCTGGTTCTCTGTGCGGGCTATGCGTTTATACAGTTCACCGGGATGAATCATGGCTACTGGATCCTGCTCACCAGCCTGTTCGTCTGCCAGCCGAACTATAATGCAACGCGCCACCGGCTGGCGCTTCGTGTTATCGGCACGCTGATAGGCGTGGCCATCGGCCTGCCGGTGCTGCTGCTGGTACCGTCAATTGAAGGACAGCTGTTACTGATTGTGCTCACCGGCGTACTGTTCTTCGCCTTCCGAAATATTCAGTACGCCCATGCAACGATGTTCATTACCCTGCTGGTCCTGCTGTGTTTCAATTTGCTTGGGGAAGGGTTTGAAGTCGCCCTTCCACGTATTATTGATACGCTTATCGGCTGTGCCATCGCGTGGGCGGCGGTCACCTTTATCTGGCCTGACTGGAAGTTCCGTAATCTGCCGACGGTAATGGCGAGGGCTGTTGATGCAAACTGCCGCTATCTGGATGCGATTCTGGAGCAATATCATCAGGGCCGCGATAACCGCCTGCCCTACCGCATTGCCCGCCGCGATGCACATAATCGTGATGCGGAACTGGCGTCCGTGGTCTCGAACATGTCTACCGAGCCGCGCGTGACCGCAGAAATGCGGGAAACGGCCTTCCGACTGCTTTGCCTGAATCATACCTTTACCAGCTATATTTCCGCGCTTGGAGCCCATCGGGAACAGTTAACCAACCCTGATATCCTGACGTTGCTGGATGATGCAGTTTGTTATGTTGACGACGCATTTCATCATTCACCGTCGGATGAAAAACGTGTGCAGGAGGCGCTGGCGGGCTTAATGGAACGGATCCATCACCTCGACCCCGGTTTAGAAAGTAAAGCTCCGCTAGTCCTCCAGCAGATTGGATTAATGGTAAGCCTGTTGCCAGAATTTTGTCGCCTGCAGCAGAAGGTTACCCCTCTTCGGGCATAGCGTTCTTTCTCTCCGTCAGCGTCTCTGCCCACTCAAGGAGATGCTGACGGCGGTGCAACGGTATGATGGCCGCATGCATACCGGTTATTGCGCCCTCCAGTGCGAAGAGCACATTGATACTTAAATCTTTCCGCATAGCACGCAGTCGATACCACGCCGCCGCCGCACCCAACTTTTGTAACGCGTCCAGATCGTGAATCCCCGCTTCCGTCAGCAGTAGCTCCAGTTGGAAGCTGATATTCGGCAGGTTACGCATTCGCTGTGGGTCGCTTCGACGCTGCTTCTCGTTTTGCGCTTCACGGAGTGACATCGCAGACATGTTCAATAACAGAGACTGATCCTGCCAAAGGTTTTCGTCGACCCAATAGTAATTCAGCGATATCGGGCGGCCACGCTTAACAAGTGTTAACAACCGCGGTGGGGTTGCCACATTATAGGTCGCACTTTGTTCACACACCCGGAGGTAAAGCTCGCCATGAGCCACCATGGCGAATACGGTGTCATCAATGGAAAGGCTATATCCCCCAAACAATGCGCGGTGATGAATTTTCCCCAGAGAAGACAAACATTCTTCACACTGATAGATCCTTTTAATTGATATTTTTCCCATGATTCTGTCCTGTAATCATGCAGTTAGATTAAAGGGTTTTGATAGCGGATCCGTTAATGAAGAACATAAGTAAGTTCAATTCCGGGGGCAAGAGGTTCTTATCCAGAGGCCCTTTTCTGTACAATATTTGCGAGGAGCTTTCAGAAAATGAAGTTGATCTTTCGTCTGACCAGGTATACTGTATATTCATACAGTAACCCACAGGGCGGGATTCACTATGTACACTTCAGGTTATGCAAATCGCACATCAATGGTTTCTGCAACTGCAGTCGACCATCCACAGCACAGTTCTACTGGGCTTATCAGCGAAGTGCTTTATCGTGAGGATCAGCCGATGATGACTCAATTGCTGCTGTTACCCCTTTTGCAGCAGCTTGGCCAGCAAGATCGCTGGCAGCTGTGGCTCACGCCGCAGCAGAAACTGAGTCGCCAGTGGGTTCAGGCATCGGGCCTTCCGCTGTCTAAAGTCATGCAAGTTAGCCAAATGTTGCCAGAAATGACGCTTGAATCTATGATTCGCGCACTTCGTACCGGGAACTATAGTGTTGTTATTGGCTGGGTTACCGAAGAGTTGAGCGAAGATGAACATCATCGACTCGCCATTGCAGCCGAAGAAGGTAACGCAATGGGCTTTATTATGCGTCCTGTCAGAACCACTTCCCTGCCGACGAGACAGTTTTCCGGCCTTAAAATTCACTCTAATTTGTATCATTGAGTAAAAATAGGATTATTCCTAGCATTTTTTTTGCCCTGTCTATAACCCGCTATTTTTCGCGGGTTAATTTAGGAAAATGCTTGTCTGGTGCGGTTCTCAGCATTTTGTTCGGCGCAAAAATCCAACATAAATGTTAAATATTGTGTATACAACTCTTTTTTTTTCATATGCCTGACAGAGTTCACACTTGTAAGTTTTCAAGTACGTTGTAGACTTTACATCGCCAGGGGTGATCGGCTTAAGCCACAGATTACGGCGTAGTTCCTGAATTAGGCTCCGCCCCCGGTGAAGGATTTAACCGTGAACTTCTAAATGGATATTCATGGCGATTTTTGGATGATAACGAGGCGCAAAAAATGAAAAAGACAGCTATCGCGATTGCAGTGGCACTGGCAGGCTTCGCTACTGTAGCGCAAGCCGCACCGAAAGATAACACCTGGTATGCTGGTGGTAAATTGGGCTGGTCTCAGTTCCATGATACTGGCTGGTATGACAGCTCCCTGAACAACAATGGTCCAACCCACGACAGCCAGCTCGGTGCAGGTGCGTTCGGTGGTTACCAGGTAAACCCGTATGTTGGTTTCGAAATGGGTTATGACTGGCTGGGCCGTATGCCTTATAAAGGCGACCAGGTTAACGGCGCATTCAAAGCTCAAGGCGTTCAGCTGACTGCTAAACTGGGTTACCCGGTAACCGACGATCTGGACGTTTACACTCGTCTGGGCGGCATGGTATGGCGCGCTGACTCCAGCAACAACGTAGGTGGCGATAACCACGACACCGGCGTTTCCCCAGTATTCGCTGGCGGCGTTGAGTGGGCAATGACCCGTGACATCGCTACCCGTCTGGAATACCAGTGGGTTAACAACATCGGCGACGCAGGCACCGTAGGTGTTCGTCCTGATAACGGCATGCTGAGCGTTGGTGTTTCTTACCGCTTCGGCCAGAACGATGTTGCTCCAGTTGTAGCCCCGGCTCCAGCTCCAGCTCCAGAAGTACAGACCAAGCACTTCACTCTGAAGTCTGACGTTCTGTTCAACTTCAACAAAGCGACTCTGAAACCAGAAGGTCAGCAGGCACTGGATCAGCTGTACTCCCAGCTGAGCAACCTGGATCCTAAAGACGGTTCAGTAGTGGTTCTGGGCTTCACCGACCGTATCGGTTCTGATTCCTACAACCAGAAACTGTCTGAGCAGCGTGCACAGTCTGTTGTCGATTACCTCGTATCTAAAGGTATCCCGGCTAACAAGATCTCCCCACGTGGTATGGGCGAATCTAACCCAGTTACCGGCAACACCTGTGACAACGTGAAAGCTCGCGCTGCACTGATCGATTGCCTGGCTCCAGATCGTCGCGTAGAGATCGAAGTTAAAGGTAGCAAAGACGTTGTAACTCAGCCACAGGCTTAAGTTATCGTCTAATAAAAAACCCCGCATCGCGGGGTTTTTTTTATTCTGAATTCAGGTAGGTTATTTCTCTTTCCCTAGCAACGCCTGCAAATCTTGTTTGAGCGTTGTCATCTTGCTCGCGTACTTCTCTTTGTTTTCCGCATCTTCAATTAACTGCACTATCGTCTCCGACAGGGTCTTACCCCGGCGATGTGCCAGGCCCGCCAGGCGTTGCCAGACGATAAACTCCAGGTCTATAGACTTCTTGCGAGTGTGCTGATGCTCGGCGTTGAAGTGACGTTTACGTCGCGCTCGAATCGTTTGCTTCATACGATTAAACAGCGCCGGATTCATGTGCTGTTCAATCCAGTCGTTGACCTGTACAGGTTCGTTTTCGAGCGTCAACAAGGTATCTATCGCGTCTTGTGCAGCGCTGGCCTCAATGTAGCGGGTGATCAGCTCACCTTCCCGGTGCTTTTTAACCAGGTACTTCCATTTCCAGCCGCTTTCAAGGTTTTCCAGTTGTTGATATTTCATTGCGATCTCAATGTGACCGTGTAACTCATTTCAGGATAACAGGTTTTTGCTGTTGTGCTGAGAAGAAATCGCCCTGAGCGAGTGAGGCTTTTCTCCTTCAGAAAGTTGCCCGCTAATCCCCGTGTGCTGAGTGTCGCCTTGAGGTATAATCACCCGCTTTACATCTGACTAAAAAACAGCGACTTTGACGATTACAAAACTTTCACAGCGCGATTTAGCCCCCGATCTTGAGGCTTATCAGACGCTGTTTGCCCAGCCTAATTTGGCAACCGAAACCGATTCCTTACCCGGCGAACTGCAGGCACGTCTGCACTACGCGCTGGATCAATTCCTCTATCCTCAGGCCATATCTGACTTCCTGTTGGTGAAAGCCCCGGAAGAACCTGAGTATCTACAGCTACTGACCGATGCCACTCGCGAACGTCGCGACGATGCGCAGCCGCTCTGTGGTGTCCGTTACACGGTCAACGGCAATCAGGTTAGCCTGACTGCCGCTACCGCGCCCGAAGACAATTTCGCAAGCCAGGGGCCAATCATCCAGGCTGATTGGGTTGAAGCCGAGCAGCTATTTGGCTGTGTTCGTCAGTTCAATGGTGAAATCAGCCTCCAGCCGGGTCTCGTGCATCAGGCTAACGGCGGCGTTTTAATCCTCTCCTTACGCAGCCTGCTTTCTCAGCCGCTGCTGTGGATGCGTTTGAAGAACATCGTCTCCCATCAGCGTTTTGACTGGCTGACTTTTGATGATGCCCGTCCCCTGCCCGTCAGCATCCCTTCTATGCCGCTGTCGCTGAAGGTGATGCTAGTTGGTGAGCGTGAATCGCTAGCCGATTTCCAGGACATGGAGCCGGAATTGTGCGAAAAAGCCATCTACAGTGAATATGAAGACAATCTGCAGATCGTTGATGAAGACTCGCAGAAACTCTGGTGTCAGTGGGTGTGGCATATTGCCCGCGGTCTGAATTTACCGGGCCCCGATACCGACGCCTGGCCGCTTCTCATTCAGGAAGGCGCACGTTACACCGGTGACCAACAGGCACTGCCATTGTGCCCACTGTGGATTGGCCGCCAGCTGCGTGAAGCCGCTGCCTTCTGTGAAGGTGAACGTTTTAGCGCAGAACAGCTGATCACCATGCTGGTTCAACGCCAGTGGCGTGAAGGTTATTTGGCGGAGCGCATGCAGGATGAAATTCTGCTTGAACAGATCCTTATCGAAACGGAAGGCGAACAGATAGGCCAGATTAACGCCCTATCTGTGGTCGAATTCCCGGGTCACCCGCGCGCCTTCGGTGAACCTTCGCGTATCAGCTGCGTAGTTCACATTGGTGACGGTGAGTTCACTGATATCGAACGCAAAGCAGAACTCGGCGGTAACATTCATGCCAAAGGCATGATGATTATGCAGGCGTTTTTGATGGCTGAACTGGGACTGGACCAACAGATCCCCTTCTCAGCGTCTCTCACCTTCGAGCAGTCGTACAGCGAAGTCGACGGAGACAGTGCATCAATGGCCGAATTATGTGCCCTGATCAGTGCCCTGTCGAACGTGCCGGTCAATCAAAGCCTGGCCATCACCGGTTCCGTTGACCAGTTTGGTCGTGCGCAGCCGGTAGGCGGCCTCAATGAAAAAATTGAAGGCTTCTTTGCTATCTGTCAGCAGCGTGGCCTGACCGGGAAACAGGGGATTATCATTCCTTCTGCAAACGTGCGTCATCTCAGCCTTGCGCAGGACGTACAGAAAGCCGTGGAAGCCGGTGAATTTTCACTCTGGGCAATTGATGATGTGACGGATGCGTTGTCGCTGTTGACGCAGTTGAATTGGGACGGCGAAGGCCAGACCACGCTTCTGCAAACTATTCAGGAACGTATTGCTCAGGCAAATCAGCAGGATATACGTCATCGCCCGTGGGCAATGCGCTGGTTAAACTGGTTTCATTCAAACTGATCGGACTTGTTCAGCGTACACGTGTTAGCTATCCTGCGTCGCGAACTCAAAATAAGGCTTACTGAAAACATGGTAGATAAACGCGAATCCTATTCAAAAGAAGATCTTCTTGCCTCCGGACGCGGCGAACTGTTTGGCGAAAAAGGCCCGCAGCTTCCGTCAGCCAACATGCTGATGATGGATCGTGTCATCAAAATGACCGAGACGGGCGGTAACTTCGATAAAGGCTACGTGGAAGCAGAGCTGGATATCAATCCTGACCTGTGGTTCTTCGGTTGCCATTTCATCGGCGACCCGGTAATGCCTGGCTGTCTGGGCCTGGATGCCATGTGGCAGCTGGTCGGCTTCTACCTGGGCTGGCTTGGCGGCGAAGGAAAAGGTCGTGCACTGGGCGTTGGCGAAGTGAAATTCACGGGCCAAATTCTGCCTACCGCGAAAAAAGTGACCTATCGCATCCACTTCAAACGCGTGATTAACCGCCGACTGATCCTGGGTATCGCTGATGGTGAAGTCCTGGTTGACGGTCATCGCATCTACGAAGCGACTGACCTGAAAGTGGGTTTGTTCCAGGACACTTCTGCGTTCTGATGCGTTTAACGTACCTTCGGGTGTGTAGAAACGGCGAAGCCTCTGCATGCAGAGGCTTCTTTGTTTTAAAGAGACAGCATCAGGCGATTACTGCCCTGTCCTCCATGGCTTCTCGCCAGCCTCCCAGCCAGTGCGACCGTTGGTTTAAGGTCTGATAAGGACAGATTTCTTTTGATTTGCCAGCGATGCCAGCCTGGTACCCACGTTGATGTGCCCGTTCCAGGCGATCACGTTTTTGTCTCTTCATGCCTCGTTTCCCTCATTTTTTGAGTCTGGTGGAAAAGAAAACAGTGGTCACCAAATGTGCAACCACACATTAGGGATACCCTGAATCGACCACAGCGTCAATGCGCAAAATTCACGCCAGTGTCATATTTGTGAGCTACTCAGAAGTTCATTTGTACAAAAATCGTGAAGCCGGACAACTAACCACCTGAGGCCAAAAACAAAAAAACCGCAGCAGAAACATGTCTGCTGCGGTTTTAACGGTGATGAATTTTACTTATGGCAAGCGATTAATTGACTGCGCAATAGATGTCGCTTCCTGACTCCAGGCCTGTGCCAGCGTTTTCACCATTGCGTCATAGCCGTCTTGCTGCTGCTTGACCTCGATGTTGAACGGACGCTTAATAAGCTGCCCCTGATGGTTCAGGAGCCATTCACCGCTCACAATTACCTTACCGTCATAACGACCATGGAAACCGCTCACATTGACGTTGAGGGTATCCTGGTCGCTGCCCAGCGGTTGTGACGCAACTACCCAACCCGGAAGCTGGGTGCTGAGGTTCGCCACCAGCGTAGTACGCAGTTGCTGATCCAGCGGGCTTGCCCACAGGTTATTGTTTGCAATCACGTACTGAACATCACTGGTCTGATACACCACGCCGTTTCCGGCGAGATAATCAGGGATGCTCACCTGCTCAACCCACAGCAGGTGGCTGCCCTGGCTGGCCGTGCTTTGCACGCCAGCCTGAGGAAGGGGAAGTTGATAGTAAGTTTTGTTGTCACTGCTGCTGCTGCACGCCGACAGCAGGCAAGCTAATGCTACGGGTAGCCATTTTTTCATTCTTTCGCCCTCTTCGGCTGCGGATCCTTTTTATCCTTCGCTTCGAACACCAACGCGTTGCTCTTATTGTTGAGTGTTTTCAGCACAGGCTGCAGTTCACGGAGTACCTGATCCAGACGCTGCATATCGCCGACCATTTTGTTGTATGCCGCAGAACCAGGCTGGAAGCCCTGCATACTGCGGTTCAGCTCATGCAGCGTTTTCTGCATGTCGGCTGGCAGGTCCTGCATCGACTGGCTACCGGTAATCTTATTGAGATTATCCAGCGTCGCCTGCACGTGCTTCATGGTTTTCTGGCTTTCCGCCAGCGAGTTTGTGGCCTGTTCAATCAACGGATTGATTGGCAGATTATTGATTTTATCCAGCGCATCCATCAGGCGTTGCTGGATTTGCGCCAGTCCACCACTCACGGTCGGGATAATTTGAAAACCACCAAACTCGCGGAACTTGCCGCGCGGTTCAGCTTTTGGATAGAAGTCGAGATCGATGTAAAGCGCCCCAGTAACCAGATTACCAGACTTGAGCGAACCACGAAGGCCACGTTCAATCAGGGTATCCAGATGACTGCGAATATCCGGATCGCCGCCCAGTTGGTTAACCAGACGCTCAGGCTCGATACGTATCTGAACCGGAATACGGTAATCATCACTCAGACGCTGATGCAGGCCCGGGATGAAGAACGGTACTTTACCTACAGTACCCAGACGGATGCCACGGAATTCCACCGGAGCGCCCGGCTGAAGACCACGAACCGAATCCTTGAAGAACATGACGTAATCAACATGCTGGGTATACATCGCATCCTGAATGGAACGTTGATCGTCAAACAGATGATATTCCGTTTTGTTCGCCACCGGCTCACCCAGTGACTGTCCATCCGGCACGTCAAAGCTGACACCACCACCGAACAGGGTCGACAACGATCCCATTTCTACGCGCATCCCGGCAGAGGTCAGATCCACCGCTATACCGCTGTCTTTCCAGAAGCGGGCGTTGGTGGTGACAAGGCGGTCATTCGGCGCGCTAATAAACAGTTGGTACGTTATGCTGCGCTTATCGGCATTAAAGGTACTGGTCTCGACCGACCCCACGCGATAACCGCGGAACAGTACCGGATCGCCCGGAGAGAGTTGCCCTGCTTTGTTACTTTCGAGCATAACGCGGATACCTTTCGCATCCGGTGGCGCAAGTGGGGGGGAATCCAGCAGCTGGAATTTCTCAGGCTCAGTGCCTTTAGCCCCTGGCTGAAGTTCAATATAGGCTCCCGATAACAACGTACCGAGGCCGCTGATACCCTCACGCCCAACCTGTGGTTTCACGACCCAAAAGGCCGAATCACCATGCAGTAGTTTTTCCATTCCGGTATTCAGACGCGCCTTGATTTCAACGTGCGTCAGATCGTCCGTCAGGGTTGTGCTTTCCACCACGCCGACATCCACGCTGCGGCTCTTGATGCGGGTTTTTCCGCCTTCAATACCTTCAGCGTTGGTGGTCATCAGGGTAACTTCTGGCCCTTGATGGCTGTAGTGATAAAAGAGGATCCATGCGCCGATAAGCGCGGTAACGATGGGAAAGATCCACACTGGCGACCAGTTCTTCACCTTCTGCACTTTCGCCTCTCCACTCTTGTTTTCCATGTTATTACTTTTCCTCATGGCTTGATTCTGGCTCACGATCCCACAACAAGCGAGGATCGAAGGTCATGGCGGAGAACATGGTCATGACAACCACCAACGCGAACATTACTGCTCCTATCGCCGGATAGATATTCATTAAGCCTCCCATGCGCACCAGCGCGGATAGCACTGCTATCACAAAAACATCAATCATTGACCAACGGCCAACAAATTCAACCACCTCATACACAAGGTGCATCCGCTCGCTGTCGCGGCTTCCGTTGCCGTTAGCATTCCAGCACAGCCAGGCAATGGCGATCATTTTCAGCGTCGGCACCATAATACTGGCGATAAAAATCACCATCGCTACCGGATACGATCCTTCACTCCACAGCAATACCACCCCGGCGATAATGGTCGACGGCAGTTTCTCACCGAGCAAATCCGTAATCATGATCGGCAGAATATTGGCAGGCAGATAGAGAATAATCGAGGTCATCAACAGCGCCAGCGTCCATTGCAGGCTGTGTCTGCGACGGACAAAGCCTTTGGTTTCACAGCGCGGACAGACCGGCAGTTCGGCAGGAAGAATGGCGGTGCAGCACGAACAGGAACGCAGACCCTGACGGATCCCCGTCACACCCACTTTCAGCGATTGTTCGAGTTTAGGCATCGGTTTGATGTCGTCCCAGAGCCAGCGACGGTCAACGCACTGGAATGTGCGCAGCTGAAGCAGACAGAACATACACCAAGGAACAAAACTGGTACCCACGCCAATATCGCCGTAAGCCATCAGCTTCACGAAACTGACCAGCACCCCGGCGAGGAAAATCTCGGCCATGCCCCAGCTTTTTAAGTGGAACAGAATACGGGCCAGGAACACCTGAATTTTTTGCGGTAGCGGGACCCGGTTGACCAGCACCAGAATGGTGGCCAGGCAAAACGCCGGAACCAGCTGCACAAACAGCAGGAAGAAGGTGCCGAGGCTGGCGTAGTCTTCAGAAAACAGCACGTGCGGGATTTCAAGCAGCTCAATTTCACTGCTGATCCCGCCGACGTTCATATTGACGAACGGAAACAGGTTCGCCAGTAGCAGCATGAACAGTGCTACCAGCGCATAGGCTGTGGGCCGCTGTCGCGGCTCATCCCATTCGGTCGTCAGCGTCGTGCCGCAACGAGGGCACGACGCCTTGTGGCGGTGTTCGAGGTGCGGTAACGCCACCAGCAAATCGCATTGTGGGCACAGGATATGCCCTGCAGCATGGTGTTCATCGCACATGAACGTTCCTCACATTAACCACCGTTTTTTAACGCTTCGAGATATTCCCAGCGTTCAAATGCCTCTTCCAGAGCTTTCTCGGCCAATTCCATATCCGCCAGCACCTGCTGCGTATGGTCATGCGACTGATTAAAGAAGTCAGGACTCGCGACCTGCGCCTGCAAACCTTCAAGGTTTGCCTCAAGTTCTTCAAGACGTTGAGGAAGCTGCTCTAATTCGCGCTGCAGGTTATAGCTTAGTTTGCCAGGCGCGCGTTTGACAGTTCCTGCTTTTGCTTCTTCTTTAGCACTTTTATTCTCGACCGGCTGCTTGCGCGACTGAGACTGCGCCTGCTGCCCGCGTGCATCATGGTAACCGCCTACATATGCACTGATTTTACCGTTGCCTTCGAAGATCCAGCAGTCGGTCACGGTGTTATCCACGAACTGACGATCGTGGCTCACCAGCATAACGGTACCCTGATAACCGTCGATAAGTTCTTCAAGCAGTTCCAGCGTTTCAACATCGAGGTCGTTGGTCGGTTCATCGAGGATCAGCAGGTTGCTTGGCTTGAGGAACAAACGCGCCAACAGCAGGCGGTTACGCTCCCCGCCCGACAGCGCGCGCACTGGCGTCATGGCGCGTTTCGGGTGGAACAGGAAGTCCTGGAGATAACCGAGCACGTGACGCGGCTTACCGTTGACCATCACTTCCTGCTTACCCTCAGCCAGGTTGTCCATCACCGTTCTGTCCGGATCGAGCTCAGCGCGGTGCTGATCGAAATAGGCCACTTCCAGCTTGGTGCCACAGTGAACGCGGCCGCTGTCAGCCTGCAACTGCCCCAACATCAGTTTAAGCAACGTGGTTTTACCGCAGCCGTTCGGGCCGATCAGCGCTATTTTGTCGCCACGCTGTACCTGAACGGAGAAGTCCTTCACCAGCACTTTGCCATCGACCTGGTAGTCAACGTTTTCCAGTTCAAACACAATTTTGCCTGAGCGGCTCGCTTCTTCAACCTGCATGCGGGCACTGCCCAATACTTCGCGACGCTCATTGCGCTCACGGCGCATATCTTTCAGGGCGCGGACGCGGCCTTCGTTACGCGTACGACGCGCTTTAATGCCTTGACGGATCCACACTTCTTCCTGCGCCAGCTTGCGGTCGAACTCGGCGTTTTGCAGCTCTTCCACGCGCAGCATCTCTTCTTTTTCCAGCAGATACTGATCGTAATTACCCGGGTAGGTCACCAGCTTGCCGCGATCGAGATCGACAATGCGGGTTGCCATGTTGCGGATAAAGGAACGGTCGTGCGAGATGAAGATAATGGTGCCTTTGAACGTTTTCAGGAACCCTTCCAGCCAGTCGATAGTTTCGATGTCCAGGTGGTTCGTTGGTTCGTCGAGCAGCAAAACGCGCGGACCGCTGACCAGCGCGCGGCCCAACGCCGCTTTACGCAGCCAGCCGCCTGACAGCGAGCCCAGTGCCATATCGGCTTCGAGACCCAGCTGTTCCAGCACTTCGTTGATGCGGCTTTCGATCTGCCACAGACCGTGGTGATCCAAAAGCTCCTGCAGCTTCGCCATCTCGTTAAGATTTCTGTCGCTCGGGTCGGTCATCACCAAATGGGAAATCTCGTGATAGCGCTTGAGATATTCCGCCTGCTCAGAGATACCTTCGGCGATGAAATCGTAAACGCTACCTTCCACATTGCGCGGCGGATCCTGTTGCAGACGTGCCACTACCAGATCCTGTTCATAGATGATGCGACCATCATCCAGGCCCTGTTCGCGATTAAGGATTTTCATCAGCGTCGATTTACCGGCGCCATTACGCCCAACCAGACAGACGCGCTCGTTATCCTCGATATGCAATTCGGTATTATCAAGGAGAGGCGCATCGCTGAACGAAAGCCAGGCGCCATGCATACTAATTAAAGACATTTATTCTTTCCTTCAGGCTGCGGTAATGAGCCAGCAGTTATGGATTTGACGGTTACGGACGAAATCAGCTGAAAGCGTTTTTTGAGTAATTTCTTCTGCTTTCAGGCCCAGTTTTGCCATGCCGTCGATATCGAGTTTGAAGCCGCGTTTGTTGTTGGAGAACATGATCGTGCCGCCTTTGCGCAGCAGTCGTTTCAAATCAGCCATCAGCTTCAGATGATCACGCTGGACGTCGAACGTATCTTCCATGCGCTTAGAGTTTGAGAATGTCGGCGGATCGATGAAGATCAGGTCAAACTGTTCATCTGCATCACGCAACCAGCCCAGCACGTCAGCCTGCAGCAGGCGGTGCGGACGTCCGGTCAGACCGTTGAGGCGCAGGTTACGTTCAGCCCATTCCAGATAGGTGCGTGACATATCCACCGTGGTGGTGCTGCGTGCGCCACCCAGACCAGCGTGCACGCTAGCGGTACCGGTATAGGCGAACAGGTTAAGGAAATCCTTGCCTTTGCTCATCTGACCCAACATACGACGGGCGATACGGTGGTCGAGGAACAAGCCGGTATCGAGATAATCGGTCAGGTTCACCCACAGGCGCGCATTGTACTCGCTCACCTGCATGAATTCGCCCTTCTCGCTCATCTTCTCATACTGATTTTTACCCTTCTGACGCTCACGGGTTTTCAGTACCAGTTTATTCGGCGCAATGCCCAGCACCGAAATGGTGGCGGCAATCACGTCGAACAAACGCTGACGCGCTTTAGTTGCATCCACAGTTTTCGGTGGCGCATATTCCTGCACAACAACCCAGTCACCGTAGCGATCGACCGCTACGTTATATTCCGGCAGATCAGCATCATAAACACGGTAGCATTCAATGCCTTCCTGGCGCGCCCATTTGTCGAGTTTTTTGACGTTCTTACGCAGACGGTTGGCGTAATCATCTGCCAGCATAACCGTCGTGGTTCCGTCGGTTTCGGCCAGGTGATAGTTTTTCTGTACGCAGTCCAGTGGGCCGTTTTTAGCTTTGAACTGACGCTCAGCACGCAGCTGCAGACAGCTCAGCAGTTCAGGGGATGCGCTGAACAGGGACAGATTCCAGCCGCCAAACTGGGATTTCATGGTACGACCCAACAGGTTATGCAGCGCAATCAGTGCCGGTTCGCTGTCCAGACGTTCGCCGTACGGCGGGTTGCTGATGACAGTACCGTATGGCCCTTTCGGCAGCGGATTGCTCAGCTTCGCAACGTCTTTCACTTCAAAGTTGACGATGTCGGCCACCCCGGCCCGACGGGCGTTACTGCGCGCGCGATCAATCACGCGACCATCGATATCAGAGCCGTAGAAACGGGATTCATAAGCCTCGAGACCGGCGCGAGCGCGGGTCTGGGCTTCGGCTTTCACTTCCTGCCAGATGACTTCATCGTGCTGTGACCAGCCGTTAAAGCCCCAGTAGCCACGGTGCAGGCCTGGTGCACGGTCTGTCGCAAGCATTGCGGCTTCAATCAGCAACGTACCGGAACCGCACATTGGGTCGAGCATCGGCGTGCCCGGCTGCCAGCCAGAACGCATCACGATAGCCGCGGCCAGGGTTTCTTTGATAGGCGCCATGCCGGCTGCGTCACGATAGCCACGCAGATGCAGGCCCTCCCCGCTCAGGTCGAGAGAAATATGCGCGACTTCTTTATTCAGCCAGACATTAACCCGGACGTCCGGATTTTCTTTATCAACATTCGGACGCGGAAGATTTTTGCGGGTAAAAGCATCGACGATGGCGTCTTTGACCTTAAGCGCGCCGTACTGGCTGTTGCGAATTTCCTCATTCACACCGCTGAAGTGCACGGCAAAGGTCGAGTCCTGATTGAACATCTCTGTCCAGTTGATGGCCTGAACGCCAAGGTACAGATCCAGATCGCTGTAAACCTTGCACTCACCGAGCGGCATCATGATACGTGACGCCAAACGGCTCCACATCAGGCTCTGGTACAGCAGTCGCGTGTCACCTTCAAAATGGACACCACCCTGAACCACCGCACAGGCACTGGCGCCCAGGTTTTCCAGTTCAGTTTTTAACAGCTCTTCCAGCCCACGGGCCGTACTGGCAAACAGAGAATTCATATCGTCACTTATTACTCACAGAAAATTGTTGCGCATTATAGCGAATCTGGGCTTCATATAGGGCGACTTTTTTCAAACGTGAGGGATAACGAAATGCCGACGCTATCACGGCTCTATATTCATCCTGTAAAATCAATGCGTGGGATCGGTGTCACACATGCGCTGGCCGACATCAGCGGCATGGCATTTGACCGTATTTTTATGGTTACCGAGCCGGACGGCACATTCATTACCGCTCGCCAGTATCCGCAGATGGTGCGCTTCACCCCGGTACCGACTCACGAAGGTTTACACCTCACCGCACCAGATGGCAGCTCGGCGATTGTACGCTTTGCGGACTTCGCAACAGAAAGCGCCCCCACCCAGGTCTGGAGTGCTCACTTTACCGCGCGGATTGCACCTGCTGGCATAAACCAGTGGTTATCAGGATTCTTTAAACGTGATGTCCAGTTACGCTGGGTGGGGCAACAACCGACCCGTCGCGTCAAACGTCATGAGGCAGTCCCGCTCTCTTTCGCCGACGGTTTCCCCTATTTACTGACGACCGAAGCCTCATTGAGAGACCTGCAAAATCGCTGCTCTGCCAGCGTGCAGATGGAGCAGTTTCGCCCCAATCTGGTGGTGACCGGCACGCAGCCATGGGAAGAAGACTCCTGGAAAGTGGTGCGTATCGGCGACGTGGTCTTTGACGTCGTGAAACCCTGCAGCCGCTGTATTTTTACCACCGTCAGCCCCACTAAAGGCCAAAAGCACCCTTCCGGTGAACCATTAGCCACACTGCAAACCTTCCGCACAGCGCAGGACAACGGTGATGTCGATTTCGGTCAAAACTTGATTGCCCGCAACAGCGGCGTGGTTCGCGTAGGCGATGAGGTAGAAATCCTCTCAACCGGACCGGGTAAAACGTACGGTGCGGGCGAAGCGGAAGAAACGCTGGACGTGAACGTCACGCAGGATGCCGTGGTCGACATTGACTGGGAGGGCGACGTCTTCAAAGGAAACAATCAGCAGGTTTTACTGGAACAGCTGGAACAACAGGGGATCCGCGTGCCCTACTCTTGCCGGGCCGGAATATGCGGGAGTTGCCGCGTAACGCTGGTCGAAGGGGAAGTCAGCCCGATGAAGAAAAGTGCAGTCTCTGAAGATGGCACCATTCTTTGCTGCAGCTGCGTTCCAAAAACCGCGCTGCGCCTTTCGCGTTAAACCGCCTGACCGTAAGCCTGTGCAGCCGACAGCGGCTGTGGCTGGAGGCGGTCATTCATCACTTTAATCGCATCGCCTAACTGCATGGTACGACCGGCTAACATCAACCCCGGCTGTGCCAGCAGGCAAAGCGCTGCGTTATCACCCGGCTCAACCACCAGCAGATTCACACGCTCACCGCTGTCGCTCAGCCAGACCGCTGCGGCGTCGCCGGTCACCGGCTGCCAGTTCTCTCCGTGCGCGACAAAGTGCCAGCTTTTTGGCATCTGCGGTTTGAGGAAACGGATGGCGACCAGCGCATTGAGAATAAGCTCTGCGCGGTGTTCTTTGGTTAATTCCAGGTCACGACATCTGTCTTCAAACGAGAAATAGAGCGCGGCATCGTCAACACAAAAGCCTGTAGGATCAAAGGCATCCGGTGTCAGCATCCGACGGGCGAAACGTGAACGAAACAACATACCATTGGCTAAATCGAGCATCATACGATCGTGCTCTTCATCAAAATACCAACGCCAGTTATCGTCAGGTTTAATTCGCATTTCTGTTCCCCGCCCTCATAAGCATCCTTTGCCTTAAAGAATAATCCCGTTTCGTTAATTTGCCTGAATTAAGAAAAGACCATAACGTTTAAATTAGCAACATTTGTGGAATATAAAACAACCAGGGCAGGAAATAAAGCCCTGGTTGTAAATTGCACAATGAAGATTAGAGGTGGGTAACGATTTCTTTAATCAGAGGCGGGCCTTTAAAAATAAACCCGGAATAGATCTGAACAAGCGTTGCCCCAGCAGCCACCTTCTCACGCGCGGCCATCACCGAATCAATCCCCCCCACACCAATTATAGGTAAATGACCTTTTAATTCGGCAGAGAGCATTCGAATAATTTCCGTACTTTTTAACTGCAATGGACGACCACTTAAACCGCCTGTTTCGTCACAGTGTTTCATTCCCTGGACAAGCGTTCGGTCGAGTGTGGTATTGGTTGCAATAACACCATCGATATTATGGCGAACTAAACTGTCGGCCACCTGGATCAATTCTTCAGGCGAAAGATCCGGGGCGATCTTAACCGCCACTGGAACATATTTGTGGTGAACAGATTGCAGTTCATTTTGCTTATTTTTAATCGCTGCCAACAAATCATCCAGCGCTTCACCATATTGCAGCGTACGCAGACCCGGGGTATTCGGCGACGAAATATTGACCGCGATATAACCGGCATAAGCGTAGACTTTTTCCATACAAATCAGATAGTCATCTTTACCTTGCTCAACTGGCGTGTCTTTATTTTTGCCAATATTAATACCGAGGATCCCGTCGAAATGGGATTTTTTAACGTTCTCAACCAGGTTATCAACGCCCAGGTTATTAAAGCCCATGCGGTTGATCAGACCTTCGGCGTCGACCAGACGGAAGATCCTTGGTTTGTCGTTCCCTGGCTGTGGACGCGGTGTGACGGTACCGACTTCAATCGAGCCGAAGCCCATCGCGCCGAGTGCATCAATGCACTCCCCGTTCTTATCAAGTCCGGCGGCTAAACCCAGAGGGTTTTTAAACGTCAGCCCCATGCAGGTGACCGGTTTTGATGGCACTTTCTGGCGCACAAGCGCTTCGAATGGTGTGCCTGTTACACGGCGTAATTGTTGAAACGTGACTTCATGAGCGCGCTCAGGATCGAGCTGGAAAAGGGCTTTACGAACGAAGGGGTAGTACATGAACTCTCCTGGATTCCCGGTAGCAAACCGGGGGCGTATTATGTTCGATCAGCCGCCGAAAGGGAATTGACCTGTCGCAAAAAATGCCTCAAAAAGCGCAAACGTTTACTTAATTGCAGTTTTTGGCAATCCAGTGCCGGAAAAATCATTTAGCGAACGCGCCTGCCTCTGACACACTCCAGACAAATGTTATCAATGTTAAATAAATGAAAATATTTATACCCGAAATAATTCAAGTTGCCGGAAGGCGGCAAAAGAACGAATCCCCAGGAGCTTACTTGAGTAAGTGACTGGGGTGAGAGAGTGCAGCCAACGCACCTGCAGATTGAAGTATGACGGGGATATAAGGAGAGATTATGCGTGTCATTACACTAGCGGGCAGCCCGCGTTTTCCTTCACGTTCCAGCGCGCTGCTGGAATATGCCAGAGAGACCCTCTCCCGGGTAGACATCGAAGTATGTCACTGGCATTTGCAGAATTTCGAACCGGAAGATTTGCTCTATGCGCGCTTTGACAGCCCTGCTCTGTTGGCGCTTATTGAACAACTGGCGCAGGCGGACGGCCTGATTGTCGCCACCCCGGTTTATAAAGCCTCTTTTTCTGGCGCGTTAAAAACTCTGCTGGACCTGTTACCGGAACGTGCGCTGGAAGGCAAAGTCGTTCTGCCGCTGGCCACCGGCGGCACCGTGGCGCACATGCTGGCGGTGGATTACGCCCTGAAACCCGTGCTCAATGCCCTGAAAGCACAGGAAATACTGCACGGCGTTTTCGCCGATGACAGCCAGGTTCAGGATTATCAGCACAAGCCGCAGTTCAGCCCAAATCTGCAAAAACGCCTCGATAGCGCGCTGGAAACCTTCTGGCAAGCGCTACACCGCCGCGACATCCGCGTTCCGGCCTTCCATCTTCCGCAAGGAGTCGCCCATGTTTAATCTGTTTCGCCCACGTATTCGCAGCCTGGCGCTGACCGGGCTGCTGACCCTTTCGGCCTGGAGCCACGCGGCAGAACCTGCGCCGGACGCACTGCGCATCGGCTATCAGAAAGGCAGCATCAGCATGGTGCTGGCGAAAAGCCACCAGCTTCTGGAAAAACGTTACCCGAACACCAAATTCTCGTGGGTGGAATTTCCTGCCGGTCCGCAAATGCTCGAAGCGCTAAACGTGGGCAGCATTGATTTGGGCAGCACCGGCGACATTCCGCCTATTTTCGCACAAGCCGCAGGAGCAGATTTAGTTTATGTCGGCGTCGAACCGCCGAAGCCGAAAGCGGAAGTGATTCTGGTGCCGGAAAACAGCCCGATCAAAACCGTTGCCGATTTGAAAGGCCATAAAGTGGCGTTACAGAAAGGCTCCAGTTCACACAACCTCTTGCTGCGTGCATTACAGCAGGCGGGCCTGAAATTTACGGATATTCAACCCATCTGGCTGACTCCCGCCGATGCCCGCGCGGCATTTCAGCAAGGGGACGTAGACGCCTGGACCATTTGGGACCCGTACTATTCTGCCGCGTTATTGCACGGCGGCGTGCGAGTCCTGGCTGATGGCAGCGAGCTGAAGCAAACCGGCTCCTTCTATTTAGCCTCGCGCCCTTACGCTGAGAAAAACGGTAGCTTTATAGAAGGCATTCTCGACACATTTAGTCAGGCCGATGCGCTGACGATTAGCCAGCGTCAGCAAAGTACCGAGCTGCTAGCGAAAACAATGGGCCTGCCGGAAGCGGTGATTGCCAGCTATCTCAATCATCGCCCACCCACCGCCATCGGTCCGGTCAGCGAAGAGACCGCCCGTCGCCAGCAGGACACCGCCGATCTGTTTTATGAAAATCACCTGGTGCCGAAAAAAGTCGACATCAAAAGCCGCATTTGGCAGCCCACTTCTCAGCCTTCAGCAGCCCAACAAGGAGCTAAATCATGAGCCTGAATATGTTCTGGTTTTTACCGACGCACGGCGACGGCCACTATCTTGGCAGCGACGATAATGCCCGTCCGGTCGATCATGGTTATCTCCAGCAGATAGCCCAGACCGCAGACCGACTCGGCTTCACCGGCGTTCTGATCCCGACCGGTCGCTCCTGTGAAGATGCCTGGCTGGTTGCGGCGTCGATGATCCCGGTCACGCAACGGCTCAAATTTCTGGTCGCCCTTCGCCCAAGCGTGATTTCCCCTACCGTCGCTGCCCGTCAGGCTGCGACGCTGGACAGATTATCTAATGGACGCGCACTGTTTAACCTGGTAACCGGCAGCGATCCACAGGAATTAGCGGCGGACGGCGTTTTCCTCGATCACACCGAGCGCTATGAAGCCTCCGCTGAATTTACGCATATCTGGCGGCGCCTGCTGGAAGGCGAAACCGTCGATTTTGACGGAAAATATCAAAAAGTGCGCGGCGCCAAATTGCTGTTTTCCCCGGTTCAACAGCCGCGTCCTCCACTCTATTTTGGCGGATCGTCGGACGTAGCACAGAATCTGGCAGCCGAGCAGGTTGACCTGTATCTGACCTGGGGTGAACCGCCTGCACAGGTAAAAGATAAGATAGCCCAGGTCCGCGCGAAGGCCGCTAAACACGGGCGTAAAGTGCGCTTCGGTATTCGTCTGCACGTGATTGTGCGCGAAACCAATGCCGAAGCCTGGGAGGCTGCAAACCGACTCATTTCCCGCCTCGATGATGACACCATCGCCAAAGCGCAGGCGGCATTTGCCCGCACCGACTCCGTTGGCCAGCAGCGGATGGCCGCTCTGCACGGTGGACAGCGAGACAAGCTCGAAATCAGTCCTAACCTGTGGGCGGGCGTAGGTCTGGTTCGCGGCGGCGCGGGTACAGCGCTGGTAGGCGATGGCCCAACCGTGGCGGCGCGTATTAATGAATATGCGGCGCTGGGCATCGACAGCTTTGTGCTTTCCGGGTATCCGCATCTGGAAGAGGCTTACAAAGTGGGTGAACTGCTGTTCCCACACCTGGACGTCGCCATCCCGGAAATCCCTCAGCCGCCGGCATTGCGGTTGCAGGGCGAGGCCGTCGCCAACGAATTTTTACCGCGCAAAGTCGCGCAGAGTTAAGGAGTGTCTATGGCAACGCCTGCAAATAAGTGGTTGCTCCGCGTTGCCCCCTGGCTGCTGCCGGTGGGCATCGTCATCCTCTGGCAAATCGCCTCGGTGACAGGCTGGCTTTCGACCCGCATTCTGCCGTCGCCCGAAGGCGTCATCAAAGCGTTCTGGTCGCTTTCAGCCAGTGGCGAACTGTGGCAGCACCTGGCGATCAGCTCGTGGCGGGCATTGGTTGGTTTCTCTATCGGCGGCTCGATTGGCTTGCTTCTGGGGCTTATCAGCGGGTTGTCGCGCTGGGGAGAACGTCTGCTCGATACGTCGATCCAAATGCTGCGCAATGTGCCGCATCTGGCGCTTATCCCGCTGGTTATTTTATGGTTTGGTATCGATGAAAGCGCCAAGATTTTCCTCGTTGCCCTCGGCACGCTGTTCCCGATTTATATCAATACCTGGCATGGGATCCGCAGTATTGACCAAGGGCTGGTTGAAATGGCGCGCAGCTACGGATTATCTGGCCCGGCTCTGTTCTGGCACGTTATTCTGCCCGGCGCCCTGCCCTCTATTATGGTCGGCGTGCGCTTTGCGTTGGGCCTGATGTGGCTGACGCTGATTGTCGCGGAGACGATTTCCGCCAACGCCGGGATTGGCTATCTTGCGATGAACGCCCGCGAATTCCTGCAAACCGATGTCGTCGTGGTCGCCATTATTCTTTATGCCCTGCTAGGTAAACTGGCGGATGTCAGCGCACAACTACTGGAACGCGTCTGGCTGCGCTGGAATCCGACTTACCAATTGAAGGAGATTTCCGTATGAATACGGCTCGTCTGAATCCAGGCATTCCGCTGTTGCTGAACAATATTGGTAAACGCTACGGCAACAATACGGTGCTCAATGAACTCAATCTCCACATTCCGGCCGGACAGTTTGTGGCCGTGGTCGGACGCAGTGGCGGCGGGAAAAGTACGCTCCTGCGCTTGCTCGCCGGGCTGGAAAAACCCAATGCGGGCGAACTGCTGGCGGGCAACGGTCCACTGGCCGCCAGCCAGCAAGAGACGCGCATGATGTTTCAGGATGCGCGTCTCTTGCCCTGGAAAACGGTCATCGATAACGTCGGTTTAGGGCTGAAAGGAAAATGGCGTGACGCGGCGCTGGATGCACTCGCGGCAGTGGGTCTGGAAAACCGCGCCAGTGAGTGGCCCGCGGCTCTTTCTGGCGGACAAAAGCAGCGCGTGGCCCTGGCGCGAGCGCTGATTCATCGCCCGGGATTATTGCTGCTGGATGAACCGCTCGGTGCGCTTGATGCGCTGACCCGTCTGGAAATGCAGGATTTGATCGCGTCGCTGTGGCTGTCGCAAGGGTTCACCGTGTTGCTGGTGACGCACGATGTCAGCGAGGCCGTGGCGATGGCCGACCGGGTGCTGCTGATTGAGGACGGGAAAATTGGGCTGGATTTGACGGTTGATCTTCCGCGCCCGCGCCGGAAAGGGTCGGTGCGTCTGGCGGAGTTGGAAGCAGAGGTGTTGCACCGGGTGATGAAACGTGGGGGATCGGAGCCGTTGGTACAGCGATTGGCATCGGCGAATGCCTGATGCCCTCTCCCCGGGGGGAGAGACACAGGCATTCCCCTCTCCCGAGGGAGAGGGGAAAAGCCAGCTATTACGCTAACGCTTTGGTGATTTTCTCGAACAGATCGCCGGACAGATTCTCCAGACCTTTCAGCTGTTCCAGCACAGCACGCATTTTTTCCTGACGCGCTGCATCGTAACGCTTCAGACGGATCAATGGCTCAATCAGACGCGACGCCACCTGCGGGTTACGGCTGTTCAGTTCGGTCAGCATTTCGGCCAAGAACTGGTAGCCGCTGCCGTCTTCCGCATGGAACGCTGCCGGGTTGCTCATCGCAAAGGCACCAATCAGTGAACGGATTCGGTTCGGGTTGCTCAGGGTAAACGAACGGTGTTTCAGCAGGCTGCGCACGGTTTTCAGTACGTCACCTGCCGGGCTTGTGGACTGCAGAATGAACCATTTGTCCATGACCAGGCCATCGTGATGCCATTTGTCGTCGTATTCCTGCATCAGCGCGTCACGGCATGGCAACTGAGCGGCAACAGCCGCCGCCAACGCCGCCAGAGCATCGGTCATGTTGTCAGCGTGATGATACTGATGAATCACCAGCTTATCAGCCAGCTCTGCATCGTCAAACGCCAGGTAACGCAGACAGGTATTACGCAGTGAACGCTTGCCGATGTCGGCGTGCTCTACGCGATAAGCATCGAGTTTATTGACGTTGTAGACCGCGAGGAACTCGTCTGCCAACTCTTTCGCCAGCGTACGGGTCAACGCTTCGCGCACCGTCGCAATGGCAACGGGATCGATGATGTCGAACAGTTCGGCAATTTCATTCACCGATGGCAGCGTGAGGATTTCTGCCGCCAGCGCCGGATCAATTTTCTCATCCAGCAAAATTGCACGGAATGCATCAGCCACATGTACCGGCAGAGACAGCGGCTGACGCTGCTGATGACGGTTCACATTCAGCTTAATGTAAGTCGCAAGCAGACTCTGCGCCGCATCCCAACGAGAGAAATCGTTACGCGCGTGACGCATCAGGAACGTTAGCTGCTGATCGCTCCATTTATATTCCAGTTTTACCGGTGCGGAGAACTCGCGCAGCAGCGACGGCACTGGCTGGAAGTAGACATTATCAAAGATAAACGTCTGCTCGGCTTGGGTCACATTCAGCACATTATGCACTGGGTGACCGCCCTTCTGCAGCGGGATCACCTTGCCTTCGTTGTCATACAGTTCAATGTCGAACGGAATATGCAGCGGCAGCTTTTCCTGCTGTTCAGAGGTTGGCGGCGTGTGCTGTTTGATGGTCAGCGTGTACTGCTCTGTTTCCGGGTTGTAGTCGTCATGCACGGTCACCACCGGCGTACCGGACTGGCTGTACCAGCGGCGGAAATGCGAGAGATCGACGTTGGACGCATCTTCCATCGCCTGCACGAAATCGTCACAGGTGGCCGCGCTGCCATCGTGACGCTCAAAGTAAAGCTGCATCCCTTTCTGGAAATTCGCTTCGCCAAGCAAGGTGTGCAGCATACGGATCACTTCTGAACCCTTTTCGTACACCGTCAGGGTATAGAAGTTGTTCATCTCGATAACCATATCCGGACGGATCGGGTGCGCCATTGGGCTGGCGTCTTCGGCGAACTGCATCCCGCGCATGGTGCGGACATTACTGATGCGGTTTACCGCACGTGAACCGAGATCTGAGCTGAACTCTTGATCGCGGAACACCGTTAAGCCTTCTTTCAGGCTCAGCTGGAACCAGTCGCGGCAGGTCACGCGGTTACCGGTCCAGTTGTGGAAGTATTCATGGCCGATCACACGTTCGATATCGAGATAATCTTTATCTGTGGCGGTATCGGTGCGCGCCAGAACGTATTTAGAGTTAAAGACGTTCAGGCCTTTGTTTTCCATTGCGCCCATGTTGAAGAAGTCGACGGCGACAATCATATAGATGTCGAGATCGTATTCGAGGCCGAAACGGTCTTCGTCCCATTTCATGGAATTTTGCAGCGAGGTCATCGCCCACGGCGCGCGATCCAGATTGCCGCGATCGACGAACAGTTCCAGTGCCACTTCACGACCCGAACGGGTGATGTATTTATCGCGCAATACATCGAAATCACCGGCCACTAACGCAAACAGGTAGCACGGTTTCGGGAATGGATCCTGCCACTGTACCCAGTGACGGCCGTTTTCCAGTTCGCCCTGCGCAACGCGGTTGCCGTTGGAGAGCAGGTATGGATATTTGGTTTTATCCGCGATGATTTTGGTGGTAAAACGCGCCAGCACGTCCGGGCGGTCCAGATACCAGGTGATGTGACGGAACCCTTCCGCTTCACACTGCGTACAAAGCGCTTCACCCGACTGATACAGGCCTTCCAGCGCAGTGTTCGCCGCCGGGCTGATTTCATTAACGATGCGTAACGTGAAACGCTCCGGCAATCCGTCAATCACTAGCTGATTGTTTTCTTCTTTATAATCACTCCACGGCTGGTCGTTCACGTGCAGTGAAATCAGCGTTAAATCTTCACCATTGAGGCGCAGCGGCGTGGCAGACGCAGCGTGACGAGTAATCTGGCTTTCTGCAGTCACGATGGTTTTTGCGGCATCCAGGTCAAAGGTCAGGTCGATATCGCTGATCAGGTATTCCGGCGCACGATAGTCGTGGCGGTATTTGGCTTGGGGCTGTTGTGTCATAAAAAACCTTTAGCATCTTTTGTAAAGTGTCCGGTCCAGTCTATTCCTGTTGTCACTTTCACGCTACGCAGAATGTTCATCTTTTCAGGAGGAAACACGCAAATTGCTACATATCGGTAACACGCGGCACGTTTTGCCCTCGACCTGTCAAACACCTTGTGTTGTGATCGGGGTTCAATAATTCGATAAACAAGGTATACTCCTGCGGTTTCAGCCGTTGTTTATTGTACTAAACGCTCCTTTATGAGGATGCTATTGCGCACCATGACACAATTCGCTTCTCCTGTTCTGCAGACTCTGCTTGATACAGATGCTTATAAGCTGCATATGCAGCAGGCCGTCTTTCATCATTATTATGATGTCCAGGTGGCTGCAGAATTCCGCTGCCGCGGTGATGACCTGCTCGGTATTTATGCAGACGCCATCCGCGAACAAATCGAAGCGATGCAATCGCTGCGACTGCAGGACGACGAGTTTCAGTGGTTGTCCGGACTACCGTTCTTTAAGCAGGACTACCTGGACTGGCTGCGTGATTTTCGCTACAACCCCCAGCAGGTCACCGTTCGTAATGATAATGGCAAATTAAACATTCGCCTCGAAGGACCATGGCGTGAAGTCATCATGTGGGAAGTTCCGCTGCTGGCGGTAATTAGCGAGCTGGTTCATCGCTATCGTTCCCCTGAAGCCAGCGTTGAGCTGGCACTTGAAACGCTGGAACGTAAGCTGGTTGATTTCAATCAACTTACCCAGGATATCGATATGTCTGGCTTCCGCCTGATGGACTTTGGCACCCGCCGTCGTTTCTCTCGTGAAGTGCAGCAGGCGATTGTCGAACGTCTTCAGCAGGAATCGTGGTTTGTCGGCACCAGTAATTACGACCTGGCACGCCGTCTGTCACTGACCCCAATGGGCACCCAGGCACACGAATGGTTCCAGGCGCATCAGCAAATCAGTCCAGACCTGGCGACCAGCCAGCGCGTGGCGCTTGCGGCCTGGCTTGAAGAATATCCAGACCAGTTGCGGATTGCCCTGACTGACTGCATCACCATGGATGCTTTCCTGCGTGACTTCGGCCCAGAGTTTGCCGAACGATATCAGGGACTGCGTCATGACTCCGGGGATCCGCTGGAATGGGGTGAAAAAGCCATCGCTCATTATCAGAAGCTCGGTATTGATCCGATGAGCAAAATGCTGGTGTTCTCCGATAATCTCGACCTGAAAAAGGCCGTTGAGCTGTATCGCCACTTCTCGTCGCGAGTGAATTTGAGCTTTGGGATAGGCACACGCCTGACCTGCGACATCCCTCAGGTGAAACCGCTGAATATCGTGATTAAACTGGTGGAATGTAACGGCAAGCCGGTGGCCAAACTGTCCGACAGCCCAGGCAAAACCATCTGCCATGATAAGGCGTTTGTTCGCGCTTTACGCAAAGCCTTCGATCTTCCCCAAATCAAAAAGGCCAGTTAATCAGCAACAGGGAGCCTGAAAGGCTCCCTTCTTCTTATTATTTTCTCAATTCTCCCCGTCTCGCTGCGAATTCCTCTTGTCTGATGAAAGATGACAGGTAACATAGGGATCCCCCTTAATTAAGGGCGGAAAGAGATAACTTTATTCTGGACTACTAACAGAGAGATTAATATGAGCGTTGTGCCTGTAGCCGACGTACTCCAGGGCCGCGTAGCCGTTGACAGCGAAGTCACCGTGCGCGGATGGGTGCGTACCCGTCGAGATTCAAAAGCTGGCTTTTCCTTCCTCGCCGTCTATGACGGTTCCTGCTTTGATCCTGTACAGGCCGTCGTCAATAATTCTCTGCCCAATTACAATCAGGAAGTGTTGCGCCTGACGACCGGCTGTTCCGTGATTATCACCGGTAAAGTGGTAGCATCTCAGGGTCAGGGTCAGAGTTTTGAAATTCAGGCGTCCCACGTTGAAGTGACTGGCTGGGTTGATGATCCGGATACCTATCCGATGGCGGCCAAACGCCACAGCATCGAATACCTTCGTGAAGTTGCGCACCTGCGTCCGCGTACCAACCTGATTGGGGCCGTCGCCCGCGTACGTCACACCCTGGCGCAAGCGCTACACCGTTTCTTCCATGAGCAGGGTTATTTCTGGGTATCTACCCCACTCATCACTGCTTCTGATACTGAAGGCGCAGGTGAAATGTTCCGCGTATCTACGCTGGATATGGAAAACCTGCCACGTAACGATCAGGGAAAAGTGGATTACGACAAAGACTTCTTTGGTCGTGAAGCGTTCCTGACCGTATCTGGTCAGCTGAACGGCGAAACTTACGCCTGTGCGCTGTCCAAGATTTACACCTTTGGCCCAACCTTCCGTGCTGAAAACTCAAACACCAGCCGTCACCTGGCGGAATTCTGGATGCTTGAGCCGGAAGTCGCCTTTGCCGATCTGGAAGATAACGCCGCACTCGCTGAAGCGATGCTGAAGTATGTCTTCAAAGCGGTGCTGGAAGAACGTGCCGATGACATGAAATTCTTCGCCGAGCGCGTTGATAAAGATGCCGTCAACCGCCTGGAGCGTTTTGTTGAAGCGGACTTCGCGCAGGTGGATTACACCGATGCGATCACCATTCTGGAAAACTGCGGTCAAACCTTTGAGAACCCAGTTTTCTGGGGCGTGGACCTGTCTTCTGAGCACGAACGTTATCTGGCTGAGAAACACTTCCAGGCTCCGGTTGTCGTGAAAAACTACCCGAAAGACATTAAGGCGTTCTATATGCGCCTTAACGACGACGGTAAAACTGTGGCGGCAATGGACGTTCTGGCTCCGGGTATCGGCGAAATCATCGGCGGCTCCCAGCGTGAAGAACGTCTGGATGTGCTTGATGCGCGTTTGGCTGAAATGGGTCTTAATAAAGAAGACTACAGCTGGTACCGTGACCTGCGTCGTTATGGCACCGTGCCGCACTCCGGTTTCGGTCTTGGTTTTGAGCGTCTGATTGCCTACGTTACCGGCGTTCAGAACGTTCGTGATGTGATTGCGTTCCCACGAACGCCACGTAACGCCAGCTTCTAAATTTTTCCCTTGTGCAAAAGCCAGCTTCTCAGCTGGCTTTTTTTTGTCTTTGTCAGGATCTGTGAATAAGTTTCTACAAATATAAAGGTCAACCACCTTCCCTGGCCAAAATGTTACACCCCATGTCTCGTAATAATTCCGCACACATTTCCAACAACACTTCGATTGCGCTTAAGTAAATACCTGGTACTTAGCATACAAAACAACCACCAGCAACGCGCACGAAAAGCTAACTTTGACACATAAGAAAAATAAAGATGAGAAGCATTCTCATATATAAAAAACCTTTATTAAAATTAAAGATAAGCTTTTCATATAGATATATAAGGGATAGCTGATTAATTAAGCGATAGGCAAGGAAGTTTGAGATACTTCACAAAGTTCCCCGTTTTACACAAATTATTACACATTATTTCTTCTTGTTACTTATTTACGATATTTGTAGCACTTTCAGGCTAGCGAAACGTTGTCATGAATGGAAATATGCCTGTCAGACACAGAAAGACACCAAACTCTCATCAATAGTTCCGTAAATATTTATTGACGAAAACTATTGGCGGTAGTGGAAAGTGTCCATAAAAAAACCAATGAGGGTAATAAATAATGATGAAGCGCAATATCCTGGCAGTGGTTATCCCTGCCCTGTTGGCAGCTGGTGCGGCAAACGCAGCAGAAATCTATAACAAAAATGCCAACAAACTGGATTTCTACGGTAAAGCAGTGGGTGAACACATCTGGACCACCAACGGCGACACCGACAGTTCTGACACCACCTATGCTCGTATCGGTTTCAAAGGCGAAACTCAGATCAACGATCAGATCACCGGTTACGGCCAGTGGGAATACAACCTGAATGCGTCTAACGTCGAAGGTTCTCAGGGTACTGCTACCCGTCTGGCATTCGCCGGTCTGAAATTTGGTGATGCAGGTTCTATCGACTACGGTCGTAACTACGGCGCAATCTACGACGTAGCGGCATACACCGATATGCTGGTTGAGTGGGGCGGCGATTCTTGGGCGGCTACCGACAACTTCATGAACGGTCGTTCTACTGGCCTTCTGACCTACCGTAATACCGATTTCTTCGGTCTGGTTGATGGCCTGAGCTTCGCCCTGCAATATCAGGGTAAAAACGAACGCAGCAGCCCAGTTACCGTCGACTATGACGAAAACAACGGCACCGCAAATAACGTAACTCTGGGTGGTAACGGCGCGAAAGCAAACGGCGACGGCGTCAGCACCTCCGTGCAGTACGCATTCCTGGACGGCTTCAGCGTAGCTGCAGGTTATGAATCTGCTGACCGCACCAACGACCAGGTTAATCCAGCCACCTTCACCGCTCCTAACGGTACCGTTTACGGTAACGCAAGTGCTGGCGGCGACCGCGCTGAAGCATGGTCTACTGCATTCAAATACGACGCGAACAACGTCTACGCTGCTGTGATGTATGCTGAAACCACCAACATGACTCGCGAGCCAGACAACAACTTCGCGAACAAAACTCAGAACATCGAAGCCGTGGTTCAGTACCAGTTCGATTTCGGCCTGCGTCCATCCATCGGTTACGTACAGTCCAAAGGTAAAGACCTGCTGGCCCGTACCAAGGGTGATGCAAGCTTCTCCGGCGGCGATGCTGACCTGGTTAAATACATCGAAGTGGGTTCATGGTACTACTTCAACAAGAACATGAACGTCTACGCAGCATACAAATTCAACCTGCTGAACGACAACGATTACTCTAAAGCATCTGGTCAGGCTACCGACGACCAGGCAGCTGTAGGTATCGTTTACCAGTTCTAATCAGTACGCCACTTTGTTATATGCTTAAGAAACAGGGCTTCGGCCCTGTTTTTTTTATGGCTGGCAGTAAATAATAGTGACTTTTAAAAAGCCACTCGCTTTTTCTCGCAAACGGTTGGCTTTTCGTCATTCTCCCGTTAACCTGAGAGCGGATTTCCCTTCAGTAACCACAATGGAACCTCGTCATGTTTGAGAACATAACCGCTGCCCCTGCCGACCCTATTCTGGGCCTGGCCGATCTGTTTCGTGCCGATGACCGCCCGGGGAAAATCAACCTCGGGATTGGTGTTTACAAAGATGAGACCGGTAAAACACCGGTTCTGACCAGCGTAAAAAAAGCGGAACTTTATCTGCTGGAAAATGAAACCACCAAGAACTACCTCGGCATTGACGGTATTCCTGAATTTGGCCGCTGCACGCAGGAGCTGCTGTTCGGGAAAGGCAGTGCGATTGTGGCTGACAAGCGTGCACGTACGGCGCAGACCCCAGGTGGAACCGGCGCGCTGCGCGTAGCCGCGGATTTTCTCGCTAAAAACACTGACGTAAAACGCGTGTGGGTCAGCAACCCAAGCTGGCCGAACCACAAAGGCGTATTTAATTCCGCCGGGCTGGAAGTCTGCGAATACAGCTACTACGACGCGAATCAACACGCTCTGGATTTTGACAGCCTGATTCTTAGCCTGAATCAAGCTCAGGCGGGCGACGTGGTTTTGTTCCACGGCTGCTGCCACAACCCAACCGGGATCGATCCGACGCTGGAACAGTGGGAACAGCTGGCAAAAATGTCCGTCGAGAAAGGCTGGCTGCCGCTGTTTGACTTCGCTTACCAGGGCTTTGCTCGTGGTCTGGAAGAAGATGCTGAAGGCCTGCGCGCTTTTGCCGCCGTTCATAAAGAGCTACTGGTTGCGAGTTCCTTCTCGAAAAACTTTGGCCTCTATAACGAACGCGTGGGCGCCTGCACGCTCGTTTCTGCGGATGCAGAAACGGTCGATCGCGCATTCAGCCAGATGAAAGCGGTTATCCGCGCCAACTACTCTAACCCACCAGCTCACGGTGCCGCCGTCGTGGCAACGATCCTCAGTAATGACGCGCTGCGCGCCATCTGGGAGCAAGAGCTGACCGACATGCGTCAGCGCATTCAGCGTATGCGCCTGCTGTTCGTAAACACCCTCGCCGAGAAAGGTGCGGACCGTGATTTCAGCTTCATCACCAAGCAGAACGGCATGTTCTCATTCAGCGGCCTGACCAAAGAACAGGTCCTGCGTCTGCGTGAAGAGTTTGGTGTTTATGCGGTGGCATCCGGACGTGTCAACGTCGCGGGCATGACGCCAGACAATATGGCCCCACTATGCGAAGCCATCGTCGCCGTACTGTAATTCAGACCAAAAAAGGTTGCGAAAGCGGCCTTTTTTATTTGTTTTGAGCATTAAAAAAGCCGCAAACGCGGCTTTTTATATTTACCAGACAGGCATCTCATCCTGTAGGAAAGGATTATGTACACGCTCATGACCGAGCGTTGACATCGGGCCGTGGCCCGGAATAAAGCTGACGGCATCGCCGAGCGGTAACAATTTGCGCTTAATCGAATCAATAAGCTGCCCATGGTCGCCACGCGGGAAATCGCTGCGCCCTACTCCACCTTTAAAGATCACGTCGCCTGAAATCAGCAGCTGCGAAACTGCGTCGAAAAAGACAATATGACCCGGCGTATGGCCCGGACAATGCAATACTTTGAGGCTGACGTTACCCACGCTGACGGTATCGTCTTCATTTAACCAGCGGTCTGGCGAGAGCGGCAGACAGTCTTCAAGACCGAACATTTTGCTCTGCGCTGGTAGCCCCTGAAGCCAGAACTCATCTTCTTTTTCCGGTCCAATAACCGGCACACCGTAATGTTGTGCCAGCTCCGCGGCGGCGCCAACGTGATCAAGATGACCATGGGTCAGCAAAATCTGCATCAACGTTACGCCTGCGGCAGCCACTTCCTGTTTGATACGCTCAGCATCACCGCCAGGATCCACCAGTGCGGCAAGTTTGGTCTGCTCACACCAGATGAGTGAACAGTTCTGGGCGAAAGCCGTAACCGGAATAATACGATAGTTCATGATGCTCCTGTTTCGTTACCAGGTCCTCACCGGCCCGGTATCAATATGCACAAAGTTACTACGTGGGTAATATCCTACACCACCTGCGCGCATAGATAACGCAGCTTTGCGAATATTGCTTAACGAAACACCTTCAATATGAAAATCCATCGCCTGGCCTTTGGTGTGATAGCTGTGTTTCGCTACACCGCGGCTGTGCGCGCGCAACTCATCGTTGGTATTGAGTGAACGATAACCGGAAATAAGCTGCACGGGCTTGTTGGTCCCCAACAGTCCCTGAAGACGGTACAGATGATCAAAAAGTTTTGGATCGATGGATTTCATTTTATTCGCGCGATAGTCACGGAAAAAATGGTTGAGTCTTGCTAATTCATCCTGAATATAGCCTCTGCCATCGAAAAACTCCGCTTTGAGCGACTCACCGGTGTGCAGGTTATTGAGCGTCAAAATACGCGGGCGTGGTGTCGAGAGAGTGGCAAATGCTGGCGTAGGCAAGATGGCCGCTGCGCCTAGCGCAACACCACCCAACGCCAGCAACTTGCGGCGATTAGCGTCAAATTTGTCCATGATAATCAGGTCTACAAGTAAGTGATCGTTATTTATGCACTTCTGGCGCACGAAGGGCACCTTAACCGCCACACTCGTCGACGTCAAGGCTCCCTAACCCCAGTCAATACGGGGCCTGTAGCGATACTGGCCCATATTGGCTAATTTATACGACACCTGAATTATCTGAACTTCTTCATTTACCTGATTAATTGTTCCGCTTTTGGCAGAATTTGTGCGCCAGATCGCGCGGTGAGATCGTAATTGTAAATATCTGTACGATATTGTGCCCGACCATCCGCCCCAACAAACGCCGTCAGATAGTAGAGATTGACCGGGATATTCTGGCGGATATTGACATATCGCGTATTACCCTGTTTCAGCGCATCCGAAATCCGTGTGTCATTCCAGCCTGCATCCTGTAACAGCATGTTGGCCAATTCAGACGCTTTATTGACGCGCACGCAACCGGAACTCAGTGCGCGAGTGTCCTTCTGGAACAGCGTGTGGTTCGGCGTATCGTGTAGATAAATCGCATCGGAGCTCGGCATATTAAATTTATAGCGGCCCAATGAGTTATGTACACCCGGAGCCTGCTGGAAGCGGAACGGCAGGTTTGTCGCCGTGATCGTCGACCAGTCGACCTGATACGGGTTGATGGCTTCTTTGCTGTTCCAGCCGCGCATCATGGTGTAACCGTGACGGTCCAGATAGCCGGGGTCGTTAGCGACTTTCGGTAGAATGTCCTTGCGGGCGAGCGTTGACGGTACATTCCATGGGGGATTCACCACCACGTTGTTTAACGCGCTGCTCATCATCGGTGTTTTACGATCGGGACGACCGACAATCACTCGCGAGTCCAAAACTTGATTCCCATCGAGGTAATACACCAATGAATAGGCGGGAATATTCACCATGATACCGGTAGACAGTTTGCCCGGTAGCAGGCGAAGACGCTGAATATTTAGCGCCAGCACGCCCGCACGCTGTGCAGGACTGACGTTCAGCCAGTCACGCGTTGATGGTCCGATAACGCCATCAGCACCCAGCCCTTGCCAGGTCTGGAAACGCTTCACAGCGTCCACCAGCTGTCGGTCGTAAACCGCTGGAGCCGTACCGTTGGCCTTGGCTTTCTTCGCAGGAATCGCGGACGGACTTACCACCGGGTTATCCCCCGGCAGGGCGATATTTGGCGTAGAGTCCATCATCCCTGTGCGTTGCAGGATTTCACGCAGCGCAGGAATATCTTTGCTCCACTGACCCGGAGACAGTTTGCTGGTGCTGGTTAATTGCGGCCACGGACGTGAATCGGTCAGCTGCGTCAGCAACGCCTGATGCATGGCCGCATACTGCGGATGCTGTGGTGCCAGCCCTGCGACAAACAGCGGCAACTGGCCATTATCCAACGCCATCTGCCACTGGTTAATCACTGACAGCGGTGGCGTAGATAAAGTGTACGGTTTATCGCTGTACAGCCAACGGTTACCCTGCACAGGAATACTGCTGATGAACTGGAGATAGCCCATCATGGCGTCTGACAGCACAACATCACGCGCCATCCCACTGACGGCCGGATCGGTTAGCAGTTCGACCCATTGGGTAAACTGTGGCTGGAAACCGGCGATAGCCACTTCAGCAAGCTGCTGCTGAAACGCCTGCACCGCATCGCGGTTTTCCCACATCGGTTTCATCGTTCTTGCGGCATACAGTGCCGCCAACTGATTCATGTAAATCGGTGTGTAACTGGCAGGCAAAAGTGACTGGATATCAGCCCGACTTTTTGCCGCAGCGCCTTCCGGGAGCGGCTGAATACCTGCCATCATCGCAACGGCGGGCGCTTGCCCATCCGACTGCGTCAGTGCCTGTGACGCATCACCAGGCATAGCTGAACTATCTGTTGGTATCAGATCAGGCTCGTCGGCCTGAACGCTAAACAGCGGAGCAAATGCCAGCATCAGGCAAAAACTCAGCGCTGACAGCCGACGACCATTAGATTTATCGAGTGACATCCCTTGCCCCCTGTTTTCATTGCTGCCCACATCTGACGGGGCTTACTCTCAGTATATAAAGACAAAAATACTTTTGCCTGACCAAATGTAAAGAAGATTAAAGATAATACCCCTCTCCACCCAAAAAGGGACAACAAAAAGGGCGACATCGCTGTCGCCCTTGTTTAAAAATAACTATTTAGCGCTAAGACGCATCCGCCGTTCCAGGTAAGGGTTCCGGAAGCTGAGGCGCAAAACCACGCAGGCCGACCACGTGAACGTGTTCAGTATTCTGGAAGACTTTACGCACCAGTTTATAGGTAGTGCCTTTTTCCGGACTAATATTTTCCGGTGCCGCGATGATCAACTGCATTTCGAGACGATCGCACAGTTCAAACAGCGTGGCGATGGAACGGGCATCCAGACGAGCCGCTTCATCAAGGAACAGCAGACGGCATGGCGAAATATCTTTGCCACGCAGACGTCGGGCTTCATCTTCCCAACTCTGCACAACCATCACCAGTATCGACATCCCGGTACCGATCGCTTCACCGGTCGACAGCGCACCAGACTCCGCACGCAGCCAGCCGTCAGAACCACGGTTAACTTCGACTTCCATCTCGAGATAGTTACGGTAGTCCAGCAGCTCTTCACCGATGGTTTGCGGCGTACGCTGGCCCATATCAATCTGCGGATTCAGGCGCTGATACAGCTTCGCCAGCGCTTCAGAGAAGGTCAGACGGTTGCTGTTGAACAAATCCTGATGCTGTTCGTGCTGCTCGGAAAGCACTTCCAGTAGCGTGGAGTGCGTTTCACGTACGTTAACGTTCAGACGCACGCTGTTAACCTGCCCGAACGATACGCTTTGCAGACCCTGGTTGAGCTGACGAATACGGTTCTGCTCGCGCTGAATGGTCTTGCGAATGATGTTCGCCACACTGCGGGAGCTGATCGCCAGCTTCTGCTCACGCGCCGTCAGTTCTTCGGTCAGGCGGCCCAGCTCAATTTCCATCTGTTCGATGGCTTCAACCGGATCGTCGGTACGAATAATATCCTGACGAATACGCTCACGCAGATGCTGATACACCGCCACGAAGAACTGGATTTTACGCTCAGGACGTTTCGGATCTTCGGACATGCGCAGCACGTCGCGCAGGTGTTCGTTATCCGCCACAGCCAGACGCAGCGCACCCAGCGCTTTATCCGACATCGAGCGCAGATCGTCGGCAGAGAGGTATGCCAGCTCGCGACGGTGCAGACGGCGTTCGACGTTGTTGTCTTTCACCAGACGCATCACCGCACACCAGCCCGCTTTCGCGCTGACAACCTGCTCACGCATTTCGAGGTAGTTACGCTCAAGGCTACGCAGCTTGCGGGTCAGGTTATCCATCTCCGCTTCGCAGAAGGTCAATGCTTTTTCAAGCTGATTACGACGGTTACGGTTATTGGACAACTGCGTATGCAACCCGTCCCGACGGGAACGCGCACGCTCTTCCGCCCCGCTGTCAGCACGTACGCCAATATCCTGCAATTCGCGATGTAAGTCGGTCAGCAGCTCTTTTTTGGTGTCGTAGGAGCTTTTCAGTGACGCCATCACCTGGCTGTACTGGCTGAGCTGCGCCGCATGGTTACGCAGCGCTTCACGGGCGCGGGTGCGCTCGCCTTCGGCTTGCTCCAGACGCTGGCGCAGCTTCTCGTTCAGATCGGTGTTGCCATTCAGCATTTCAGCCGAATCGGTATAACCAAAGTGCGCGCGGCGCTGTACAACTTCGGTCAGGGCAAACGCCTGCTGACGTGCATCGCGCTGCACCTGCTGAGAATACGCAAAGTCTTCTTTCAGTTGCTCGTACTGTTCCGGGTCACTCTGCAGTACCGACACAACCGGCTCAAGTTTCGCCAGCTGATTACCGTGCTGTTGAATAAAGCGCGCGGCTTCCTGCGCTTCATCCAGACGTTCCTGAATTTCATCCACGCGGTCGGCGAGGGTTTCGTCAGCCAGCAGATTCAGACGAGGCAGCAGGCGGTTAAGTTGCGAAACGCCCTCTTTCGCCTGTTCAAACTGCGCCCGGCTCTGTTGGTTATCATTTTCATGATTGCTGAGCGCACGCTCCAGCTCACCGCGGCGGGTATTCAGTTTGCGAATTTCCGCTTCCGGATCCGCTTCAAACGCGACGGCTAAATGGCTGCCGATAAAACGGCTAAACGCCTGATGCAGACGCTGAGTTTTCTGCACGTCAAACGACAGGGTCGCAAAGCGTTCAGACAGAATTTCACGCTCGGCGTGCAGCGATTCAATACGATTTTCACGCGCCGCACGGCCAAACAGCGGCAGCGTCGGGAAGCGTGAATAACGCCACTGGCGATCGGCGACTTTGACGACAACCGCTTTTTCCAGCTCGTCGACGCTGAACACGCTGTCATCAAAGGACGATGGATCCCCTTCGATGAGATAGAGATCTTCCGGACAATCTTCCAGACCTTCCAGCTGTTCGGCGATCAGCGACAGATCCGGCACCACAATTCCGTGGCGCGACGGGCCGTACAACGCGGAGAAGTAAGGCGCATCTTCGAGGCTGACATCGTCGTAAATTTCTGACAGCAGAACGCCGCCAAAACGTTCGGCAAGCGCATTCAGACGCGGATCTTCCGAGCCGCCTGGCTGACTTAAACGTTCGATTTCATCATCAACCGCACGCTTACGAGCGCCGACTTCATCGCGTTCAACAATGGCCTCGCGCTCGCGCTCCAGCAACTGCTGCATGAATTCGGTCACGTCCTGGCTGGACTCGAATGCTTCCCCGCTCTGCTCGCACAGTTGAGTCAGGCTGCTTTGTGCCGCAAGCCAAATCGGCGCGCGTTGCAGCAGCGTCTTGGTGCGGCTTTGCAGCTGTTCCAGTTCCTGACGCAGCGTCATACGTTGTTCGCTAGCGGAGGACACGCTGTCGGAGAGTGAAGAAATACGTTCTTCCAGCTCCATGTGTAGCGCTTCCAGGTCGTCAATCTCAATGTGACGGCCCTGACGCTTGCAGAATTCGGCCAGCAGACGTTCGGCATCCTGCTGTTCACGCAGACGCTGTTCGAGTTCGTTCAGACGACCGCGCAGGGCGGTAGACTGTTCTGCCAGATGGCGCTGATTCACGCCTTCACGCAGCAGGTCACGGGCCACTTCCCACGCTTCATCACGGCCCAATGGACCATTGATGGCGGCAACTAACTGGTATGCCTGCTCGAACTGGCTGTGCGCGGTTTGCGCTACGCTCATTTTCTGTTCGAGAGACAGCAGTTTTTCCGTGGCTTCCTGCTCTTTTGCTTTAAAGGTATCGAGCCACTCGTCGGCGCTGTCCGGGCTTAAGTCCGGCAGATGGCAAAGCGCTTTCGCGCGCTGCAATGCCTGCATAGCCTGATTGTACTGAATGGCGCGAGTTTGCTGCACGTCCAGTGCCTGCTGGTAATCGGCCAGCTGGCTTTTCAGTTCATCCACTTCCAGCTCAGCGGCTTCAGCGCGGCCTTCGTTTTCTTCTTGCTGTTCGGCGGCTTCGGCCACCACTTCATTTTGTTCTTCGAGACGGATCTGCAGTTCATCGATATCCGCTTCATAGCGCTCGATTTTTTCCTGCTGACGCAGCGCGGTCTGAACCAGGTTCAGGTGATCGCTGGCCGCCTGGTAATCTGCTTCCAGGTCGCCTTCAGCACCGTTGTGCTCTTGCAGTTCACGCGCCATATCGACATGTTTGAACTGCTCAGCGGCCAGCTGCTGACGTGATGACAGCAGTTCGCGACGGAATTCGAGGGCTTTATCAAGATGCACACGACGTTCGTTCGAATGGCGCATGTAGTCCGCGGCCACGTAGTCTGTGGCTTCGGAAATAAGATGCTTAAACAGGTCACGGTCCGACTGAGTGACGCGAATCGCTTCCAGCGTCATGCGGTTTTCACGCAGCGCCGCTTCCATATCCTGGAACGCTTTACGCACGCCGCCGTTTTCAGGCAACAGGTAGTCGCGCAACGAGCGGGTAATGGCGCTGGAAATACCGCCATACAGCGAGGCTTCAATCAGACGGTAGTATTTACTACGATCTGACGCGGAGCGCAGACGACGAGCGACAACACCCAAATCGAACATCAGCGAGTGGTAATCGGTGATGGAGTTAAACTGCTTGAATTGCACGCCTTCCATCCCTTCGAGCTTGTCTTTCAGCTCCTGAAGGGTCAGCACGCGTGCTTGTCTGTCGTTCAGCGTTTCAGTCACCAGCTCGGTTGGCTGGAAGGACATCGGTAGACCCTGGATAGCAAACGGTTTGATATCCACTTTACGGTCACGACCGGCAACCTGTTGCAAACGCACACCCACCAGCACTCGCTGATGACGCGAGTTCATCACGTCAAGCATCGAGTAACAGACACCGGCTTTCAGCTTACCGTGCAGACCTTTATCGCGGGAACCGCTGGTCGCACCGGCTTCGGTGGTGTTACGGAAGTGCAGTAACGTCAGATCGGGGATAAGCGCCGTAACGAACGCCGCCATCGTGGTGGATTTACCGGCACCGTTACCGCCCGAAAGCGTGGTCACCAGTTCATCGAGATCAAAGGTTCGGGCGAAAAAACCGTTCCAGTTAATCAGGGTTAATGAACGAAATTTACCGCGTTCAATCATTATTCTTCCTCCCCGCTATCCGTGTCCGGTTGCGCATCGTCGTTCTCGTCATTGAGCTGCAGATGGTTTTCAATGGCCATCGCTTCACCATCGCGGATCATGCGCAGCTGCGCTTCGCGGGCATCATCGCCAGAGCGGACGTCAGCGCCGAAGCGGAAGACCGACTCTGTGATGCGGAATTTGCTGCTGTCGTGCCCCATAAACCACACCATGCCAAGACGGCGCAGACGGTTGAGAGAGGAACGCACTTTTTCCTGCAGTTTTTGTCTGTCGAGATCCGAACCAGTGGAGCGGTTATTTACCAGCTTCAGCAGCTTGGCTTCATCCGCCAGGCTCAACAGTTCGTCGTACAGTTCTTGCTGGGTGAAAATCCCCTCATTCGCCAGACGCTCTGGGCTGAGGTAGAGATAACAGAGAATTTTGCCGACCATCATGTCCACTTCGGACAACACCGAACGCGGAATGAGCGTGGTGGAACGCGGGCGCAAATAGAAAAAACCTTCCGGCGCACGAATCAGTTCCACGTTATAGCGGGTGTAAAACTCTTCCAGATACTCCTGGAAATCCATCAAAAAGGCATGGTTGTCCAGCTCGTCCAGACCAATATGACGGCCAGAACGCAGGGCGCTATCCAGCGCCGGGAATAACGGATTGGCCAGGGCCTGCGCCAGCTTAACTGGCATCACGTGTTCAATATTTGTCGATGACATGTGCCTGTACCTTGGCTCCGTAATCATTAATCGGCTGCCACTTCGGCGACAGTCCGGTGAAATCTGCTTGTGCTACGCCCAGACGAACGGCCTGATCGACCACGATCCGCGCAACGTCGAAGTGGCGCGCGCGCGGGTATTGTGCGAGATATTCGCGCACCACCAGGCCCAAATCCAGCGGCAGTCCTTTATTTTTGTAGATAACCAGCTGCTCTTCGATAAGCGCCGCCAGCTGTTCACGGATTTCGTTAAATTCTTCGTATTCGAGGTCCGGTGGAAGTTCCCCGGTCACCTCTTCGTCACGCAGCATCATCTCTTCGTCACGCATGTCGAACAGACGGTCAGCGTTCGCATAGGTCAGCGCCCACGGCGCATCGAAGTAGTTCTGTACCGAAACGCGCAGACGCTGAGCAAAGACGCGGTTTTTATCCATATCGATGGCGGTACGGATAAATTTATGCACGTGTCTGTCGTAGCCAATCCACAGGTCGATAGCCTGCTGGCCCCAGCTGACAATACGATCGAGTTTGCTTTGCAGGTCGAACACCAGACGATCGACGAAATGCAGATCGTCGTACGTCATGGTGGAATCCTGAATGCGCAGCAGGTTGGCCTGCAGCTTGTCGCCCGCAGCTTCCAGCGTATCCTGTAGTTCGCGCAGGGTGCCGGAGGTTTCTGACAGTAGCATTTCACAGCTGGAAATCGCCGCCCGCCAGTCTTTGTTCAACAGCTGCGCGATATCGTCTTTGACCGTTTGCTGCTGTTCGTCCATCAGACGCTGCGTAAGATCGATGCTGTCAAAGATTTCCGCAACGGAATATTTCAATGGGGCATAGACGTTACGATGCCAGTGAAACTCATCGCCGCCTTCATCGGCGGCATCTGCCGCGCGTTTCAGCTCACCACCGACAATAGACAACTGCATCGACAGGCGCAGCGTTGAGAATTCACGCTGGCGGATGTAGTAGTCGGTAATCCCGATGCCAAGCGGCGTCAGACGGTAGATGGCGTTGCCTTCGGTGATTTCGCTGGTAAAGCGGTTCAGCAGACGTTGACGCACCATATCGTTGATCGCGTTGTTTGCGCGCACGCTGATGGTTTCGCTGGTTTGCTCAAACGCATCACTGACGTGACGGAAAGCATCAATCAGCTCACCTTCGGTAAGCTCACCTTCAAGCCGTTCGCCATTCAGCGTTGCTACGGCCATCAGGAACGAAAGCCTGTCGACCGGCAACGAGATCGAAAAATCATTTTTTCTGGCCCAGGCAACCAGTTCGGGGACTGTCTGGGAAAAATCACTCATTGTTAGTCCTTGTATCTACCTGCGGTTTGAGCGCGGTGACATGAATATAGCGACCCAGGCTAATCCAGGGTTCCTCACGGCAATAGCGTGTTTCTAATGCCAGCAGCTGTTCGTAACGCTCGTGCTGCTTATGTTTTTCACGCAGATAATCATGAAAGACCCGCACACCGGTTTTACTGGTTATCAGCCAGCCGGACTCTTGCAGCCACTGATATACCTGCTGCGGTTCGCGTGGGTAGTTCGGCGAAAGCTTACGTTTTCGGGTCTTCGGCATGCCGGCTTCGACGTAATCAAAGTTCGTCACCACCATGTTATGCATCAGTAGACCGTTAGCATTGTAGAACATTAACGACAACGCGCCGCCCGGACGCAGCACCGACCACAACGCGTCTAAAACCGCTTGCGGATTGACCACCCACTCCAGCACTGCATGGCACAATATCAGATCAACCGGCCTTTCCAAATGTCCGGCAATCTCCTGCACCGGGCATTGTACAAAATGCATGTTGTGGCTCACACCTTTCTCGTCGGCAGCCTGTTTTGCCAGGGCTATCATCTCAGCTGACAGATCGCATAGGGTAACATGATGCCCCCGTTCTGCCATCCGAATTGCCGTTTGCCCGGCCCCACCGCCACCGTCCAGAATGTGTAATGGCGCTTCGCCAAAAGACGCCAACAGGATGTCTAAATCCTGCCAGAGGATCGCCTGACGCAGTTGGCCCTTGGTCGTGCCATAGATATTGCGCGAAAATCGTTCCGCGATACCATCGAAATTGCGATCCTGCACGCTGGACTCCACTTGCCTGCCACAAAACCGCTATTTTGTCATACCCACAGCGAGAGGGAAGCTATCTGGTGTAATATCCGTGCATATCCCCTGTCAGATGGTCAAAAAAGGAACCAACAAGGATGCTTTTTACGCTAAAGAAGTACATTGGCGGCATGATTTTACCGTTACCGTTGCTGCTGTTACTGATGGCGCTCGGCCTGGCGCTGCTCTGGTTCAGCCGATTCCAGCGCAGTGGTAAGATTTGTCTTAGTATTGGTTGGCTGGCGCTGTTGTTGCTAAGCCTGCAACCGGTCGCCGATGCATTACTCAAGCCAATTGAAAGCACCTATCCAACCTGGCGGGGCACGGAGCGCGTCGGGTACGTTGTGGTTTTGGGCGGGGGTTATACCTGGAACCCCGAATGGGCACCGAGTTCTAATCTGATCAATAACAGCCTGCCGCGTCTAACAGAAGGGCTCCGCTTATGGCAGGCCAATCCAGGTGCTAAGATGATTTTCACCGGCGCCGCGGCCAAAACCAATCCCGTAAGTACCGGGGAAGCCGGTGCACGCGTCGCGGAGAGCCTGGGCGTACCGCGCAGCGATATTATCGTGCTGGATAAACCGAAAGATACGGAAGAAGAAGCCGCTGCGGTAAAAGCAGCAATTGGCGATGCGCCGTTCCTGTTGGTGACGTCCGCCTCACACTTACCGCGAGCGATGATTTTCTTCCGCCATGCAGGCCTGAATCCACTGCCTGCTCCAGCTAATCAGCTGGCCATTGAATCACCGCTCAATCCGTGGGAGCGCCTGATTCCTTCTCCTGTCTGGTTGATGCACAGCGACCGTGTGGGCTATGAAACGCTGGGCCGTATTTGGCAATGGCTAAAAGGCAGCTCAGGCGAGCCAGGGGAGTAAAGATTTCGACGCCAAATCGAAATTGGCACGGTTAAATCGCCCGGTGTTTACCAACTGGGCGACTTCATCCCACAGCAGATACAACCAGCGGCGCCAGAGGAAGGATTCAGACACTGGCGCACGCTGGAGATAGTGCCACAGCAACCCTTCAGCCAGCCTACTCTCCGACAATCGGAACAGCTCGTACTCCCGTGGCGCCCACAGCATAATGCCCGGCCCGACCATCGCCAGCAGCTGATCGCTGCGGGAATCTTTCAGCATACTGCGCAGCGTAAAGTTGCCATGCACCATGACGCAATTATCATTAAAACCGTCAAACAGCATGGGCAGACATTCTCGCGTGCGAAACAGGATCCGTTTGTCCTGCATGGTGAGCCCGGTGTTATTGTAGAGATTCAACGTGCTCCACAGCATTTCGACGCGCTGGCGATACCAGAGCGGCCAGAGGTTTTCCTGCGTGCTGTCAACCGTGCCTACGCAGCCGCCGCTGTCCTGCCGATGCCAGGCCAGTAATGCCTCGACTATCTGATCTTTCAACTGCTCCCAGCGATCCGGCGTTCTGGCAGGAGCCTCCACTGATACGCCGCGTAGCCGTTCGAGCAACAAGAAATCCGGCCCCGGATGTTCTTCATGAGTCATCACGCCATAAACCACCGGCATACGAACGGTCCCACTGCGGGCCAACGTTGATATTTTCCAGGCCAGTTGCTGCGCAAGCCCCGGCGTAGTGAAACTCCGGGCCAGCAACGGCATCGGGTTTCCCTGAGCATCGTATAGCGACCACAGTGATGAGTCTGTTTTCTCACTCACACACTCCACCCGACTCAGCTTCTCACCCAGCAAGTGGCTCAGTTCGGCACGCAGTTGTTCCATATCTGGTTACCCCTGTGAAGACTACTGTTTTTATAATGAGCGCCGATGCCGGAGATGTCACCGGATAAGATCAAAAACGGGGAAAAAGAAGATATAGGGAACGGGAAACACTCCCCTCCGGGCGGAGGGGAGAAGGCGATTAGCGCAGTTCTGCGCGCACGCGAGCGAGATCTTCAGGGGTATCAACCCCGGTACCTGGGACTTCTTTCGCCACGGCAACGTGGATTTTTTCGCCGTACCACAGCACGCGTAGCTGTTCGAGCATTTCGATTTGCTCAAGCGGACTCGGTGCCCAGTTGACGTAACGACGAATGAAACCCGCGCGGTAGCCGTAGATACCAATGTGGCGCAGCAGCGTGTCCCCAATGGCGTCGCGGCTTTGAGCGAAACGGTCACGGTCCCACGGAATAGTGGCGCGTGAGAAATAGAGCGCGTAGCCTTGCGCGTCCATCACGACTTTGACTGCATTCGGATTGAAGGCTTCTTCCGCATCGTGAATAGGCACTGCGAGCGTCGCCATTCCAGACTGGCTGGCGGCGAGGTTTTCAGCGACCTGCCGAATGATAACTGGCGGGATCATCGGCTCATCACCCTGAACGTTGACGATCAGCGTGTCATCGCTGAATCCGCATTTTTCCACCACTTCGGCCAGACGTTCGGTCCCGGACTGGTGATCGGCCCGAGTCATGCAAACTTCGCCACCTGCGGCCTCGACGGCGCGCGCGACGTCTTCATTGTCCGTCGCAACGATAATGCGCTCAGCGCCAGACTCACGGGCTCTTTCAAGCACATGCACAATCATTGGCTTGCCGTTAATGTCCTGCAGCGGTTTGCCCGGCAGACGGGTGGAAGCGTAACGCGCGGGAATGATGACGACAAAACTCATGGATGGCTCTCTTCTGCGCTCAATGGACGGGCTTCGTTTTCCAGCAGGACGGGAATTCCGTCACGCAGCGGGAAAGCCAGGCTGTCGAGTTTGCAGATAAGCTCTTGCTTATCCTGACTGTAATAGAGCTTTCCGTTGCAGACCGGACAAGCGATGATTTCAAGTAAGCGGTGATCCATAGTTCCTCCAGATGGACCGAAAAAGTATCTGCCGCAGCATAGCACAGAGCCCGTTTATGCGGCGTCAATTTCCCATCCCTTTGGCTGAGCGTTGAAAAGTTCAGCAGGTCGATGGTTAAGTAGCACGCGTCCGGCACCTTGCCAGCGCGCAAAATCATTGATGGCTTGCATCAGGCCTTTTTCCAGCGCCTGGCTCACCCGCACGCCGTCTTGCAAATAGACGGCAAAGATTTCCAGCACGCCGGTTTTACGGTGCATTTTGCTGTCCATCCGCCCCACCAGTTTTCCCTGGTGCAGTAACGGCAGAACAAAATAACCAAACTGGCGCTTCGGTGCAGGCGTGTAACATTCAAGCCGATAGGTAAAATCGAAAAGCTGCTCAGCACGCTTGCGGTCCCAGACTACTGGGTCAAATGGCGAAAGCACTGCGCTGTGGGTGGCGGTCAATTTTCCCGCCTGCGCATCCTCTAGCAGAGGCTGTAAATCAGCATGCAGCCACATCGCCCCAAGCCCTTTGACATCAACAGGAATTATTAGCCCCTCTTCTTGCCAGCGTGCAAGTAAGGCAGGCAACGCAGGCTGCCGTAAACGGTAGTAATCCGCCAGCCATTGGCCGCGAAAAATGCCGAGACTTCGGGCGCTGTTTTGCAGCATTAATTCTTCGGCCTGTTCCTGAGCGAGCAGATCGCGCTCGTCGTCCCAATGCGGCATCACCCGTGAGGTCAAATCGTATATACGTTGAAAATTATGGCGGCCAATCACCATTACTTTCCCGGCGGTGAACAGCCCTTCCAGATGGCGCTTGTGCGGCTTCCATTCCCACCAGCCGCTGGCACCTTTACGGGGATGCTCAAAATCTGCCGAGCGAACCGGCCCGTTTTGCTGAATGTGCTCGATGAGCAACTCTATTTCAGCGGCATGCTCCACCATCCACTCTTTGCGATACTTCCAGCCCATCGTGTCGGGCGAAAGCATCCGATGGCGAATCAGTGAAAAGTCACTTCTCGGTAAGAAGCAGGCTTCGTGGGCCCAGTACTCCATCAGCTCTCCACGGTTTAATGCCTCGTCAAGCCAGTGTGATGGATAGCTGCCCAGGCGACTGAATAACACCAGCCAGGGGCTGCGCGCAACGACGTTAATGGTGTCGATTTGCAGCAAAGACATGCGTTGAATGGTAGAAAGAATGTCACCCGGTTTCGGGCAACGACGGGGCTTTTTGAGTAACCCCTGAGCGGCAAGATGAAGATGGCGTGCGGCATTTAGTGAAAGCGTTACTTCTGACATTCGAAGTCCTCGTCAGCTCTGCCTGCCCGCACGCGGTGCGCTAGCGTTGCGCCAGGCTCACCAGTTTCTGAATCAACCGTGTGGCCTGCTCGTCGTCAAAAACAGCGTCCACCGGTAAATACCACCAGTTTTCTCCGGCAAAAGCGCGACACTTGACCGCGTCTTTTTCCGTCATTACCAGCGTTTGCTTGTTAGTCGCGAGGGCTTGTACATCCGCTGCGCTTAACGCCTGATGATCGCCCAATGCCACGATTTTCACCGGCTGCACGCCGCAGCTTTCAAGGGTGGCAAAAAAACGCGGAGGATGGCCAATTCCGGCCATTGCGACAACGTCCGTCAGCAAAGAGACGCTACGTTTTTCGCCCGTTTTAAGGTTAACGGCCATGCCAGGGCGCAGCTGCATCGGGATTTCCCCCGCACGCGGTACGCCACCATTGACGATAACCGCATCCACGCGTTTCAGACGTGAAGCGCGTTCGCGCATCGGCCCGGCGGGCAACCACCAGCCATTGCCAAAACGACGGATGCCATCAACCACAACGATTTCAACATCACGCGCGAGGCGGTAATGCTGGAGACCATCGTCGGTGATGATGATTTGCAGATCATGCGCTGCCAGCAATGCCTGAACAGCCTCACTGCGGTTAGGGGAAACGGCGACGGGCGCCCCGGTACGTTGATAAATCAACACCGGTTCATCGCCCGCTTCGTCAGTGGTGGTGTCTGAGGTTAACAGCAATGGATAATGAGCTGCTTTGCCGCCGTAGCCGCGAGAAACGACGCCTGCTTTAATGCCGTGCTGCTGAAGTTGCTCCACCAGCCAGATAGCGACTGGCGTTTTACCGTTACCGCCTGCGGTGAGATTCCCTACCACCGCGACCGGAACCGGCGCACGCCAGGCTTTCTGAATACCTAAACGATAGCTGAGACGAATGACGCCGCTCACCAGGCCATACAGCCAGGAGAGCGGCAACAGCAGCAACCAGAGCGGGGATTCCCCAGACCAGATACGTGCGATCATTGCCCAAATTGCATTTTATGCAGCTGAGCATAGACGCCGCGATGTTCCAGCAGCTCCTGATGACTACCGCGCTCAACGATACGCCCATCTTCGACGACGACAATTTCATCGGCTTTTTCGATGGTGGACAGTCGGTGAGCGATCACCAGAGAAGTACGATTTTTCTGCAGTTCATCCAGCGCGGCCTGAATGGCACGTTCGGACTCGGTATCCAGGGCTGACGTCGCCTCATCCAGAATCAGGATCGGGCTGTCACGAAGCAGCGCGCGGGCAATAGCGATACGCTGCCGCTGACCGCCGGAAAGCAACACGCCATTCTCACCAATCACCGTGTCCAGGCCGTTATCCATCTTACTGATGAAGTCCATGGCGTAAGCCATTGTCGCGGCCTTCTCAATATCTTCACGGCTGTACAGATCGGTACGGGCGTAAGCGATGTTATTCGCCACGGTATCGTTGAACAGATGAACGTTCTGCGAAACCAGCGCCACCTGGTCGCGCAGCGATGCCAGGGTATATTCGCGGATATCGTGTCCGTCGAGCACAATGTTGCCTGTATCCACATCATAGAAACGCGTAATCAGGCTCGCGATGGTGGACTTACCCGAACCGGAACGTCCCACCAGTGCGACAGTTTTCCCTTCAGCAACATGCAGATTGATGTCACGCAGCGCAGGCACTTCGCGGCCTGGATACGTAAAGGTGACGTCTTTAAATTCGAGATTACCCTTCGCACGTTCAACAACGCGGGTACCTTGGTCTTTTTCCTGCTCGGTATCGAGGATAGCGAACAGCGTCTGGCAGGCCGCCATACCACGCTGGAACTGGGCATTGACGTTGGTCAGAGACTTCAGAGGACGCATTAACGCGATCATTGAAGAGAACACAACCGTGATGGTACCCGCAGTCAACGTTTCCATTACGCTCGGGAAGCTCGCCGCATAGAGTACAAAGGCCAGCGCCAGCGACGCAATCAGCTGAATGATTGGGTCAGAGATTGAAGAAGCAGAAACCATCTTCATACCCTGCAAACGCATTTTATTGCTGACTTTATCGAAACGCTTGGTTTCGACCTCTTGACCGCCAAACATCAGGACTTCTTTATGCCCTTTAAGCATTTGCTCTGCACTGGTGGTCACCTGCCCCATCGTGTTTTGCATATTTTTACTGATGCTGCGGAAACGCTTGGACACATGGCGAATAGCAAAGGAAACAATCGGGGCCAGTACGAGAAGGATCACCGACAGCTGCCAGCTGTACCAGAACATCATGATAAACAGGCCGATAATTGAGGCCCCTTCACGGACTACGGTAATCAGTGCGCTGGAAGAGGATGAAGCAACCTGTTCGGAGTCATAGGTGATACGTGACAGCAAGGTACCGGTGGACTGTTTGTCGAAAAACGAGACCGGCATACCCATCATATGGCCGAAAAGGCGGCGGCGCATGGTCATGACCACTTTGCCTGAAACCCAGGAAATACAGTAGCTTGATATGTAGCTGGTCACGCCACGGAGGATCATCAATCCGATGACCACCAGCGGCATCCACAGCAGCACTGAGCGGTCCGTTTTCCCAAAACCATCATCCAGTAACGGTTTAAGAAGCGACAGCATAAAGGTGTCACTGGCAGCGTTAAGTACCAACGCGACTGCAGCCACGATAAGGCCAGCTTTAAAAGGCGCAATCGTTGGCCAAAGTCGGCGGAAAGTCTGCCACGTGGAGAGATCTTTGTCGTTCTGCATTCAAAAAACCAGCTTATGTTGAGATAGCCGCACATTCTACCCGTTATCACCAGCATCGCCAAACCACTGATGATACCAACGGGGGTATATTTGATCACGTAAGCTCTGGATTTGCCAACCTTCTGGTGAAAAGTTGACCGTGATCTGTCCTTGGTGAGGCGTATCGAACCAACGATAATTCCGCTGGTTGTAACGCGTTTTCACCTTTGCCGAGGGAAAATGCCAGGCATTGTAGCGCGCCGTCGAAGCCAACGCGGCCTGCCCATCAATCCGTTGAAGTAATGCCAATGATGATGACGTCGAACTGCCATGATGTGGCACCTGAACAAGTGTAGACGCAAGATGCTGCCAGTAATGACTGAGCATTGACATTTCTGCCGATATTTCAATATCTCCCGTCAATAAAACGCTATAGCGCCCGTCATCAACCCGTACAACACACGAGCGGTTATTGCCTTTCGCCATTGTGCCCGGCAACGGCCAGACCGCACGGAAGGTCAGTCCTTGCCAGCGCCAGCTTTCCCCTCGAAAACAGGGTAAATGCCCTTCCCACTGTAACGGGCTTCTGACCCACAGTGCAGGCCAGGTTTTCAGCAGCGTTTCCAGTCCTCCACGATGGTCGAGATGTTCGTGACTGAGAACGATACCTTCTGGCTGTAGATGATGCCAGCGCAGCCACGGGATAATGAGCTGTTGGGCACTGTCGCCCCCTGGCCAGGCAAGCCCGGTATCATAGAGCAGCGCTTTGCCGTTTCGAGTAATGACCACGGATAACCCCTGCCCCACATCCAGCATGGTCACTGACCACACCTGGGGTGGCGACTGACGCCAGAGTGGGAAAGTAAGGAGGGTTCCGCATGCCAGTATTGAGGCTGGCCAGCTCATCCAGCCATTGAGTCGCCAGAGGATAATGACCAGCCACGGCATTACTACAATGCCTTGCCAGCGATAATCGATATCTTGCCATCCCTGCGGCAGAGCGCGAAAAAACCAAAACAAGCCTTCGAGCAGGCGGTCGGCTAACAGCCAGATATAATTTTCCATGGTCGCCGGTCCGGTAAAATGCAGCACGACACCGGCCAACAAAAGCGGAATTTCACCCAGCGTCACCACAGGCACAGCCACAAGATTGGCGGGAAGAGATGTCCAGGACATGCCGTGAAAGATGCTCACTTGCAATGGAAGCAGAAGCAGCATCAGTCCCAACTGTAAATGCACTAACGAAATCAGTCCCTTTATTATGACGTTACATTGCAGGCGAAGGGGTGGCATCCACTGATACCAGAAGATCAACGTTGCAACGGCAAAAGCTGATAACCACAGGCTTTGTGTCAAAATGGCCAAAGGATCCAACACCAGGATTGCGGCGATACAGCACAGCCAGACTTCCCATGGCGTCCATCGACGACAACTTAAGCGCAGCAGCAGCCAGACTCCGGCCGCGATAATGGCGCGCAGAGCCGGAGGCTGTAATCCACTTAACCACGCGTAAATCAGCGCCAGAAGAAAGCTGACGCAAAGGGGCATTCGCCAGCCAATCCAGCGGCATGGCAGCACTCTCTGTATACCTCGTACCAAGACCCAACCCATCATCGCCACCAGAGAAATATGCAATCCGGAAATCGCCATCAGATGCGAGGTTCCCGTTTCTTGTAGCAGACGTTTTATTTCCACTGGAACATCTGCACGCTCACCAACAGCCAAAGCCAGCATGACGTGTTTCCACGAATAAGGTTCGAGTGCTTTCGTCAACGCGAAAACTAACTGCGATCGTATGCTGCACCGACCGTCTACTAAATGCGCCTGCGCAAAGCGCCCGGTTAATGGACGATGTAATGAAAGCGCATGGCGCTGACTGTCAAACATGCCCTCATTGAGTAAACCGTGTACCGCCCGGGCTTTAATGGTCATTTGCCAGATTTGCCCTACGCAGCCCTTTTCCGGCAGTGCCTGACCATAAAGAACGATACCCGGTGCGGGGATTTGGCGCCGGCCGTTGATCTGCAGCAGTTTACCGTAATGCGTGGTTTCACCGTCCGTGGCGGCGATCTCCACTTCTGCCTGCAACGGTCTTCCGGATAGCGTATTTGCCGGAATGATAATCTTCTGCGCAGCAAAAACACCCCAGCAGAAAAAGAGCGCAGTAAGACCCACTATTCTGAAGCGCCGAGCAATAATGACAAACGCAATTGCCACTAACGCAATCGTGCCAGCAACCTCTACCGAAGGTAATTGGGGTAACCAAAACAAAGGGCAAATGCCGATAATGGCACTGATGGCTAGTGTGGGTAATCGCATGACACCTCCCTGTCGCGAGCAGTCTCATGCTTTCAAGTTTGAGTGTCTTTAGACAAATACAGACGTTGTGAGGAGGATTCCAGGAAATCGATGTTGTTGCAAATAGTGCATTGTGCTTTCCGAAGAGTGTTCCAAGCCTTGGTGGCCACCTCACGAAAGGTACGCATTCCAGAAACGAAAAAAGCACCCTATGGGTGCTTTCATCTCGTTCAAGTTTCGCAGGAACCCCCGCAATAACTCAATCGTAAATATTGGCGCGATCGCGCAATTCTTTCCCCGGCTTAAAGTGCGGAACGTATTTACCTTCCAGCTCGACTTTATCGCCTGTTTTCGGGTTACGCCCAACGCGTGGAGCGCGGTAATGCAAAGAGAAACTACCGAAACCGCGGATTTCAATGCGCTCGCCCTGGGCTAGCGTAGAGGCCATATGTTCCAGCATCTCTTTCACAGCATCTTCAACCGCTTTCGCAGGGATGTGAGATTGCTGGCTTGCAAGTCTTTCGATGAGCTCTGACTTGGTCATGATTCCTCCGGTTTCCTTTCAGGAAAGTATAAGCTAACAGCTTGAACAAGGGCGGCCGTAGCCGCCCTTTGTTGTTGATTACAGGACGAATCCTGCAATCTGTCAAGTTACTCGTGAAGAGTGACCTGATTACTCGCCTTTAGCTGCTTTAAATGCTTCAGCCATAGCGTTGGAGAAGTTGCTTTCTTCCTGTTTGTTGTTAACAGTAGCGATTGCATCTTTCTCGTCAGCTTCGTCTTTAGCACGTACAGACAGGCTGATTGCACGGTTCTTACGGTCAACACCGGTGAATTTAGCTTCAACGTCGTCGCCTACGTTCAGAACCAGAGTTGCATCTTCAACGCGGTCACGTGATGCTTCAGAAGCACGCAGGTAACCTTCAACGCCGTCAGCCAGTTCTACGGTTGCGCCTTTAGCGTCAACTGCAGTCACTTTACCGTTAACGATAGCGCCTTTCTTGTTCAGAGCAACCCAGTTGTTGAACGGATCTTCAGCCAGCTGTTTCACGCCCAGGGAGATGCGCTCACGCTCTGCGTCAACCTGCAGAACAACGGCAGCGATTTCGTCGCCTTTCTTGAATTCACGAACTGCTTCTTCGCCTGCAACGTTCCAGGAGATGTCAGACAGGTGAACCAGACCGTCGATGCCGCCGTCCAGGCCGATGAAGATACCGAAGTCAGTGATAGACTTGATTTTACCTTCAACGCGGTCGCCCTTGTTGTGGGTTTCTGCGAACAGCTGCCATGGGTTAGATTTGCACTGCTTCAGACCCAGGGAGATACGACGACGTTCTTCGTCGATGTCCAGAACCATAACTTCCACTACATCACCAACGTTAACAACTTTGGATGGGTGGATGTTTTTGTTGGTCCAGTCCATTTCGGAAACGTGCACCAGGCCTTCAACGCCTTCTTCGATTTCAACGAAGCAGCCGTAGTCGGTCAGGTTGGTCACGCGACCAGTCAGTTTGGTACCTTCTGGGTAACGCTTAGCGATAGCTACCCATGGATCTTCGCCCAGCTGCTTCAGACCCAGAGAAACACGGGTACGCTCGCGGTCGAACTTCAGCACTTTAACAGTGATTTCGTCGCCAACGTTCACGATTTCGCTTGGGTGTTTAACGCGTTTCCACGCCATGTCAGTGATGTGCAGCAGGCCGTCTACGCCGCCCAGGTCAACGAATGCGCCGTAGTCAGTGAGGTTCTTAACGATACCTTTGACTTCCATGCCTTCCTGGAGGTTTTCGAGCAGCTGATCACGTTCTGCGCTGTTTTCGGATTCGATAACGGCACGACGGGAAACAACAACGTTGTTACGCTTCTGGTCCAGCTTGATAACTTTGAACTCAAGCTCTTTGCCTTCCAGGTGCAGCGTATCGCGAACTGGACGCACGTCTACCAGTGAACCTGGCAGGAACGCACGAATACCGTTCAGCTCAACAGTGAAGCCACCTTTAACTTTGCCGTTGATAACACCAACAACAGTTTCAGCGTCTTCGTATGCTTTTTCCAGCGTGATCCAAGCTTCGTGACGCTTAGCTTTCTCACGGGACAGCAGGGTTTCGCCGAAGCCGTCTTCTACTGCGTCCAGCGCAACGTCAACTTCGTCACCGACCTGGATTTCCAGCTCGCCCTGGGCGTTTTTGAACTGCTCTGCCGGGATGGCGGATTCAGATTTCAGACCGGCGTCAACCAGTACGATATCTTTATCGATAGCAACAACAACACCACGAACGATGGAACCCGGACGGGTTTCGATTGTTTTTAAGGATTCTTCAAATAGTTGAGCAAAAGATTCAGTCATGTTTAATCTTCGAAGTTAGATTTAACGTCCACCTGACACCATGTCGGATGGGGTTGTTTAACATACCCGCTCACAATCCATTGCAGCGGGGGTACTACAAATTCGGAGGCTCGCTTATCTTTTAATCAGACAGCAGCCAGTTTTTGGCGCGCGTATTGTAACGCTTTTTCAATCACTTGCTCAATGCTTAATCGTGTTGAATCCAGGACTAAGGCATCAGCAGCGGGAACTAACGGTGCCACCGCACGGTTGCGGTCACGGTCATCGCGTTCCTTTATCTCGACCAAAAGGCGTTCAAAGTTAACACTAAAGCCCTTTTCCTGCAACTGAAGCATACGGCGTTGAGCACGTTCTTCCGGGGATGCGTCGAGGAAAATCTTGACCGGTGCATCGGTAAACACCACGGTTCCCATGTCGCGTCCGTCAGCAATCAGGCCCGGGGCTTCACGGAATGCACGCTGGCGACGCAACAACGCTTCACGTACGCGCGGGAACGCTGCCACCTGAGAGGCCGCATTTGCTACTTCCTGAGTGCGGATTTCGCCACTAACGTCTTCGCCCTCGAGGATAACCTCAAGATTACCGTCGGTAGAAACAAAACGAACATCCAGATGTGCCGCCAGTGGGACCAGTGCTTCTTCGGAGGTCACGTCGACGTGATGATGTAATGCCGCCAGAGCCAGGACGCGATAAATAGCGCCAGAATCCAACAGGTGCCATTGCAGTGCTTCCGCCATGGCTTTGCACAGCGTGCCTTTCCCGGCGCCGCTAGGCCCGTCAATGGTAATTACCGGGGCAATTGCCGTCATCGTACTCTCCTTCAATCAGGGCGTCTGTTACTTAAACGCCGCGCATTATACTCGTCAAAGCGCCAGTCCGTTACTGTTGCGTGCAAAATGCGGAATAATGGCCACCTATCGAACAATATTTGGGCAAGTATAGTTTAGACGCGGGCAGAACAACGCCGACCAGACGGTCGGCGCTGGAAGCAATATCAGGCAGGGGTACTGATGCGAGCGAGTTGTTCGAAATAGTCCGGGAAAGTTTTCGCCGTACATTTCGGATCAAGAATGGTCACCGGCGTGTCGGACAACGCCACCAGCGAGAAACACATCGCCATGCGGTGGTCGTTATAAGTACCGATCTCTGCCACGGTCAGATGCGCTGGCGGGGTCACGCGAATATAGTCTTCGCCCTCTTCCACTTCCGCACCCACTTTACGCAGCTCTGTCGCCATCGCGAACAAGCGATCGGTTTCTTTCACACGCCAATTGTAGATGTTACGCAGCGTCGTCGTGCCTTTGGCAAAAAGCGCGGTCGTGGCGATAGTCATCGCCGCATCAGGAATATGGTTCATATCCATATCGATGGCGGTCAGTTCAGCGCCCGTGCAGGCAATGAAGTCATCACCCCAAGTCACGGTCGCCCCCATTTTTTCCAGCACATCGGCAAAGCGGATATCGCCCTGCACGCTGTTGCGACCGATTCCGGTAACTTTTACCGTGCCGCCTTTGATTGCGCCCGCGGCGAGGAAATACGACGCAGAAGAAGCATCACCTTCCACCAAATACGCGCCCGGTGACTGATAATGCTGCCCGCCTTTGACGACAAAATGCTGATAGTTCTGATTATCCACCGTCACGCCAAAGGTATTCATAAGATGCAGCGTAATATCGATGTACGGCTTAGAAACCAGCTCACCTTTAATGGTGATAACGGTATCCTGCGCAGCCAGCGGGGCAGTCATTAACAGCGCCGTCAGGAACTGGCTGGACACACTGCCGTCAACGGCGACTTCCCCCCCCACGAAACCGCCCTTCAGGCGCAGCGGCGGATAATTTTCCTGCTCAAGATATTCAATCTGCGCGCCGCCCTGTCGCAGCGCATCAACCAGATGCCCAATCGGGCGCTCTTTCATGCGCGGTTCACCGGTCAGCACGATATCGTTACTGCCCAGGCACAATGCCGCCGCCAGTGGGCGCATTGCCGTTCCGGCGTTACCCAGGAACAGTTCCAACGCCGCCTCTGCTTTCAACGGGCCGCCATTGCCGGTAACTTCGCAGCGTGTGCGGTCAGAAGACAGAGTGTACTGGACGCCCAACGCGGTCAGGGCATTGAGCATGTGGCGTACATCGTCGCTGTCTAGCAGATTGGTCAGAACAGTGGTGCCATGGCCCAGCGCCGCCAGCAGCAAAGCGCGGTTTGAGACGCTTTTTGAACCAGGTAAATTGATGGTGCCGTCTACATGCGCGATGGGTTGTAACGTCAGGGATTCCATGAAACTCGACTCTCAAAAGCAGAAAATAAAAAACCCCGCAGACCCGCTGCGGGGATGGAAACAGGAACATTAACCGTGGCGGCGTTCGAACTCTTTCATGAAGTCGGTCAGCGCCTGAACGCCCGCCAGCGGCATGGCGTTATAAATAGAGGCGCGCATTCCACCGACCACACGATGGCCTTTCAATGCATGCAGGCCCGCGGCAAAAGATTCTTCGAGGAACAGCTTATCTAGTGCGCTATCAGCTAACTGGAACGGTACGTTCATCCGGGAACGGTTGGCTGCAGCCACGTCGTTACGGTAAAAATCGCTGTTATCGATAGTGCCGTACAGCAGTTCCGATTTTTGCTGGTTGATGCGGTTCATCACTTCTACACCACCCTGCGCCTTCAGCCACTTAAAGACCAGGCCAGACAGATACCAGGCAAAAGTCGGCGGCGTGTTGAACATCGAATCGTTGTCGTTCAGCACGCTGTAATCAATGATTGATGGGCAGGCGATGTGTGCTTTACCCAGCAGATCTTCACGCACGATAACCAGAGTCAGACCCGCCGGGCCAATGTTTTTCTGCGCACCAGCGTAAATCACGCCAAAGCGGCTGACATCAAGCGGGCTGGACAGGATCGTGGAGGAGTAATCCGCGGCTACCACAACGTCTTTACCGAAATTAGGGACTTCGTCAATGGCGATGCCGTCTATGGTTTCGTTCGGGCAATAGTGCAGATACGCCGCGTTGTCAGAGAGCTGCCAGTCGCGCATCGGTTTCACCCCACGCAGACCGTCAACGGTTACTTTGGCGTCAATAACGTTTGGAGTGCAGTATTTTTTCGCTTCTTTTACTGCACTGGCTGCCCAGTATCCGGCATCCACGTAGTCTGCCTCGGTTTTGTCGCCCAGCAGGTTCAGCGGAACGCCCGCGAACTGACCGCGACCACCGCCATGGCAGAACAGGACTTTATAGTTGGAAGGGATTTTAAGCAGGTCGCGGAAATCTTTTTCTGCTTCTTCGGCCACCTGGATGAACTCTTTACCACGATGGCTAATTTCCATTACCGAGGTACCCAACCCCTGCCAGTCGCAGAGTTCCTGTTGGGCCTGTTTAAGCACATCCGCCGGAAGCATTGCCGGGCCAGAACTAAAATTAAAGACCTGAGTCATTTCCCCTCACCACGCTATACACGTTATCAGCCCGTAGGCATAAGTTATTCCTGTGGATATCGGTTTTACCATTCAGTGACACAGGCCGCAATGGCTAATACTCGCGAGCCGAAAAATGTGTCCAGGCTCACACAACAGAATATGCCATCTTGACGTCACAATGCCGACAATTTGGCTATCAGGTGATGCGTTTTGCCCGACTGGCCTTGGCCCATTCGGGATGTGCGCAACGGGGGCATATTTGATGATCGCCTGCATGCATATGGAATATTGCACTGCACCGTGTGCAGGCGTAGTCATTCTCTTCAGGCACCGTTTTGAAGCGTTCAACGCACTCACCGGGCAAGATAGGCAAACCGGCTTTCACCTCGTCGTCGCTAAAAAAGTAGACACTGATTTGCCCATTCGTTTCCATGATAGCTCTTTTAACCTGCCCCAGATGCTCGATGCCACTCAGGCGCAACTCCATAAAAAACTCAAACTCGGTCATGTTTTCCGCGCGCAACTTTTCCCAGGCCAGCTCACCGTTTGCCACCACGATAATTGGCTTTCCTTCGAGCAAATCCTCCAGCTTTTCGCTGTGCGCCATCAACCACATAACCAGCCGGTATAACCCAGCCAGCGTGATAAAGACGATCAATACCGGGAGCATCGGCACATCATCATAAAACGCCACGTCTCCTGCAGCAGAACCTAATGTCAGGATGATGAGCACTTCGAAGAGCGACATCTGGCGCACACCGCGACGGCCCGTGATTTTTAAAAACAGGAATACCAGCACGAAGGTATAAAGGCTACGCAGGGCCACTTCTCCGAGAAATTCCGCGGGGACTTTATCGAAAGCCATTCGGTGGAGATCAAACGCTTGCATTTTAGTTGCCTGAACAGTGGGTTACTGCTTCTAAGCGTAGCCGAGCCTTTTATTTTCGCCGCTCGCGCCGGGACGATAGCGCCTGACACGCAAAACCCGTATCATTGCGCGCTTTCCGTACGATAAAAGTGATCGCCATGACCCAAACATTTATACCCGGCAAAGACGCCGCTCTGGAAGACTCCATCGCCCGCTTCCAGCAAAAATTAACGGACCTCGGATTTAACATTGAAGAAGCGTCCTGGCTGAATCCGGTGCCTAACGTCTGGTCTGTGCATATTCGCGACAAAGAATGCGCGCTGTGCTTCACTAACGGTAAAGGGGCAACTAAAAAAGCGGCCCTGGCTTCTGCTCTCGGCGAATATTTTGAGCGTCTGTCCACTAACTACTTCTTCGCCGATTTCTGGCTGGGTGAAACTATTGCCAATAGCCCGTTTGTGCATTATCCAAATGAAAAATGGTTCCCGCTGCCAGAAGACAACGACGTGCCGGAAGGCATTCTTGATGAGCGTCTGCGTGCGTTCTACGATCCGGACGAACAGCTGACTGCCAGCCTGCTTGTGGATCTGCAGTCCGATAATGACGATCGCGGCGTTTGCGGCCTGCCGTTCACCCGTCAGTCCGATGGCGAGACGATTTACATTCCGATGAACATCGTCGGCAACTTGTATGTTTCTAACGGCATGTCCGCCGGTAACACCCGCAACGAAGCACGTGTTCAGGGCCTGTCAGAAGTATTTGAGCGTCACATCAAAAACCGCATCATTGCGGAAAGCATCAGCCTGCCAGAAATCCCGGCCGAGGTGATGGCGCGTTATCCGAGCATCGTGGAATCCATCGCTAAGCTGGAAGCAGAAGGCTTCCCTATCTTTGCTTACGACGGTTCACTGGGCGGCAAATACCCGGTTATCTGCGTGGTGCTGTTCAACCCGGAAAACGGAACCTGTTTCGCCTCCTTCGGCGCGCACCCTGATTTCGGCGTTGCGCTGGAGCGTACCGTCACCGAGCTGCTGCAAGGTCGCGGCCTGAAAGATCTCGATGTTTTCACCCCGCCAACTTTCGATGACGAAGAAGTGGGCGAGCACGCTAACCTCGAAACACACTTCATCGATTCCAGCGGTTTGATCTCCTGGGATATGTTCAAACAGGACGCAGATTATCCGTTTGCTGACTGGAACTTCTCCGGCACCACGGAGGAAGAATTTGCCACGCTGATGGCGATTTTCCAGGCCGAAGATAAAGAAGTGTATATCGCAGATTACGAGCACCTGAGCGTTTACGCTTGTCGTATTATCGTGCCAGGCATGTCTGATATTTATCCTGCCGAAGACCTGTGGCTGGCAAATAACAATATGGGCAGCCAGCTGCGTGAGACCATTCTTTCTCTGCCGAGCAGCGAGTGGGAAAAAGCAGATTATCTGGCGCTGATTGAGCAGATGGATGATGAAGGTCTGGACGACTTCACCCGCGTACGTGAACTGCTGGGTATGGCGACCGGTAAGGATAACGGCTGGTACACCCTGCGCGTCGGTGAGCTGAAAGCCATGCTGGCGCTGGCCGGCGGTGACATGGAGCAGGCACTGATCTGGACCGAGTGGACCATGGAGTTCAATGCTTCCGTATTTAGCCCGGAACGTGCCAACTATTATCGCTGCCTACAGACGCTGTTGCTGCTGTCCCAGGAAGAAGAACGTCAGCCGTTGCAGTATCTGAACGCGTTTGTACGTATGTACGGCGTCGATGCGGTTGAAGCGGCGAGCGCGGCCTTGAGCGGTGAAGAGGCCTTCTACGGCCTGCAGCCTGTGGACAGCGACCTGGCGGCCTTCCCGGCGCATCAGTCGCTGTTGAAAGCGTACGAAAAGCTGCAACGCGCAAAAGCCAAATTCTGGGCTAATCCGCAGTAAAACCACAAATAACCTATGGCGAAACTATTCGCCTGCGCTATATTACGGGGCCTCAGAAAGGGCCCCGTTTTAATTTTCACGGCCCCTTCGTTAATTTGTAATAATTAAGTTAATTATGAGTAAATACTATTATTAGTAGCTTACAAACAATGTTAAATTTAATGCATATTACTCCATTTTAATTAACTGCTTAAAAGGGGGGCGCTGAAAAAATTCAACTCTAATTGCAAATTTTAAAATTTATTTTTATTTTGATAATCAAAAAGTTACGCCGCAATCGCTGAAAAACCATGCGCTTTGCGGGCCTATAAGCCAGGCGAGATATGATCTATATCAATTTCTCTTCTATAATGCTTTGTTAGTATCTCGTCGCCGACTTAATAAAGAGAGAGTTAGTGTGAAAGCTGACAACCCTTTTGATCTTTTACTCCCAGCTGAGATGGCCAAAGTGGCCGAGGAAGCGGGTGTCTATAAAGCAACGAAACAACCGCTCAAAACCTTTTTCCTGGCGATTACTGCGGGTGTATTCATCTCCATTGCCTTCGTCTTCTACATTACGTCCACGACAGGCACTGCGGGAATGCCGTTTGGTATTGCCAAGCTGATTGGCGGTATCTGCTTCTCACTGGGTCTTATCCTGTGTGTCATTTGCGGCGCTGACCTTTTCACCTCCACGGTGCTTATCGTGGTGGCTAAAGCAAGCGGCAAAATCACTTGGGGCCAACTGGCGAAGAACTGGTTCAACGTCTATGTTGGTAACCTGATTGGTGCCTTGTTGTTTGTTCTGCTGATGTGGTTATCTGGCGAATATATGGCCGCCAACGGAGGTTGGGGACTGAACGTCCTGCAAACTGCCGACCACAAAATGCATCATACTTTTATCGAGGCCGTGTGCCTGGGTATCCTGGCAAACCTGATGGTCTGTCTGGCGGTGTGGATGAGCTACTCCGGCCGCAGCCTGATGGATAAAGCAATGATAATGGTGCTGCCAGTGGCCATGTTTGTTGCCAGCGGCTTCGAGCACAGTATCGCGAACATGTTCATGATCCCAATGGGTATCGTCGTTCGCAACTTCGCCAGCCCGGAATTCTGGACCGCAATCGGTTCGTCTCCGGACAATTTCTCTCACCTGACTGTCATGAACTTCATCACTGATAACCTGATTCCGGTAACTATCGGGAACATTATTGGTGGCGGTCTGTTGGTTGGGTTGACGTACTGGGTCATTTACCTGCGTGGCAACGACAAGCACTAATCGTCGTTTCAGGCAGTAAATTAAGAAATCCACATAAGAAGGTAGGTGTTACATGTCCGAACTTAATGAAAAGTTAGCTACAGCCTGGGAAGGTTTTGCCAAAGGTGACTGGCAGACAGAAGTCAACGTACGTGACTTCATCCAGAAAAACTACACCCCATTTGAAGGTGACGAGTCCTTCCTGGCTGGCGCTACTGACGCGACCACCGCCCTGTGGGACAACGTAATGGAAGGCGTTAAACTGGAAAACCGCACTCACGCGCCAGTTGATTTCGATACCTCTGTTGCGTCTACCATCACTTCTCATGACGCTGGCTACATCAATAAGGCCCTTGAGAAAATCGTTGGCCTGCAGACTGAAGCTCCGCTGAAACGTGCGATTATCCCGTTTGGCGGCATTAAAATGGTTGAAGGTTCTTGCAAAGCGTACAACCGCGAGCTGGACCCGATGCTGAAGAAGATCTTCACCGACTTCCGCAAAACCCATAACCAGGGTGTTTTCGACGTCTACACTAAAGACATTCTGAACTGCCGTAAATCTGGCGTTCTGACTGGTCTGCCAGACGCATACGGCCGTGGCCGTATCATCGGTGACTACCGTCGCGTTGCGCTGTACGGCATCGACTTCCTGATGAAAGACAAATACGCTCAGTTCGTGTCTCTGCAGTCCGATCTGGAAAACGGCGTAAACCTGGAAGCGACTATCCGTCTGCGTGAAGAAATCTCCGAGCAGTACCGTGCTCTGGGCCAGATCAAAGAAATGGCAGCGAAATACGGTTGCGATATCTCGGCTCCAGCAACCAACGCTCAGGAAGCTGTTCAGTGGACCTACTTCGGCTACCTGGCCGCTGTTAAGTCTCAGAATGGTGCAGCAATGTCATTCGGTCGCGTATCCACCTTCCTGGATGCATACATCGAACGTGACCTGAAAGCAGGCAAAATCACTGAGCAAGACGCTCAGGAAATGATTGACCACTTGGTCATGAAACTGCGTATGGTTCGCTTCCTGCGTACCCCAGAATATGATGAGCTGTTCTCCGGTGACCCGATTTGGGCAACTGAATCTATCGGTGGTATGGGCGTTGATGGCCGTACTCTGGTCACCAAATCCAGCTTCCGCTTCCTGAACACCCTGTACACCATGGGGCCGTCCCCGGAGCCGAACATCACCGTTCTGTGGTCTGAAAAACTGCCACTGAACTTCAAGAAATTCGCAGCTAAAGTCTCAATCGATACCTCTTCTCTGCAGTACGAGAACGATGATCTGATGCGTCCAGACTTCAACAACGATGATTACGCGATTGCATGCTGCGTAAGCCCAATGGTTGTTGGTAAGCAAATGCAGTTCTTCGGTGCGCGTGCAAACCTCGCGAAAACCATGCTGTACGCAATCAATGGCGGCGTGGACGAAAAACTGAAAATCCAGGTTGGCCCGAAATCTGCGCCAATCAAAGGCGACGTTCTGAACTTCGACGAAGTCATGGAACGTATGGATCACTTCATGGATTGGCTGGCTAAGCAGTATGTCACCGCTCTGAACGTCATCCACTACATGCACGACAAGTACAGCTACGAAGCTTCTCTGATGGCTCTGCACGATCGTGACGTGGTTCGCACCATGGCATGTGGTATCGCAGGTCTGTCCGTTGCAGCTGACTCCCTGTCTGCTATCAAATATGCGAAAGTTAAACCTGTTCGTGACGAAGACGGCTTGGCTATTGACTTCGAAATCGAAGGCGAATACCCGCAGTTTGGTAACAACGACTCTCGTGTAGATGACTTCGCGGTTGATCTGGTTGAACGTTTCATGAAGAAAATTCAGAAACTGACTACCTACCGTGATGCCATCCCGACTCAGTCCGTTCTGACCATCACTTCTAACGTTGTGTACGGTAAGAAAACCGGTAACACCCCAGATGGTCGTCGTGCTGGCGCGCCATTCGGTCCAGGTGCTAACCCAATGCACGGCCGCGACCAGAAAGGTGCTGTTGCCTCTCTGACCTCCGTTGCAAAACTGCCGTTTGCTTACGCTAAAGATGGTATCTCTTATACCTTCTCTATCGTTCCAAACGCACTGGGTAAAGACGACGACGTTCGTAAAACCAATCTGGCGGGCCTGATGGATGGTTACTTCCATCACGAAGCGTCCATCGAAGGTGGTCAGCACCTGAACGTGAACGTCATGAACCGTGAAATGCTGCTCGATGCGATGGAACATCCGGAAAAATATCCGCAGCTGACCATCCGCGTTTCTGGTTATGCAGTACGTTTTAACTCCCTGACTAAAGAACAGCAGCAGGACGTTATCACTCGTACCTTCACTCAAACCATGTAATGTGTTTTGACTGAAAACGCGTTGTAAAAAGCGTACAATAAAGGCTCCACACCTGTGGGGCCTTTTTTAACAGTGACTCTCCTGCCCCAGCCTGCTTTGCCAGCCATCTATACTATGGGTATCTGTCAAAACAGACTTAACACAGCCGGCTTTGAGCTGTGCATACACTGGCCCCGGATGGGCCGTATCTGGAGATAACACCGCAATGTCAGTAATTGGTAACTTGTTTTCCTAGATAACCAAATGAAATAAAAGGATTTATTTCAGGTCACGTCCACATATTGACCATCATCTCCCAAGCCCTGCCCTGTGCAGGGCTTTTTGTTGTTCAGAGTTGGCAGATCTGCGCCCTAAGCAAACTTAATACATACCATCGGATCAAAGAGGCCTCGCATTTGCGAGGCCTCGTTTTTACATCCAGGCGATTTGTTGCTGCCCTGTCGACGTCGGATGAGGTAAAGCTGGTGTCACTTCCCCCGGCTTAACGATGTAGCGCTCGACCGTTTCCGTCGTGACGAAGGTGCAGCTGCAATTGATATTTGTGCACTGGTGATAACGCTCTTTTGTCGTGTCAGTAAAGTAACGACTGGTGCGGGCATGGGCGGCTGTATGGCATAACGGACAATGGAACATTTCTATCACCTCACCTTTATGATTTTATGTCGCCATTTTATCGATTAAATTCATATAAAACAAATAGATAAAAATAAAGCATCACTCATCAGCCACTGCTTCGTACTCCACATCAGAAAGCCGCACCTCAAGCTCCACGCCCGTCGTGAAGCCGTTATTGTTGAGGTTGTGGGTTACCTTACTGATTAACCATGCCTGCTCGTCTATAACGCGCTTAAAACCTGACACCCGTACCGGCATTTCCGGGAAAATATCTTCCCGGCCCGTCGCGAGGGTGATTGAGAACTCCGCCACGCCGCGCTGCAATTTATCCCACTTCGCCTGAGCCGCCCGCATGGCCTGCGCCTTTGATGCATAAATCGTCGTCATGGCGAAAACGTTATCCGACTCACCGGCCATATACTCGCCCTCGCGGGCTTCCTGCTCTTTCTGCTTTCTGCCCTTCGCCATACTGCTGACCGGTTTCGCTTTAGGATGCTGGAGCGCCCGCAGGTGCTGCTCTTTCGGCTTACGCTTCAGCTTTACCTGTTGCGCCTGCTTCTGAGGCTTCGGGTTTTTGGTATGCAGCCAGTTAGCTGTCACTCCGGTATACGCGCCTCGGTCAGCAATCGCGAACTGATGCCGGTCACCATCACTGCGCTGAATAGTGATTTGTGGGATGGCCTTACCGCTGGCCGTCACGCCGCTCCCGGCTTTGAGTATCAGCAATTTGCCCGCCTTGACCGACACCGCCCCGCCGTTCCGCTCGGCGAGGCGGGTCAGGAATACCGCGTCGGATTCCTGCGACTGGTCAATATGCGCGATGTGGATACCCGCCAGCGAATCCGCCACGCTGGCCGTTAATTTATTGCGGGCTGCAATTGCCCCCACCACCGCGCCAAGTGTGGTGTCATGCCATGACTCTTCCCGGCGTGAATTGAGCGTTCCGCGAAAATCAGCACTCCGCGCCCGTAACGTGACCGTGTCCGGTGCGCCGTGGTGCTCCACCTCATCGACGGTAAAATCAACTTTCCCCACCAGGGCAAAACCTTTCCACCCGAGATAAAGCGACAGCACCGCACCACGCACCGGCAGCTCGACCAGCCCGTCACTGTCGTCGAGTTCGATGTCGAGCTGGTCAGCCTCAAACCCGCGATTGTCGGTCATGGTCAGGTTAATCAGCCTGTCACTGATATTGCCGGTGATGTCCTTGCTGTTGAGCGTCAGCATAAACTGAGGCGTCAGGGTTGCGCCTGAGCCGGTGACGATATCCGGCATGATTAACCTCCCACCAGTGAAAGCACATCGCCCGCCTTACCGACAAGAGATTCGGCCTGCTTACCAATATCGCCATAAAGCGCCGCAAGGGAATCATCGACGCGCGTCAGTGACAGCGTGAAGCTGATTTTTCGCGGTGAGCCATCAGCGAAAAAGACGGTGCCGGTTTCGCTCACGTTGGTAATAACAAACATCCCGTAAATGGTGCCGGTGCCGGAAATCAGGGGCCACGCCCGGCCCTCATCCGCCATCGTATAGAGCGCCAGCATCGAGAGCCGCCCGCCGGTCATTTCAGGGTACAAATCGCCAGTGAGGGTGATTTTGTCGTCACCGGGGCCGAGGAACTGAAACGCATCACGCTTCCCGACCCGGCTGTTTGACGGCCACTGGTAATCCGCGCTGCGCTGCAAACTCTGATAAGGCAGCGACTGGCGCATAAACACAAACATTCCAAGAGTGAGCATCATCATCAGGCTCCTTAATCATGCATCATGCTGGCGCGGGCTTTGGCTCGCTTGTTGCGCTCGTATTTTTCAAGCGCATCCTGCAACTGGTTACCGAGCTGGCCGCCCGGCGCACCGCCGCCCTGTAACTGGATTTGATAGGTTGGGCTGCTCTGGTCGATGTACGTGCGACCGGCGGGCGCGGTGACCGGTTGATATGCCTGATAACCCCCGTATGAGCTGGTCGCCGGAATGTATCCACCACCCTGCCCGACCGGTTGCGCCTTTGCCGTCGCGGCATCGATGGTGTCCGATTCCTTTTTAACGATGCCGAGCTTTTCGAGGATCACATCAAGGCCGCCGCGCAGCTTGTTGAAGATATTCAGCGGCAGCATCAGCGCATCCCCCAGCGCCCGGCCAAACGCCACCCCGGCATTTTTGCAGCCGTCTAAGGTTTCCTGCGTGGCTTTTACCGGCGCAATGAGGTCTTTAAACCATTTCCAGACTGCGCCGAGTTTCTGGCCGAGTCCGTCAAAAACGGGAGCCAGCGGGGCGAACATCTCAGCCACCGGCGAAAATGCGGCAATAAGCCCCTCCACCACCCCCGAGAAAACGGCGCTGATGGGCTCCCAGTATTTCCGGATGAGTAGCGCCCCGCCGACGACTGTCGCCACAACCGCAGTGACCACGGCGACAACCGCCCAAAGGGGCCACGAGATGGCCCCTATTACAGCAGCCGCGGCCGTGCCGATTGTCGAAAGGGCAAGGCTTAACATGCCCGCCGCCGCAACGATGGCATTGATACCCGCGATTACCGGCCACGCAATCAGCCCGATGCCGCCGAGTACGCCAATGACGGCCAGCGCACCTGTCGCGACGGTAAACAGGGTTTTTGTCAGTTCCGGGTTCGCTTTTGTCCAGGCGGCCACGGTACCGAGCCAGTCAGTAGCCGACACGGTGAGCCTGCGCAGGGCCGAATCCTCTTTATCGAACACCTCGATTTGCAGATCTTCCCACGCCGATTGAAGGTTTTTTAAATCCCCGTCGAGGTTGTCAGTCTGAATTTTTGCTATGAGCTCAGTCGTGCCGGTCGCGTTTTTAATCTCGTGACGCTTCCGTTCAAGCGAACCATTTCCGGCGGCGGCGACCAGCTTTATCGCGCCCTTCATGGCCTCCTCACCGAAAATCACTTTCAGGTATTCGCCGGTTTCAGCCGTGCCAAGTTTGTTTTTCACAAACGAGCGATTAATCGACCTGAGGATTTGCTCCACCGGGAGCATGTTGCCCTTCGAGTCACGGGTCTTCACGTTCAGCTCAGCCAGTGCATCGACGGCCTTACCAAGTGGAGCCTGAAGCCTGTTAAAAATAGCACTGGCCCCGGTACCCGCCATTGAGCCTTTAATCCCGTTATCGGCCATAATGCCGAGCATAGCAGTCGTGTCCTCGATGCTGGCCCCCGCTGCCTCCGCGACCGGTGCGACATACTTCATGGCCTCGCCGAGCTCGATAAGACCGGTATTGGACGAGGTAAATCCCTTCGTCATCACATCGGCAACACGTTGAATTTCCGTGGTCGGAAGGTTAAATGCGGATTGCATATTCGTGATGATGTCTGCCGCTTCGGCGATGTCGACATCTGCCGCCAGACTCAGGTTAACCGTCGAGCCGGTCGCCGCCAGCACGTCATCCGCTTTGTAGCCTGAACGGGCAAGCGTAGTCTGCGTTCGCGCCACATCACCCGGTGAAAATGCGGTGGTCGCTCCGATGTCGCGGGCCTGCTGGCGGATCTGCACCAGCTTTTCATCACCTTTATCCAGACCAAGAATGGCCTGCGTGCCTGACATCTGCTTATTAAATCCGATACCCGGCGCAATAAATCGTGATGCTCCATAAAGCCCCGCCGTTGCCACACCAACCCCGGCCATACCTGAATTTCGCGCCCCGGCAGCGAGCGCCTGCCCGGACTCATAGCGGGCTTTCACAGCGGATAATTTCGCCTGCTGCGCACTGACCCGCGCCAGTGCTTCACGCTGGCGGTTTAACTGCGCCGTCGTTTGGCTGATGGAATTTTTCAGACGCAGCTCATCGCTCGCCAGTGTCCGGGTATTAATCCCCGCCTGCCCGAGCGCCTGCCGCTGACGCTGCACGGACAGACGCAGCCCGTTATATTTGAGCTGTAAGTCAGCCGCATTCTTTTGGGCAAGCTCCATTGCGCGAGCCTGCGCTTTCGTCGGATTTTCGGTGTTTCTGAAGGCCACCGACAACGCGGTCGCTTCCTGCTTCGCTTTGGCGAGTGACTGCCCGGTGACGGCCAGTTGGGCGCTGCTCTTACGAAAACCGTCGATTTTCGATGCCTGACCGTTCAGGTCGCGTAACGACTGCTGCGTCGAGCGAATATCACCCGACAGCGATTTGCTCGCTGTCTGGATGGATTTAAAAGGTCGGGTTGCCTGGTCGACAGCTTTCAGCAGCACTTCGAGTTTGAGGTTATTACTCATTCGTGTTTCCGCTTCGCTGTAGCGCCTTGTCGCGCCATGTGATGAGCTCGGGAATACTCAGGGGATACAGCTCTGATGGCCCCCAGTGAAAAATCACTGCGACGTCGGCCATCAGGTCATCAACCGAGAAATTTTTCGGGAAAGTTACGCCGCCGAATTCGGTGACAAAAAACCGACCACCTCACCGGCAAAACTCAGCAGGTCTGGCAACTCCAGCGCGGCGACTTCCTGCTCGGTCAGCGATGGCATCGTCATGCGCGGCAGCACCTTAATCAGCGCATCGACGTCCGAGTTTGCCACCGCCGCCAGCCCGACACCGCGCAGGGTTCCGGCAGTCGGTTTCAGGAGGGTCACCTCTTTAATTTCGGTCTCGCCGCGTTTGATGGTTTTTACCAGGTTGATGACGTGTTGGTTTTCAGCTTTTTTCATGATGTCTCTGTCTCATTCAGTATTCAGGCAAGACCGGCCAGCGGCGCTGACCGGGTGAACATTACATACCGATGTTTCGGCGGTGCTCTTCGAGCTTGTCGACGCCGTTCACCTTCTCAATCAGGTTGACGGTGTCGATTTCGACCAGTTCCTTTCCGTTGAGGGTGAGCCTGTAATAGGTGCAGTCCATCGAGATTTTCGACTCGGTGTCTTCGCCCTGTTTGGCATCGCCGGTGTCGATTTCTTTCTGACGGCCACGCAGCACCACTTCGACCGGTACCGTCTCGCCGGTGTCGTCACGCTGGTAGGAGCCCGCAAAACGCAGTGGCACAGCCGAGGCTGTTGCAGCAGCGTAGAGCGACCAGATAACGTCATCCGGGAATCCACCGAGGGAAAACTCCGCCGCCAGCGCATCATCATCGAGACCAAGGTCGACCGGGGCCGTACCGTTCATCCCGCCGCCGCGATATTTTTCGAGTTTGCGGGTCAGCTTCGGCAGCGTCACCGACTGGACGACACCGAGAAAGTTCGTGCCATCAACAAACAGATTCATGAGCTTTAACTTGCGGGGTAATGCCATGTCTCTGGCTCCTTATTTGCTGTTCACTGACGAGATGAGATTCGCCAGGTATTTGTCGGTAATGCGCTGGCGCAGGGTCAGGTTTTCGAGCGGCGGTACCGGCGTATAGTCGTAATCCAGATACAGCTTCCCGGCCTTCAGCGACTCCTTATCGTTGGCGCTGTCGTCAAACCAGCAGGTCGCATCGACGATATAGCCCCCGGTTTTCAGCTCGCGGAATTTGGCATTGATGCCGTCAACGATGTCGCGAATGAGTGTGGCGGTCACCGGCTTATCGACCGCCCACATATGCGCCTCAGCCATCGTGTCAGCGATAACCTGCGCCGTGCGGGTGTAGTTTTCAAACAGGAAAAGCGGGTCATCTGAGCAGGTGCGGTTCCCCCAAAAACGGAAACCGTCTTTGCGGATCAGTGTGGTAATGCCTGCCTCGTTCAGCAGATCGGCATCGGTGCCGGGCTCCTGTAAATCCCAGAACACAGACGCACTGATACCGGTGACGCCATTCACGCCGACGTTTGACAGGGTTTTGTGCCAGCCGGTGTCATTGTCGATTTTGGCACGCAAGCCGAGCGCTCGCGCGGTGGCGTTCGCCGTTTCCGTCGCGTTAGCCGTGGTATCCCATGACAGGAAATCCGGCCAGATGACCATCAGCTCGCGGGCGCTGAAGTTGTCGCGGTATTTGATGGCATCAGAAATGGTTTTGCAGCCCCAGGCGCTGACATAGCCGAAAGCCCGCAATTTTTGCGCCACCGGCACAAGTGCGGTCGCCACCTCCAGTGAATCGAGACCCGGCACGCCGAGAATACGCGGCTTGACGCCAGTCACCGCCTGCGCGGTCAACAGTGCTTTCAGCCCGGTATATTTCCCGTTCTCATCGGTGGTGCCGATGATGTTAGAAATCGTCTGCGCCTGCGCCGCTTCCTCATCGTCGCCGGTGCCTTCTTCCACACGCACAACAATGGTCACCGGCTTTGACTGGTCAGCGATGGCCTGTAGCGAACTGGCGAGCGTGCCTTTGGTACCGGCTTTCCCGATGACGCTTTGCGGGTTGGTAATTAACACCGGCTCATTGAGCGGGAAGGTCTCGACGTCAGCATCGCTGGCCGTGCAGACCATGCCGACAATGGCGGTGGAAACCGTGGAAATGATGCGCGTGCCGTCGTTGACTTCGACGACCTGCACGCCGTGATGAAAATCACTCATCCGTTTAACTCCGTTGGGTTGGGGTGCAACCATTTTCTGTTGTGTGTGCAACAGGTGCGACGGAATGGCGTTGGCGGGGATATAACACAACAAGCAAAAAGCCCTCCGGGTGGAGGGCTACGATTTATTCGGGCATCACCGGCCAGTCGACCGGACCGGTCACTGACACCGTACTGATTTTTTCAATGTCATCGATGTGATCCAGCACGGCGGCCAGTTTTGCCGATTCGGCCTCACTTAACGCCCGACCGGCCTGTAACTTGAGCTGAATAACCCCGACTGACTGCATCGCTTCACTGATGAGGGTTTGTTTTTGTGCTTCGGCAATGGCCGGGTAATCAGTCTCAATGGCTTTCAGCACCGGCTGACCATACTCATCAGGCACAATAGAATGGCCTTTGGTTTGCCCTTCGATTAAATGTTGATACCAGCGGTCAGAGATTGCCTGCGCATCAGCAGGCCAGCTTCCCGCCGCTTCATAAAGCGACCGGTCAGCTTCAAAATAAAAGCCCGACATTTCAGCGCTGTAATAAATCATATTCATATCAGTACCCCACCGCATGAATGAGTACCGCGACCTGCCCGACGCTACCGTACGCCCTGTTTGCCATAACCACGCAGCCGGTCTTCGTTTTAGACACAAGCTGGAACATCCCCTCGGTGCCGGTGTTGTTATTCACGTTTAACGTGCTGACTGAAATCGACAGACATGCCGACGGGAAAGCTTTCGGGAAGGTGATTGTCTGCGTCTTTTCACTGGTCATGGTCGCTCCCTGAAGCCACTGCTCAATGATGCCGGTACTGCCGCACTGCCACCAACCGTTCGCCGCTTTAGATGCGGAGTTGGGTGCGCCATAAGAGCCTTTGGGCTGGAATCGCCCGTCGCTTTCGGCTTTGGTATATGCGCCTGAGCGAGGCATATAACCCGCATCCGATTGCGCTTTGGTGTAATAGCGCGCATCAAAGTTGGCAAAATTGACCAGACCTAATTTATTGATGGTCACATCACCGTTTGTCAGATTGACCGAGAATGGCCGGAGACTGTTATAGCCGCCGTACTGGTTACCGGAGTTCGTGAGCATCAGATATAAATTGCTGCCGTCCTGACGCCACAGCGTTCCGTAATTGCCATACACCATCCGATAGCTATTAGCCGAGGTAGTTTGCACCTCGGCGGCCACCTTCAGCGTGCCGCTGACGGTATCACCTCCTTTTGACACTGCGCCAATGTCAGCCGGTGTGGGCTTGTTTGCCGCGTCATACTGTTTAGTCCAGGCTGACCAGGCTCCGCTGTACATCGTGCGGATGTAAGAGCGTGAATGGTTATACATCCGGTAAATCTGCGTGACGCCAGCGTGTTTATACACTTCGAGTGACCCGGCATTCGGTTCCGGGTAGTTCTTCCCGCTTACCGCCTGCGCGTTAGCTGCCTGGTAATACAGCCCCGGCGTGGTGTATGCGTTCAGGTCAATTGCATTACCGATGCTCACCGTCTGACCGTTAAAGATATCCTGCGCAGTAATACTGATATCTCCCGTCAGCGCCCGGCCGTTCACCTTGCGGCTGCCCGGTACGCGCCCGTTAGCATTGTCATTCGCGGCTTTCACCGCCTTCAAGGTTGCAGCGAGTGTTTCAGACGTGCTGTCGGTCGCACTGCTGAGCTGCACAATACCTTTTTGCGCTGTGGTCGCGTCCTGAGCCGTGTATTTGCCTTTGGCGAGGTCATATGTGGCTTTCACTGCTTTCGGCGTTGCAGCGAGCGTCTCAGACGTACTGTCGGTCGCACTACTGAGCTGCACAATACCCTTTTGCGCCGTAGTCGCGTCCTGAGCCGTGTATTTGCCTTTAGCAAGGTCATATGCCGTCTTCACCGCTTTCGGCGTCGCAGCGAGCGCCTCAGACGCGCTGTCGGTGGCGCTGCTGAGTTGGGTAAAACCTTTCTCTTTCAGCGTGGCGTCAGGATGGCGGCGCGATTGTTCGTGCTCCGCGATTTTGTCGTCAACGTAATCCTGCGTTGCCATCACCATTGATGAATCGATGGCAAGCTCGACCGACTCGAGGTCAGACAGGATGATAACCATGCGCAGGGTCTGCGCCCGGCCTGAACCTTCTTCGAGTTTTGGCTTGTAGCTCTCAGCCATATTACCGACGGCGACCAGCGTGCCGGTGTCGTCATACAACCCCATTTCACGCAGCCAGAAGCCGCCCGTTTCCGGCGGGATAACCAGCTCGGCCACGACGTAATTTTTCTTCTTGTTGTCCTGGCTGATTTTGTTCAGCGGATGACGCCAGACCTCATTGATGAGTTTTATCTGGCCGGCGTTCGGCTCGGGCAGCGTACCGTCCCCGTCACCGACAGCCATCGCCACGATATTGACCTTTTTGCCACCCGGCGTCAGTGCGGCCGCAAATTTTGCCGCCCCGGCCGTGGTGACCACTGTTTTATATTTCACTGTCATTCTGCTCTCACTTAGCCCGGATACACGGTCATGATGTCGCCGTCATAACTGACGCCCCCGGCGAAAAGATAACCGGCGACGTCCTGAATGATGTTGAGTCCGATAAGATGGCGACTGGCCGGTTTGGCATCGGCGATGAGCCGCTCCATCTCGAGATACATTTCTTCGGTGATGCCGGTTTCCAGCACGCCAATATCGAGGCGAAAGGTGCCGGGCGGGTCGCTGGTTTCCCACCACTCCGTCACGTTAATCACATACCCCAATGGCTCGACCACGCGGCGCACTGCACCGATGGTGCCTTTGCGCCGGTGAATGTAAAAAGCTGCCCGAATAACGTCGCGCTTGGTCTCTTCCGGCCAGTCGCTGTCCCAGCGGTCGACGGAATACGCCCAGGCGAGCCACGGCAGCAGATTCACCGGACAGTCGGTCGGGTTCCATAACCGGCGTAACGGGATCGGGGTGTTTTCTATTTCCGCACAGGCACGGGCGGCGGCCACCTCCAGCGGCGATGACCCGACCGGCAAGAGACGTGCATCACTCATCCGAGCCCCCGAGCCTGATTTGATAATCCGAGCAGAAAGACGCCTGCGTTTTATCGAGCACGATGTCTGCGGCCGGTGCCGCCAGCTCGACCCGCTGCACCCCTTCCACATGCAGGGCGGCGTAAATTGCAGACTGTCGAATGTCACGCCCGAGCCGGTGCTGAGCGCTGATATAAGCTTTCAGTTTTGCTTCGGCAGCGGCGCGGATGGGTTCGCTTTCCGGGCCGGGAAAAATGAAGAGCGTCGCGTCTATGGTGTAGTGAATAATCTCCGCCGACTGAACGGTCACCCGGTCGGCAACCGGCCTGACGTCTTCGCCGTTAAGCGCGTGACGTACCACCGCCAGCAGCGCATCAGAGGCAGCACCGTTATCCTCGCGGGAAAGCACGGAAATGGTCACGCACGCAGGCTCAGGACTGATGACGGAAATGTCAGCGACCCGACCGTCGGCACTGCGGCCGTGAAACTCATACGCCCCCACCGGCCCCGCGACGCTTAAGCCCTCAAAAGCCTGTTGCGCCCGCAGACGAAAATCCGTGTCGGACTCCATGACCGCCGGTGTCGGCGGGATGGTGCTGTCGTCGGCCGGGGTGATAATCAGGCGGGCGATATTGGTGTTCGCGGCCATCACATCGAGGTCGTTGTTTTCGGCGTACGCCAGCGTGACAGCCAGGGCGGCTTCATTCACACGCTGACGCCACAGCACTTCGCGGTACGAATTTTCCTCCAGATATTTCACCAGCGGATCGGATTCCAGTGCGAGCGTGCGGGCGATAGCCTCCTGCTGGTCTTCCGGATAGAGCGAAATCAGCGTCGCCTTCCGTTCGGCAAGGATGGATTCATAATCCAGCGTTTCCACCACGTCCGGCGCGGGGAGCTGGCTCAGGTCGATAATGGCCATAGGTTCAACTCACTGGAATAGTCAGGGATAAAGGGGCGGCTGAGTCTTTGATTTCCCCGGTCAGGTCAACCATCATCTGGCCGTTAAACTGGCGCTCAATCGTCAGCGACGTGATGGTGACGCGGGGCTCCCACTTCAGCAGCGCCATATAACAGGCACACATCATCTGAAGGTTCAGCGCATCGTTTTGTGGCATATCAATCAGGGAAGACAGCAGCGAGCCGTAATCACGGCGCATCACCCGCGACCCGACCGGTGTGCGCAGGATGTCGCTCACGCTCTGGCGGATATGGTCTGCGTCGGTAATGGCCCGGCCGGTCTCCCGATTCATGCCAAGGTAGCGAGTCGTCATTTCGTACCCTCCGTCCGGCTGTTCCCGCGCTCGACGCCGCCGTGGTCATGGTCATCCACCTGCACGCCGTTGGAGGTAAATTTTCCGCCAGCATGCTCGATGTCACCGCTCATCTTCCCGCCCTTCTGCACTTCGAGCGTGCCGGTGATGAGCTTGTTGGTACACACCACTTCCGGCGTGTCGAGCGTGACGCGGGTGTCGGCCTTAATCATGACGACCGGCACCGTGGCGGTAATAGATTTCGAAGCGGTGACCTCGGCGGTGGTGATGCCGGTAACCGAAAGCGCCCCGGAGTCGGGTTCGTACTCAATGACAGCGCCATCAGGAAAGGCGATGTGAAATGCATCAGCAGATACCGACGGGGCAGGATGGTCATCAGAGAAAATGGCGGGCAGGACAAACGCCGTATCGAGTTCACCGCCGACGGCCAGAATTAATACCTGCTCACCTACTGAGGGAGCCCACCATGTACGTGAGCGCCCGGCGCGGGAGGTCAGCCAGTTAAGCCATGTAGTTTGTATCCCGCCGGTCTGAACACGACATAACCCCTCGTCGAGGTCGACAGCGGTCACAACTCCGGTACGGATCAGATTACGGATCGCTCGAGCGATATCCTGAATTGAAGTTAAAGTATTCATGGGGGAAGGATGCCGCCGGGCAAGGCCAGCGGCAATTATTAATGCTTCGGTGGGGCTTGATACAACGGGGGGCATTTACAAAAAAACAACTAACGCTATTCAGTCGTTAATAAATACCGAGAAACATTTCTCATTCGAAATTAATCGCTCACCATCCCAAAAAGAAACGTACATATGATGCAGCCCTTTATAAGATGTATCTTCCCAATTTTTAGCAAAATAGCGTCCATCAGAGTATTTTGCGTCCTCATACTTTTCGTGATTACCATTATCATCAGTTCCAGCCGCTTCACTCCCTGTATTAACAACCCTAAATCTGAAGCGTGGATTAGCATAGCTAACTCGTGAATAAAAATACCCTTTGAATGATATGCCCATTCCTTTTTTAATAATCCTAGAACATGGGTGATATTCATCATCGGACAGATCGTCTTTGTTAACTTTCAAACTCGCCCGAACCTGTAACTCCCCCAATTCTTCAGAAGTAGGTAATAGTTTACAGTAGTGTTCGTTATTTAAAACAAACTGCTTGTAATTTATAGGCTTACCACTAGCATCACGATAGTTTGGCGATATATATTTTAAACTAACAGTCTCATTGTTTTTTATTTTAGTTTTAACCGACAATTGATTCCCATCGAATCCCAGAAGTTTTGCAAGACTATCGCCAATCATTATGGAATTTTTTGGAGCTTTCTGCTGAAGTTTAGCTGCGACATCAACAAAGAATGAAGTTGCGGTTACTTCCTGACTCTCCATATACCCATATTTCCCCCAAATAACTTGTTCATCTGCACCATAATCGATTCCGATCCTAATCCCTAAATTTTCATCTACACCTAGTTCATTTAATTTTGGGATAACAATGTCTTTAAACATTTGGATTAAAAATGTTGCACAATTGATTGCATCAATAGCACTATCAGCAACCCGCCCTTCTTGCCTGTAATCCTCACTCCTAAAGAATGCCATGACTGCATCACCCATAATTCGATGAACATGCCCATCAAACGAATTTACAGTTTCAATTGCACACCTGATGATATCATTTTTTATTTTAAATACGGTATCAGGAGAGAAAATTACGCCTAATTTTGTTGAACCTATAATATCCATAAAAAGTGTTACCGAATACCCGTTTCTTAATTCACCCTCTACCATATCCTCAAAATCAGGGTGACATCCAAAACTTGACATTAACCTTCCATGCTTACCGAATTTATTCCTTACAATCTCTTTAACCCCATAGCTCTGACTTTCCGTACTGACCTGCATATTTTCAAGACCAACTGAACTCTTAACAAAATCATAAGATTTTCTAAAACTCTCCGCTCCCACTACAGTAGCCGCAGCAGTTTCCATGAGAGAATCATTGCGCCACCGAGTTTTAGAATCAGAAATTGTCTTATCTAAACTTTTTTCCAGACTTGAATAAATATTTTTAATTGACATAAAATCCCTCTTAACAATTAGATAAAACTATCATGTAAATTGAAAGACAAAGCACATATGCTGCAGCCTCTATAAAAGTGATGGCCGTAATTTGCCTTCTATATTTAGAAACCAACGCCTTTGAAAGATTATGGTTTAATGCTATCAACTGATTAAGAAAATCCAACTCACTATCTTTCCCAAAATGTCTTCTATAGTCTTCTAGGTTTTCATAATTAACCGCTATATCCACAAATGAAAAAGTGTTACTTCTAGCACTTGGCTTTATAAAAGGAGTTATACCTTTCAAAGAGTACAAAACAGATGCAATCAATAGCAATAGGATAAGAGTGAACAAAAAAGACAAAAAAAACCTATCGGTTTCAATTTTGACTAACTCAATTATTTTGGTGTAGTTAACAGATAACGCGACAATTAAAGCAGATGCAAGGCTAAGCAAAATCGTTGATTTAGTATTTGCCGAGTTTAAATAAGAGTCTGTGCGATTGATAATCTTTATCATCAATTCTATTTTTTTATTCAAATCAGTGTCATTTGCTTTGCTAAATTTCCGCACATCAAGCCCCACCATGGGATTATTCCGATATATAATTAATGATCGTATTTGAAACGATGTCAATATCTTCATGAGTGAAACCCAGAAGAATACGCTTTGGATATTGGGTCTCTTTAGCCTGAAGGCTTGGCCGGTCCTTCAGCCCATACTGATGCACCTTCGCCATACGTTGAACCTTGCCAGTAAACTCCACCACAGCAACATCATCTCTCCCGGTCGCTTTCATAAAGCGGTTGGTGCGAAGCTTCATAAACATCTCGCGCTTTACCCGGCCCTTTTTGGCCCTGACCGGCTGGCGTTTTCTGGCGGCATATGGGGTGCCGTCAGGCGCTTTCTGCGTTTTGATACGACGCTGCTGTCGGGTGCGCAGCGTCTTCGCGATATCGGCGGCCATCCGTCGACGGTTCGCCGGTGAGAGTGCCGCAATCAGCCCGGCCAGCCGGTCATCAAAGGGTTTAAATTCATTCATCCCATTCGCTCACAAGCTCGCCGTGAACATACAGCTTCATCGGGCGGGTCACCGGCTCTGGCGGCTGCGGTTCGGCCGCGTGCTCGATGTGCAGCTCGGCCCCGACTTCTTTGACGATAGTGCGCTCGGTCAGTAACAGGCTGATGCTGAGGTCGATGCTGTCATCGTTGTTGATGTCAGCCTCGTAGATGAAGCCCCGTTTACGCCCCTCATCCGTGGTCATGATGTCGGCCTGCTGGACCCGCAGCCACGCCTGAATTGGCACGAGGATCAAATCAATATCCCCTGGAAAATCGGTGACCACCACGTTGAGCGTGTACTGATTTTCAAACGACAGCGATGTCGCAAGCGTGGAGGCCAGTTTTCCGTTATCGATAAAAATGCGCATCATGTCGGGGTTCGCTTTCAGCACCGGCACGGCATCAGTTAGGGCGTTGCGCAGACTCTTCGGTTTGAACATCGGTTTTTTCCTGACAGGCTTTAATCGTTTCGACCTGAAGCGCACAGCTTTCGAGCGCGGTTTCGAGCTGGCGAATGTCGGCGCTCAGGTCACCATTGGTTAACGGGTCACTGCCCGGCATCGGGCACAGGCTGACCCTCGGGCAGGCGTTCAGCACAACGACCGGCGGAGATGCAGGGGGCGCGTCGGTGCAGGCTGCGCACAGCAGCAGGCAGCTCAGCGCTGTACCAGCGGCGTAAATCCTCGTTTTCATTGAGTAGCCTCGTCATGGTTCGCTCCCGACGCGCGGCCCGCGTTCCGGCAGCGGCGAGTTTCTGACGCAGTTGCACCTGCGCCCGGTCATTGTCCGCACTCAGGCGCTGCGCGGTGAGTAGCTGGTCTTTCAGCATGGTGATAGTGCGTTTCTGGTCACTGGCGACGTCATTTGCGCGGGTAAACGCGCGGCTGAGCTTGCTGTTTTCATGCTTCAGCCAGACCAGCGCCAGCCCGGCCATCACCAGTAAAATCATCAATGTTTTCATTTTGCCCCCTGCATACAGCGCGACCATTCCCGGGCGCGACGATTTTCAAGTCCGGTATTCCTGACGCCGTTCACGTAGACCCAGCGGGTGAGCTGGTCGCACGCCTGTCCCCACTGCTGACGCTTAATAAACGACACCAGCGTCGAGCGACAGGCCGCGCCGGTGCCGACGTTAAAGGCGAAACTGACGAGTGAGTCATAGACCGGCTGCGGCATCTTCCCCGGCACGCACACCGCCAGCCGTCGCTCAGTATTGAGCACGTCGGCGACCAGATTCGCCGCGGCGTCGTGTTCGGTGATATTGCGTTTGGGTACCACCCCGGCAGTGTGGCCGATGCCTGATGTCCACACGCCCGCGCTGCACTGGTAGGGCCGCAACCGGCACCCCTCAAGGTCTGCAATCAGGGCGAGACCCTCCGGCGAGGTGTTCAGCAGACGAAAATCAGGCACCAGTGCCGCCAGCGCCAGCACGACGGCCACACTGCAACGTTTAACGACTGAGGCCACGAATTACCCCCTTATCGATTCCGGCTGCAACGAGATAGCGGTAGGTCTGGCGGCGATACCAGAAATTCACCAGCGCGGTGAAAATGGCACACCCACCGCCGACATACAGCGCGAGTTTTTCCGGGGTCTGCGTGCCGAAATAGGCCAGCGCCACGGAAAACCAGTACGTCAGAAACGTTGTGATTTTTTCCATCGTTAATCCCACAGGTTAAGGGTCTCCGTGACGGCGGCGGTGTCGACGACCGGCAGGCTGACGGACGTGCCGTGCGGCAGAATGGCACCCAGTTCAGCCAGACCCGGATTAGCGGCGAGCACCGCCTCGACAACGCCCTCCGTGCGGCCGTAATGGCGATGACACAGGGCGTCGAGGGTGTCGCCCTGCTGCGCGATGACATTCATCAGATTTGCCCCACGATGCAGCGGGCTTTGTCCTGGATACGGGCCACGGACCAGCGCATATCCCGCCACAGCTCGTCGATGGTGCTGTCGATGCTGTCGGCCTTTTTGTCACCTTTGGCGCTCGCATCCACCCCGCGATAGCGCTCATAGAGCGTGGCGGTGGTCATCGCACACACGGCGTTGAAATAGTGGAAAACGCGCACGCTTTCACCGTCGAGCTCATCGGTCGGCACCTCGGCGAGCGTCGCGTGACCGGCCCCGAGCTGAAGGTCGCGCCAGTCGCGCAGCTCGGCGTTGGTTTCGGCCATCCCGGCCTTAATTGCCCGGCGCAGGCGCACAGGGGAAACCGTCTGCTCGAGGCGCATCTCTTCCCGCACGCGCTTCGGGTCAACGTCCGGGAAAAATCCGGTGTTTTTTATTACCGGTTCATCGTCCGGCACTGGCGGAATGACCAGCAGCTCGCGCGGTCGTGCCGGGTTACTGACTACAAGCGTCGTCATGACTACCTCTGAAATAGGTGGGCGGTGGACGCAGGCCTCCGCTCAGGTGAAACACCTGCCTCGGCCAGCGTGCCGCCCGGCGCGGGGCGCATTCTGTTAACCGGCGACTTTCCTCGGGCGACCTCGCCCCCGTTTCGCCGGTGAATCGGTTGTTTTTTTGGTGGCCTTTTTCGCAGGCTTCGGCAGGGTTTTCTTCACCGGGGCGGCAGGCTTCGGCTTCAGCTCCCGGCCGAGGCGCTCGATGTCCTTTTTCACCCCGCAACTGTCATCCAGCTGAATGGCGCGTTGCAGGTGCGTCATCGCCTCAGTCAGCAGCCCGGCATCGCGCAGGATAAGACCGGCGACCTTATGCAGGCGGGCGCGAACCTCGTCAGGCATATCGGCGGTGCGGGTCATCTCAATAACGGTCAGCAGCGGCTGCACATCCACCGGCTGACCGGCCGCGCGGGCGCGAAGTGCGGCCAGCGCCACCTCTTCGGCCAGCATGTACGGCGCGGTGCGCGCGTGACCGTCTGGCATCGACAGGCCAAAACGCAGCGCGTAGCGGGCAATCTCAATCGCACCGGGAATATCCCCGGCATCGAGACGCCACAGCAGCACGGTCATCAGGATGTCATCCTGCGCCCCGGTGCCGGTCTCGAGCACGCCGGTCACCCACGGCAGGTAAAACGGCAGCAGCTCGCGCTTTTTCTCTGCCTTGCGTTCCCGGGAATGGATTTGTGAAAGCGTCCTGCGGTCTGCGGCCAGCTTCACGAGCATTTGCTCATAAGCCGTAGCATGGCGCAGCGGGTGCTGTTCCCGCTGCGATGCCTGTTCGGCCGAGACCCGCATCGCGTGACGCCGTGCGGGGCTCGCCATCGGTTACGCCTCCCCGCCGTCGGTATGCGCGTCAGCCTTTGGGGCGTCTGCATGTTGAGTGACGACCCCGGCGGTCAGCGCCTGCATGGCTTTCACCATTTCGGCCGCAAACACTTTCGCGCTCGCTGCTTCCGGGGTGGCCTCTTCGTCCTGCTCAAGGATTTCGATGTTTTCAATCAGGCAACCGGCCGCGTAATCCTCGATAACGAAATCGACTTTTACCTGCTCGTAGTTTTCCACCTGGTCGAGTTTCGGGTTTTCGACGATGTGGCGGCGGTGGCCGTCTTCGTACAGGTAGATGGAAATGTTATCCAGCGTGGTGATGAACACGCTGTTCGCCGGGAAGAACGGCGCACGCACCGCCTGAAGCTGGCCGATGGTTTTCTGGCTGACAATCAGCTCTGCGGCGAGCTGTTCGCTGTTGGCCTGGAACTTGTTAATCATCGGGAAATATTTGTCGGTCAGGATACGACGGCCGCAGATGACCACCATCTCCGGGTTTTCGCGGTGAATTTCTTCAATCAGGGATTCGTGCGCATCCATCACCAGCGCGTCGAGGTTGGCGTAATGCCCGCCTTTACCGACTTTAATCGTGTCGGAAATCACGGTGCCGTCATCATCGACGACGTGTGACATCACGCGCTCTGGCGCATCGTTGCGATACTTTTGCAGCCAGCCGACCGCCACGTCCTGAAGCAACGGATTTTTCGTGCGGTCGGAGGTGGGTGCGCGGCTCGTGCCGTTAAAGCCGATGGTGATGTAGTCCAGTGCCTGACGCTTGATGATGGCGTTGCGGATACGGATCTGAAAATCTTCAAATCGCGCCCACAGGTCGAGCTTGTTGTACTTCAGGTTGTAATCGAAGTTGACCGGTTTGCAGAAGTAGCGGAACGCGTCCAGCTTCGAGAAATCCGCCGTTTTGCGCTCGGTACCGCCGTCGGTGTCGGTGGTGCTGGCGATGGTGCCGGTGACATCGATGCCGACTTTTTCCTCGGTCAGCTCGCCCACGGTCACCATGTTGATGAGTTGCAGGAACGAGGACGACTGCTGGATTTTGTCGAAGAGCTTTTGCGTGACGGACGGCTCGACGTTGAATTTTTTATCGAGGTCCGGCACCTCCACACCGTTCAGCTCGGCGAGGCGGCTCAGGTATTTGTTGAATTTAAAACGGGTCTCTTTACGCATTGATTTTTATCCTGTTTGAAATGGGTAAATCAGCAGTCGGTCAGCGTCACATCCGCCGCATCACCGCCGGTGCTCAGCAGGCGACGCGGCTGTTTAATGCTTTCGGTTTTGTCGAGGGTGGTTTTGATGGTGCTGAACTGCTGCGCCGTTTCATTCCCCTGCGCGGCAACGTCCTGCTTCAGGGTCGCGAGTTCGGTTTCCAGTGCCGCAAATCGGGCTTCAGTCGCGTCATCGCCGGTCTGTACACGTTCGGCGATGGAGGTCACGGCTTCATGCACATCGGCGAAACGGGCGTCATCGCTCTGTTGCTTGCGGCTGAAAATGGTTTTGACGGTGTCGGTCAGCTTGTTGAGCAGGGTTTCGGGCTGGTCTTCAAACTCCAGCTCGGCGAGGGTCGCCACCGAAAACAGGTCGCCCGGCTGCTCTTTCTTGCCGTTCAGCGGGTTCGCCGTGGCGCGGCTGCAAAATTCGAGGTACTCGGTGCCGAGGCTCGCCGGGTCATCGGTCACGGCCAGCCCGGTGAGGTAGCACTTGCCGGAGTTGGCGAAGTTCGGGCGAATTTCCATCGAGGTGTAAACCTTCTGGCCTTTCGCCACCATGTCGATGAGGTTATCGAGCGGGGTAATTCTGCCAAACAGCGCCAGCTTGCCTTTCAGCGCTGAGTCATCATCGATAACGTCGGCTTTTACTTCGGCAACGTCGCCATAGCGGCCGTACTGGCCGTCGGGGTTGATACTGCGGATATGCTCCAGATTAATGCGGCAACCGTAGACACGCGGGTCAAAGGTGTCGGCCATTTCCTGAATATCGGAGGCGCTGATGACGCGACCGTCGCAGGTGTCACCCTCGACGCCGATGCGAAACCATTTCGAGATTTTGGAGGCTTTTTTTGCCATGAGTCAGGTGTCCTGAGGTTGGGTTTTCGGGTCAGGCTTAGTTTCCCGACTCACCCCCGCAGCGGCTATCGATTGCGGATGGCGTACCCCTGACACAACAGGGCTTTAGCGATTCACCGCCCCTGTTTCTTTAGCCTTACCCTGTATCAACCACGGCGAGGCAAACATGACCATCACCACTGAGACCACTCTCCTGAGCGACCCGCGACGACAGGCGGCGCTGCTGTTCTGGCAGGGCTTTTCCGTGCCGCAAATCGCGGAGATGTTGCAGACCAAACGCCCCACGGTGCAGAGCTGGAAACAGCGCGACCAGTGGGAAGCAACCGCGCCCCTGACGCGCGTCGAAACCACGCTCGAGGCACGACTCATCCAGCTGTATGCAAAGCCCGACCTGACGGCACACGATTTCAAGGTCGCTGATTTTCTGGCGCGACAAATGGAGCGTCTGGCGCGGGTGAATCGTTACGGCCAGACCGGCAACGAGGCGGATTTAAACCCCAACGTCGCCAACCGCAACAAGGGCGAGAAGAAGAAGCCGAAAAAGAATTTTTTCAGCGATGAGGCCATCGAAAAGCTCGAGGACATTTTCCTCGACCAGTCATTCGACTATCAGCTCGACTGGTACCGCGCCGGGCTGGCGCACCGTATCCGTCACATCCTCAAATCCCGCCAGATTGGGGCGACGTTTTATTTTGCGCGTGAAGCACTGATGCGGGCGCTGAAGACCGGCAATAACCAGATTTTCCTGTCGGCCAGTAAAACGCAGGCTTACGTGTTCCGCGAGTACATCATCCAGTTTGCGAAGCTGGCTGAAGTCGAGCTCACCGGCGACCCGATTGTCATCGGCAACAACGGCGCGAAGCTGATTTTTCTCGGCACTAACTCCAACACGGCGCAAAGCCATAACGGTGATTTGTACGTCGATGAAATCTTCTGGATCCCCAACTTCCAGCAACTGAAAAAAGTCTCATCCGGGATGTCATCGCAGGAGCACCTGCGCACCACCTATTTTTCGACACCGTCCTCGCTGGCACACGGGGCCTACCCGTTCTGGTCTGGAGAGCAATTCAACCGTGGCCGGTCCAACGCCAGCGAGCGGGTCGATATCGATATCACGCACGCGGCACTGGCGAAGGGCGTCGCCTGCCCGGATGGCCAGTGGCGACAGATTGTCACCCTTGAGGACGCCCTCGCCAAAGGCTGTACCCTGTTTAATATCGACACCCTGCGTCGCGAAAACAGCGTCGATGACTTCCGCAACCTGTTTATGTGCGAGTTCGTCGACGATAAAGCCTCGGTATTCCCGTTCGAGGAGTTGCAGCGCTGCATGGTCGACAGTCTGGAGAAATGGGAGGACGTCGCCCCGTTCGCCGACCGGCCATTCGGTCATCGTCCGGTCTGGGTCGGCTATGACCCTTCATTACGCGGCGACAGCGCGGGATGTGTGGTTATCGCGCCACCGGTGGTCGCCGGGGGCAAATTCCGCATCCTTGAGCGTCATCAGTGGAAAGGCATGGACTTCGCGCAACAGGCCGAATCCATCCGCGAGCTGACACTGAAATATAACGTCGAGTACATCGGTATCGATGCGACCGGACTCGGTCAGGGGGTCTTCCAGCTCGTGCGCTCGTTCTACCCGGCCGCGCGTGAAATCCGCTACACCCCGGAAATGAAGACCGCGATGGTACTGAAAGCCAAAGACACCATCACGCGCGGATGTCTCGAGTACGACGTCGGCGCGACCGATCTCACGCAGTCGTTTATGTCCATCCGCAAAACCATGACCAGCAGCGGGCGCAGCGCCACCTATGAGGCCAGCCGCACTGAGGAAGCCAGTCATGCCGATCTCGCCTGGGCCACCATGCACGTCTTAATCAACGAGCCACTGACCGCCGCCAGCGGCCAGCCTTCATCCTCGATTATGGAATTTTATTAATGAGCAAACGCAGCAAGAAAAACTCGTACACCGCAAAGCCACGCCAGCACACCGCCGCGCCCGCTCAGAGCATGGAAGCATTCACCTTTGGCGAGCCGACGGCTGTGCTCGACCGGCGCGATATTCTCGATTATGTGGAATGCGTCGATAACGGCCAGTGGTACGAGCCGCCGGTGAGCTTCTCGGGGCTGGCGAAAAGTATGCGAGCGGCCGTGCACCACAGCTCACCGATTTACGTGAAGCGTAATATTCTGGTCTCGACCTACATTCCGCACCCGAAATTATCCCGGCAGGACTTCAGCCGCTTCGTGCTCGATTTTCTGGTCTTCGGTAACGCCTTTCTTGAAATGCGCCAAAGCCTGAGCGGCAAGGCCGTCAAATTTGAAACCTCTCCGGCCAAATATACCCGGCGCGGCGTCGAGGATGATGCTTACTGGTACATTCAGTCATTCGCGCAGGCACATCAGTTCGCGCCCGGTTCGGTGTTTCACCTGCTGGAGCCGGACATCAATCAGGAACTCTACGGTCTGCCGGAATATCTGAGCGCACTTAATTCCGCGTGGCTGAATGAATCCGCGACCCTGTTTCGCCGCAAGTATTATCAGAACGGGGCGCACGCCGGGTACATCATGTACGTGACCGACGCCGCGCAAAGCAGCACCGACGTCGAAGCGCTGCGCAAGGCGATGCGCGATTCAAAGGGGCTTGGGAATTTTAAGAATCTGTTTTTCTACGCGCCGAACGGCAAAGCCGACGGGATTAAAATCGTGCCGCTGAGCGAAGTCGCGACGAAAGATGATTTTTTTAATATCAAAAAAGTCAGCGCCGCCGATATGCTCGATGCACACCGCATCCCGTTCCAGCTCATGGGGGGCAAGCCGGAGAATGTCGGCTCACTCGGCGACGTTGAGAAGGTCGCGAAGGTCTTTGTGCGTAACGAGCTCAGCCCGCTACAGTCACGCTTCATGGAGCTGAACGAATGGGCAGGCGAAGAGGTTATTCGCTTTAAAAAATACTCTCTGGAGCCTGAGGACGAGTAACATTCGCAGCCGCCGGAAGGCGGCTTTAAGCACAAAAGACATCGAAGTGGATTGAACAAGATTACTTAAGTGAGGACTCCCAATCGAATGGCCTGCCAAAAACACGGCGAACTACATAATTCTTTGATAAATATAAATAAAAAAGTGATCCTCTGTAGATACCGACTGGTAAAAGGAGAGTAAAGCATGGCGAATTTGTATTAGCTCAGATTTGAACTGACACAATTATGGTAAAAAGCCATACCTAATCTGACTGTTTGCTCCATTTCAGGAGCGGACGTTGCGTATAGAAATCTCTTTAGGAAACATAATCAGTATGTCGAAAGATCATTAAAAGTGAATAGTTCATTTGCGGTGATACTTACAAAGGGAGTAGTTATCAAGGGCAAACACCGCCTGGATGAGGGTGTGAGAAAGTGTTAATGAACGTCAATTTATCTTTGGGTACATTTCCGAAAATGAATGAGATCGATTGCAGGAAGATAAGGAGAGTGTTTAACTGCACACCTGAATTTTAATCGGTACTCGCCGTAAGCTGAACATGAACAGCAAAAAAACAATTCAAAAAAAACTTCTGAAATATCAAAAAAATATCTTTTTAAATCCACGCCATCAATCGGATATGTCAGGTGCCGACTTGCGGTTTATGGATCTGCGGAGACTCAACTTGCGCAATATTAATTTGGCCGGTAGCGATCTGTCGTTCAGCGATCTCCGAGAGACCGATTTCTCTTATTCCTCACTGAATGGAGCAAACCTTAGCCACTGTCAAATCGAAGGGGCAATCTTCAGTCATGCAGACTGTACCGGTGCGGACTTTTCTGCGAGTAACATCCGCGCAGCCAATTTTACCGGGGCAATGACGGAACAGGAAAACTTCGCGGATGATACACTGTCATCCAGGCCGCTCATCTCTGTCTATATGCCCACATGGAACCGAGAAGCTCTGACGATTCGGGCTATTCAGTCAGTCCTTAAACAAGACTATACGCACTGGGAACTGATCATCATCGATGATTTCTCTTCATCATTTCAGCAACTACAGGCGTACATCACCGATCTGAACGACCCGCGTATTACGTATATCCGCAATGAATTTAATTCCGGTGCCTGTGCGGTGCGGAATCAGGCGATACGGCTGGCAAAGGGGTATCTGATAACGGGTCTGGACGATGATGATGAATGGTTGCCAACACGTCTGTCCTCATTTCTTGCCTGTCAACATAAACTCCAGCAGCACGGATTTTTGTATGCCAATGATTACCTCTGCGACAGTACCGGGTATCACCACCCTGATGAATTGCAGGTTTACCCGAAACCAGCCTATAAAAAGAGCCTGTTTGATAAGCGGAATATTATCGGCAACCAGATGCTGACTTTAACCAACCGGATGCAGCAGGTTCTTTTCGATGAGAGTCTGACTGCCGCCCAGGATTATGATGCCTTTTATCGGCTGGCAGAAACCTATGGCGATCCTTTCAAACTGGAGGTGATCACTCAGGTGCTTTATGTCAATCATGGGGAGGTTCGCATCACCTGCTCAGGACGCAAGTTTGCAGGCTATCTGGATTTTTACCGGAAGCACAAAGGTAAGCTCGACGCGTCGAGTAAAAAATATCAGCTGTTCACCCTCTACTATATCCGTAATAAAAAGATGAGCCCGCAGACACTGATGAAATTGATGACACTGCGCAACCTTAAACGCTACCTGATGATGTATTCCAGCTTCCGCCACAGAAAATTCTAGGTAATGGCTGCTCATAGCTCACTGAGGACTGTTAAATTTAATTGCATGCTGCCTGAGGAAACTGTCAGCTCTGGTTTGAGCTAATACAACCTATTCGTTAAAACCGAGGCTTGAGTCTTCCATGCCTCGTTTACGCGATTCGTCTTCGAAGTGTTCAGTCGTAACCTCAAAATTAAACACGTCGGCAGTCCTACGATGAACAACTTTGTTTTAGCATTCAGCTTCATGCCACTGCTTACTCTAAGTGACTAGATTTTCTATCAACGATGATTGAAGATAATCTCATTCTGATATGCCTGCACCGCATCGTCAGCGTTTTTAAGGCTTCCTAAGGGCCACCAAATGCCGACGGGGCTCTTGGTCGTTTGTAGTACCCATTTTCTCGTTCAAACACTCAGGGAAGCGCTGAGATGCGAGATAATAATTATTGGCACTGCGTCGAGCGCGCAATGCTTTCCCCGCCACGCCTGCCCGCTTTTTAGGTCGGTTTTAATGCAATGCATAAACAACAAAAAAGCCCGCTAGTACTGGCGGGCCATACGCTTCAAGATCGAGACTTTTAGATGCAAACTTACGCAATAAGCGCATGCAGCAGTTGGCTCAGTCTAAAGTTGCCATGAACGATCCGGCAAATGTTCTTTATATGCGAGATAATCATAGACAGGACGTGTAAATGAAAAGAAGCAACCACAAACGTCTTCGGAGCAGGCAGAGCGCATAGCCATCTTTAACATTGCGTCTGGATTTGGATTTGTCTGGAGCTGTTGATACAGAGTATCAAACCCTAATACCCGAACTGACAGTAGGAGTGCGCTCTCATAGGTTATTACCGAATTGATAAGCCGAGCATGTACTCTGGTAACTATGGTTTGATTGTCCATCACCGCTTGTAAGCATCGGCGATCACCGGTCATGAATAAGGCACCAGGTTGCTCTACGCATGAGGCCAAAAGCTGTTGCTCACCTATGTCAATGTGAGGAATCTCGCCCAATTGCATCAGCAAAGCATCATCTTTGATTTCATCAATAACCTGTACGCTATCTAAAAAGCGTCCAACGTTTTCGTAGATGACCGGGTTGCCGCACTTTTTAATAGCTTTCTCAGTGTTGCGTGGAAGTAGTTGAAAACGCGCTGTTGGGCTAACAAAAATGCCACTTGGGTCTTCTCCTAAAATATCAGGAAGATAGCGTAGTAAACCACTCTGCGCTAATTTCAAAATCACATCATTATCTGAGAGAACGATCACTACTTAGGCCTCACATAGTGTCGTTAAAAGTTCCAAATCATCATCGTTGATAGTGTCCTGATCTATACCTTCCATCATCAGCTTCCTTACCAAGACTTGGTCTGTTGGTTGACCAGCGCAAATGATTTTTAAAGCATTAATTGCAACGCCCCAATGCCCCAAATTGTGACCATAATTCAATGCGATATGAGTTGGATCAATCGCATGCTTCTCCGCGTAATGCTGAGCGGCGGTAGCCAATTTTGGGCCAGTAAGGAAACCACGGGTAGGTTCAATTCTTAAATCTTCTCTACCACCGATCACCCCAAAAGCAAACCTATTTGCTTCGGCCTCAACGGCATTAGTTGCCCCCGCCTCAATTTTTCGGTCAACAAACACACCACCATTGTCATCATTGAGATGTCCCAACGCAATGTGCCCTAACTCATGGGCCAAATCAAAGAGCATAAAGCCGTGAGGTTTTACTTGGGTAAGTACTATAACTGGTCGCCCGGCAACACGTAGCGCCAACCCTGCCATTTTTGAAGCGCGAGCAGGGAAATTTTTAAGGAAAACAACAGGAATTCCAACAGAATGGCAAAACTGAATTAATGACGGCAAAGTCACCCACTTCTCATGAGCAAGCAATTGTTGCCTTATGTGCTGCCAGCTTAAGTTTGCGGAAGAGTTATAAGGTGTCTTGAAGTTTTCTGCGGCGATTCTTGCAGCAGAATACGCAACAGCAGTAGCCACGTTTAAATCTTCTTCACCGAGATTGACCCGATGCTTGAAACGGTGATTACCACCAAGATTGAAACACGCCTGCTCTGCCCCGTCTTTAAGACTCTCTGGCGAAAGGCTAAACACACGAGCAAGATGAAGGCTAGCATATTGTTTGCCTGAAGGCGTATCAGCTAAGCTATCATCCCACCAAGCAGGCAATACTTTGTTTATAAAGGCACTGTTAAAGCCTGCCTTGCTGATTTTTTCGTATATTCGACTCATTGGCTTAGTAGTCATGAGAGCCTCCGGACCGTACCCGCTAAAAAATAATGAACGCTTTTGTTTATTGTTATGACACCAAAATCGCACATACTATAAGGACTAAATAGAAAATCACATAGTGTTTTTCGTTTATAAAGTCTAGCTTTTGATAACAAAAGCTGCATACATTGTTATGAAAAGCATGCATTTCAAGATGCCCCCCCTCATCCCGACTCAGGCAAAAGCCTCACCGCATCATCTGGTAGTATGCGCCTGCTAAATAACAAGACTGTTATATCGAGAACCCCGGCCAATCCCGCAAAATCAAATTCTTAAATTGCTTTCCTTCATAACTGACCTTCGCGCCCCGAGCTAGAGCTTGAAGCTCCCAGCGCTGCGGTGTAATGCCATGCTGAGCCAGTTCGAAGCGAATGCGAGTTATCAGTTCCCGTTCTGCCTTCGTCATCCGACCCGATGGCGCAATCTGATTCGGTTTCAGCGGTTCACCGCTTCTTTGCTGTCGCATTGGTTTCGGTGCATCGTGCTTTAGTGCTCCCCTGAGCACCGTCACGACTTCCGGGTCATCCCACCCGATAACGCCACTATCAACCAGATTTAATACCGCTGCGGCATGCTCAGACGGTGTAGGGGTCATAACTGGATCATCCCCGACTTTCAGCTTTCCACAGTTATTGACAGGACTCCGAGGCGCGGTAATACCGCTTTTTAAAGTCAAAGGCTCAACGGCCAAAAGCTTTGGAACAATGCGCCAGTCTGCCGACCGGGTAACGTGAATGTGATTAGCGCCTATATGCGGGGCATAAATCCCGACGATGCGCTCGATGTCTTCTTCGTAGTCGTTGACCTCATCAGTCACATTGCGGGCCACCCTGACGGTCTGGCTGTCGCGTGGCACATTCGCCCCACCCTGCGCAGCGATGTATAAATCAAACTCTCCTTCATCGGCCGCAGCTCGAGCCGCTTCGACGCGCTCGTCAAATTCCGAAGCGATACTGACGCCACGAGGCAGTTTGCGCAGCTCGCGATAAGCGCCCATTGTAGGCAAGCCAATCGGTTTAAATTGAGGTATGCGCCACGTCGACGCCCACGCCGTTACAGCGGCAGCGGTATCCTGTAGTGGTTTGCCGGTGTCATGATCGAGCTGGCCATCGAGGGCGTAACCGTCGATATTTTTCGCGATGTATTTTGCGATATAACCTGCCGCGCCCCCCTGATTGAGATGCTTTGCCTGAAACCGCTGTTTCGCAGCGCCCCGCTCATCACCATCTTCTTTCAGGGCATAGCGCCGCATGATGTCGGTAATTTCTTTGCGCTGGCCGGGTTTGCAAAACAGCATCATGTGCCAGTGTGGCGTGCCGTCATGATGCGGCTCAACCACGCGCATTCCGTAAACCTGTAAATCGTTATCCTTAAACGCCGTGCGCATCAGGCTCCAGATATGGCACAGATAGCGCTGCGTATCTTTCGGGGTGTACCCCTCATCATTCCAGCCATGATTAAGCTGAACGGTTTTACTTTGCCCTTTGCCGACCTGACGAGTCGGGTGATATTTCGACGGCGCGGTCAGCGTGATAAACATCCCGACATCACCCTCACTGGCCGCATAACGCTCAATACCGGCGATGGTATTCATCAACTCCATACGGCGGATCTCAGGGTTGGAAATACTCCCCATCACCTTAGTGATGAGATCGATACGCTCACCGGTGACTTTATTTTCGAGCTCGCAGGATTTCAGGTATTCGAGGTTAGCCAGACGGCGAGAATGCACATCACGGATGGCGCTTTTGCTGGCATACGGGGAACGGTCTTTATTCACTTCACCGGCGGCGATAAGCAGTGATTCGTGCCAGCGCATGCGCTGCGCCTTAAACTGGTTAACCCACCACTCGTCATTGATGAGACGCGCCACGGCGGAAAATGCCTGGCGGATTGTCATCTGACCTTTGCGGTATTTCTTCCAGAAAAGTGGTGTGATATTGAATGCACGCGCCGCGCCAGCCACATGACCATAAAGGTGAGCCTGCGCCTCATCAGTAAATAGCGATTCTTTGCCGTCGTGCGCTTCCGCCCACGCATCGCTTAATTCCTCATACATGATGAAAAGCTGCGCGGCGATGCGGGCCGCGAATTTCTTCAGCTCTTTGTCATTCATTCCCGGCAGTCGGGCGTAGTTCTCGCGCTCGGTCAGGAACAGCAGCGAAGCATCAGCATTCATTTCGTTACGCTGATTGACGCGCTCGATGCGCGGCCATAACCGGCGCAGGAATGTCGACTTGAGGAAATACAGCCCATGCACCGGGCTTTTGTTCCGGCGTATGTAGTCATAGCGCGAGGTAAAGAGCGAGCTCAGGAAATATGGCAGGTAGTCAATCTTTGATAAAACACCTTGCACCTGACGCAGTTCGTCACGTGTAAGAGGTCTCTCGCGCCCGATGGCCTCACGGGGCGCGTTGAACGGGTAAGCACCGACAAATGGTTTGTCGGTGCTTTTGGAAAATGGCGGTGGAGGTGTAGGGGCAATGCGCCCCATTCTTTCAGCGGTCATTAACGCCAAACGCCTCCGCACACGCCTGACCGACTCGCTCAATCTGCGCTGCTAGCTCAGCGAAAGCGCGGGCTTCGCCCGTTAATGCATCATGCAACATCAGAGTCTTAACGAGCTGATCCAACTTAGTGTAATAGCCGACAACATCCAGCCATTCATTACCGGCATTTTTCCCGGTTTTGGCTGTTTTCTTCTCATGCAAAATAAACTGAAACTGATCACTAGTGACGACATAGCGGTCGCCAATTTCGATGCGAATGCTCATGCCTGCCCCCGGTAGTGTCTGGCGTTGGCTTCCAGCAGCGACTGACAATGAACACAACGTAAAGCTGTTGGATGGGCGGCGCGACGTTCAGCCGGAATTGGCCGGTCACAATCAACGCAAACCAAAACAGCAGCGCCACCCGATTTCAGCCGTGCGGCATCGACATGACGGGCCAGTGATTCGGCCTGTAGCTCCTGAACGTGATCCATATAATCTGGCATTGCCCTGACTCCTTTATGCATTCAGCTTGTTGAGCTCAGCCCGACAGGCGGCGCTCAACTCTTCGGTTAATTTGGCAAACTCATCAAAACTGGTTATCTGCTTTAAATAGATGGCGCGTTTAAGAAGCAAATTGACCATGTCCGACAAGAGATTTAATTGGCTCGCGTAAATAGCAATAACAGCTTCGATTTTTTCGCCGGTGCCTTTATCGCGTTTAATATCCTTCAGTGCTAAATCACCGTTATCCATTACAGTGACCTTTAGCCAGTTATTCAGTAATACGGACTTGTGCGTAGCCATTAGCAGCACTCTCCACGCAACAGCCCCGCATTATGAAACTGTGTTGATTCCTGACTGAGTAACTCGACAATCTCAACCTTGTTCAGTTCACGCTCGGCGATGTGGCGAATCAGCCCGTCAAGATGAGATGAGAATTTCGTCGCAGCATCCGCCTGCGCCTCAGCCCTGGCCTGCTGTAACAACAAAGAGAACTTAGCGCACTGCTTTCCTGTTTTAGTCATAACGACTTTCTCCAGATAAAAGGAAGCCCCGCACAATCAAGTGCGTTAAAAATCACGGGTAATTAATTAATGCAGATATTGCTCGGGCTTAACCGATGTCAAAATTGTTGGAGCATGTTCAAACAAGCTGAATAATTCACGCAATGCGCGGAATAGTTTCTCACGCCAATAACATGAATCCTCATCAATTCGCCAGTAAGGTTGATTAAATTCTTTCTCGGTTAAACCGGCATGCATGAATAAACTGCGGCGCTGGCTGACAGTTAAATAACTGATATAGGCAATTTCACTCGCCCCAACCTGACGACGTTTTGAAAATGCTGCACGCAACTCATCAATCGCGCAGGCCAGACATTCACGGTCTACGTCGCCCATCTCTTCAAAGCGCATGGTCGCGTGACGTTGTTTTAACTGCGCATGAAAACAGACGGTCAGGCGCTCGCGTTCCATCATCTTGTTATAGAAATCGCAGCTTTCCTGCCAGCGCGGCGCAGCAAGATATCGACCAACCAGACCACGCAAACCTTCCGGCTGCTGAGCAACCACACCGAGCGTCATCACAGCCATTTCCAGAACCTCCGAGTTTTCATCAGTGTGATAGCCGTACCGATCACACTCGGCTTGCAGGTGCGGATAATGATGCCTTTACGGCCGCGACCGTGGGTGATGGTGAAATTAATCGGGGTCAGGTTCTGCTGGTTACGCAAAAGCTGAGCAATGCAACGAGGCTCTTTCATTAAACGGCTCCTTATGCTGCAACTCGACCACGGCCAGACTTGCCGTAGCTGATGCGATTTTTCCAGTCATGCCACTCGGTCGGTGCATCCTCGACTAGTTGGGCGGCGTATTTATCCCATTCACGGCGATTAACCCATAGCTCCGCTTTACCACCCGGTTTCAGTGGGTCAGTCATGTAAAACGCAGGCAACTTTCCAGCTTTAGCCATCTCAACCACAGCACGAGGGGTTTTGCCGATATACAGTGCGAAGCCCTCCTTTGAAAGCAGATCTGCAGGCTTCTCAGATAGTTGAATTTGAGTTCTAGAATTTTTTCCTGGTTCAGAAAAGTTATCGCGATTCTCGTAAGAATTTTCAGATTTGACAGACATTTTGCTATCCTCAACTTTATGTCTTTCTAACTAGAGCCACCTAGAGTTAGCTAAAGACACATTCAATGTTCAACAAGACACATAATTGGAGATTAGCAAATATATGTCAAGTCCACAAAATGAAAAGCTGAAACTTATCAGAGAGTCTGAGCGCCTGAAAGCAAAGGAAATAGCTGATTTAATTGAAATAAATTACTACACCTATCATGGCTACGAATCCGGCAAGTCTAAGATGCCTCTCGATGCAGGGATGAAACTGCTTAAGCACCCTCGCTTTAGAAAATATCGCGATTGGTTTTTATTTGATGAAGTGGATCCATCATCCGGGCAAATTGCGCCGGCACTCGCACACTTTGGGCCAGAAAACGAAACATCATCCCACTCCGACCAAAAGACTGGCTAACGGTCTACGGGGCTTATCTGTGCAGTAAATGCACAAATGAAGATTGCTACATAAACACGCGTGAAAGAGTACCCAGCCGTATCATCGAGGTGACCTATGTCCGTTAAAAAACTCGATGATGGCCGATATGAAGTGGACGTTAGACCGCAGGGCGCAGACGGAAAACGCATCCGGCGGAAATTCAGTACAAAGGGCGAGGCTCAGACGTTTGAGCGTCATGTGCTTGTTAACTATCACAATAAGGAATGGCTTGAGAAACCGGCAGACCGGCGCAAGCTGACAGAACTGCTGGACCGATGGTGGATCTATCATGGAAAAACCCACGCAAGGGGCGAGATAGAAAAGGGTCGCCTGACGACGATAATCACGAGGTTTGGGGATATGGGCATTCACAGGGCCGACCAACTGACCAAGAAATCAATTATCGATTATCGCGTAACCCTAATGAATGAAGGACTCAAGCCATCCAGCGTAAACAGGCACGTCGCCATACTGAGCGGCATGTTTACCAAACTTATTGATGCTGACGAGTATCACGGCAGCAACCCTCTTCATGAGGTGAAGCGCCTTAAAGAAGCTCAAACAGAAATGGCGTTCCTGTCCACCGATGAGATAGAGATGCTGCTCTCGCGGCTGGAAGGAGACGAATTGAATGTGGCACTGATCTGCCTGGCTACTGGTGGCCGGTGGGGCGAAGTTTCAGGTTTGAAGGCTGAGCACATCATTCAGCAGGTGGTCACCTTCATGAAAACCAAAAACGGGAAACGACGCTCAGTGCCGATTTCTGTCGAGCTGGCGGAGCGCATTAAGACCAAAAACAGCGGTCCATTGTTTAGGGCAAAATACAGCACTGTCCGCAGAGTGTTGAAAGAGATAAAGCCCGATCTGCCTGATGGGCAGGCGGTACACGTAATGAGGCATACATTCGCCACACACTTTATAATGAATGGAGGTAATATAATTACATTGCAGCGCATTCTAGGGCACTCGAACATCCAGCAAACGATGATTTACGCGCACTTTGCCCCGGACTTTTTACAGGATGCAGTGACACTCAATCCACTGTCCAAAATGTCCAGAATGTGTCCACAAACCAGAGTTAACTAGAGCTAATCAGAGCGATATGAGTAATTTAAACACTTGTAATTTAACGGAAAACACTGATGCACCAGGAGCTGTTAAGCCAGTAATTGGTCGCATTCACTCCTTTGAATCCTGTGGCACCGTCGATGGCCCAGGTATCCGTTTTATCACCTTCTTCCAGGGCTGCCTGATGCGCTGCCTGTATTGCCATAACCGCGATACCTGGGATACCCACGGCGGCAAAGAAATTACGGTTGAAGAACTTATGAAAGAAGTGGTGACCTATCGCCACTTTATGAATGCGTCCGGCGGCGGCGTAACGGCGTCCGGCGGCGAAGCCATTTTACAGGCTGAATTTGTGCGTGACTGGTTCCGCGCCTGCCGTAAAGAAGGCATTCATACCTGCCTCGACACCAACGGTTTTGTTCGTCGTTATGATCCGGTGATTGATGAACTACTCGAAGTGACCGATCTGGTCATGCTCGATCTCAAACAGATGAACGACGAGATCCACCAAAATTTAGTCGGCGTGTCTAACCACCGTACGCTGGAATTCTGCCGTTACCTGGCGAACAAAAATATTAACGTCTGGATCCGCTACGTGGTTGTCCCTGGCTGGTCTGACGATGACGATTCTGCGCACCGCCTGGGGGAATTTACCCGCGATATGGGTAACGTCGAGAAAATCGAGCTTCTGCCCTACCATGAACTCGGCAAACACAAATGGGTGGCGATGGGCGAAGAGTACAAGCTGGACGGCGTGCATCCACCGAAGAAAGAAACAATGGATCGCGTGAAAGGTATTCTCGAGCAATACGGTCACAAAGTCATGTACTGACTCAGACAGCCTCTTCGGAGGCTGTTTTTATATCCCCTCTTCCATCGCCGTTAGCAGTTGCGCCAGCATAGGCGCACCGACCACGCCCGGTTTCCAGAGCGCCACCAGCGGATGTGCAAGCCCCGTCGTCCCCATCTCGGTATCAATTCGTGCCACGCCTTCCAGCCGTTCTGCACAAAAATGCTCCGGCAGAAACGCCCAGCCACAACCACGTTGCAATAGCCCTTCCAGCAAAGTTATCTCATTGACGTGAATCAGCCTGTCCGCGATACGAATTCGCCCGGCAAGGGAGGGGGGAAGATCACGAAACGGCATCAGCTGCGGTTGCGAGGCCAAATGCAGCAGAGATACTGGCTGTTTAGGGAAATAATCTTCATGAGCATACACCGCAAGCGAAACGCTCCCAACCGCGCGCCAGTGCAGGTGGTCGTTAACGGAACGGTTTACGGCCTGAAAAAGACCGAGATCGACGCTGCCCTCATCCAGCCATTGCTCGGCCTGACTGCGCTCGCAGGCGATCATATCCAGCTGAATATGCTGTGCCTGAAGTCGCTCTGCCAGTTTCAGCAACAGCGCGCGTGGCGTAAAGAGGTCATAACACAAGGTCAGATGCGTTTCGAGGATATCGGGAATGTGCCGGGCGATACGCGAGAAGGCTTCAGCCTCATGCAGAAACAGCCTTGCCTGGCGATAAAGCAGCTGGCCCTGCGGCGTCAACGTTAACGGTCTTGTCGAGCGGTCAAACAGTGCATAGCCAAGATCCACCTCCAGATATTCGAGCAGTTCGCTGACGGTGGTACGATCCTTTTTCAACTTTTTTGCCGCCTGGGTCAGCGTGCCGGTTTCGCACACGCAGGCGAATGCTTCAATCTGGGCAAGCGTAAAACGCAACAACTCCATCGGATATCCTTCTTCGTAAAGAGGAGGTCACCTTACCGGAGAGTCGAGAAAGAAAAAAGCCTGTCAATCGACAGGCTTTGGCTATCAGGCGTGTGCCACTGGCGTTGGATGATGCCCGGCTTTGCGCAGCAGCATCAAAAGATAGATAAATGACACACTGGCGATCATCACAAACAGCAGGTTGTCAGAATAGTTCTGCATAAGCATCGACGTAAACGTAGGCCCCAGCAGGCTGCCGATGGTGTAGCTCAGCAGCAGCGCCTGGTTCATCGCCACCAGCTGATGGTGTTCAACTTTCTCGCAGGCCCAGGCCATCGCTACCGGATACAGCGTAAAGCCCGCAGCACCCAGAATAAACAACGTAGGAGCCATCGCCGCACCGCTCAGCATTGCCAGGCAGCCGAGAATAACCACAAACACCTGCACGCGCAGCACCAGCAAACGACCGTAGCGATCGGCCAGACGCCCAACCGGCCACTGACCGAGGATCCCGGCACTGACCATCACCGCCATCCAGAAACCAATGCCCGAATCGCTGACGCCCTGGTGATTCAGCCACAGCGGCATCAGCCCATACAGTGAGCCGAGAACAATCCCGGAGATAACGCAGCCATTGATGCCTAAACGCGCGTGGCGCAGTTTTAGCATCGGCCAGACCAGCGTTGGCGCCTCTTCGCTAGTCTGATTCGTGATTCGGGTAAACAGCAGCGGCAGAATTGCAGCCAGCACCATGCCGGTAACCCACGGCAGGACGCTCATCAGGTCTGTTGGGAATTTGCTGACCATCAACTGGCCCAGCACGGTGCCCACATAGTAAACCATCATATAAGCCGCCAACAGGCGCCCACGGTTACGGGAGGTGCCGCTGCACATCAGCGCGCTTTCGACCACCACCCAAATCATCGCGCAGCCCACACCGGCGAGGAAACGCCAGCTGAGCCAACTCCAGAAGCCCATGGTCAGCCCCAACCCAACGCAGCCTACGGCGAAAATTAATGACGCGAGGTAATAGCTACGATTAAAGCCGAGACGCTTGATCAACCGCCCGCAGAGCAACGTTCCTACCAGGTTACCGGTGAAATACGACGAACTCACCATCCCCACTTGCCAGGTTGGCAAATGATCGTGGGCGAGCCAAAGCGGGACGAGCGTATTCAGCACCGCAATCGCCAACGTCAACAAAAGTAAGCCACAGAGCAATAAAAGCACTGGGCGGGAATACGTGTACATGGATATAAAACCGTGAGGAAGTTCAGAATTCGAGCGCATCATGCCACCGCCGTTGGCAAAGTCAATTGCCTCCAGACCAGAGCTGGCGCGGTTTTCAGGGGAACAATAGAAGTTTTTTATCTAGCGGACCGGCAATGGAATTTATTTTTAAATTATTCCATTGTTTTTATTAGGTAATCGGGAATATAGCGGCTTATTTTCAGTTGAAAAATTTCATGGATGGGGCGCATTTTTTGTTGCGCCGGATCGTTGCAATCCGGCGCAATAAGTAGCTTAGCTGGCGACGGCCATGCCGACGGTCATATGCAGACCGTAGAATACGCCGCGGCCGATGAGCTCACCCACGAACATCAGCACGAAGGCCAGGCTCAGTAGCGGAACGGCCGGCTGACGCCCTTTCAGCTGTGGCGCAACCCAGCACACCAGGGCTAACACGAGCAACACCAGACGCCAGGCCATCAGGGAACCGTACGCCGGAACCAGCGCAGAGGCCTGCTGAATGGAGCTGTGTAGCGTTGCCAGCTCACTACCCTGCATCACCACCACGATAGCACTCACCAGCAGTGCCAGCATCGAAACTACCGGCAACAGGCGCATCGCCCAGCCGTCGACGCCAGCCACACGCAGCAGCAAATACCCCAGCAACGGCCCACCGATAAACATCGTCAGGAAGAAGCTCATCGGAGTCCAGATGCTGTACCAGGTCGGCACGGTATCGATGGTGTTATAGACGCGAACCATCATCCAGACAAAGAAGACGCCTAGCACCATGGTCAACACCAGCCACACCGTACGCAGTGCCTGTGGCAGCTTGTTGATAACGGCCAGCAGCCAGCCAATACCGCCGACTGCGAAGAACACCGAGCCGCTTGCAATTTCATTACTCAGCGAAGAAGCACCGATCCGGTTCAGAGAGTTAAACGCGCGCAGCGGCGACCCGAGGTGCAGAATAGAGGCGATAAAGCCCAGTCCCATCAGCACCCACAGGCCGAACATGCTCAATATAACAAGACGCTGTTGCTCACGAGAAAGTTCGCCTTTCATCAGCGCCAAGGCCAGAACGATAAAGCCGCCGGCGACGCATTGCCCGAGGACCGTGAAGATCATCAGCGGCCATTCATGCCATCCACTTCCCATCTTAAACCTCCTTCGGGTTTGCCAGATAGCCGGTGGTGTCACCCGTCGGACGGCTGTTGGCATTAGGTTTGATAACAATGCTTGGTTTGGTGAAGTGCGCAGACGGCAGCGGAGCAACCGCTGCCAAATGACCATGCTTTTTACGCAGCTCTTCAATCGGACCAAAGTCCAGCGCACGCAGCGGGCATGACTCTACGCAGATAGGTTTTTTACCATCCGCAACGCGTTCATGACAGCCGTCGCATTTGGTCATATGGCCTTTGGCTTCGTTGTACTGCGGCGCGCCGTATGGGCAAGCCATATGGCAATAGCGACAGCCTATGCACACATCTTCGTTTACGACGACAAAGCCATCTTCGCGTTTATGCATCGCACCGCTCGGACAGACCTTTGTACAAGCCGGGTCTTCACAGTGGTTACAGGCGATTGACAGGTAATAGGCAAACACATTCTGATGCCATGTGCCGTTGTCTTCCTGCCAGTCACCACCGGCATACTCATAAATGCGACGGAAGCTGACGTCAGGTGTCAAATCTTTGTAGTCTTTGCAGGCCAGTTCGCAGGTTTTGCAACCGGTGCAGCGACTGGAATCAATAAAAAATCCATACTGAGTGGTCATCGGTTACTCCTTACGCTTTTACGACCTGAACAAGGTTGGTGTGCGACGGGTTGCCCTTCGCCAACGGCGACGGACGCTGAGTAGTCAGGACGTTAATACAGCCCGCCTGGTCCACGCCTTTTGCATCCGGCGCATACCATGCCCCCTCACCCAACGCCACAACGCCTGGCATCATGCGCGGTGTTACCTTCGCTTCAATGTGAACCTCACCGCGGCCGTTGAAGATCTTCACGCGGTCGCCATTGGCAATCCCACGCTTCTTCGCATCCATCGGGTTCATCCACATTTCCTGAGGACATGCAGCCTTCAGAACATCTACGTTGCCGTAAGTCGAGTGGCAACGCGCTTTATAGTGGAAGCCCGTCAGCTGTAACGGATAATCTTTGGCCAGCGGATCGTCGTAGTTTTCGAATCCAGCCGCGTAAATTGGCAGTGGATCGATAACATCGCCTTCCGTCAGTTGCCAGGAGGCGGCAATCTCTGCCAGCTGCGCTGAGTAAATTTCGATTTTGCCTGATGGCGTGGTCAGCGGATTGGCAGCCGGGTTCTCACGGAAATCCTTATAGGCCACATGATGCCCTTCCGGATCGCGCTGCTTGAACATGCCCTGCTTGCGGAACTCTTCAAACGTCGGCAGTCCAGGGATCGCCTGGCGAGACTGTTCATACAGATGGCGCATCCACTCTTCCTGGTTGCGGCCTTCGGTGAACTTCTGCTCAACGCCCATGCGCTTTGCCAGCTGAGTGGTCATCTCATAGATGGTTTTACACTCGAAACGCGGTTTGATAACCTGGTCGGCAAAGATGACGTAGGACATGTTGCCGCAGGACGCATCCAGCGCGAAGTCCATCTGCTCAGACGCGGTGCAGTCTGGCAGCAGAATATCGGCATACTTCGCCGAAGAGGTCATGTGGCAATCCACCACCACAATCAGTTCGCACTTCTTGTCATCTTGCAAGATGTCGTGGGTGCGGTTGATATCGGAGTGCTGGTTGATAATGCAGTTGCCCGCATAGTTCCAGATCATCTTGATCGGCACATCGAGCTTATCTTTCCCGCGCACGCCATCGCGTGTGGCGGTCATTTCCGGGCCGCGCTCAATCGCATCGGTCCACATAAACATCGAAATGCTGGTTTCAATCGGGTTATCCAGCGTTGGCATACGTTCGAAGGGCAGATCGTAAGAACCTTCACGCGCGCCGGAGTTACCCCCATTAATCCCGACGTTACCGGTCAGAATCGACAGCATAGAGATAGCACGGGTAGCAATCTCGCCGTTAGCATGACGCTGCGGACCCCAGCCCTGACTGATAAATGCCGGTTTGGCCATCGCGATTTCGCGCGCTAGCTGGACAATTCGTTCCGCCGGGATCCCGGTGATGGACGCTGCCCATTGTGGCGTTTTAGCCGTGCCGTCTTTACCCTGGCCCAGAATGTAGGCTTTATAGTGGCCGTTCGCAGGCGCACTGGCAGGCAGGGTTTTCTCGTCGTAGCCGACGCAGTATTTGTCGAGGAACGGTTGATCGACCAGATTTTCAGTGATCATCACCCATGCGAGGCCGGACACTAGCGCGCCATCGGTACCTGGACGAATCGGGATCCACTCATCTTCACGGCCTGCGCCGGTATCGGTGTAGCGTGGATCGACAATGATCAGACGTGCATTCGATTTCTGGCGCGCTTGTTCAAGGTAATACGTCACACCGCCGCCGCTCATGCGGGTTTCACCTGGATTGTTGCCGAACAGCACAACCAGCTGACTGTTTTCAATATCTGACGGGCTGTTACCGTCCGCCCAGCCGCCGTAGGTGTAGTTCAGGCCTTCCGCAATCTGTGCGGAGGAGTAATCGCCGTAGTGATTCAGGTAACCGCCGCAGCAGTTCATCAGACGGGCAATCAGCGTTTTTCCTGGGGGCCATGAACGCGTCATGGTACCGCCCAGCGTACCGGTACCATAATTCAGGTAAATAGATTCGTTGCCGTAATCTTTGATCAAACGCTGCATGTTATTGGCGATGGTGTCATACGCCTCTTCCCAGCTAATACGCTCGAACTTACCTTCACCACGTTTACCGACGCGCTTCATCGGATATTTCAGGCGGTCAGGATTATATACCCGACGACGCATAGAGCGGCCGCGAAGACACGCGCGCACCTGATGCAGGCCGTCGTAGTTATCATCGCCGGTATTATCGGTTTCAACATATTTGATTTCGCCATCGACCACGTGCATACGCAACGGGCAGCGGCTACCGCAGTTCACCGTACAGGCGCTCCAGACCATTTTCCCGGCAGCAGCGGCTGGCGCAATCGCGTCGGCAGCATTCGCAATACGGGTAAACGGTAATGTGAATGCACTACTGGCGATTGCCAGTCCGCCAATTGCCGAGGTTTTCATCAAACCTCGACGGCTGACTTCGGCAGTCAGCAAAGCATCAGGGGCTTTTATTTTCATGAATACTCACTTCATTGCTCATTGAAATGAACCAATCGCTATATAGCTATGAATATAGCGAAATTAGTCTTTTTTAGAGTTTTATGCTACTTCTAATTCGAAGGGAGTATCCCTGCTTTCGCCTGAAGGGTTATTGTTCAGTATCAATACAGGTATAAAAAAAGCGCCCTAAGGCGCTTTTTTAGCAAGGAATGAGGTGCTATTCAGCCGATGAACTCAATACCGTTCATGTAAGGGCGCAGTACTTCCGGCACTTCAATGCGACCATCAGCCTGCTGATAGTTTTCCAGCACCGCAACCAGCGCACGACCAACAGCCAGACCGGAACCGTTCAGGGTGTGCACCAGACGGGTTTTCTTGTCTGATTTATTGCGGCAGCGAGCCTGTAAACGACGCGCCTGGAAATCCCACATGTTTGAACAAGAGGAGATTTCACGATACGTGTCCTGCGCTGGCAACCAGACTTCAAGATCATAGGTTTTAGCCGAACCGAAACCGATATCGCCACTGCACAACAGCACTTTACGGTACGGAAGACCCAGCAGCTGCAACACTTTTTCAGCATGACCCGTCAGTTCTTCCAGTGCATCCATAGAATCTTCTGGACGAACGATTTGTACCATTTCGACTTTATCAAACTGGTGCTGGCGGATCAGACCACGCGTATCACGACCATAAGAACCTGCTTCGGAACGGAAGCATGGGGTATGAGCGGTCATTTTCAGTGGCAGAGCGTCTTCATCGATGATCTCGTCACGAACCAGGTTGGTCAGTGGCACTTCGGCAGTTGGGATCAACGCGTAGTTGCTGCTGTCGGCTTCTTCATCCAGCGGACGGGTGTGGAACAAATCGCCGCCAAATTTCGGTAACTGGCCCGTGCCGTACAGTGTTTCATGGTTTACCAGGTACGGGACGTAGTTTTCGACATAACCATGCTGTTCGGTGTGCAGATCAAGCATGAACTGGCTCAGGGCGCGATGCATACGCGCAATTTGCCCCTGCATCACAACGAAGCGAGAACCAGTCAGCTTAACCGCGGACGCAAAATCCAGGCCTTTCGCCATTTCACCTAACGTGACGTGATCGCGTACTTCGAATTCGAATTTACGCGGCTCGCCCCAGCGGCTAATTTCAACGTTTTCGCTGTCATCTTTACCCATCGGGACACAATCGTCCGGGATATTAGGCAGCGTCAACGCAATGTCGCGGATCTCAGCCAGCAGAGCATCAAGCTCAGCTTTTGCGGCATCCAGCTCTTCACCCAGCTTATTCACTTCCAGGCGTAATGGCTCGATATCTTCCCCGCGCGCTTTCGCCTGGCCAATGGATTTCGATCGCGAGTTACGCTCTGCCTGCAGATTTTCAGTGTTTACCTGCAGAACTTTACGACGCTCTTCAAGAGCGCGAAGTTTATCTACATCCAGCTTAAAGCCTCGGCGTGCCAGTTTTTCTGCGACTGCGTCTGGCTCGGTACGCAGCAGATTGGGATCGAGCATGCTTATCCTGTGCTTATCGAATTAAAATGAGGAAAAGACCGCAGCCTGCGGCCTTTAGAGGTTCAGCGATAACCTTACCGCAACGTCTTGTTTAGCGGTAGCGTTTTGTGGGGCTATTTTGATCCTGTTCGGTAAGCCAGGCGAGCTTTTCACCAATCTTACCTTCAAGACCACGCGAGGAAGGCGTGTAATAGCGCGTTTGCGACATTTCTTGCGGGAAATAGACTTCGCCGGCCGCATAGGCATTGGGCTCGTCGTGGGCGTAGCGATACTCCTGGCCGTAACCCATATCCTTCATCAGTTTGGTCGGCGCATTGCGCAGATGTACCGGCACGTCGTAGTCAGGTCGTTCGCGGGCATCAGCCATTGCTGCTTTAAAGGCGGTATAAACGGCATTGCTCTTCGGCGCACAAGCCAGATAGACAATCGCCTGCGCAATGGCCCGTTCCCCTTCCGCTGGGCCGACGCGGGTAAAACAATCCCAGGCTGAAATCGCCACCTGCATCGCACGCGGGTCAGCGTTGCCGACATCTTCGGAGGCGATCGCCAGACAACGACGGGCAACGTACAGTGGGTCGCCGCCGGCGGTGATAATCCGTGCGTACCAGTACAGTGCTGCATCCGGAGCGCTGCCACGAACAGATTTGTGAAGCGCGGAGATTAGGTCGTAGAAACGGTCGCCTTTGTTATCAAAGCGAGCGCTGCGTTCCCCGGCTATCTCGGTTAACAACTCAGGCTTTAATACGCGCTTGCCGGAATCATCCAGCTCCGCCATATCTGCCATCATCTCCAGCGTGTTTAGCGCCCGGCGTGCATCGCCGTTGACCAGTTCTGCGATCGCTTTGCGCGTTTCGTCAGGAAGGAGGATGTCCTGGCCGCCGTAGCCGCGAGCACTGTCGGTCATCGCCTGGGTTAATACCTGTTCGATATCTTCGACAGTGAGCGATTTCAGCAGATAAACACGGGCACGGGAAAGCAGTGCCGAGTTGAGTTCAAAAGAAGGGTTTTCGGTAGTGGCGCCAATGAAAAAGATGGTCCCGTCTTCAATATGCGGCAAAAACGCATCTTGCTGGCTTTTATTGAAGCGATGGACCTCATCGACAAACAGAATGGTGCGGCGCCCTGCATTGCGATTCTGCCGGGCGCGTTCGATAGCTTCTCGAATTTCCTTCACGCCAGACGTGACCGCAGAGATGCGTTCCACGTCGGCGTTGGCGTAGCGGGCAATCACTTCTGCCAGCGTCGTTTTCCCGGTCCCCGGCGGCCCCCACAGAATCATTGAATGCAGATGTCCTGCTTCAATGGCGCGTGGCAGCGGTTTGCCGGTAGCCAGCAGATGCTGCTGGCCAATGTACTGCGTTAAATTTTCTGGCCGCATACGCGCGGCCAAGGGTTGAAACGCATTATCGGAAAAATCGAGCGACAGATTGCTCACGCGCGCCTCTTATTTACGCTGATCGTCCACCGTTACTCCTTTTGGCGGAGTAAAGGTAAATTTGGATGCGTCCACCGCGCCGTTCTGCTGGGACTTCAGCTGATAGCTGCTACGCTGATCGTCCTGCTCAATGGCACTGAACTGATGAATGGTGCCATCGCGGCTCACGTTGATGGTGAACTCTTTCAGATTACCGTTGCTGCCTTTTGGGGTCAGCACAAAATCGTCACCGTTCTGCTTGATGTTGTACTGCTTCCAGTCGCTGGACTGGTTACGCGCAATCAGCATAAATGGTGTGTTGCTGGTTGCGTCTTTCAGCCAGGTCGCGGTTGCCTGTTCAACAAACGGGTTATAGAACCACAGCGTTTTACCATCGGAAACCAGAATGCTTTCATCCGGTTGCGTCATATGCCAGTTAAAGAGATTTGGACGCTTGACGGATAAATCGCCCTGTCCGTCCTGAACTGCATTACCGCTGCCATCGGTCACTTTCTGGGTAAAGCTGGCGTTGAAGCTGCTGACTTTATCCAGACGGCTTTTCAGGTCGCTAGCGGCATCAGCCCAGACGCTGCTGGCAACAAAACTGGTCAATAAGGCACAGGTGATGGCAAATTTTTTCATCTTCATTCCTTAAATGCGTCACTCCCGACGCGGGAGTCTCTTTGTTCCCACTGTAGGTAGAGCATCTACAGGGGAACAGGAGAAAATACTGATTTTTTGGCTATTTACGCAACTTTTCAAACGCTACGTTTAATCAAACGGAGGCGGAGCCAGTACTTCACGGTTGCCGTTATGGCCTGCTTCGCTGACGATCCCCTGCGCTTCCATCTGCTCGATGATTCGCGCGGCACGGTTATAACCGATGCGGAACTGACGCTGTACGCCAGAAATAGAGGCCTTCCGTTTTTCGGTCACAAACTTCACAGCCTGATCGAACAGCTGGTCTAGCTCTTCACCGTTGTCCAGACCGGCTGAACCGCCCTCACTTTCGCTGTCGGAGGTAATACCGTCGACGTACTGAGGCCGACCGCGCGCTTTCCAGTCCTGAACTACGGCGTGGACTTCCTGGTCACGAACGAATGCGCCGTGCACACGCGTCGGTGCCGAGCTGGAATTCGGCCCGGAGTAGAGCATGTCACCCATGCCGAGCAGTGATTCCGCGCCGCCCTGATCGAGAATGGTACGGGAGTCAATTTTGCTCGACACGGTAAAGGCGATACGGGTCGGGATGTTCGCTTTGATAAGACCGGTAATCACGTCAACCGACGGACGCTGTGTCGCCAGCACCAGGTGAATACCGGCGGCACGTGCTTTCTGCGCCAGGCGGGCGATTAACTCTTCCACCTTTTTACCAACCGTCATCATCAGGTCAGCGAACTCATCAACCAGCACCACAATGTACGGCAGTTTTTCCAGCGTTGGATGCACCGCATCCATGCTGTCACCCGGTTTCCAGTAAGGATCCGGAATCGGACGGCCCATCTGTGCGGCCTGAGCAATCTTCTCGTTATAACCTGCGAGATTACGCACACCAAGCGCTGACATCAGCTTATAACGACGTTCCATTTCATTGACGCTCCAGCGCAGAGCGTTGGCAGCATCCTTCATATCCGTCACGACTTCCGTCAGCAGATGTGGAATACCTTCATAAACTGAGAGCTCCAGCATTTTTGGGTCGATCATGATGAAGCGCACATCTTCCGGCGTTGCCTTATAGAGCATACTGAGGATCATGGCGTTCACGCCGACAGACTTACCGGAACCGGTCGTACCGGCTACCAGCAAGTGAGGCATTTTCGCCAGGTCAGCAATCACCGGCTCACCGGCAATGTCTTTCCCGAGCACGATAGTCAGCGGCGATGGGCTTTCGCGGAATTTCGCGCAGTCCAGCACTTCTCGAAGGTAAACGGTCTGCCGTTTTTTGTTTGGCAGTTCCAGGCCCACATACGGCTTGCCCGGAATAACCTCAACCACACGCACTGCGACGGTCGACAACGAACGCGCCAGGTCACGAGAGAGGTTAGAAATACGCGCGGCTTTCACGCCTGGCGCCAGATTCAGCTCGAAACGGGTGATGACCGGGCCCGGCGAATAGTTCACGACGTCGGCCTTGATGCGGAAATCGGCCAAACGTGTTTCTACGAGGCGCGCGGTTTGCTCCAGCGCGAAGGTATCAACCGGTTCGATTTCACTCGGCGGCTGAGTCAACAGATCCAGAGACGGTAATGGCGTAGTCGGTTTTTGCAACGGACGATTGTCACCGTTACGCATCAGCAGCGGGTGAATCAGGCTTTCCTGCGGCTGAGGCACCGGCTGTTGCTGAGGCTGCTGGTAGGCAGGTTGCGCCTGCGGCACTTGCTGCGGTTGTTGATATGCCTGCGGCTGCGGTGCCATTTGCTGAGGTTGCTGGTAAGCCTGTTGTGGCTGTTCCGGCGCGGCACTCGGCGTAAACAACGGTGCTTTCGGTGTATCATCAACCAGCGTTTTCATCGGTGAGAATTGATGGTCCGTCGGCGAGAACACATTCGCACCCTGCGGCTGTTCGCTGGAATAACGTTGCTGCTGCGTGGCGGCGAACTGACGTGCCAGTTCGGCTTCTGCGACGGCATCTTCGTCTTCCGGCGTCTCATCGTAGCTGTTGTCTTCGTATTCCTGGCCATAGCGTTGCTGCTGGGTGGCAGCAAACTGACGAGCCAGCTCGTCCTGATGTAGCTCATCAATATCTTCATCGCCCATCAGCTCGTCAGACAGTTCTTCGGCCGGGCGCTGTGACGGAATTTTGATACCAAATGAGGCCGAGGCAAGTTCACGACGCGTTGGTACACGCACAGGATTCGGGCGTGGAAGCTGCGGGCCAATGCCTGCTTTAACCTGCGGACGCGGCGCATCTGCCGGGCTGAATAACTGAGCAGCCGACGCAGCCGTTGCTGCAGCGGCTGCGGCACCGGTTACCTGATGAACGCTAGCCGCGACGGAAGCAACCGCTGCCGCTGGGGCAACCGCGGCCAGTGGATCGACAATAGATGCAGACGGCGTTGGCATTGGTGTCGTTGGTTTCACGGTCGCCGGTTCCGGCGTTGGCTGATACCACGCTGCAAGTTGTTCACGTTCACGTGCACGCTTCTCTTCCACTTCTTCGAAATAGTAGAGCGGTGGGCGCTGCGGTTTAATTTCTTCTTCCGGTTCCAACGCCACTTCTGGCATCTGCGGAGCGTGCTCTACAGGCGGAATATATTCATGGGCGTGATACTCGGGTTCAGGTTGCTGCCAAGGCTGCTCAGGCTGTGCGTACTGCTGCACTGGCACTGGTTGCGGATCCTGCCACAGTTCTTCGATAGAAGGCTGATGACGGAAGGCTTCTGGCTTAACATATTCTGGTTTCGCGACTGGTACCTGCGGCGGCCAATTGTCCGGAGACGGAGCAATAACCGGATCTGGCGTTTGCGGGGCAGGAACGGCCTGCCATTCCACACTCGGTGCAGCCATTTCGCCGCCGGAAACGGAAGGAGCAACCATCGCAGCGGATGCAGGTTCTGCCCATGCCTGAGTGGTCGCCATCGCAGCAGCCGCTGCGGCAACCGGTTCGGCAATGGAGTGACCGTTCATCAGCGGGTCGTTTTCATCCCAGGCTGCCGGGCGGGTCGCGCTGTTGCCGGAGAAAAGAACATCGTCGGTATCAGGCTGCTGCGTTGCACTATTGCCAGAGAACAACACGTCATCGGCATCTGCGGCTTGACCACGAGCGCTGTATTGAACTTCAACTTCGTCTTCATCCATTCGACGACCGGAGAACAACGCAGCGTCCGTTTTCCGCCCCATCGGGTTGCTAAACTTATCAGCAATGCGCTGACGACGCGCCAGTGCACCGCGCAGAATACGGGCACGGCGCCCTTCTCTCTTCGGTTCTGCGTCATGATCTTCTTCGTCATCTTCGTACTCTTCATCGTCGATCCACGAATCGTCGCGACGGGTACGGTTGCTGGCGAAGGTCAGAATATTGAGGATCCAGTTACCGATTTTCTCGGCAATGCTGACCCAGGACCAGCCGGTGAACAGCGTCAGTCCTGCAGCCCAAATGCAAAGCAAGGTAAGCGTACCGCCGCTGCTGTGCAGCATGGGTTGCAATGCGGTGCTGAGCAGACTGCCAATAACGCCACCGGAGGCGAAATACCAGATATCATCTGCGTTGATAGCGGCAAGTCCACACATGGTGAGGATCATCGCAAGCACGCCAATTAGACGTAGCGCTACTGCAAAATAATCAACGTATTCGTCACTTTCACGATGCTTATACGCGAACCAGCAGGCACCGATAATCATTACGGGCAAGGTGTATGCCATTACGCCAAAAATGAAAAACAGCGTATCCGCAAGCCATGCACCCGGCATTCCGCCAAGATTATGAATCGGTTCGTGCCAGGCGGTTTGTGACCAACTGGGATCGGAAGGATTAAAGCTTAGTAGAGCTGCCATCAGCCAGATGGCAAAAAGGGAACAGAGGATCAGGAACGCTTCAAGAAGACGGCGCCCGCTGCTTAATCTGTTAATCGTTACTTCTTTTTCTTCAGTGTATTCCTGGCTCAAGAAAGGCACTCCAGGTCCTTGATGCTAAAACGGACAACAGCGCCGGGTCTCCCCGGCACTGTTGCTGTATGGATTAACAGGAGTGTAATCAACTTGCGTTGATTTTGCACCTGTTCCGTTTAGCGTGTCTTAATTACCAGACGATTACTCTGCTTGACCTCTTCCATAACCACGTAGGTACGGGTGTCATTTACGCCTGGCAGGCGCAGCAGGGTTTCGCCTAACAGCTTACGGTACGCTGACATGTCAGGCACGCGGGTTTTCAACAGATAGTCGAAATCACCGGAGACCAAATGACACTCTTGAATTTCTTCAAGTTTTTGCACAGCGGAGTTAAATTGTTCAAACACATCCGGGGCGCCACGATTCAGAGTTATCTCAACAAAAACCAGCAGCGATGCATCCAGATAATGCGGGTTCAGCAGCGCGGTATAGCCCTGAATAAACCCTTGTCTTTCCAGCCGACGTACACGCTCAAGGCAAGGTGTCGGAGAAAGTCCCACTCGTTTAGAAAGCTCGACGTTGGAAATTCGCCCATCCTTTTGCAATTCGTTCAAAATGTTACGATCGATGCGGTCGAGATCTTTGCCTGGGCGCTTCTTGCTATCTACCATTATTATTGTCTCTCTGTATTCCTTCCCTACTCCTGTCTGGACCCTGTGCACTTCACTGTTCAGAGCCTGTGCCCGTCGTCTGCGTAAAAAATCTGTCACCAGATGTAACGCATAACCCAAGGGTACGTGTTGAGAAGCCGTTGCCTGTCGGCAGCCACCGCCATCTCGAATGGCGTCTGTCCACGCCATGCGCCGATGATGCTGGCCCGGTTAAAAATGGCATTTACGTGCATGAAAATTCACCACACGACAAACGCTGTTTTTTCTCCCTTCATTGTTTTCGCAAAAGCACAGGGGATTGTCAAAGCAAAACATCGATTTTTAGTACAACATGCCAGATATTCATAATCACCCAGGGACGTTCCTCATGTTATCTCCTTATAATCACCCCGATAGCAGTAGAATTTGTTATCGCAAGCGTAGATAAAATCACCAATCCATTGACGCAATCTATTACACATATCGTTAACAAAATTCCTGCACCCTTTTATTACTTCCGCAAATTCCCTACAATCGCGCCCATTGTCTGCCAACATTTATGGGGATCTCATGGGCACGACCAAACACAGTAAACTGCTTATTCTTGGTTCTGGACCAGCCGGCTACACCGCTGCGGTCTATGCCGCACGCGCGAACCTGCAACCGGTACTGATTACCGGCATGGAAAAAGGTGGTCAATTGACCACCACCACAGAAGTGGAAAACTGGCCAGGTGATCCGAGCGATTTGACCGGGCCTGCGCTAATGGAACGTATGCATGAACATGCGGTTAAGTTTGAAACCGAAATCCTGTTCGATCATATCAACAAAGTTGATTTGCAGAACCGTCCGTTCCGTCTGACCGGTGACAGCGGCGAATACACCTGTGACGCACTGATCATCGCGACAGGTGCATCCGCCCGTTACCTGGGCCTGCCATCAGAAGAAGCATTTAAAGGCCGCGGTGTTTCTGCCTGCGCCACCTGCGATGGTTTCTTCTATCGCAATCAGAAGGTCGCGGTCATCGGCGGCGGTAACACCGCAGTTGAAGAAGCGTTATATCTGGCAAACATTGCCTCTGAAGTGCATCTGATTCACCGTCGTGACAGCTTCCGCGCGGAGAAAATTCTGATCAAACGTCTGATGGATAAAGTGGAAAGCGGCAACATCGTGCTGCACACCCATCGCACGCTCGAAGAAGTTACCGGCGATCAGATGGGCGTCAGCGGCTTGCGTCTGCGTGATACGCAGAACAGCGACAACATTGAGTCTCTTGACGTAGCAGGTCTGTTTGTTGCTATCGGCCACAGCCCTAACACTGGCATTTTTGACGGCCAGCTGGCGCTGGAAAATGGCTACATCAAAGTACAGTCCGGCATTCATGGCAATGCAACGCAGACCAGCATTCCGGGTGTGTTTGCCGCAGGCGACGTCATGGACCATATTTACCGTCAGGCGATCACCTCCGCAGGCACGGGATGTATGGCCGCGCTGGACGCAGAGCGTTATCTCGACGGCCTGGCGGACCAGGCTAAATAATCTTTACAAGTCAGTAACAAAGGTAAAGAAGGCGACGATAAGTCGCCTTTATTTTTTCCCCGATGTAACATTGCTATGCCTAATGATCTCTAATAAGACACCTGCTAAGCACGCAATGAATAAAACCCGTCAACAAGAGCTTACCCGCTGGTTAAAACAGCAAAGCATTTTCTCCCGCCGATGGCTGATGCTTTCTCGTCTGCTCGGTGCGGTCAGCGGAGTGCTGATCATCGCCCAAGCCTGGCTTCTGGCCAAGATCCTGCACCACATGATTATAGAGAACATTCCTCGGGAAGCGCTGCTGCTGCCTTTCGTCATGCTGGTTCTGGTCTTTATCCTGCGCGCGTGGGTGGTCTGGCTGCGAGAACGGGTGGGTTTCCATGCCGGGCAGCATATTCGTTTTGAGATCCGAAAAACGGTACTCGACCGCCTACAACAAGCGGGTCCGGCGTGGATCCAGGGTAAACCTGCGGGCAGTTGGGCGACGTTGATTCTTGAACAAATCGACGACATGCATGATTACTATGCCCGTTATCTGCCGCAGATGGCGCTGGCAGCGACCGTGCCGCTGCTTATCGTTATCGCGATTTTCCCGTCTAACTGGGCTGCCGCGCTAATTCTGCTGTGCACCGCCCCACTGATCCCGATGTTTATGGCACTGGTTGGGATGGGTGCCGCCGATGCCAACCGTCGTAATTTCCAGGCACTGGCAAGACTGAGTGGCCATTTCCTCGACCGCCTGCGCGGGATGGATACCTTACGTATTTTCGGACGCGGTGAAGCGGAAACCGACACTATTCGTCAGGCTTCCGAAAGTTTCCGCCAGCGCACGATGGAAGTTCTGCGACTCGCTTTCCTCTCCTCTGGCGTTCTGGAATTTTTCACTTCGCTTTCGATTGCCGTTGTCGCCGTTTACTTTGGTTTCTCCTATCTTGGCCAGCTGAATTTTGGCAGCTATGGCACGACAGTCACCTTAATGTCAGGCTTTTTGGCACTGATCCTGGCTCCGGAATTCTTCCAGCCGTTGCGTGATTTGGGTGCGTTTTATCATGCCAAAGCGCAGGCAGTGGGTGCCGCCGACAGTCTGAAAACCTTCCTTGAAGCGCCACTGGCACAGCCTGAGCGTGGCAGCGTCACGCCAGATGAAACTCAAAATGTGAGCCTTGAAGCGCAGGGGCTGCTGATTAAATCGCCGGAAGGTAAAATCCTCGCCGGACCGCTAGATTTCAGCCTCGCCGCTGGCGAGCGCGTGGTGCTGGTCGGCCAGAGCGGTTCGGGAAAAAGTTCCCTGCTCAATACCCTGGCAGGTTTTCTGCCATATGACGGATCTTTGAAGGTGAGTGGGACAGAATTGCGTGACCTGGAACCTGACGCATGGCGAGGCCTATTGAGCTGGGTCGGACAAAATCCGCAGCTTCCAGCGCATACGCTGCGTGAAAATGTGCTGCTGGCGAATCCAAAAGCCAATGAGGCGCAGCTGCAACACGCGCTCGACCGTGCTTGGGTGAACGAATTTGTCAGCCAGCTTCCGCAAGGGATTGATACGCCAGTCGGCGATCAGGCGGCCCGGTTGTCCGTCGGTCAGGCCCAGCGAGTGGCCGTGGCCCGTGCCCTGCTCTCTCCTTGCCGATTCTTGTTACTGGATGAGCCAGCCGCCAGTCTCGACGCGCACAGCGAACAGCGCGTTATGCAGGCTCTGACGGAAGCTGCAACCAACCAGACCACACTGATGGTCACTCATCAGTTAGAAAACCTTGCCGAATGGGATGCCGTTTGGGTCATGCATCAAGGCCAAATCGTCGAGCAGGGTTCGTTTGCAGAGCTTGCTGAAGCACAGGGGCATTTTGCGCACCTGCTTTCCCATCGTCAGGAGGAAATTTAAATGCGCGTTTTAGCCCCTTACCTGGCGTTATATAAGCGGCACAAATGGTTGCTCTCCCTCGGCGTTGTGCTCGCGATTATCACCTTGCTGGCCAGCATTGGCCTGCTGACGCTCTCTGGCTGGTTCTTGTCCGCCTCGGCCGCCGTCGGTTTTGCTGGCGCCTACACCTTTAACTATATGTTGCCTGCCGCGGGTGTACGTGGAGCCGCCATTATCCGTACCGCTGGACGCTATTTCGAGCGTCTGGTTAGCCACGATGCGACCTTCCGCGTGTTGCAGCACCTTCGCGTATTTACGTTCAGCAAGCTGCTGCCGCTCTCCCCTGCCGGGCTGGCACGTTTTCGTCAGGGCGAATTGCTCAACCGCGTAGTGGCGGATGTCGATACCCTCGATCATCTATACTTGCGAGTCATTTCCCCGCTGATTGGTGCGCTGGTCGTCATTCTGGTGGTCACGTTTGGCCTGAGTTTCCTTGACCTGACGCTGGCGTTGACCCTCGGCGGCATTATGTTGCTGACGCTGTTCCTGCTGCCGCCGCTGTTTTACCGGGCCGGAAAGCCAGCCGGTGAGAACCTGACGCAGCTTCGTGGTGAATACCGCCAGCAGCTCACATCCTGGCTGCACGGTCAGGCCGAACTGACAATATTCGGTGCCAGCAAGCGCTATCGCGAGCAGATGGAACAGACGGAGCTGAGCTGGCATGAGGCGCAGCGTCGTCAGTCCGAGCTGACAGCCCTTTCCCAGGCACTGATGCTGCTGATGGGGGCCGCGGCGGTCATTGTGATGCTATGGATGGCCGCAGGCGGCGTGGGCGGCAATAGCCAGCCAGGCCCGTTGATCGCGCTGTTCGTGTTCTGTGCGCTCGCCGCGTTTGAGGCGCTGGCCCCGGTGACTGGCGCATTCCAGCACCTTGGACAGGTAATGGCTTCCGCAGTACGGATAACAGAACTGACTGGACAACAAGCCGAAGTCACATTCCCAGAGACTGTTTCTGAAGTACCGCAGCACGTGAGTCTTACCCTGAACAATGTCAGCTTCACCTACCCGCAGCAGACTCAACCCGCGCTGGCGAATCTTAATGTGCGCGTCAATGCCGGAGAACATGTTGCGATTCTGGGCCGCACTGGCTGCGGTAAATCGACCTTGTTACAATTGCTGACCCGGGCGTGGGATCCTCAGACCGGTGAATTACTACTAAACGAGCAGCCAATTTCATCTATCGATGAAATGACACTCCGCCGCACCATGAGCGTGGTTCCACAACGCGTACACCTTTTCAGCGCTACCCTGCGGGATAACCTTCTGCTGGCAGCCCCGAACGCCACAGATGACGCACTGAGCGCTGTTCTTGTGCGTACCGGTCTGGAAAAACTGCTCGACGATGGCGGGCTCAACAGCTGGCTTGGTGAAGGTGGGCGTCAACTCTCCGGTGGCGAGCTACGCCGCCTGGCCATTGCCCGCGCCCTGCTGCACGATGGGCCGCTAATGCTGCTCGACGAACCAACCGAAGGCCTCGACGCCACCACAGAAAGCCAAATCCTTGATTTACTAGCCGATGTGATGCGTGAAAAAACTGTGCTAATGGTGACCCACCGCCTGCGCGGGCTGGCACGTTTTGAGCAAATAATTGTGATGGACAACGGACAAATTATTGAGCATGGTAATCACGCAGAATTGCTGGCCCAACAGGGGCGCTATTACCAGTTCAGACAGCGTCTGTAGACTACTATTCACTATTATTAGGCTTATCAGGCGTGGAGTTGTGAAGTATGCGGCTGGTCCAGTTGTCACGTCATTCTATAACCTTTCCATCGCCGGAAGGTGCCCTGCGCGAGCCTAACGGTTTGCTCGCGCTAGGTGGCGATCTTAGCCCAGCGCGACTGCTGATGGCCTATCAGCGGGGTATCTTTCCCTGGTTTTCACCCGGCGACCCAATTTTATGGTGGTCGCCTGACCCTCGCGCCGTTCTGTGGCCTGACGCATTCCATGTCAGTCGCAGCATGAAACGGTTTCACAAATCGTCCCCTTTTCGTATCACGTTAAATCACGCTTTCGGCCAGGTGATTGAAGGTTGCGCCGCCGATCGCGATGAAGGCACGTGGATTACCGAAAGCATTGTGCAGGCCTACCATCGTCTGCATGAGCTGGGACACGCGCATTCGGTTGAGGTATGGCTGGGAAGCGAACTGGTCGGCGGCATGTACGGCGTGGCGCAAGGCGCGCTGTTCTGTGGCGAGTCGATGTTCAGCAGGGCGGAAAATGCCTCAAAAAGCGCACTGATGGTTTTCTCGCAGACGTTTGCAGCTCAGGGCGGAAAGCTGATGGATTGTCAGGTGCTGAATAATCATACAGAATCGCTGGGTGCGATTGAAATTCCCCGCCGCGAGTACCTGGAATACCTCGCAGAATTACGCACGCAGCCCCTGCCTGGGCACTTTTGGGTCCCTCGTACGCTCTTTTTACCCACAGTGTAAATGTTTTCGGCACATTCATTGTCAAGGTGATATAATTGCCTCGGAAGTCGTTTCTGCCTGTTGCCCCGCCATCGTTTCAGGAATATCCCCTATACGTTTGCGCTCGTCATACAGTCTCTGTGTATGACAGACGGGTAATGCGCAAAAACGATCTCTTTTTACCCTGCACACCGGCATTAGGCCGAAAGATGACGGGTAAATCTTTACTTAATTGCTGAATTTCGGCATTATCTTGCCGGTTCAAAACTATGGTAGTGATACCCCCCGAGGACTAGATGGCCAAAGAAGACAATATTGAAATGCAGGGTACCGTTCTCGATACGTTACCTAACACCATGTTCCGCGTAGAGCTTGAAAACGGGCACGTGGTAACTGCGCATATCTCCGGTAAAATGCGTAAAAACTACATCCGCATTCTTACGGGCGACAAAGTGACTGTTGAGCTGACCCCGTACGACCTGAGCAAAGGCCGCATTGTCTTCCGTAGTCGCTGATTGACCTCATGCCGAAAGGCAAGTAGTACGCTGAAAGGCCAGGATAATTCCTGGCCTTTTTCATTACCCCGCATTAGCGACAAGGCAATACTTGATGATCACCCATCAAAATCATAACGTGTTGTTATGATTTAATTTATTTCATCATGCAATTAACATTTTTGAAATAAAACATTCACAATCAATTTCTATAATCCGCTCCCTGTTAACATCTAATGGCAAGGAGTGGTGTTTTGATTTCTTCAGTTCGGCCTCTGGCTATGTGTATCTTTCTGGCATGCTCGGTTGCACACGCAGACGACATGTCCCTCTCCACCCCGCGCCTTGCGGGAATCGATAATTTCCGCGACGTCGCCGGGATTACTCATCCCTACCACACCGCCAATGATGGCGTGATGCGTGCGGGAGTCTTTTACCGCTCCAATGCCCTGACACCTCAACGCAACGATCTCGCTGTTCTGGAACAACTTAAGGTCACAACGGTTATTGATTTGCGCTCCCCTGCGGAAGTCGCTGCACTCGCTGATACGCTGCCAGCTAACAGCAACTATGTGAATGTCGACCTGATTGGCAATAACGGCGCATTTGTTATCGACCTCAGTAAAATGACGACCAACGATGTTGACAGGATGATGGAAGATGGCGAACGCAGTTTCGTCACCACAGCATATGCCCGTCAGGGGTTAGGTGAGGTCTTCCGTGAACTCGCCAACGCCGACGAGGCGGCGCTGTTTCACTGCACCGCGGGAAAAGACCGGACTGGTTGGGTGAGCGCGGTATTGCAAACTATCGCGGGCGTGGATCATGACGATATCGTGGCGAATTACGTAGCCACTAATGACTACACCGCCACCCGGGTCAATGCCACGTTGGCGGCACTTCCCGCCTCAATGCGCGACACCTATGGCGCACTGATGGGCGTGCGCGCAAACTGGTTACAAGCCGGATTGGATCAGGTGATCGCCAGCTACGGCTCGATGGATAATTACCTGAAAGACGGATTGGGTCTTGATCAGGCGACGATTTATGTTCTGCGTGGAAAAATGGTGCGCTATCTCACTCTGCCAGCGCAAAGCGAATTCAAAGGGAATGCCGCCGAAGGCGCAGCAATGCTGAATGCCTTGCAGGCGTCGCCACTTTCAGGCCGTTATACCGCATATAACTATTTCCTCCAGAGCGCTATCGACCAAGGAACGCTGGCCGGTATTGAGGAGCAAGTTGGTGGCCAGGTTCACGCCGATGCCAGCAGCTACTTACTGCGTCAGCCTTCACGTTTGTATGACTCCCTCGCACCGGTTATTTCCGGTCAAGGCATGCAGAATGAGCAGTCGCTGGTGTGGTTGCAGGGGCAGTCCGGTTATTTGGAAACCGATGCCAGCAACGAGGCCCGCTCCAGCAATGAACACACCAATGGTGCGATGGTCGGCGCAACCTACCGCTTTAGCGACCGCAGCGCAGCCAACGGCGGCATAGGTTACAGCCACGGCTCCGTTTCTGCCGCCGGCGGCGATGTGAAAACAAATACTACCCAGACCAGCCTCGGTGCACGCTTTGCATTGAATTCACTCGATGAAGGCCTGTGGTTCGGGATTCAGGGCAGCGCGGGCTATATCGATTACCAGAGCGACCGCCATTTAGGCAGTGGCTTAGGTACCGCGCAGGGCGATACTCAGGGGGGATATTACAGCGGTCGCGCATCCCTCGGCTGGCTCGCCAATACCGGGATGCTGAGCCTGACGCCGGCCATTGGTGTACAAGTCACCCATTTGAATATCGACAGTTTCAAAGAAACCGGTAGTGAACTGGCGCTGGACATGGCGGGCGTCAACGATACCCAAACCAGCCTGACCACAGATTTAGGCATTAATATTCTGTCGCAGGCAGTGGGCAGCTGGTCACTGACACCAGGAATTGCGTTAGGCTACGAGCGGATGCTGAATGACGCATCCACCAACAGCCATGGCACGCTATATGGCATCGGTGTGGACCAAACCTCTGCCTATGGCAGTAAGAACCTCTACAAGGCAGGCATACAACTCCGCGCTCAGTACCATAACGTGACAGTCAGCACCCGAGTGAACTATCTGACGGCCGATACGCACAGTGATGGCGTTTCCGGCTTGCTGGACGTCGCTGTCGCATTTTAAGATCCAGACGTAAAAAAACCGGGCTATCTCCCGGTTTCGTATTTTGACATTTTCCGTTGCCCGATGACGCTTTCGCGTATCGGGCTTACAGCTAATGTGCGGCTTCCGGCTTGCGTTTCTGCGCGGCCTGGAAGTCATAGGTCAGCGCGTTGGCGTCGGTATCGAGCGCTACGGTGACCTGACCTCCGTCCACCAACGAGCCAAACAGCAGTTCGTTGGCGAGCGGTTTCTTCAGGTTGTCCTGAATCACACGCACCATTGGACGCGCGCCCATCGCTCGATCGTAGCCTTTTTCTGCCAGCCAGTCACGGGCCTCCTGACTCACTTCCAGTGACACACCTTTCTGATCCAACTGCACCTGTAGTTCAACAATAAACTTGTCGACAACCTGATGGATGACATCCGTTGACAGGTGATCGAACCAGATGATGTTGTCCAGACGGTTACGGAATTCCGGCGTGAAGATTTTTTTGATCTCTTCCATCGCATCGGTGCTGTTATCCTGATGGATCAGGCCGATAGATTTACGCTCAGTTTCACGTACGCCGGCGTTGGTGGTCATCACCAGCACCACATTACGGAAGTCTGCTTTGCGGCCGTTGTTATCGGTCAGCGTGCCGTTGTCCATTACCTGCAATAGCAGGTTAAAGACATCCGGGTGCGCTTTTTCGATTTCATCCAGCAGCAGTACTGCGTGTGGATGCTTGATGACCGCATCTGTCAGCAGACCGCCCTGATCAAAGCCCACGTAGCCCGGAGGCGCACCAATCAGGCGACTCACCGTGTGGCGTTCCATGTACTCCGACATATCGAAACGCAGCAGCTCAATGCCGAGCGCCTTCGACAGTTGAACGGTCACCTCGGTTTTACCGACCCCGGTTGGCCCCGCGAACAGGAAAGAACCGACAGGCTTATGATCCTGGCCCAGGCCTGCACGGCTCATCTTGATGGCTTCGGTTAACGCCTCAATGGCTTTATCCTGACCAAAGACCAGCATTTTCAGGCGATCGCCGAGGTTTCTCAGCGTGTCGCGGTCGCTCTGAGAAACGCTCTTCTCAGGGATACGCGCGATACGGGCCACCACGGTTTCAATATCCGCAACGTTGATCGTTTTCTTGCGCTTGCTGACCGGCATCAGACGCGCACGCGCACCCGCTTCGTCGATCACATCAATCGCTTTATCCGGCAAATGACGATCGTTAATGTATTTCACCGCCAGCTCCACCGCCGCACGCACCGCTTTCGCGGTATAACGCACGTCGTGGTGCGCTTCGTACTTCGGCTTCAGGCCGTTAATGATTTGAACGGTTTCTTCAACCGACGGCTCAGTGATATCGATTTTCTGGAAGCGACGTGCCAGCGCACGGTCTTTTTCGAAAATGTTGCTGAATTCCTGATACGTCGTGGAACCAATCACCCGAATTTTGCCGCTGGAAAGCAGCGGTTTAATCAAGTTCGCCGCATCAACCTGGCCGCCAGACGCTGCACCCGCACCGATAATGGTGTGGATCTCGTCAATAAACAGGATGCTGTTGGTATCCTGCTCCAGCTGTTTGAGCAGCGCTTTAAAGCGTTTTTCAAAATCTCCGCGATATTTGGTGCCCGCCAGCAGCGAGCCAATATCCAGCGAGTAAAGGGTGCAATCGGCAATCACTTCCGGCACGTCGCCCTGCACAATGCGCCAGGCAAGACCTTCCGCAATCGCGGTTTTACCGACGCCGGACTCACCGACCAGCAGCGGGTTATTTTTACGTCGACGGCACAGAACCTGTATGGCACGCTCCAGCTCTTTATCGCGGCCAATCAGCGGGTCAATGCCGCCTACGCGAGCAAGCTGATTTAAATTGGTGGTGAAGTTTTCCATACGATCCTCCCCGCCTGCTTGCTCTTCAGTGTTCGGTTGGCTTCCGGAATCGGAAGACTGGCTCGGCTCGTCTTTACGGGTGCCGTGGGAGATGAAGTTCACCACATCGAGACGGCTCACTTCATGTTTGCGCAGCAGATAGGCCGCCTGGGACTCCTGCTCGCTGAAGATGGCGACCAGCACATTCGCACCAGTGACTTCGCTACGGCCGGACGATTGAACGTGGAATACGGCACGCTGTAATACGCGCTGGAAGCTGAGCGTCGGCTGAGTGTCGCGCTCTTCTTCGCTGGCTGGCAGTACCGGCGTGGTCTGTTCGATGAAGGCTTCGAGTTCCTGACGCAGCGCCACCAGATCCACGGAGCAGGCTTCCAGCGCTTCGCGGGCAGATGGGTTGCTGAGCAGAGCCAGCAACAGATGCTCGACGGTCATAAACTCATGACGGTGCTCGCGCGCTCTGGCGAAAGCCATATTTAAACTGAGTTCCAGTTCTTGATTGAGCATAGGCACCTCCCCCAATTTGAATGCCTGAAATCAGGCCTGTTCCAGCGTACACAACAACGGATGTTCGTTTTCCTTAGCGTACGTGTTCACCATCGCAACTTTGGTTTCAGCAACTTCGGCAGTAAACACGCCGCAAATCGCTTTCCCCTGATAGTGAACGGCGAGCATCAATTGCGTTGCACGTTCTACATCATAAGAAAAGAATTTCTGTAACACGTCAATAACAAACTCCATTGGCGTGTAATCATCATTGAGCAATATCACTTTATACATCGACGGCGGCTGTAGCGCGTCGCGTACTTTGTCTTCTGCAAGCTGGTCAAAATCCAGCCAATCACGCGTCTTACCCATTATCAGTGTTCATCTTTGGTTGCCGCTCCGGCAGGAAACATCCCGTCGGCTTCCCAGAGCGAGTTCATTTGACTCTACAGTAAAGCGTAGATAACTATCCTCTATTACTGCCATTCGCTATTCCTGCTAACGCGACTTTTGTCACATTCCTTGCAATAGCGTTAACTGCTTCAAATTTTGGTGAATTTTTCACCTAACTTCGCTATCTGCCGCTTGACGCGATGCCTGATTTATCTAAATTGTACAGGCGAGAGTTGGCGAGGTTTTGAACAACCCGCCGATTTCACCACCGGTTCTTTCCATCTGAATATAAGATTCTCGAAGGATGTCGATGTATGGAAATGGGTACTGTTAAGTGGTTCAACAATGCAAAAGGGTTCGGTTTTATCTGCCCTGAAGGCGGCGGCGAAGATATCTTCGCGCATTACTCTACCATCCAGATGGATGGCTACAGAACGTTAAAAGCCGGACAAGCCGTTCGGTTTGATGTCCATCAAGGGCCAAAAGGCAATCACGCCAGCGTCATCGTTCCGGTCGAAGCTGAAGAAGCTGAAATTGCCGCGGTTGCCTAGCCTTTAGCTCCATTGTGTACATGCTGCCCTCAAAATGCCAGTCTCCGTGACTGGCATTTTTTATATGTCACCTTCCGAGCCGCCTCGATGTAACTCGAATGATTTTTTGTATATACCCACTATTCCCGTGCCAGGGCATCCACCGGATCAAGCCGGGCTGCATTTCGCGCCGGTAACCAGCCAAACAGAACGCCGGTCAGGGTAGAACAGATAAACGCCATCAGCAGTGCCAACGGGGAGAAACCGATACCCCAGTCGGGCAAAAACAGCTGCAAGGTAAAGGCGATAATCAGCGATAAACTGACGCCCAATGCGCCACCCACCAGACACACCAGCACTGCTTCAATCAAAAACTGTTGCAGCACATCACTGGCGCGTGCACCAACCGCCATGCGGATCCCGATTTCACGGGTGCGTTCTGTCACCGATACCAGCATGATATTCATCACTCCGATGCCGCCCACCACTAGCGAGATTATCGCCACCAGCGTTAAGAACAACTGTAGTGTATGTGTGGTCCGCTCAGCCGTTTTCAAGATACTGTCCATATTCCAGGTGAAGAAATCTTTCTTCCCATGGCGCAGACTCAGCAAGCGCGTAAGCTGCTGGTCAGCCAACGTGCTGTCATAGCCTTCGTTCACGCGGACCGTTATCGAATTCAACCATGACTGGCCGATCACCCGGCCCGCCATCGTGGTGTACGGCAGCCAGACACGGAGAATTTTACTGCTGCCAAACATCCCCTGTTTTTCATCCGCTACACCAATAATAGTGGCAGGCATATTGCCAACCAGGATGATTTCACCCACCACATTCGCTTTGTTCGGGAACAGTTGGCGTCGGGTATTACCGTCAAGTACCACGACCTGAGCCCGACCATTCAGCTGCACGTCATTGAAGGTGTTCCCTTCGCTGAAGGTCATGCCGTAAACGCTAAAATACTGCGCGCCCACACCTTCTACACTGGACGAAACGTCGGTATTGCCCACGCGTAAACGCAGGCTTTTCGACACTGCTGGCGTGGCAGAACCCACCCAGGATTGCTTCTGAATTGCCAGCAGATCGTCATACTTGAGCGCCTGCTGATATTGCGGATCGTCATCGCCGAAATCTTTGCCGGGATACACATCAATGGTGTTGGTACCGATCGCGCGGATATCCGCCAGTACCATCTGCTTGGCGGCATCGCCCACAACCACAATCGATACCACCGAGGTGATGCCGATAATTATCCCGAGCATCGTTAACAACGTGCGCATTTTATTGGCCGCTAACGCTCGCCAGGCCATGGCCAGCGCCTCGCGAAAGCCGCTGATGAACTGCCGCCAGCCGGAAAGTTCACCGGTTACCGCGACGTTTGACGCAGCTGAAAGCGCTATTTTTGCAGGCGGATCGCTAATGATTTCACCGTCGCGAATTTCGATGATGCGCTCCGCCTGCGCCGCTACCGTCGGGTCGTGGGTGACGATAATCACCGTATGCCCTTGGGATTTGAGCTGATGCAGAATCGCCATCACCTCTTCGCCGGAATGGGTGTCGAGCGCCCCGGTCGGTTCATCGGCCAGAATCACCTGCCCGCCGTTCATCAGCGCGCGGGCGATACTCACGCGTTGCTGCTGGCCGCCGGAGAGCTGCGAAGGTTGATAATCCACGCGGTCGCCCAACCCCAGACGCTGCAAAAGCTGCTGCGCCCGCTCAAGTCGCCGTTTGCGTTCGGTACCTGCATACACCGCAGGCACCTCCACGTTTTGCACCGCCGTCAGGTGTGACAGCAAATGATATCGCTGGAAGATAAAGCCAAAATGTTCACGACGCAGTCGCGCCAGAGCATCTCCGTCGAGCGTCGCGACGTCCGTGCCCGCCACCCGATAGGCCCCGCTAGTCGGCTTATCGAGGCAGCCGAGAATGTTCATCAGCGTCGATTTACCGGAGCCGGACGCGCCGACAATCGCCACCATTTCACCCGCATGAATGCTGAGCGTAATCCCTTTCAGGACCTCAACGCTCTGGTCACCGGAAGGATAACTGCGACGAATATGGCTGAGCTCCAGCAGCGCCGTCATTTCGCTGCCCCAGGTTTGCCCTCGCCGATAATGACTTCATCGCCCTCTTCCAGGCCTTTTACGACTTCCACATCGGTGTCGTTCCGCGAACCCAGGGTGATTTCTCGTTCTTTGACTTCACCGTTACGCAGCAAGCGTACCTTGTAACGGTTGTCTCCCGTCGCATCGCCCAGCGCGGAAAGCGGAATACTCAACACATTGTTTACGCCCGAAAGTTGGATATGCACCTGGGCCGTCATTTCCAGACGCAGCACGCCTTTCGGGTTTGGCACTTCAAAACGCGCGTAATAGAAAATAGCGTCATTGACCTTTTCCGGGGTCGGCAGAATGTCTTTCAGCGTACCTTCGTATCGGGTCAGCGGATCGCCCAGCACCGTAAACCAGGCTTTCTGACCTGGTTTGAGATGAATCACGTCGGCCTCGGACACCTGGGCTTTAACCAGCATGGTGCGGAGATCGGCCAGAGTCAGAATGTTAGGTGCCTGCTGGGCCGCGATCACCGTCTGGCCTTGCAGCGTGGTGATTTGCGTCACTTCTCCCGCCATTGGCGCCAGAATACGCGTATAGTCGAGATTGGTTTTGGCGGTGTCCAGGGTCGCCTGATTGCGCTTAATTTGCGCATCAATGGTGCCAATCTGCGCCTCTTTTACCGCCACGTCCGTCGCGGTAGTATCCAAATCCTGCTGTGAAATAAGCTTTGTTTTGGCCAATTGCTGGTTACGTGCGTAGGTCACCTGCGCCAGCTTACGTTCAGCCAGCGCCTGTAAGCGCTGCGCGCGCAGCTCCATCAGCGTCGCTTCCACCTCTTTAATTTGGTTTTGCGCCTGCTCAGGGTCGATGACCCCTAATAGCTGGTCTTTCTTCACCTTGTCGCCAATTGCTACCGACAGCGTGTTCAACTGCCCGCTCACCTGCGCGCCGACGTCGACTTTACGCACCGCGTCCAGCTTCCCGGTCGCCAGTACGCTCTGTTGCAGGTCACCCTTGCGGACAATCAACGTTTGATAGCTCGGCAGTGGCGCATTCAACGTCCGCCATAACCAGAACCCCGCCAGCAGCACCACGATGGTGAGAACCAAGTAAACTTTTTTGCCCTTTCCCTTCAGCTTCATAAAAATCCTACGTGTTTATCTTCTGCCGTTGATTGTATCTAAACATTTCCTCAACGAAACCTCTCTTTTCTGGCTACTACCAGGCCGTTGTCCCTGCGTTGAGAAACGCGTTGTTAAATTCGATTTTTCACTCCGGCAAGGTGTCCCGAATGTCACTCAACGCAGAACTTTCTTATTCAGAACAACTGAACCTCAAAACTGGCTGGCAACTGTTTCGGCTGTTGAGTAGCGGCCAACTGATGCCGGGTCTGGCCTGGAAAAATCCAGCCTACCGCCGCAAGTTTATGCTGCGTTCTTTGGCGACGCCATTCAGCACTGCCGCATTACTATCACGCCTTGCACAACAACCGCAATTGCTGGACATGCTGCACGTCCAGCCTGGCCTGCCGTGTCGTTTGCACCGTCCGTGGCTGTCGATGAACATGCCGCGCCAGAATGCCACCTCGGCGCTGATGGCGCATTATCAGATAATGGCTCAGCATCTGCCGGTTCAGGTGATGAATGTCTGGCTCAGCCGCCGGGGCGTGACGCTCGCCACCCTCACCGGGCGCGACGAAAAGATGTTCAATATCCGTCTGCTTTCGGACGCGTTTCTCGATAAAGAAGGTGAAGCCACGCTGGTGTTTACCGATGCAGACAATACCGTGCTGGCAGAATTAACCTTTACGCTGTGCCCATTTGACGGCAAGCGGACGCTGTATATTGGTGGAATGCAGGGCGCGAAATCACACGTTCCGCACGAGCTGATTCAGGCTGCCACCAAATCGTGTAACGGCCTGTTTCCGAAACGCCTGCTGGTCGAAGCGGCGATGATCCTCGGCCAGAAAATGAACGTGGAGATGATTCGCGCGGTGAGCAACGAAACACACATCTATCGCAGCGTGCGTTATCGCCGGAAAAAGCAGGACAAGCTGCATGCGGATTACAACAACTTCTGGGAATCGCTCGGCGGTAATGTAGACGATAACGGCGATTATTTGCTGCCGCTAACTATGCCACGTAAGCCGATGGAAGATATCGCCAGCAAGAAGCGTTCGGAATACCGCCGTCGCTATGAACTGCTCGACGGCCTGCAAACGCAGACCGCCAGAGTGTGCCAGCGTTAATCTGCTCGCCCGCGTGCCAGCCACAGCACGCGGGAAAACATCTTGCGCAGCAGACTCGGCACGGCTTCGACACCCCGCCGCCCGGCTTCCATCGCCACTTCTATCGCCAAATCCGGTTTTGATGAGCGGTGAATCGCTTTGATTATCACCCGCCGCATATTCATCTGCACGCCGTCCGGAATTTGCGCCACCCGGTGATACACGTTGTCAAACCCCTGACGGTACATGAAGTGCTCCATATCCAGCGCCGGAAGCGTAGTGAGGTGATGCCGCTCAAGCTCCCGATCGTTATTCAGCAAGCCGCGCACCGTTGCCGCATATTTTTTCCCTGCTTCGTCGCCGTCGACTAACACGTGCCATTCAATGCCCATCCGCCGGGCAAATTTAATCAGCGGTTTGAGGCCTGACTGCGCGAATTCAATCACCTTAATCCCTTCGGCATCAAAGTGGTGCCCACATTGGCGCGCCAGTTCGTTGATAACCCACGTTTCCGTTTCGCCTTCCACCAGCAGCCAGCAACGCGAAAAGAGAGACGAGGCGCGATTAAAGCGGATGTGAAACGCGATGCGCCGCCCGTCTTCTGCGCTCAGGCCATCCGGCCCAAGACGCCAGGTGGCGACGCGCGAGGATTCGCGCACCAGACGGCAGACGTGCTCCACCGGCGTCATCGACAGTAATTCACCGGAGTTCGTGGTCGTAATGCGCTGGAGCGGCAACAGGTTCAGCAGATTCCATGCCACCGACAACATGATCGGATGCAGCCGCGTTTCAGGATCTTCCACCAGCAGCAGCGGTCGCGCGTCTTTATCGAGTCGCACCGTGCCTTTTGCCTGTAATAACGTGGAAAACAGCCCCAGTAAAATCACCCGATGGCTGCGCCCGCCCGGCTTGTCGATCATCCGGTTGATAATGTCCAGGTAGCGCCAACTGCGCTGTTCGTCATGGGAGCGGCGGCGCATCAGTCGGTGACGCGAATCGGCGGTACCCTGCTCGGAAAAATAATGCTCCAGCAATTGCACCATCGCCGATAGTCCCTGGCGGATCTGCCCATCGGACAAATTTTGCGGGCTACTCACCAGTTCACGGGAGAGAAAATCGAGCTGTCGGGCGGTAATTTCGACGTCAGGCACATTGGGCACCGTACCGTTACGAATCCGGCGCATAAATCGGGCGTCACGCAGACGCAGCACCGGCATCAGCCGCACCAGATGCCCTGCCCGGGCATCAATATCGTGCAGCGGCAACGCGTGCCCTTCCCCATCAATAAAGCTGCGCAGGGTCATCACCGTGTCGTCTTCCGCCAGCTCACCCTCGAGGCGATAGTGGATACGCTGATAGCCATCGTGCGAGGGCACCCAACACGGCTCCAGCGGGCGATAGCGCCGCACGCAATGGCGGCCGGGCTCCAGCTCGCGGAAGGTCAGAATAATATGCAGATGATGTTCGCGTCCCTGAACGTCTCCCGGGGGAAACCAGAAATCGTCGCGGACGAAGTGATAAAGCTCAGACTCTGGTGATAGTAATAGGGTCAGCGCATCCAGCAGGCTGGATTTACCCCAGGCGTTCTCACCGATTAATACGTTGTTCTGTTCCAGCATCAACGACAACCGGTTGATACCCCGAAAGCCCACAATCTCCACTCTTTCGAGAAGCATACGCCCTCCACCTGAAAACTTCCCTTTCGTTAACAGCAGTATAGCGGCAGGACTTGCGTGGTGATAGCCGAAGAAAAGTAATGTTATGACAAATAATGTCCGTGACTTTTTCGCTGCGAAACAAATAACCCCACAATTAATCACGGTTAGGAATAGATTTAATTTTAATCGAGATCTACATGGCAAAAATTAAACTATACTCAAATCAACTCAACCACGTACAAGGAATGACCAGACATTAACTTAAATCAATATTAGCGGCTTTATTTAACTGGTTAAGGGGTAGCGTTAGTTCTTAAAATAACGGTTCTTTAATTATGTCGTCTTCCCCTTGTGGCGATAAATAATGTCCGGTGCAGTAATAACTGATACCGACACTGTTATTTTTTTTGAGGTGGTTATGTTTAGAAAACTGGCTGCAGAATGCTTTGGTACATTCTGGCTTGTATTTGGTGGTTGTGGTAGTGCTGTGCTGGCGGCAGGTTTCCCGGAATTAGGCATTGGTTTCGCGGGCGTTGCGCTGGCATTTGGTTTAACCGTACTGACGATGGCCTATGCTGTGGGTCATATTTCTGGTGGTCACTTCAACCCAGCAGTCACTTTAGGTCTGTGGGCTGGCGGTCGTTTCCCGACTAAAGATATTCTGGGTTATATCATTGCTCAGGTTATTGGCGGCATTATTGCAGCAGCGGTGCTTTATCTCGTTGCCAGCGGTAAAACCGGTTTTGACGCGGCGGCAAGTGGTTTCGCCTCGAACGGTTACGGCGAGCATTCACCGGATGGCTATTCCATGCTGTCCGCTATCGTGATTGAAATCGTATTGACCTGTGGCTTCCTGCTGGTGATTCACGGTGCAACTGATAAACGTGCACCGGCCGGTTTCGCACCAATCGCTATCGGTCTGGCACTGACCCTGATCCACCTGATCAGCATTCCGGTAACCAACACCTCTGTTAACCCGGCACGTAGCACCGCGGTTGCTATCTTCCAGGGTGGTTGGGCACTGCAGCAGCTGTGGCTGTTCTGGGTAATGCCAATCATCGGCGGTATCCTCGGCGGCGTGCTGTATCGCACCCTGCTGGAAAAACGCGACTAATTCGCGACTGCGTTCCCTGAAGGCCCGGCATTGCCGGGCCTTTTCTTTTTTTGGCAGCTTTACTCCCTCCCGCTCTTTCGGTAGTGTCAGGTGCGCTTTTTACACACAAAAGGACCGTGCCGTTCATGTTTTCGGGATTGCTTATTATTCTTGTGCCGCTGGTGGCGGGTTATCTCATCCCTCTGCGCCATCGTCATGCGCTGCAGTGGATTAATCGTCTGCTGAGCTGGATTGTTTACGTTATTCTCTTTTTCATGGGCATCAGCCTGGCGTTTCTGGATAATCTGGCCAGTAATCTGCTTGCCATATTTCATTATTCTGCCGTCAGCATTGTGGTTATTCTGCTGTGCAATATTATTGCCCTGCTGTGGCTCGAACGCACCCTTCCCTGGCGCCACAACCATCAACAGGAAAAATTGCCCTCACGTATTGCAATGGCAATGGAATCATTACAGCTGTGCGGCGTGGTATTACTGGGCTTTCTTCTGGGTCTCACCGGCTGGCCCATTTTGCATCACGCCACCGAAGCCAGCGAATATACCCTGATCTTCCTTTTATTCCTGATTGGCATTCAGCTTCGCAATAATGGAATGACTCTCAAGCAGATTGTACTTAATCGCCGGGGAATGATGGTCGCCGTGGTGGTGGTCCTGAGTTCACTGGCAGGCGGCGTGATTAATGCCCTTATTCTTGGCCTGCCGATAAAAACCGGTCTGGCAATGGCGTCGGGCTTCGGCTGGTATTCGCTGTCCGGTATTTTGCTGACCGAATCATACGGCCCGGTGATTGGCAGCGCCGCCTTCTTTAACGACCTGGCGCGCGAGCTTATCGCCATTATGCTTATTCCCGGCCTGGTATTACGGCACCGTTCGACGGCGCTCGGGCTGTGTGGCGCGACGTCGATGGACTTTACGCTGCCGGTATTACAACGCTCCGGCGGCCTGGAAATAGTCCCTGCGGCTATCGTTCACGGCTTTATTCTGAGCCTGCTGGTTCCACTGCTGATAGCACTTTTTTCCGCGTAATACCCCCAAGGCGGTAGCCTTCGCTGCCGCCAAAATTGCGTTAAATCAATCTCCCTGTAAGTTGCCCGACATATCCCTTTTCAGCGCTTTCGCACAGGCTTACCCTTAAACATGTATTTATAATATAACTTATAAAGGTGTGATTATGTTCTGTGTGCAATGTGAACAAACCATTCGTACCCCGGCCGGTAACGGCTGCGCTTATGCTCAAGGTATGTGCGGCAAAACCGCGCAAACCTCTGACCTTCAGGATTTGCTGATCGCCACACTCCAAGGGCTTTCAGCCTGGGCGGTCAAAGCCCGCGAATTCGGTATCATCAGTCATGAAGTCGACAGCTTCGCCCCACGCGCCTTTTTCTCGACGCTGACCAACGTGAATTTCGATTCCCCACGTATCGTCGGCTATGCGCGCGAAGCCATCGCTCTGCGAGAGGCGCTCAAAGCACAGTGTCTGGCGAAAGACGCCAGCGCCGCCGTCGATAACCCGATGGCCGGATTGCAACTGGTCAGCGACGACCTCGGTGATCTACAGCGCCAGGCCGAAATGTTCACCCCAAATAAAGACAAAGCCGCCATCGGCGACAACATTCTTGGCCTGCGCCTGCTGTGCCTGTACGGCTTGAAAGGCGCGGCGGCTTACATGGAACATGCCCACGTGCTTGGCCAGTACGACAACGACATCTACGCGCAATACCATAAAATTATGGCCTGGCTCGGCACTTGGCCTGCGGACCTGAACACCCTGCTGGAATGTTCGATGGAAATCGGCCAGATGAACTTCAAGGTGATGAGCATTCTCGACGCCGGTGAAACCAATGCCTACGGTCATCCGACCCCAACGCAGGTCAACGTGAAAACGGTGGCGGGCAAAGCGATTCTGATTTCCGGCCACGACCTGAAAGACCTGTACAACCTGCTGCTACAAACCGAAGGGACCGGCGTGAACGTCTATACCCACGGCGAAATGCTGCCCGCGCACGGTTACCCGGAACTGCGTAAATTCAAGCATCTGGTCGGGAACTACGGCAGCGGCTGGCAGAATCAGCAGGTAGAATTTGCCCGGTTCCCTGGGCCAGTGTTGATGACCTCCAACTGCATTATCGACCCAACGGTCGGGGATTATGACCAGCGCATCTGGACGCGCAGTATCGTTGGTTGGCCGAACGTCAGCCATCTCGAAGGCGACGATTTCACGCCGGTTATCGAACAGGCCCAGCAACTGGCAGGGTTCCCGTACGACGAAATTGAACACCTGATCACCGTCGGTTTCGGTCGTCAGACCCTGCTCGGCGCGGCGGATACGCTGATCGACCTGGTCAGCCGTAAAAAACTGCGCCATATATTCCTTGTCGGCGGTTGCGATGGCGAGCGCACCGAGCGCAGCTACTTTACCGATTTCGCCACCAGCGTGCCGGACGACTGCCTGGTAATGACCCTCGCCTGCGGTAAATACCGTTTCAACAAACTGGATTTCGGAGACATTGAAGGTCTGCCACGTCTGGTAGATGCCGGGCAGTGTAACGACGCCTACTCGGCAATCATTTTGGCGGTCACGTTGGCAGAAAAACTCGGCTGCGGCGTGAACGACCTGCCGCTGTCGCTGATGCTCTCATGGTTCGAGCAGAAAGCGATCGTCATTCTGCTGACGCTGCTCTCTCTCGGCGTGAAAAACATCGTCACCGGGCCGACCGCGCCGGGCTTCCTGACTCCAGATTTGCTGGCTATCCTGAACGAGAAATTTGGCCTGCGTGCCATTACCACCGTCGAGCAGGATTTACAGCAGATGCTGTGCGCATAAGGAGCAGAACATGACCATGCCCACTCCTCAGTGCCCGTGGCGGATGCAGGTGCATCATATCAGGCAGGAAACACCGGATGTGTGGACGCTATCGCTGCTGTGTCACGATGCTTATCCGTATCGTGCCGGGCAATACGCACTGGTGAGCATCCGTGGCGCCTCGGATACGCTACGCGCTTATACGCTATCGTCCACACCGGGCGTGAGCGAATTCATCACCCTCACCGTGCGCCGCATTGACGATGGCGCAGGCTCTGAGTGGCTGACCCGTGATATCAAACGCGGCGACTATCTGTGGCTGTCCGATGCGCAGGGGGAATTCACCTGCGACGATCAACCTGCCGATAAACTGCTACTCCTGGCGGCAGGCTGCGGCGTCACGCCAGTGATGTCGATGCGTCGCTGGCTGGCAAAAAATCGCCCTGACGCTGACGTGCAGGTGATCTTCAGTGTCCGTTCGCCGGAAGATGTCATTTTTGCCGACGAGTGGCGGCATTATCCGGTCACAATGGTGGCGGAAAACAATGCCGTGCACGGCTTTGTCGCTGGACGGTTAAGCCAGGCTATTCTTGAAAGCGTGCCGGATCTGGCAGCGCGGACGGTAATGACCTGTGGACCTGCGCCGTATATGGAGTGGGTGGAAGAAAACGTGAAGCTGCTCGGTGTAACGCGTTTCTACAAAGAGAAATTCTTCACACCAGTAGCAAAAGCCGCCACCAGTGGGATGAAATTCACCAAACTACAACCGGCGAAAGAATTTTACGCGCCGGTTGGCACCACGCTTCTGGAGGCACTGGAAAGCAATACGGTGCCGGTGAATGCCGCCTGCCGCGCAGGCGTGTGCGGGAGCTGTAAAACGCAGGTGATCAGTGGGGAGTACACTGTCACCAGCACCATGACTCTGACCGAAGAAGAACAGAAACAGGGCTATGTGCTGGCCTGTTCCTGTCATCCTCAGGGCGATTTAGTGCTCGCCTGATAAAAACCCTTCGCCCGGTGGCCTTGCGCGCACCGGGCATATTCACTCACTTTTCCCTAATACGTATGCCCTGCCCCAGGCACACCATCACCAGCGAGCCGACGACCAGACGTAACAGAAGTTTACCGAGGTAATCCCCGTACATGTTTGTCGCCCATCCATTAACAATGATCTAACCCTCTGACGTTATTCCTCATTTTCCCTGTATTCAATCCAGATCACGCCGAAGAATTAGACAAATAAGCCCATTAAAGGTAGGGATTTCGCCGGGCACACCAGTGAGTTTCATCTAAGCTTGTAAGCGGTATCACAAAAAGGAGAAGGAAACCCATGAAACAAACCGTTGCGGCCTATATCGCAAAAACTTTTGAACAAGCCGGGGTAAAACGAATTTGGGGTGTCACCGGAGACTCCCTCAATGGGCTCAGTGACAGTCTTAACAAAATGGGCACCATTGAGTGGATGCCCACTCGCCATGAAGAGGTAGCGGCATTCGCTGCGGGTGCAGAAGCCCAGCTCACCGGCGAACTGGCGGTCTGTGCAGGCTCCTGCGGACCTGGCAATCTGCATCTGATTAACGGTCTGTTTGACTGCCATCGCAACCACGTGCCAGTGGTCGCCATCGCCGCCCACATTCCGTCGAGCGAAATCGGCAGCGGTTATTTCCAGGAAACCCATCCGCAGGAGCTGTTCCGCGAATGCAGCCACTATTGCGAACTGGTCTCTTCACCCGAACAAATCCCGCAGGTGCTGGCGATTGCGATGCGCAAAGCGGTGCTCAACCGTGGCGTTTCAGTGGTGGTGCTACCCGGCGATGTGGCGCTGAAACCCGCGCCGGAAAGCGCCAGCTCCCATTGGTATCACGCCCCGCAGCCGGTAGTGGTGCCGGAAATGGAAGAGCTGCGCAAGCTCGCCCAACTGCTGCGTTACTCCAGCAATATTGCGTTGTTGTGCGGCAGCGGCTGCGCCGGGGCGCATAAAGAGCTGCTGGAGTTTGCCGGCAAGCTGAAATCGCCGATTGTCCACGCCATGCGCGGTAAAGAGCACATCGAATACGATAACCCGTACGATGTCGGAATGACTGGCCTGATCGGTTTCTCATCCGGTTTCCACACCATGATGAACGCCGACACGCTGGTGCTGCTCGGCACCCAATTCCCTTATCGCCCGTTCTACCCGGCCGATGCCAAAATTATTCAAATAGACATTAATCCGGCCAGCATTGGCGCACACAGCAAAGTGGATATGGCGCTCATCGGCGATATCAAAGCCACACTCGCCACCCTGACGCCGCTGCTGGAGGAGAAAACCGATCGCGCGTTCCTCGACAAAGCGATAGAACACTATCGCGATGCGCGGAAAGGGCTCGATGATTTAGCCAAACCGAGTGAGAAAGCTATTCACCCGCAGTACCTGGCGCAGCAAATCAGCCATTTCGCCGACGATGACGCCATTTTCACCTGCGATGTCGGCACGCCAACCGTGTGGGCCGCGCGTTACCTGAAAATGAACGGCAAGCGCCGTCTGCTCGGTTCGTTCAACCACGGATCGATGGCCAATGCCATGCCGCAGGCGCTCGGTGCAAAGGCCACCATGCCGGACCGTCAGGTAGTCGCGATGTGCGGTGACGGCGGTTTTAGCATGCTGATGGGGGATTTCCTCTCCGTGGCGCAGCTCAAACTGCCGCTGAAAATCGTGGTCTTCAACAACAGCGTGCTCGGCTTTGTGGCGATGGAAATGAAGGCTGGCGGTTACATGACCGACGGCACCGAACTGCACGACACCAACTTCGCTAATATCGCTGAAGCCTGCGGTATCACCGGGATACGCGTCGAAAAATCGGCAGATCTCGATGACGCGCTACAGCGAGCATTCAGTATCGACGGGCCGGTATTGGTCGACGTCGTTGTCGCGAAAGACGAACTCGCCATTCCACCGCAAATCAAACTCGAACAGGCCAAGGGATTCAGCCTGTATATGTTGCGCGCGATCATCAGTGGGCGCGGCGATGAAGTTATCGAACTGGCGAAAACCAACTGGCTCAGGTAAAAAGAGAGGCATAACCCTGATGCAAAAAAGGAAATGCCGTGATCGATTTACGTAGTGATACCGTCACCCGCCCTGGGCGCGCCATGCTGGAACAGATGATGGCCGCCCCGGTCGGGGATGATGTGTACGGGGATGACCCGACCGTTAATGAACTGCAACGCTACGCGGCAGAGCTCGGCGGCAAAGAAGCTGCCTTGTTTCTGCCGACCGGCACCCAGGCGAACCTGGTGGCGCTGTTGAGCCATTGCGAACGCGGCGAAGAGTACATCGTGGGTCAGGGTGCACATAACTATCTGTATGAGGCGGGCGGTGCTGCGGTATTGGGCAGCATCCAGCCGCAGCCGATTGATGCCGCCAGCGACGCAACTCTGCCGCTCGACAAAGTCGCGGCGAAAATCAAAGCCGATGACATTCACTTTGCACGCACCAAACTATTGAGCCTCGAAAACACGCATAACGGCAAAGTGCTGCCACGCGAATATCTGAAAGACGCATGGCAGTTCACCCGCGAGCGTGGGCTTGCCCTGCACGTTGACGGCGCACGCATCTTCAACGCCATCGTGGCATACGGCTGTGAGCTGAAAGACGTCACCCAATATTGCGATTCCTTCACCATCTGCCTGTCCAAAGGGTTGGGCACGCCGGTTGGCTCCCTGCTGGTCGGCAACGCGGATTACATCAAGCGCGCGAACCGCTGGCGTAAAATGACCGGCGGCGGGATGCGTCAGGCCGGCATTCTGGCGGCGGCAGGTCTGTATGCGCTGAAAAATAATGTTCAACGTTTGCAGGATGATCACGACAATGCCGCGTGGATGGCTGAAAAGCTGAAAGAAATTGGCGCTGATGTGATGCGTCACGACACCAACATGCTGTTCGTGCGCGTTGGGGAAGAAAATGCGGCCGCGCTCGGCGAGCATATGCGCGCCAATGGCGTGCTGATCAACGCCTCACCGATTGTGCGCCTGGTGATGCACCTGGATGTGGATCGCCAGAAACTGGCTGACGTCGTCGGCCATTGGAAATCATTTTTAAGCTCTACATAATTCAAGGCGCAGACAGGCGGCAAGGGCATGAATGCCCAGGAGCTTACTTGTGTAAGTGACTGGGGTCAGCATACGCAGCCACACATCTGAAACATGAAGTATGACGAGCAGTTAAGGAGAACAACGTGCCGCAAACAATACTGGTGCTTGGTGCCAGCGGCTACATCGGCCAGCATCTGGTCACCGAACTGAGCGCGCGCGGGGCAACCGTGCGGGCGGCAGCACGTAACACGGATCGTCTGCAAAAACTGGCGCTACCCGGCGTCAGTTGTCATCACGTTGACCTCAACTGGCCGGAAGACCTGCCAGCCCTGCTGGACGGGGTCGACACCGTTTATTTCCTGGTGCACGGCATGGGTGAAGGCGGGAACTTCGTCGCCCACGAACGTCAGGTAGCGCTGAATGTGCGCGACGCCCTGCGCCAGCAGCCGGTCAAACAAATTATCTTTTTGAGTTCGCTACAGGCGCCGGAAAATGAGCAGTCCGATCATTTACGCGCGCGCCAGATTACCGGCGAACTTCTGCGCGAGGCGGACATTCCGGTAACTGAACTTCGCGCCGGGATTATCGTCGGCGCGGGTTCTGCCGCCTTCGAAGTGATGCGCGATATGGTTTACAACCTGCCTGTGCTGACGCCGCCGCGCTGGGTGCGTTCCCGCACCACGCCCATCGCCCTGGAAAATTTGCTCTATTACCTCGTAGAATTGCTTAATCACCCGACGGACAAGCACCGCGTGCTGGAAGCCGCCGGGCCTGACGAACTGAGCTATCAGCAGCAGTTCGAGCATTTCATGCGCATCAGCGGTCGCCATCGCCTGTTGATTCCCATTCCCTTCCCCACCAGCTGGATTTCGGTGTGGTTCCTCAACGTCATCACCTCCGTGCCGCCGACCACCGCCAAAGCGCTGATTCAGGGACTAAAACACGATCTGCTGGCTGACGATCGCGAACTTCGGGCGCTGATCCCGCAGACGCTTATCTCTTTTGACGAAGCGGTGAAGCGCACGCTGAAAGAGGAGGAGCAGCTGATGAACTCCAGCGACTGGGGCTACGACGCCCAGGCTTTCGCCCGCTGGCGGCCAGAATATGGGTATTTTCCAAAGCAGGCGGGCTGCACCATCAGCACCTCCGCCAGCCTTGACGCGTTATGGCAGGTTGCCAATCGGCTCGGCGGCAAAGAGCGCTATTTCTTCGGCAATATTCTGTGGGATATTCGCGCCGCGATGGACCGTGTGATGGGACATAAACTGGCCAAAGGCCGTCCGGAACATGAGATGCTGCAAACCGGTGACGCGGTGGATAGCTGGAAAGTGATCATCGTTGAACCGCAAAAACAGCTTTCGCTGCTGTTCGGCATGAAAGCGCCAGGCCTCGGGCGCCTCACCTTCAGCATGAAGGATAAAGGCGACCATCGTGAAATCGATGTTCGCGCCTGGTGGCATCCGCACGGTATGCCAGGCTTATTCTATTGGCTGCTGATGATCCCCGCACATCTGTTCATTTTTCGGGGTATGGCAAAGCGCATTGCCAGGCTCGCCGAAGAAATCACGCAAAAATAGACGTAACGAGAGTTTTTCTTCGTAGTTACCCATTGCAACTCAGCGTAATTCACGGAAAAATGCGCACGAAATTCTTTTCAGACACAGTGGATTGATATGAAGGTACTGGTCACCGGAGCCACCAGCGGTTTAGGCCGTAATGCGGTGGAATATCTACGTCGTAAAGGCATCAGCGTCAGAGCAACCGGTCGCAATGAAGCGATGGGTCGTCTGTTGGAAAAGATGGGCGTGGAATTTGTGCATGCCGATCTGACCGAGCTGGTCTCTTCCCAGGCAAAAGTGATGCTCGCCGGGATCGATACGCTGTGGCACTGCTCCAGTTTCACGTCCCCTTGGGGCACGCAGGAAGCCTTCGATTTAGCCAACGTGCGCGCCACGCGTCGTTTGGGCGAATGGGCCGTTGCCTGGGGCGTGCGCAACTTTATTCATATCTCGTCACCGTCGCTGTATTTTGATTATCACCATCATCGTGACATCAAAGAAGAGTTCCGCCCGCAGCGTTTTGCCAATGAATTTGCCCGCAGCAAAGCCGCTGGCGAAGAGGTCATTAACCTGCTGGCGCAGGCGAATCCGAATACCCGTTTCACGGTACTGCGCCCGCAAAGCCTGTTTGGTCCGCACGATAAAGTGTTTATTCCGCGTCTGGCGCAGATGATGCACCACTACGGCAGCGTGTTGCTGCCACGTGGTGGTAATGCGCAGGTCGATATGACTTATTACGAAAATGCGGTACATGCGATGTGGCTGGCGAGCCAGCCGCTGTGTGATTCACTGCCTTCCGGTCGCATCTACAACATCACCAACGGCGAGCCGCGCAGCCTGAAAAGCATCGTGCAAAAGCTTATCGACGAGCTGGATATTGAGTGCCGCATCCGCTCGGTGCCCTATCCGATGCTGGATATGGTCGCCCGCAGCATGGAAAAATTCGGCAACAAGGCGGCGAAAGAGCCCTCTTTTACCCATTATGGTGTCTCCAAACTGAACTTTGATTTCACGCTGGATATCAGTCGTGCAGAACAAGAGATCGGCTACCGGCCGATTGTCACCCTGGATGACGGCATCGTGCAAACGGCACACTGGCTGAAAGACCACGGCAAGCTGCCACGCTGACATCAACGGATAAACAAAAACGCGGCGAAGTCACCCTCGCCGCGTTTTTTGTTACGTCAGATCCACTCAGAGAGGATTAACGTGCCGTCCAGGCTTCCTGCCATGCCAGGCCTTTGCCCGGTTCATAGTAAGCCGGTGCAACGTTACACCAGCCTGCATACGGCTGAGGTTTACACTGGTACAGCTGGCCGTTGTTGATGACGATATCGCCTGCTTTCCAGGTGGTGTTCGCACTCCATGCCGGATAGCTGCCCGCAGGCTCTTCGTCACCTGATGGCGTCTGCGCCTTCGCCTTCACATTCAACAAGTAAGAAGTGGTGCTGCTCAATTCACCGTCAGAAACGGTCAGGCTGACTTCATACTGTGCGTCAGTTGCTGTTTCAGGGGCATTGAACGAAACCACTGCTTTGTCTTTTCCGCTGAGGGTCTGACCGTCCTGAGCACGCCAGGTGTAAGTCAGCGCAGTGCCTTCGGCATCGCTTGACGCCTCTGCACTCAGCGATACGTGAGCACCGGCTTCCACCGCACCAATCGGACCGGCAATGTGGGCAACCGGAGCCTGGTTCACCACGACCGGCACTTCTGGCTCTGGCGTCGGTTCTGGGGTTGGTTTTGGCGTCGGTTCTGGCGTCGGTTCTGGCGTCGGCTCTGGTGTTGTTCCACCTTCGGATGGGTTAACAGGCGTGCCCTGATCATCGACGAGATTGACGTTAAAGAAGTGCTGTACGCACTTGCTGTAGTCACCCTCTTTAAAGGCACTGAACGGGGTCTGATAGCCTACCAACTGGCAAGAATACGTCTGACCGTCAGGGGTATCAGCACTCCATCCCCAATCCTGTTCCCAGTAAATTTTCAGTGCGCCTGCGCCGCCTTCATCAAATTGCTTCATGTTGGCACAGCCCAGTACTTCATTCGCGGGAACCGGGACCTTCAGGTAGTTCGCGAACTCTTTGTAGTACTTAATACGGTTCTGTGACTGAGCGATTTCCGTCGGACCACCACACTCAACACCGCCGTTGATGATTTGGGTGGTGACCCCAAAGCCCGGCACCAGGCCATTGGCTTTATCATGATCGTTCGGTACCCAACTCCCGTCGATCACTTGCAGCATGCTTGGCTTAGGTGGTTGTGGGTAGGCGAAGAAGAAGATAGCGCTGGCCAGGTTCAGCCAGGTATCAGCCACCAGATCAGGTTTATCCAGCAGCACACGAACATCGCCGAACATGGCTTCGGAGAAGGGACCGTAGTTGTAGTTATAAGAGAGCTGTTTCGCTCCGCGACCGAAGTAACTGAGGAAATCGCCGTCTTTATCGGTACCGCACGGCCAGGTCTGCCCCTGCCACACTTCCGGGTTACATTCGCCGTTATAGCCGCCCTTCTGACCTTCGCTCCAGCCCATTTCGCGAACGTGAACCAGTGCCTGGCGCCATTCACCTTCCGGACGCCAATTTTCATGCCCACCGGTTTCTTGTGCAAAGTGCGCAAACATGGTCGCCAGCTCTTTGCGACAAATCGCATCGCTGTCACGGCCATCGGTATAGGTTGAACAAAGTGCCGGGAATTTTCCAACCGCCTTCAGGAAGTTGCTGTAGGTGTACTCTTTGGCACGCAGTGGGAACAGATACTCCCAGTCGCTGGCCTTCACCATACCTTCAACGCGTTTTACGTTTTCCGGATTAGAGGTGCGACCCGGCTCAATTTGTTCAACGACGCTGTTATCCAGAGTGCGAATGGTATCTTTCACTGACTGCATCAGCGGAAAGTTAGTCAGATCCTGTTCTTTTTTTGCCAAATCGCTGGCTTTGATGGTGTAAGGTTCGCCAGAGGTCGCTTGCAGCCCCCCTGCCTGTGCCAGTGCGGGTGCGATACATGCCCCCGCAACAAAGACACTCAATAACGTCCTTTTATTCATCATATTTCCTGATTTCTCTTTTAACGTGAAATTTTTCCCGGTTAATGAAATTGACGTAGACCCAAAATAATTCGAAATGCAGGAAGGCGGCGAGCGACAAATTTGGCCCGTTAACGGCTAGCCTCCGGGGCCACTGCCAGCAGCGTTAGTTCTGCTTTCAGTAGATTTGTCAGATGAGTAAACGCAGTCAACACACATACAGCTTGAAGTATGACGGGTATATAACGTCAAATAATAACCGGACCTTACTGCCTGCTTTCATTTTTTGAAGAAAACCATCGATTCCCTTCAAAAAACAAAACCCATTAGCGAGGCATTTTTGGTTTTATTCTTTGATATTTATTCCAGACTTTTCTGGCATATTTCATTCGTAGCCCAAATCGATTTTTTTTCAACCCGGCGTTATATGCCCCTACCGCCTTCCAGTTATTTCCATACACTTTAATCATGTCAGCAAGAATAGACGCACCGACCATAATTGACGTGCAAGGTTCGTTAACCAGTCGATGGCGAGTAATACCACGCTTCGCCAACACAGGAAGATGGATACTATTTATTTGCATTAAACCAATGTCATACGTTCCATCGTTATTTTTACTGACCGCCTCTGGATTCATACCAGACTCCACTTGGGCAATAGCCAGTAATAACCAGGGATCAACATGATGATTTTTTCCCGCTTTACTCCAACAATCTGCATGAGCACAGGAACTCATGAGCACCAAAGCGACAATGACCCATTCAACTAATTTCACTGTAATCTCTCCTTCATGATCTCCTTTTCGCAGACTGCACGCGGGTTTAATCCTCGTTGACGATCATACTCAGTGTGCCTGTACCGAAGTTGCGGAATTAAATCCGATACACAGCGGCAGATATTCAGGTTTACTGATAATAAGCCGTCGTCAGTCATCGCGGATACCTGTCACACTTCAAACTGCATATGCGTTGACTTTTCTGCGACTCGAATTATTTTGGGTTTAACCCGATGAATAAATTAACGTACAGAGAGAAAACCCGCCTTTTATTTGGCCACTAAAAAGAACAGCAAAAATTATTGACAGGTGATTTCAAACAATATAATCAGCGAGTTGTAACGTCAGAACGATAATCCCGGCAACGCTTAACCCGGGTCCAAATGGAATAATCGTGTTTTTTCCAGAATGTTGGCGGGTAAAAAAATAAAAAATAATACTACTGCTCGCCGCAATCAGTACCAGCGTGGGTAATGCTTGCCAGCCAACCCAGGCTCCCAGCGCAGCCAATAATTTAAAATCACCGAACCCCAGTCCTTCACGCCGGGTGAGCAGGAGAAAAACCCAATATAGCAGCCATAGGGCAAGGTAACCGGCGACCGCACCATACAGTGCATCCACTAACAGGAGATGTCCGGTCAACGCGTTCCACAACAATCCCCCCACAGCAGCGGTTGGGTAATGGCGTCTGGTAATAACAAATGCCGCAGATCGATAAGGGTGAGTGGCAACAATGCACACCAGACTATCCACAGTGACAAAAAATCCTGTGGTTCAGGAAAACCCCAACAGCTAAGGGCAAAAAACAGCGACGTCATCGCTTCGATCATCAGCAAGCGCGCCGGGATAGCCGTGTGGCAATGCCCACAGCGTCCGCGCAGTAAAAGCCAACTCAGCAGCGGGATATTCTCCCACCATCTCAACGAATGCTGGCATTGCGCACAATGTGAAGGCGGATACATCAGGCCGTCGGTCATCGTCTCTTCTGCCTGAATACTGGCAGGGAGGCGTTCAACCACGACCCCCAAAAAACTGCCTAAAATTGCTCCAAGGATCCCACCCATAATGCAAAATTGAAGTGGGAACTGGTCACGTAACATCAGCAGGAGACTCATTTTTCAGTGTTCCAGTGCAGCTGAACCTCTGCTCTCACCTTGCTCGCTGAATCGACTGGCGTGAGTGTCAATTTCTGTACCTGGGCGCCAGAAGAGAGGTTGATTTCCCGTAGCCAATTTTTCAGTTGGAACATATCGATTTGAGCTACGCTGAAGGTCAGTCCGGTCCCTTGCTGATTCATATTAAGTAACGGTATGTTTAATTCTCTGGCGCTTATTTCAACAAGGTTAGGCACATTTGCGGTTTTAACTTTACGAACCGGGATATGTTTACTGTCAATTTCATCACGCATCCACATCAGTGTTTCCTGTTGCCGTTTCAATGTCTGCTGGCTGTGTTTATTCATCAACATTAAGGGTTGCCAGGCGCCATAATAGAACGCGGTACACCCCAGAACTACGGTGCAAAAAAGGAGCAAGGTGCGTTCACGCGCCGTATATTGCTGCCAACGTGAATACAGTTTTTGAACGTGCTGTTTCATTTTGCCGTTCCTGTGATCATTGCCGTCCAGGGTGCCTGCAGCGAGACCGGCTGTAAGGTGAAAGCGAACTTATCGCGGGTTTTGTCGACAAATTGCTGCAGTGCCTGTTGCTGTGACGCCTGTACCAACAAAGTGATACGATCCCCGCTCGCGTCATACTCCACCGAATTCACCTGTATGCCTGGTACCGCCTGCTTCAGTTTATTCAGCTCGTCGAGTTGCATGAAAAAACCATTCTTCTCTTTTTTCAGGTTTTGACCGAAATGGTATTTGATATTGGTCGTATGCTTCATGTGGGGAAAATGATGTTGGTAAAGCTGAATGATCTCATCCTGTAGCTGGTTTTCCTGTTGGATCAGTAACCATCCGCTCAGTGCAGGCGGCAGTAAGAAGCTACAGACCACCAGCCCCGCCGCGCCAGCTAACGCCCAGCGACGCCCTTTCGAGGCCCCGGGAGCGACACGGACGTCAAATACGCCATGCAGTAAGTTAGCTTTGCACTGTTTCCACTGCGGCTGAATAAGCACCAATGGATGTTGAGGTTCATGGCATTCGGTGACAGTAATGCTTTCAGGCATTACGCCGTAAGCACAGAGGGCCTGCTCAGGGTTTTGCCCTAACAGTAAGGGCAGCAGCGAGGCATCACAGTTGCCTGCGCTAAAGTTGGGGAAGCGTAACCAGTAACTATCCTCCAGCACCACCGCCGTACAGCCCTCTGCTGTTTCCGGCAACAGGATGGCATCGGGCAGTGCCTGAATAACCTTCAATCCTGCCAGTTGACACTGGGTCAGCCAGAATCGCAGACGTTCGGCGTCGATAGCGACAGCATCAACGTCGGGGCCTTTCTTTCGCAGAACCGTCCAGTGTAACTCATCCACATCACCGATCAGCGTCTCCTCGGCCAGCCATGAAAAAGGCGTAGCCTGGCCACAAAATGTCTGCCTCGGCAGCGTAAAGTGGCGGAACACCATATCGCTGGCGGGCAGCAACAGACACACCTGTGACGCCAGTGCATTGCTGCTCAACTGATGTAAGGATTCCCCCCCCACCAGTACGCCAACCTGTGCGCTGTCGGACTCACACCACCATATTTTTCCGTCCTCGGCGCTATCGGGACGGATAAAAAGCACTCGTTTCATAAAGATGACTTTCGTTATTCAATCATACGGTAACGACGCTGCCAGACCTTAACCTCGCCTGAGCCACTGTCGAGATGTAATTGGGTGACAACACGCAGCGTTAACGCATCGGTTGACCCAGTGCTGTTCACGGTAAAATATTGACTATTGATGCCGATAAATTCCCGGCTTTGTTCCAGACTCTCTTTCTTCACCGAAAACTGTTCCTCTAACTGTTTTTCGAATGCCTGCACGCTCTCCCAGCCCTCTTTCGGTCGGGACGCGATCACTCGCATGGCATCATCTTCCGTCAGCGCCCCCTCTAACAGTGCGGCCAGCAGCGGAGCTTGTGCTTCCGTTAGCGTGTTGATGTTCACTTTGTTCGTGGTATCAGGTAAGGCACAAAGCACGCGGCTGACTTTCACCCAGCTTTTCGCCGGAAATGCCGGTAACAGACGCAGTTCGTTAAGCGTGCGCATCATTTGGTTGCCCGGTAACTGCGGGGCATTAATCGCGGTCCAGGCATCACTTTCTTGTTCCCCCTTTACCGTTGTCTCATCAGGATCCAGATAGTCCACCAGCTGATCGTAGACCTGTTCCGCGCTCATGCTACTCATGCCAGCATTCTCCAGCAGTTTCTGCAGAATCAGCTGCTGACGAGGCTTTTCCGCTATACCCTGGGGGGGAGCGATAGCTGTTGTCTGAGTCGTTGCTGTGGGTTTCTCCGCGCTTTTTGGTGATGCTGTTTCGGGGGCTGATGGCTCAGGAGAGTCGGTGCCTTCGGTCGCCAGCAGGCTATTGACGTTAAAACAGTGTTGCGCATCTACAACCTGGCTCACAACGCGATAGTGTTCCCCCAGGGTTTCCACCGGCTCCTGCCAGATGCCCTCTGTTTGCAACGGTTTATCTTCGCCGCCACCCTCTTCATGCAGAATTTGCTCGATCACTGGCATCTGTGCCTGTATCGCCCAGCGCAATTGCTGCTGGCTGTTCTGATAATGGATTTTTTGCACATTGCGGCAAAACTGCTGACTGATACGAGATGCCAGTACTGACATCATCACCAGTAAAATCAGTACCACCAGTAAGGCGACCCCACGCTGTTTTTGCGCCATGCGTCTCCTCATGGCTGGCCTCCGCTCGTCACGGGTTGCGCTTCTGCGGGCTGAGCGGCCGAAGTATCCGGCGGATTAACCGTATCGCTCTGCTCCTCCTGCTGCTGCTGAGTATCTGGTGCAACAGGCGTGAGGGTTGACACATCCATATTGCCCGGCGTCAGAAAGACCCAGCGCCAGGTTTCGTCATTCTCCATGGTCAATGCCAGCTCTACCCCTTCAGGAAAATGCAAGGTGTCGTTCCATTCCTCGCTCCATCCCTGCTGATAAAAACGCCACTCTGCTGTTTTCACCTTATCGAGGATAGGTACTTCTTCAGGTTCACTTTCAGCCGGTGCATCAATCGCCGGCCAGACTTCACGCCACAACTGCTTATCATGAAAACGCCAGCCGATACGCTCGAGCTGTACCCGCCCACTGATCCCACTGAGCGTGGTCAATTGCAGCCCTTCATCGCTGTAGATAAAAGCAACGTCTGGCGCATCACGCGGACCACGGGCCTGCAGTTGAAAGAAGTCACGTTCCAGCAAGTTGTACGCGCGCTGTAACTGATTAAGATCGTTTGCCCGCACATTGGTTGCCGCCGTGGTACGCATCGCACCATCCAGAATTTGCCAGGCCAGCAGGCTGATGATGGCGAACACCGTCAGCGCAATCATCACCTCCAGTAAGGTAAAACCTTGCTGTCTCTCACTGCGCCGCATCGGTTTCTTCCCCGATAACAGGGGTTTGCACCCGCAGCGTAATAACCGGATGGCTGTCGTCGCCTTCGGAAAAGATAGCGACTTCATTGGCAAAGCCGTTGTCTCCGGTATCGACACGCTGCTCGCGCCAGTGCCACTGACGACCGCCCATCGTTTCATCACCCTCCCGCGCCTCAGCGGGGAAATCACGCTGCGCGAGAGCCGCTTCTGCCAGCTGATTCTCAGCCAGCCAACTGGCTTGCAGTGAGTCACCGAGGCTGTGAGTAAAACGGACGTTCAGCGAGACGGAATTCATTAAGGCTAGCGCGGCGGTAGAAAAAATGGCTAACGCCACCATGACCTCCAGTAATGTCATTCCTCGCTGTTTGTGGTTACCTTTACTCATCATTTTCGACCTTGACCGGCGATGCTCCCTGTGAAATCACGCGAAAACGGTGCTGTTTATCCACGCTTTGCAGCATTAATGTAAAACGCCCTATTTCACCGTCCGGCAGAAAAATAATTTGGGGTTCCGCATCAAGCGTCGCCGCCAGACGCTGGGGAGCGAGCGAGACGTGCATCTCTTGCGGAAATTGCCCCTGCGTCACGATCCTTCCGGCCGTCAACGGTACCCAGTACGTGATGTCATTTTTCTGCTGGGCAGTGACCAACTGATAATACTGGTCGGTGATCACCAGGCCATGAATATTCCCATCCATCACCGCCCGATCGGAACCATATTCCACGAGGGACTTAAAGTGCTGCCCAAATATATCCGCACTACTCCGCGAAGGGATTGTAGTGACAACCAACATGGCGCTACTGGCAAAAATCATCAGTGCCAGAATAATCTCCAGCAGCGTAAACCCACGTTGCTTCATTATTTTTCTTTTTTATCCAGCGACCAGTTAGTAATATCATCAGCCGTATTGACTTCACCATCCTGCCCTGAAGAAAAAACATCCACCGCGCCATGTTCGCCAGGACTGACAAGCAGATAATCATTGCCCCATGGGTCGGTTGGCAGACGGCGAATATACCCCTCAGTACGATATCCATTCGGGATCGGCGCCACTTCAGGTTTGGTCACCAGCGCCTGCAGACCCTGGTCTGTCGTCGGGTAACGATGGTTATCGAGTTTATACATATCCAATGAACCTTCGAGCGCCACAATATCACTGACCGCTTTTTGGTTATCGGCACGTTCTTTATTCCCCATCAGGTTGGGTACGACCATACTGGCTAATACGCCAAGAATAACAATAACCACCATCAGTTCGAGTAATGTAAAACCCTGCTGGCGCCTTACATGTAATATATTATTTCGTTGCATAATTGTTTTATCCCACCATATTATTGAGTTGAAGAATTGGTTGTAATATTGACAGCACAATAAACAACACCACGGTTGCCATAGTGACGACCAGTGCCGGTTCGAATACAGAAAGCGTTAACGTAATACGATGCTGTAGTGCGCTCTCCTGGTTTTCTGCGGCTCTGTCCATGAGTGGCCCAAGCTCACCGCTCTCTTCTCCTGAGGCCACCATATACAACATGGTCGGAGGGAACAGACGCGCCTGCTCCAGCGCGGCATGTAGGGTCGAGCCCTGACGAACGGTCTCTGCGGCCGTGGCCATTAGCTGCCGGGCGTAACCGTTCTCCAGACCTTCCATGGCAATCAACATGCCATCGAGTAGCGGGACACTACTGGCCTGTAAAATACTTAATGTACGGATATAGCGAGCACTATTAATCGCCCGTACCAGTTTCTGAATCGGTGAGCGCGTCACCAGCCAGCGATGATAAGCAAAGCGGTTTTGTGGCTTTTTAAGCCAGATTTTCCAGCCAATAGCGGCGACCACCAGGCTGACACCCATCAGCAAGCCGTAAGCCTGCAAGAAATCACTCACCGCAATCAGAATACGGGTGGTCATCGGCAGTTGTTGTTTCATATGTGTAAACTGATCAATCACCTGCGGCACCACGGCCACCAGCAAAATACAAATAACGACCACCGCCACCACCGTCAGGGTGAGCGGATAAACCATTGCCTGAGTCAGTTTGCTTTTCATTTTCTGTCGCTGTTCGTTGTATTCCGCCAACTTTTCCAGCACGCCGCCCAACGCCCCTGACTTTTCACCCGCCATCACCAGTGCACAGTAAAGTTTGTCAAAAATGCGCGGATACTGGCTGAGTGCTTCATTTAGCGTATGGCCTTCTACTACTTTGTCGCGGATCTCACTCACCAGTACCGACAGTTTTTTATCTTCCGACTGTCGGGAAATGGCTTTTAACGCAGTCTCCAGCGGCAGGGCAGCATTGACCAGCGTTGAAAGCTGCCGGGTAAATAGCGACAGCGATGCCGCAGTAATTTTGCTTTTTTGCTGCGATGATTTCCCCACCGACTGTTCACTGACCGTACTGATGCTGAGCGGTAATAACTGTTGTTCGCGCAGTTGCTGGCGTACCTGTTTGGGGCTTTCTGCTTGCAGGGTTCCGCGCCGCGTTTTTCCCGCAGCGTCGGTGGCGCGCCAGGCAAACCAGGCCATTATTCGTCCCCTCCGTGCTCGGCAGTAACGCGCATTACTTCTTCCAGCGAGGTGATGCCGTCGATCACCTTCATCAAACCGTTTTCTCGCAGACTGTAAGCCTGTTTGAACAGCGCGGTTTCGATGGCCATTTCATCTTTGTCTTCATGGATAGCCCGGCGCATGGTGCTGTCGACAACCAGGAATTCATGAATGCCCGCGCGGCCTTGATAGCCACTCTGACGGCAATGTTCACAGCCGACAGCGCGATAAATCACTTTTGGCGGGGTGGCCATAAAACTGAACAAGACGCTTTCACTGCTATCCAGCGGAGTGGTTGTCCGGCAGTGCGTGCACAAACGACGAACCAGCCGCTGGGCAATAACCCCAAGCAGCGAGGAACCAATCAAAAACGATTCCAGCCCCATATCCCGCAGACGGGTAATTGCCCCCGCCGCACTGTTGGTATGCAACGTGGACATCACAAGGTGGCCGGTCAAGGAGGCCTGGACGGCTATTTGTGCGGTTTCACCGTCACGAATTTCCCCGATCATCACCACGTCAGGATCCTGACGCAGAATGGCACGCAGGCCACGGGCAAATGTCATCTCCACGCGGGGATTGACCTGGGTCTGCCCGACGCCTTCCAGCTCATACTCGATAGGATCTTCGACCGTCAGAATATTGCGTTCATGACCATTCAGCGCCGACAGAATGGCGTACAGGGTGGTACTTTTTCCGGAACCGGTCGGGCCGGTCACCAGGATAATGCCATGCGGCCGCGCAATCAGTCCCTTCAGCTGTTTCAGCTCTGCGTCAATCAGTCCCAGCTTGTCAATGTCGGGTCTCAGGTTGCTCTTATCCAGCAGACGCATCACTACCCGCTCGCCATATTGCGAAGGAATGGTCGAGACACGCACATCGATAGCCTTACGCCCGATGCGCAGGGAAATACGTCCATCCTGCGGCAGACGTTTTTCCGCGATATCCAGCTTTGACATGACCTTGATCCTTGAGACCAATAACGGCGCCAGTTTGCGTGCCGGTTGCAGAACCAGTCTCAGCACACCGTCGACGCGAAAACGGATACCCAACGAGCGCTCGAAGGTTTCAATATGGATATCCGACGCCCCTTCTTTCACCGCTTCGCCGAGAATGGCGTTGATCAACCGGATAACCGGTGAGTTTTCATCGTTATCCAGCAAATCCTCGTTATCGGGGATCTCTTCGGTGAGCGCCATCAGGTCGATGTCGGCATCCATATCGTCCACCAGTTGCTGCGAAACACCGCTGCTCTGTTGCCAGATACGCTGCAACAGCTCATCAAACGCCTCAGCAGTCAGGAGCATCGGAATATACGATCGTCCTAATGCCCGGCGGAGTTCTAACAAGGCAAACATCGGTGCATTCTCACGCACATACGCCTGATTGTCGTAAAACAGTACGCCATGCTCTTTGGCATAGTTACTGCTACACAAATAGTTAGTCAGCTCGTCCATGTCTCTTACCTGCCATTATTCTGCGAAGGGATTACGCGGCATTGAGGTTGAAGTCGAGGTGGCTGGCGCTGTCGGTGATTTTTCCGACCAGGCAGGCAGCACCGTATTTCCTTCCGGTTCAATAATGCCGAGTTTCTTCTCTTCCAGACGCTGCTGTTGGCGGGCCCGCACCTGGTCGTATTTCTCTTTCGAAGCGGCACTGAAATTGTCGTCATCACGCAGCACGGTGGTATGGATAAACACCATCAAGTTGCGCTTCGAAGTATCCTGAGAGGTGTAGCGGAACAGTTGGCCGACCAGCGGAATATCTCCCAGCAGCGGCACTTTCGATACGTTCTGCTTGGTGACATTCTCGATAAGCCCGCCCAGTACCACGGTCTGACCGCTGTGTACCATCACTTCATTACTGATGGTGCGGGTGTTAAACGTCGGACCGAGGGACGCATCTTCCGTGGCGTTGGCGTCAACACTCGACACTTCCTGTTCAATTTTCAGATGGATCGTGTCGCCATCGTTGATCTGGGGAACAATTTTGAGTTTGGTCCCCACCGTTTTGCGTTCAACGGTATTAAAGACGTTATCACCGGTGGTGGTTTGCGAACCGGAGAGCACCGGGACGTCCTGCCCCACGTTGAATGACGCCTCTTTGTTGTCGAGAGTCACCACACTCGGCGTGGAGAGAATATCGTTCTTGCCGTCGGTCGACAGGGCGCTCAACAGCACGCCGAAATCGCCATTAAAGAACCCAGTCGCCAGGCCATTGAATCCTACGCCCTTGTTTGCCCCACTCTTCACCTGGCCAATAGGTAAACCCGTGCCGGTAAACTGTGTGCCTCCATGTTTGCTGCTCCACTGCACGCCCGCATCCAGTCCGGAACCGTCCTGGACTTCGGCGATAATCGCCTCGACCAGCACTTGCGCCCGGCGGATATCCAGTTTTTCGATCACTTTTTCAAGTGAATTCATCACATTGGGTTGGGCGGTGATCACCAAAGAGTTAGTGGATTCATCGGCACTAATACTCAGATCATCTTTACTTGCACTGCTTTTGTTTTTCACCTGCCCGGTTTTATCTTTCATTTGATCGCCGATCCCCGTCAGCACGGGCACAATTTTGGTCGCACTGGCGTATTTCAGGTAGAACACTCGGGTGTTGCCTTGATTATCCTGTTCGCGGTCCAGTTTGCTGATCAGCTGGCGTGTTCGCCCACGGGCTTCTGCCGTACCGCTGATAACCAGACTGTTTGTTTCGGTTTCCGCGACCACTTTTGTCGCCAACTGCGGTGCGTTTTGCCCTTTTTGCTCCTCATTGTTGAGGTTGTTCAGCATGTCTGACAATTCGCGGGCAGATGCGAACTTCAGCTGTACGATTTCACGGCGCTGCATCCCCGACTTATCCACACGCGCCACCACATCGACCAGGCGATTCACCACCGAGGCTTTACCGGTGAGCAACAGCACGTTAGAGGGCTCAAAATGGACAACATTTCCTAAGCCGGATGCATCATTCAACTGACGTAGCAAAGGGGCGAGTTCACGTACTGGCACATTTTCCATGCGCACAACGCGGGTGATTATTTCATCACCTTTGCCGGGATTTTTGCTGTCCACCACAGGCGCACCAGCGATACGCGCGGCCGTTGAGCGCACGACTTTGATCATTCCATTGTCCATCGGGATCACCGACAAACTGTACAAATCCAGTACGCTAAGGAAAAACTGATAATATTCATCCTCGGTCAGCACGTTATACGTTTTGACCGAGATCTCCGCCTGAATGGAGGGATCGACGAGAATGGTTTTATTCAGATTACGACTGACGGTATCAATAAACTCACGAATATCGGTATTTTTAAAACTGGCGCTGAATGTCGCCGCCAGGGTTGAACCCGAATATAACGCGAGTGCAACCAGAGAAGCACACGCCCATGGAAATTTATTCATATTGGTTACGCTTGTTAATTGTTTAAAACATTAATTTGAATGTTTTTCAATTGAGCGTGGCGTCGTACAACGACCTCCGCCGCTTTCATTTTAGACCAGTTTGCGATAACGGCTTTTGCTTGCTCTGCTTGCGTCATATCGCTCTCATCAACTTTTACGACAATATCCCCCAGCTCAAACCCGCTGTATTTAAAATAGTCGGAGGCATTCCGGGGATTAATGTTATAACCCTGAAGTTTTCCATCCTGCATAGCCGGTTTGAGCACAAAATAATGGCTCAAACTCAAGCCAGCAAGACGCATACTGGCCGTCACTTTTTCCACCGGTGGCGTCTGTACCTCACCTTTAAAATAATCAGGCGGCTTAAGTTCCAGCGCGTGTGATACCCCCTGATATTGCACCACCACGCGGTCCTTATTGATCGCCTCAACCCATGCGTCATCATGGTCAGAAAGTGTATCGCCCTCCCGATAGCTACGCTGCTGACCGCCGGTCTTAATCATTGCAAAAGAGAGCCAGGCTTCATCACTGTGAACAATGCCTTCAACTTCAGCTGACAGCGGTGTCAGGGTGACGGTTTGCGTATTAACCTGTTCAACGGTTGGCGTGAAGAGTAAAAAAGGTGTAGCTTCCTCGCCCGTTTTACGGGCCCGATGTTTAGCACCTGTTAATTTATCAACAACTTTTTTATAATCTTTATAAGCGATATAACCCTGATACCCGCCGAGCATCATCAAAACAAACATCATACAGGGCGTCACCAGCCGGTATAAAAACGGCATCCTCATTATAAAAACCTTATATACCTATCATACTTCACGTTGCATGTGCGTTGGCTGCATCTGCTCAAAAAGCCAAAGCCTTTTGTTCTGTATCTTGAATTATGTTGGATAGAGAAAACCTTAATCGCCTATGACCACAAGGGCATGGCTTCAAATCCAATTAATAGGTGCAGATTTTAATCATCCTGGGCTGTTCGCTCCACTGTCTTCGCTATTAACTTTCACGAAAAAAACCGTTGACTTCCCTCTCCGGAATGAAGTGGAAAAAGCGCGACTACTTTTATCCTCAACGCAAATTGACGATATTAAGGGCTTCACATACTTTGTCGGGGCACATTTCCATCCTGGTAAAATTAGAGACAGAGTGAACTCGCTATGTATTTGCAATATTTTCAATTCGCGACTCCGCCGTTCAGGCAGGTCACGACCACATCAGGCAAGTTCACTGTCGCCTATCATCAGGATGTGTACGGCATGCTGGCAGAAAACGCTACTCAACCAGGTATCGCTGGACTCTTTAGTGGTGACGAAGAATTACTCAAGCAATTTAGCGATACACTGAGCGAGTCGTTCGTTGGCTCACAAACCATTAATGCCTTTCCGGAATTATCCGCTGAGACGCTGCTGTATAAACTCCATCCAGAGGCAAAGAGCAGCAAAAACCGGATTCAGGCTATCGATGCTATTTTGCAGCGCTGGCAGTCGCAATGCTGCAGTAAAAAGCCGGCGACCAAACTTCTGGTAATCTCAGCCGCGCAGGCAATGCGTGACACTGCCTGGTCAGTGCTGGGCATGCTGCTGACCCGCGCACAGGAACTGGGTTTTACCCTGACACTCCTGCTGACCGGTACGGCGCAGGCAGAAGCGAAACTGATGTCAGACTCCGGACTGCCAGGCCTGGTGCATACCCGGCACAGCATGCGTCCTCTGTCAGGCCGTGAATGCCAGGCCTACTTTGCCGCCCGAATGGAAGAACAAGGCGTGGAAACTTCTCCCTTCCCACGCGATCGTATCCGTAAAATACACGCTCTGACGCAGGGCAATCTCACGCAGGTCAACCGCCTGGCGCATCTGGCACTGCTGGCGGCGTGGACTGAACGCGCCTCCAGGGTCAGCGCCCGGCATTTACGTCTTGCGGCCAGCGAAATCATCCCGGCCCGTCGATCCACTAAAAAATGGGCGACTGTAGCGCTGATTGCCATGCTCGCCTGCCTGGCGGGTGGCTGGTATGTTCCGCCGTCATGGACCGCTAAATTGTCATTATCTGTACCGACACCGGTGAGCTGGAAGCGCATGGCGCATGCCGAGGTCCCTCCCTTGCCCCCATCAATTAACAACGAGGCGATAAGCCCGGCTGACGGTATGCATCAGCTCTATAAAATCTGGGGCTATGCGGCAACGGCTGATGATGCTTTATGTCAGAACGCTGGCCGAGTGATGCTCCAGTGCAGACAGGGTAAGGCCACACTCACGGAACTGGAAAGCGGAGGCTATCCGTGGATTGCTGAACTGAAAACCGGCGAGCGTCTGAATTACGCCGTCGTGGTACATATTGAAAATAATACGATCGATTTGCTGCTTAATAACCGCACCTGGCAAGTCTCACGCAACTGGTTTACACAGAACGCCACGGGCAATTACACCCTGCTGCATCGGCTAACGCCGGATGGGAAAAACAGTGTAAGCGCAGCCAGCCAGGTTAACGATATCAGCTGGCTCGACAACGCGTTAAGTCAGGCGCTGGGCCTGCCGGTGATCCACACCACGACGTGGTCGACAGAACTGGTTAAGCGTATCCGGGAATTCCAGACAAAAATGGGTTTACGCGTCGATGGCCTACCCGGTGATGAAACATTATTCCGTCTGATACATGCTGTCGGTATGGCACCAACGGTGACGGATGCGGTGCATCTGACTGACACCAACACACCACAACAAGGGAGCGGGTCATAATGTCTGTGATACGTCTCGCCGCACAGCGCAGCGCCGCCACGGGTGAAGCGGTCTATTTCACCCGGCGACTGCCGGACTTGCGTCAATGGTTGCTAAAAGGGATTTTCTGGCTGATCTGTCTGGTCACGTTGGTGACCGCGGGGTTCTATGCTCATCTGTACTGGCAATGCCGACATCCCGGCCCCCCATCGTCGGTAAAAAAGGTGGGTAAGCAGGATGTGATACTTTCAGATATGCATTACGTCTATGTGACAAAAGCGTTCCCGCCACCGACACCAGTGCCAGTACCGCAAACGGCTACACCAGCGAGTCAAAATAAGGTATCCGATAGAACGGACGATGATGACTGGAAGCACACGCCGGACGGTTCTCTGGCCACGCAACTTTTGCCTGGCAGTGGTGACAACTCGTCATTACCTATAAGCAGTACCTCACAGCCAGCAGTAAATAGTCCCTCGTTAGAAGAGCGATTATTACAGGCGATAAAAGAACAACAGCAGGATTATGCGCAAGGAAAAATCCCTGACGTTACACCGCAAGATGATCTGTCCATTACGCAACCAGCATCATCAGGTACAGCGGATCTCATTTCAGCACCTCAATCGTTGGGGCGAAATAAAAGTGCAGGAAAGTACATGGGTTCACCGACCACATAAATACCCCATATTATCGACAAAGAGGACGCGAATTTAAATGGCAGGATATAATCAATAACGTTCCGGTAGAGTAGTCATACTCAACAAACGGCCTTTTTCAATCACTATATACTGTCCTTTTTTTAAATCGGAAAGGATTTTTATAATAGTGCTGCGTGCCAGGTCGGTATATTCCTGAATGTAATCATAAACGTTAATGTCGCGATTGTGATTAATGATCAGTTCATATATTTCGAGTAAAAACTCACGAATGACCTGGTAAGCACTGCGGGCAACCAGCACGTCATCGCGTTTTTTAAAGACACACAAGAACCACGAGAGGACTTTCGTCAGCGCTTTCCATTGATTGTGTTCAGTTACCATCTGGATAAAGTCATTTTTATCAATCTCGCGCACCATGATATTTGAACGAGCAACACCGTGAACATTGCTGATATCGTAAAACAGGTTGGCAAGACCAAAGACGAACGGTCCTTGTATGGTGAACATACATAACTCATCGCATGAACGGCGAAATTCAACTTCACCTTCCAGAAGAATATAAATACTGTTGCTGTCAGAGCCTGAAAATTTTTGCCATTTTTTTAACTTTTTCTCAGGGTAATCTTTGGTTAAATCGATAATTGATCTCAATTCAGATTCCGGGCGCAAGCTTTTACCGTAAATACTTAACATAGTTTTTACTCAATTTAATAAAGATATTGAAGGTAATAACATCGCTTCATGTAATTGCAAACAATCACACGCCACCACGTTATTAAAGCCTTAGTAACCCATTAACGATGCAATAATTTTATTCGCGCACACTTTTTTATATTAAAAATGTCTTGCGGAGTGGTTTAATCATAGGCGGGATGAATAAGTTAAGTCAATTTATCAGATCGAAATTTGAAATGTGTGTTTCGTAAATTGTATAAATATCACTATCTATTTCAATTCGTTACGTTCTGACTTGCGGTGGCCAGAACGTAACCGGTCACTCAACCCTGACCATATTTTTCCAGTAACGCTTCGGCTATCGCCTGAGTTTGCGCATCCGCCACGCCGTCCCACCGTTCGGGGCGGAAGTGCATCTGAAACGCCATAATCACCCGTTTTCTCTGCGTGTAGGTCATACCCGGTGTCACTTCATAGCCATAACGTGCGAGCAAATCCAGCACTGACCCGCTATTCACCTGCTCCGACGGCTGACGGCCGTTGAGATAAAATGCCACCCGATTTTCATCAGGCCACGCGCCTACGCCCTGCTTCGCCAGCTGTTGCCATGGAAAACGCGGCCCAGGATCGTCTTTACGCTGCGGCGCAACGTCCGCATGCGCCACCACGTTTTGCGGTTCAATGTGATAACGGGCAATGATGTCTTTTGCCAGCGGGATAAGCGCATTGATTTGCGACGGAGAGAAAGGCGTAAAACTTTTTATGCCCGCGGTTTTCTCCCAGCCTTGGTTTTCCAGTTCGATACCAATTGATGTGTCATTTATACGCGTGGCCCCACGCCAGAAGCTGGCCCCCGCATGCCAGGCCAGATCCTGTTCCGGAACCAACTGCCAGATAAGTGGTTTACCTTTGCGTTCAGGCGGCGTGTCCGGGATCAAGTAATGCGCACTGACCTGCTTATCCGTCAGCGTCGCCAGAGACGTCTCAAAATCACCGGCGGTGTAATGGATAACCAGCATTTTGATGCGCGGGTAAGCATTGGGCGCCGGATGGCTCGTATCCAGCATATAGCCCGGTTTGCTGATGAGATTCTGCCGACTGGCATCGTTATCACTGCCACAGCCCGCCAACAGCAGCGCCAGGGCTATCGGTAAAAAACGCTTCATCGGCGCACTTTAACCGCAGTACCGCTGACACTTACCATCAGCATGCTGCTGTCTTTGCCGACGGTTTCATAGTCGATATCGATGCCAACCACCGCATCCGCGCCCAACGCTTTGGCCTGCTCACCAAGCTCCTGAAACGCAATTTCACGCGCTTTGCGCAGCTCTTTTTCGTACGCACCGGAGCGCCCACCGACGATATCGCGGATACCGGCAAAAAAATCACGGAAAATGTTCGCGCCGAGAATCGCTTCCCCGGTCACCACGCCGCAGTACTCGACGATGGTTTGCCCTTCCAGTGTTGGGGTCGTTGAAAATTGCATTCGTCCTCCTTCTTCAATGCCTTAGCTCAGTTAATCAAACACATTATCGTACCGATACGCTATGCTTGAAAACATCTAAATACCGTAGTTAGTCTATACCCTAAATAATTCGAGTTGCAGGGCGGCGGCAAGCCTGCTCATGCAACTTGAAGTATGACGGGAAAATAAGGAAATCACTCATGCGCTACTCTGCCGCAGCTCTTCTTGTCCCTTGCGCCCTTTTACTGAGCGCCTGTACCACCGTCACACCTGCGTTCAAGGATATCGGTACCCGTTCAGGTCCTTGCGTAGAAGGTGGCCCAGACACTGTTGCACAAAAGTTTTATGACTATCACATTCAGCACCGCACCACTGATTTAGCCGCACTGCGTCCGTACCTGAGCGACGATCTGGCTAAAGTGCTTAACGATGCGAACAACGATCCGAATAAACGCGCTCTGATGCAGGAAGACTTGTTCTCCAGCCGCACGACACCCGCCGACAGCGCTGATGTGGCCAGCGCATCAACCATCCCAAATACGGACGCACGCAACATTCCGCTTCGCGTTGAACTGAAACAAGGTTCTCAGAGCTGGCAGGATGAAGTGCTGATGATCCGCGAAGGTCAGTGCTGGGCTGTAGACGACGTGCGCTACCTCGGCGGCACCGTTCACGCTCCGGCAGGCACGCTGCGCCAGACGCTGACTAAATAAAATCCCTTTAATAACTCAGGTTAAATGTCTGGCATTCTGTGATGGATGCCGACATTTATTTCCTTGCCCCTGCGCCCTCGCTATTTTGTGCTAACTTTAAGTATAAACGTGGTTTATATTTAAGTTTTAACGCAGAAATATTGCATAACTATTCTGTGAACGTTACTATCTGCGGCCTCAATAGCTATCGGTGTCAGATTTCCCGGATGAGTATAAAACTAGAAGGCATTAACTGCTTTTACGGCGCACATCAGGCGCTGTTCGACATAACCCTGGATTGCCCGCAGGGTGAAACGCTGGTGCTGCTTGGCCCTAGCGGCGCGGGAAAAAGTTCGCTGTTGCGCGTGCTTAACCTGTTGGAGATGCCGCGCTCCGGCCAGCTCTCCATTACGGGAAATCAATTCAATTTCAACAAAGCCCCTTCCGATAAAGCGATACGCGAATTGCGTCAAAACGTCGGGATGGTCTTCCAGCAGTACAATCTGTGGCCGCACTTAACCGTCCAGCAAAACCTGATTGAAGCCCCCTGCCGCGTGCTCGGTTTATCGAAAGAGCAGGCGCTGGCGCGTGCCGAAAAGTTACTGGAACGTCTACGTCTGAAACCTTACAGCGACCGCTATCCTTTACACCTTTCCGGTGGTCAGCAGCAGCGCGTGGCCATTGCCCGTGCGCTGATGATGGAACCACAGGTTCTGCTGTTTGATGAGCCAACCGCCGCACTGGATCCGGAAATCACCGCCCAGATTGTAAGCATCATTCGTGAGCTGGCTCAGACCCAAATAACGCAAGTGATCGTCACCCATGAAGTCGAAGTGGCGCGTAAAACTGCCAGTCGTGTGGTGTATATGGAAAACGGTCACATCATAGAGCAAGGGGATGCGCGTTGCTTTGCCGAGCCGCAGACCGAAGCGTTTAAAAACTATCTTTCACACTGATGTTTTCGGGAACAATGACAATGAAAAAAATCGTGATTGCCGCGCTGCTCGCCAGCGTCAGCCTTTCCGCTGGTGCAGCCCAGACTATTCGTTTTGCGATGGAAGCCTCTTATCCTCCGTTTGAATCCATGGATGCCAACAACAAGATTGTCGGCTTCGACGTGGATCTGGCGAACGCGCTGTGCAAACAGATCGACGCCACCTGTACTTTCACCAACCAGGCGTTCGACAGCCTGATCCCAAGCCTGAAATTCCGTCGTTTTGACGCGGTGATTTCCGGTATGGACATCACTCCTGATCGTGAAAAGCAGGTCCTGTTCACCCAGCCTTACTACGAAAACTCTGCACTGTTCGTCGGCCAGAAAGGCAAAGTGGCTGATATCGCCGCGCTGAAAGGTAAAAAAGTGGGTATGCAGAACGGATCCACTCACCAGAAATTCATTACTGATAAGCATCCGGAAATCACCACGGTGCCTTATGACAGCTACATGAATGCGAAGCTGGATTTACAGAACGGCCGCATTGACGCGGTGTTCGGCGATACTGCGGTGGTGACCGAGTGGCTGAAAGCCGATCCGAAACTGGCAGCGATTGGCGATAAAGTGACAGATAAAGACTACTTTGGTACTGGCCTCGGCATCGCCGTACGTCAGGGTAACAGCGATCTGCAGCAGAAGCTGAACGACGCGCTGACCAAAGTGAAGCAGGATGGGACGTACAAGACCATCTACAGCAAATGGTTCCAGAAGTAATTCTTGATGAACGAAATGTTTCCATTAGCAAGTGCCGCCGGGATGACCGTCGGCCTTGCCGTTTGTGCTCTGGCGATTGGCCTGGTGCTGGCGATGATCTTTGCGGTGTGGGAGTCAGCTAAATGGCGTCCCGTCGCGTGGGTCGGCACTGGTCTGGTCACCATTCTGCGTGGATTACCGGAAATTCTGGTGGTCCTGTTCATCTACTTTGGTTCTTCGCAACTGCTGCTCATGCTGTCCGACGGTTTTACGCTGAACCTCGGTTTTGCACAGATCCCGGTGCAGGTGCAGATTGAAAACTTCGACGTTAGCCCGTTCCTGTGCGGCGTGATTGCGCTGTCCCTGCTCTATTCAGCTTACGCATCGCAGACCCTGCGCGGTGCGTTGAAAGCGGTGCCGGTGGGCCAGTGGGAATCCGGCCAGGCACTTGGGCTGTCCAAAGCAGCCATTTTCTTCCGTCTGGTGATGCCGCAAATGTGGCGCCACGCGCTGCCAGGGCTCGGTAATCAGTGGCTGGTGCTACTGAAAGATACCGCGCTGGTGTCGCTTATCAGCGTGAACGATTTGATGCTGCAAACCAAAAGCATCGCCACCCGTACACAGGAACCGTTTACCTGGTACATCGTGGCGGCGGCGATTTACCTCGTCATCACCCTGCTCAGTCAGTACATCCTCAAACGCATTGACCTGCGCGCGACTCGCTTTGAACGGAGACCAGGCTGATGCTTGAGTATTTACCCGAACTGCTGAAAGGGCTGCATACCAGCCTGACGCTGACCGTGGCCTCAATTGTGCTGGCGCTGATCCTGTCGCTGATTTTCACCATCATTCTGACGCTGAAAACGCCGGTGCTGGTATGGATTGTCCGCGCCTACATCACGCTGTTTACCGGCACGCCATTACTGGTGCAAATCTTCCTGATTTACTACGGCCCGGGTCAGTTTCCTCAGTTGCAGAACTATCCTGCGCTGTGGCATCTGCTCTCCGAACCCTGGCTATGCGCAATGATTGCCCTGTCGCTTAACAGCGCCGCGTATACCACTCAGCTGTTCTTTGGTGCGATCCGCGCCATTCCGGAAGGCCAGTGGCAATCCTGTGGCGCGCTGGGGATGAGCAAGAAAGACACGCTGGCCATTTTGCTGCCGTATGCATTTAAGCGCGCCCTCTCCTCTTACTCCAACGAAGTGGTGCTGGTGTTCAAGAGTACGTCTCTGGCCTACACCATCACGCTGATGGAAGTCATGGGTCACGGGCAGTTGCTGTACGGACGCACGTATGACGTGATGGTATTTGGTGCCGCAGGTCTGGTGTATCTGGTGGTCAACGGTTTACTGACGTTAATCATGCGTCTCGTGGAACGCAAAGCGCTGGCATTTGAACGTCGCAATTAATACTGCATAAAATATCGACAACTAAGCGGGCACTCGTCAGAGCGTCCGCTTTTTTTTTATTCCACATTGAAATACTTAATCATTTTTATTGCATACAAATTCACAAAATGGCAAGGTAACTCCCTGCCTCAGAGACGGCACAACATCATAAGATTGACCGACGGGAGCTTTACCATGAAGAAACTTATTCTGGCAGCGCTGCTTGCCACTTTCGCCACAGGCGCGGCTGCAGCAGAGAAAATCAGCTTTGGCGTGTCCGCCACCTATCCTCCGTTTGAATCCCTTGATGCCAATAACCAGATTGCCGGTTTTGATATCGATCTGGCCAAAGCGTTATGCAACCAAATGCAGGCGGAGTGCACCTTCACCAACCACGCCTTTGACAGCCTGATCCCGTCGCTGAAATTCAAAAAGTATGACGCAGTGATCTCCGGGATGGACATCACACCGGAACGCAGCAAACAGGTGGCGTTCACCGATCCGTACTACGCCAACTCGGCGCTGGTGATTGCGAAAAAGGGCGAGTTCACCTCTTTTGAGCAGCTGAAAGGCAAACGTATCGGCATGGAAAACGGCACCACGCACCAAAAATACCTTCAGGATAAGCACCCGGAAGTAAAAACCGTGGCGTATGACAGTTACCAGAATGCGATCATCGACCTCAAAACTGGCCGTATCGACGGCGTGTTTGGCGACACGGCAGTGGTCAATGAATGGCTGAAAACCAACCCGCAGCTGGGTGTCGCCACGCCAAAAGTGACCGATCCGCAGTACTTCGGTACAGGCCTTGGGATCGCCGTACGTCCGGATAACAAAGCGCTGCTGGAAAAACTGAACGGTGCGCTGAAAGCGATTAAGGCCGACGGAACATACCAGAAAATCAGCAACCAGTGGTTTCCGCAGTAATCCCCTGATGTACTGAGATTAAATAAGCCGGGCGATTGTCCGGCTTTTTGGTCTTTGAAATTAGAGCGGTACGTAAAATCGGAAACAGGCCCCCGGCGTGGCTTCCATCAGACGAATCCCGCCGCCGTGCAATTCCAGCATCCGGCGGACGATAAGCAACCCCAGCCCACCGCGATCTTCTCGCGCACTGCGGGCATTGAGCGCCGAAGGTCGTTGGAATAGCTGTTCGCGTAATGCCTGCTCGATGCCCGGCCCGCTGTCCGCGACTTCCACCTGTAGCTGATCGTTCTCCTGCCAGATACGCAGCTGAATTGTGCCGCCGACCGGCGTGTGGCGTACCGCGTTGTCCAGCAAATTGGTGACCACCCGTTCAATCATCGACACGTCGGCATTCACCAGAGGCAGTAAACGCGGCATTTCCACCTGCAGTTTTAACTGCCGCGTTTCGATGGCCAGGTCAAACTTCTGCGCGACATCCTGAATCAGTTCGCCGATGGCAAACCGTTCCAGCTGCGGCTTGATGCCGCCGTGCTCAAGTTTCGCTAACTCAAACAGCTGCTGCGACAGGTGTCGCACTTTATGCCCCTGACGCAGCGCAATCGCCAGATACTGACGGTTGTCTTCCGGCGACAGCGTATCGGCTTTCATCGACAACGTTTCGAGGTAGCCTAGCAGTGAAGTCAGCGGCGTACGCAAATCATGCGAAATGTTGGCGATAAATTCACGCCGCTGGCGATCGCTGTCGGAAAGCTGATCCCACTGGCTGGCAATTTTGCGCGCCAGCTCGATAAAGGTGTTATGCAGAATAGCCACTTCGTTGGCCGGTTCAATTTCCGGCCTCTGCTGCGCCAGCTGTTTGATGGCGCTAATGCTGTCCTGATCCAGACCACGCACGTCCGCCGTCAGCTGTTTCACCGGGCGCGTCACCCAGTACCAGACCATCACGCCCGCCAGCAAACCAAACAGCGCCACCAAAAGCAGCGACCACAGCACCGTGCTCCACAGCGCTTTCTGCCACGCGCTGTCGGAAAGCGCGTTGAGATCTTCGCCCTGCAAAATAATGTACAGATAGCAGTGCAGCTCGCCGTTGAATCTTACCGGCGCAACGCTGAACACTTTTTCTTTATCCAGGCTGCGCGGATCGTCACCAAAAATAGGCCACGCCGCGCCGCCGAGGAAAGTCTGCAACGGCGCGATGTCGATTTTCTGCCGCTTCACATGGCCCGCTGGCGCGGCGTCGGCCAGTAATTCCCCTTCAGGTGAGACCAGATACAGCTCGACGCTGGGGTTAAGCGTCATCAGCCGGGTAAACAATGTTTGCAGCGTCTGGCGGTTCACGTCGCCTTTTTTATCCAGCAGCGGTTCGCTGTTAACGATCTGCTGCGCCAGCCCGGCGGACAAACGCTGCACCATCGCGCTACCGTACTGGCTGGTGCTGTACAGCTGCACGCTGCACGCCGCCACCGCGCAGAGCAGCAAAATGGCGGAAAATACCAGCGTCAACCGCTGGCTGAGGCTGAGGCGGCGGATCATGTCGTGTGCTCCGTTTTCGCGCTGGCGAACTTATAACCTTTCCCCCACACCGTCAGGATAATTTCCGGTTCAGCGGGGTCGCGTTCGATTTTGATGCGCAGACGGTTGATATGGGTGTTGACGGTATGCTCGTAACCTTCGTGCTGATAACCCCAAACGTGGTCCAGCAGCGACAGACGCGAAAACACTTCGCCGGGATGGCGGGCAAACCAGTACAGCAGGTCAAACTCGCGCGGCGTCAGTTCGATTATGTCACCGCGCAGGCGCACTTCGCGGCTCAACGGATCAATACTCAACCCGTGGCAGGAAATCAGCCCGCCTTCCATACGAATGTTCTGCCCCATTGCTTCCTGGCGGCGAAACAGCGCTTTCACGCGCGCAATCAGCTCGAGCACTGAAAAGGGTTTTGGCAGATAGTCATCCGCACCCATTTCAAGACCCAGCACGCGGTGCGTTTCACTGGTTCGTGCGCTGATAATGATAACCGGAAGGTAGCGCGTCATCTGACGAATACGGCGGCAAATCTCCAGGCCGTCGACGCCGGGCAACATTAAATCGAGGATCACCGCATCCCAGACCTGTTTTTCCAGCTGAACCAGCGCCTGATGGCCATCCGCTTCGTGGACAATCTGATAACCCTCATCCTGCAGGTTTAGCCGCAGCAAGGTCGCGATATCCTGATCGTCTTCCACCAGCAGTATTTTCTTTGGGTTATTCATAGCGTTTCACCAGCAGTCTTTTATCCAAGCTTAACGCAGGCGGGCGCCGCAAGTTATCACATTTTATTTAAACTTCCGTGAGGATGTGGTGATAAGAAATCACGCATGCTGGTGACATGTCATTCACGGAGAGCCGACCATGTCCCGGACGCATTCCAAAACGATTCACCCGCTCTGGCTGCGATGCTGCCATTGGGTTAATGCCATTGCCATCGCGGGCATGATGTTTAGCGGCTGGCGTATTTATAACGCCTCTCCCCTGTTCGGTTTCTCTTTCCCGGCGGAAATTACGCTCGGCGGCTGGCTCGGCGGCGCGCTGCAGTGGCATTTCGCCATGATGTGGGTGCTGGTGATTAACGCCACGGTCTATTTATCGCTCGGCATTATCAGCGGCCATTTCAAACGCAAATTCTTCCCACTGTCGCTGCGTGAATTATTCAATGACCTAAAACAAGCGTTGCGCGGCAAGCTCCAGCACGCCGACCTCAGCCATTACAACATGGTGCAAAAGCTGGCCTACGGCGGAGTCATTCTGCTGGGCGTCGGGCTGGTGCTATCTGGTCTGGTGTTGTGGAAATCCGTGCAGTTTCCGCTCCTGCGTGAGCTGCTTGGCGGCTACGAAGCTGCACGTTATATCCACTTTTTCTGTATGAGCGCCATAGCGTTGTTCGTGGTTATCCATTTGCTGATGGTGCTGCTGGTGCCGCGTACGCTGCTCGCCATGCTGCGGGGCCGTTAAGGAGAACAGATGAAAAAGCCCAGTTTTCTTTCCGACAGTGACGCCCGCGACCTCGTGAAGGACGCAGAAAAATTACTTAGCCCTGAGCGCCGACGCGTGCTGCGCCAGGGACTGACCCTCGGTGGCATCATGATGCTGACCGGCTGTGATATCAGCGATAACGAAAGCGTCGAGACTGCGCTGTCCCGCATGTCCCGCTTCAATGACCGGGTACAGGGTTTTCTGTTCAGCCACCGTCATCTGGCGCCTGAATATACAGAGGCCGATATTACCCGTCCGTTCCCGTTTAATGCCTTTTATGGCCCGGACGATATTCCGCAGATTGATGGTCGTGATTTTCAACTGGAAATTATGGGCCTGGTGCGTGACACCAAACGCTGGACGCTGCCCGAGCTGTATCACATGCAGCAGGTCAGCCAAATCACCCGCCATATCTGCGTCGAAGGCTGGAGCGCCATCGGCAAATGGGGCGGTGTGCCGTTCGCCCAGTTCTTACAGCTGATTGGTGCGGATATGCGCGCGAAATATGTCAGTTTCCGCTGCGCGGATGATTACTACACCAGCATTGATATGGCTACTGCGTTGCATCCGCAAACGCTACTGGCCCTGACCTGGGATAACAACATTCTCCCGCCGGAATACGGCTATCCGATGAAAATCCGTATCCCGACCAAGCTCGGCTACAAAAACCCAAAACACGTTTTATCCATCGAAGTCACCAATCGTTTCCCGGGCGGTTACTGGGAAGACCAGGGTTACAACTGGTTTGGTGGCAGTTAAACCCAGAAGCACTTCACAACGTAAAAATGAGGAATTCCCATGAAAAAATTAATGCTTGCAGCAGCTGCTTTCTCTGCCCTGGTGATGTTTAACGTTCAGGCCGCCGACAGCATGAGCAAAGACAGTATGGCGAAAGACAACATGTCGATGTCCCACGACGGCATGGCCAAAGACGGGATGTCAAAACCCCACGACAAGATGTGCAAAGATGGCATGTGTAAAGACGGTATGAAGAAAGACGAAATGAAAAAGGACAGTATGGGCAAAATGGATGGCATGAAGAAAGATGAGATGAAAAAAGACAGTATGTCTAAATAAGATGACTGGCCGGACGTGGCGCTGTCGCCGTCCGGCCTCATTTTAACGTCGAATCAACAGCGTCAGCACTTCGTAGTGTTTGCTGTGCGGGAACATATCAAACAGCTGCACACGCGCCACTCGGTAATCTGGCAGATGGCTGAAATCTTTTGCCATCGACTGCGCATTACAGCTGGAATAGATGATAAACGGCGGCGCCATATCGCTGAGATAATCGCATAACGCGTTGCCAATTCCACGACGTGGCGGATTCACCAGCACCAGCTCAGGTACGGTGCCCTGATGGGTCGCAAACTGCGTGGAATCAAGCGCCTGAAAATGCAAATTATGCAATCCCAGCTCCATCGCCGACTGTTTCGCACAGGCAATGGCTTCTGGCGCGATCTCTATCCCGGTCAGTTGCATTTCTGGCGTGGCGCAATGCAAACCAAAGCCGCCCACGCCGCAAAAGAGATCCCACATATGCTGAACCGGTAAGCCGCGTACCCAATCGCGGGCGGTGGCATACAGTTCACTCGCCACCGTCGGGTTAGTCTGGAAGAAACTTTGCGGGCGGATCCACAGCGGCACGTCGTTAAAACGCTCGGCCAACGCCTGCTGGTCAGTGAGGAAAATCTCCTGCTCACCTTCCATGATAGCCATGTGCACCGGCTGAATATTCACTGAAATCACTTTCAGCTGCGGGAGCTGAGCCTGTAATGAGGGCAGCGCCGCGCGTAGCTGTTCCAGCTTGGCGTCAGAGCGCAGTACAAACCGCAGCATCATCCCGCCATCGAGCTGGCTTTCGGTCAGCAGCAAATATTTCAGCTCCCCACGCTTACGCGCGACGTTATACGGCGTCAGACCCGCGCGGGCGATAAACGGTTTAAGGGCGGAAAATACCGGGGCAAACGAGGCGGGATACAGTGGACAATCGCATAAATCTTCCGGCGTGCCGTCGCGATGCAGCATCCCGAGCAGCGGTTTTTCAACGCTGCCGCTGACGACCATTTTGGCTTTGTTACGAAAACCCGTTTCCGGGCCGCTAACCGGTGCGCACCACGCTTCTACCGTCGAAGACGACAGCAGTTGCTGAAGATCCGCCATTTTGGCGGCAAGCTGTTGGAATACCGGCTGTTCGAGCCACTGGCAGGAGCGACAGCGTCCGGCATCATAGAGTGCGCACTGCATACAAAGACCTTTGAAATTCCAGAGGGCCGGGATTGTATCACCGTTATTGCAGACGGAAAAACCGACGGCTGGCGGCAGGCACAAAAAGCAGCATCAGCACCAGAATGTCGGGCAGTTTTTGCATCACCAGCGAACGTAAAATTTCACGTTTGGATTCGCCCGCAATGCTGAACAGTTCTGGATAACCATAACCTAACGACGCGGCCCACAGGTAGCCGGCGGCAATAACCTGCGTCAGGAAGTAGGTCCAGCGCGCCCAGTTTCGCCCTTTGACCAGCGAAAATGCGCACCAGATTTCCACGAAGACCAGCACCAGGCTCGCCATAAACACCAGCGTCAACGTCCAGGTTTGAACGCTACGGCGCACGAATTCCACCATGCCCAGCGGGCCCAGTAGATTGAGGATCATCAGCAAATCCAACGCACGAATCAGGATAATCGCGAGCGCCGCCACCTGCACCAGCGCAGGGACGTTCAGACGAGCATGTGAATGTCGGGTTTTAGAGAAGAATCGCAATTGTGGCCTTCCATGAAAACGTCTCCCCGGGAAGCCCGAGGAGACGATGACACAACGCTTTATATTTTAAGCGGTTCAACCGCGTCTTGCACGCTGGATATCGCGTACACGCTGCTTTTCAGACCTTGCCATGATGAACCAGGCTATTAAACCAACAATCCCGACCACGCCCAGAATGAGCGTCGCCAGGGCGTTGATTTCCGGGTTAACCCCCATTCGCACGTTGGAGAACACCAGCATTGGCAATGTGGTTGCGCCCGGCCCGGAAACAAAGCTGGCGATAACCAGGTCATCCAGCGACAGCGTAAATGCCAGCAGCCAACCGGAAACCACCGCAGGCATAATCATCGGTAGCGTGATGACGAAAAAGACCTTCAGCGGCGTCGCGCCAAGATCCATCGCCGCCTCTTCAATCGAGCGGTCAAGTTCGCGCAGACGCGACGAAATCACCACCGCCACGTACGCGGTACAGAAGGTAACGTGCGCCAGCCAGATGGTGAACATCCCACGATCGGACGGCCAGCCGGTGGCGTGCCCGAGTGCAACGAACAGCAACAGCAGCGACAGGCCGGTGATGACGTCCGGCATTACCAGCGGCGCGGTTATCATAAACGCAAAGCCGTTCGAACCGCGGAAGCGCCCGAAACGCACCATCACAACAGCGGCGATAGTGCCGAGAATAGCCGCCATCGTCGCCGCACAGGCGGCAATGGTCAGGCTCAGGCCCACGGCGCTCATCATCGCATCGTCGCGGAACAGTTCGCCATACCAGCGTGTCGACCAGCCCGCCCACACCGTCACCAGCCGGGAACTGTTGAAGGAATAGATGACCAGCATCAGCATTGGCGCGTAGAGGAACGAGAATCCCAATATCAGAATCAAAATTCGCCACGGCGAGCGAACGACCGGTAAGTTATTCATCCGTGTTCCCCCATCTGTTTTTGCTGATGTTTGTGGAACCACATAATCGGCACAATCAGCAGCAGCAACATCACCACCGCCACCGCCGAGGCCACCGGCCAGTCGCGGTTATTAAAGAACTCCTGCCACAACACACGACCAATCATGATGGTATCCGGGCCGCCGAGCAGTTCCGGGATAACAAACTCCCCTACCGCCGGAATAAACACCAGCATCGACCCGGCGATAATCCCGCCTTTGGTCAACGGCACGATCACGCTGAAGAAGGTTTTCAGCGGCTTCGCGCCCAGATCCAGCGAGGCTTCCACCAGCGAGTAATCAATGCGGGTCAGCGCGGTGTAAATCGGCAGCACCATAAACGGCAGATAGGCGTACACAATGCCGATATACACCGCCAGATTGGTGTGCAGAATTTCCAGCGGTTGATGGATAATCCCGGTCCACATCAGGAAGTTATTCAGCACGCCGTTACTTTTCAGGATCCCCATCCATGCATACACGCGAATAAGGAACGAGGTCCACGACGGCAGAATGACCAACAGCAGTAGAATGTTACGCGTTGACGCCTTACTGTGCGCCACCGCCCATGCCAGCGGGTAGCCGAGCAGCAGGCAGAAAACGGTCGAAATCGCCGCTATCTGCAACGACTGCAAATACGCCTCAACGTACAGCGGATCGTCCGTCAGTTGCAGGAAGTTGCCGATGTTAAGCGTCAGGGTAATCTGGTCGTCGGCCCATTCCCACAGGTCGGTATAAGGGGGGATCGCACGCGCCATTTCCGCCAGGCTGATTTTAAAGACAATCAGAAATGGCAGTAAAAACAGCAGAAACAGCCACAGATACGGCAGCGCGATCACCAATTTTCGCCCGTGTTTCATCTGCATTTTTGACAGATATACGGCAAAGCTGCCCGGCTGTTTTGCGCGAACCGGAGGTTCTAATGTACTCATTGCGCCCTCCCCTAAACCGTCAGAACCACACAGCTGTCTGCATCCCAGCACAGTCGCACTTCATCGCCCCAGGTCGGCAGACCTTTGCGATAGCGGTGCTCGTTCTGTAACTGGGCGCTGATCATCTGGCCGCTTTTCAGGCGAACGTGATAAATAGACAAATCGCCGAGATAGGCGATGTGCACCACTTCGCCGACCGCAAAGTTGTAGCCGTCTGCTGGAGGCTCCTCGCAGAGCATGATTTTTTCCGGGCGCAGCGCCACGTACACCGGCACGTTATCCAGCACCGATGCGTCGACATCCACCTTCAATGGATGCACCAGCCCCGGCGAGTCGATCACCAGTCCTTCTTCCTGGCGCTCTTTCAGAAGGCCTTCGAATACGTTCACCGAGCCGATAAACTCGGCGCTGAAGCGGGTCGTCGGGTGCTCGTATATTTCTTCCGGTTCGCCGGTTTGCACGAACTTACCACGGTTCATGATAGCGATGCGCCCGGCCATGGTCATCGCCTCTTCCTGGTCGTGCGTCACCATCACGCAGGTCACGCCGACGCGTTCGAGGATATCCACCACTTCGAGCTGCATCCGGTCACGCAGCTTTTTATCCAGCGCGCCCATCGGTTCGTCGAGCAGTAATAATTTTGGCCGTTTGGCAAGGCTGCGGGCTAGCGCCACCCGCTGACGCTGACCGCCCGAAAGCTGGTGCGGCTTGCGTTTGGCAAACTCTTGCATGTGTACGAGGCTGAGCATTTCCTGCACGCGGGCAGTAATCTCTGCCTTCGCCAGCTTGTCCTGCTTCAGACCAAAGGCAATGTTCTGTTCCACCGTCATGTGCGGAAACAGCGCATAGGACTGGAACATCATGTTGATTGGGCGCTGATACGGCGGCACCTGCGACATATCGACGCCATCCAACACAATTTGCCCGGCGGTGAGGGTTTCAAAACCCGCCAGCATACGCAGCAGCGTCGATTTTCCACAGCCTGATGGGCCGAGCAGAGCAAAAATTTCGCCTTTATAAATAGTGAGACTCACGTCGTCGACAGCGTGTTGGCCGTCAAAGGATTTGGTCAGATTGCGAATTTCCAGCAGCGGGGTCAGCGCTTTACGGGTTTTCGCCTGTGGGCGTGGGATTGCGTCAGTCACGATGTTGCTCTCCGGCAAAAACAAACATTTGCATGGTCCGGTGCCATACAAAGAACATCACAGTGCAGCTGCACTGACCTGGTGCGTTTTATTCTTGCCCGGCGGCCTGGAGCTCACCGGGCAAAGCGGGTTTACTTCCCGGTTTTTACTTTGGTCCACGAACGGGTGACCACGCGGTCAATTTTTGGTGACAATACGCTCTGGGTGAACAATTTCGCACGTACGTCCGCTGGCGGATAAATACCAGGGTTATCACGCACTTCAGCACTCAGTAACGGCGTCGCAACTTTGTTGGCGTTGGCGTAATAAACGTGATTACTGATATTCGCCACTACGTCCGGGCGCAGCAGATAATTCAGGAACTGATACGCTTCATCGGTATTTTTCGCATCTTTAGGGATGGCGAACATATCGAAGTAAACCATCGCCCCTTCCTTCGGAATGGTATAGGCAATGTTCACGCCGTTTTTGGCTTCTTTCGCGCGGTTTGCCGCTTGCAGGATATCGCCTGACCAGCCAATCGATACGCAAATGTCGCCATTCGCCAGGTCGTTAATGTATTGAGAGGAATGGAAATAACGGATAGACGGACGCAACTTCAACAGCAGGTCGTTCGCGGCGCCAGTGTAATCTTTTGGATCTGAGCTGTTCGGATCTTTGCCGAGATAATGCAGCACCGCGGCATAGATTTCGCTTGGCGCATCAAGGAATGAGACGCCACAACTTTTCAGTTTCTCGAGGTTTTCAGGCTTCAGGATAAGATCCCAGCTGTTCACCGGCGCATCTTTGCCAAGTGCCGCTTTCACTTTATCGACGTTATAGCCAATGCCGGTGGTGACCATCATATACGGAATACCGTATTTATTATCGTGGTCATTTTGTGCCACCAGCTTGAGCATTTCCGGATCGAGATTTTTGTAATTCGGCAGTTTGCTCTTATCAATCGGCTGGAAAATTCCCGCCTGCGACTGACGCTCAAGGAATTGCGATGATGGCACCACGAGATCATAACCGGTGCTGCCCGCCATTAATTTACCTTCCAACACTTCGTTGGAGTCAAATACGTCGTAAACCACTTTAATGCCGGTTTCTTTGGTGAAATTAGCCAGCGTGTCCGGCGCGATATAATCAGACCAGTTATAAATATGCAGCGTTTTTTGTTCAGCGGCGAGCGTGCCTGCAGAGACAGCCATCAGCGCACCCGTAATCAGACCCGTTAACCATTTCTTACTTAAGGCGGTCATATCTCTTTTCCTTATCAACGTCCGTTAACATTTGGACCAAAATATACGCACAGCGATGCATGCAAGATTCATGCATATTTTGTCAGTCTGCAAAGAAAAGGAGAGAGCTTCTCTCCCGGCCGGCATTACTCGCAATTACCTCAGGATATTACGCGCCGCATCACGATAAACGCAGTGTTTCACGCGCCCTGTTAAGGCTTCGCAAGAATAACTTTAGCCAGGGTTCGAGGCTATAGCTCGGGTTAAAAAACGCCTTTTATCAATTTTTTATGCAAGATCACTTTATGGCGTAAGCCAACTGGGGATGTAGAGTGGTGAATAATTCTTTAAGAAGTGGTTAACAGCAGAATATTGATGGGTTTTACGCAGCCGCTCTGGTGGCGACTGCGTTCATAACGTTCGACTTTAGTGAAGAAAATGGAATTGTGACTCTTCCATCGGTTGCTCTTCCTCTTCGTCACCTTTAAACAGCAGCTGGTGCGACGCGGCCTCGAGGATAACCATCGACACCTGTTCTTCACTCTGGCGGAAGAACCATTCGAACTGTTCGCGCGTGACCCCCACGTTGACCGACAGCGTCTGGCAAACCACCAGCTTTGGCAGGTTATCATCCTGAATGTCGAGGAACGCTTTCACCGTCAGCGAACTGGCGTTGATGGAAGAGAGATCGGAGGCCAGCGGCAGCAGTGCTGAAGGCTTAACTTCCGCCAGCGCCGAGAACAGCACGACGTTGTCGAGCAGATCGAGCTTGGCATCGAAAATGCCCTCAAAATTCTGCATGTGCGGCAAGTGCAGCGCCTGACAGGTATCGCACTCATAGAAGCTGATGCCCATTTCGTCGAGCCATTGACGTAGCGTATCCAGACCCGGAACGACGAGTGAATCCATAAACCCTGAAACCTCTTGCAGTGAAATGAAAGCGTAATCCAAATGAAACGCGTATTAGGGTACGCAAAAATGAATCCAGAAGCTATGACACCGATGAAATCCTGCGCTATCCACCCGTTTTCAGACAAAAGCCTGGCTGGGCGTAGCGTTCGATCCACTGGATCATTTTGCCCGCGATATCGACACCGGTGGTTTTTTCGATCCCTTCCAGTCCCGGTGACGCATTGACCTCCATCACCAGCGGGCCGCGATTGGCGCGTAAAATATCGACTCCGGCGACATCCAGCCCCAGCGTTTGTGCAGACTTGATGGCAATTTCGCGCTCCAGTGGGGTGATGTCAGCCACGGTTGCCACGCCGCCGCGATGCAGGTTCGAGCGGAAATCGCCCGGTTTGGCACGACGTTCAATGGCCGCCACCACTTCATCGCCCACCACGAAGCAGCGAATGTCGCAGCCTTTGGCTTCCTGAATGTATTCCTGCACCAGAATGTGTGCGTTCAGGCCGCGAAATGCATCAATCACGCTTTCCGCCGCCTGCCGCGTTTCGGCCAGCACCACGCCAATGCCCTGCGTGCCTTCCACCAGTTTCACCACCAGCGGCGCACCGCCGACCATCTTGATCATGTCGCTGGTGTCGTCCGGGGAGTGAGCAATCCCGGTCATCGGTAAGTCTATTCCCTGCCGTGCCAGAAGTTGCAGCGAGCGCAGCTTGTCCCGAGCACGAGTAATCGCGACCGATTCATTCAATGGATAACTGCCCAGAATTTCAAACTGACGCAGCGCGGCGGTGCCGTAAAAGGTGATTGCCGAGCCAATACGCGGGATTACCGCATCGAAGTGCGGTAGCTGGCGGCCCTTATAGTGAATGGAGGACGCTGCCGGACTGATGTTCATATAGCAGGAAAGTGGGTCGAAAATTTCGACCTGATGGCCGCGCTTTGACGCGGCCTCGCGCAGACGTTTACAGGACCAGAGCGTTCCGTCCCGGGACAAAATGGCTATTTTCACCCTACACCTCACTGTGATGACCTGAAAAAGGCAGACTCATCATACATGCAGGTGATTTTATCGGATAGCCCGGCGCGATTACCGAACAGCCCAGCCCTGCTTGTGCAGATACTCCAGAATAAACGGTCGGGTCTCTTTGACGATAGTCCGACGAATATGATCGCTCCAGGTATCCGCCCGGGTATTGCTGTCGCGCGACAGATAGTAATTCGCCACGTCTTCGTCGTAGCGTGCCAGTTCGGCGGCATCGACTGGCTGATAATGGTTTTCGTGCACCACGATACTGGCTGGCAAACGCGGTTTAGTGCCCGGTTCATCTGCAGGCCAGCCGAGACACATGCCAAACAACGGTAACACGTGCTGTGGCAGCTTCAGCAGTTCAGTCACCGTTTCAATGCTGTTACGAATACCACCGATATACACCCCACCCAGTCCCAGCGATTCCGCAGCGACCATAGCGTTTTGCCCCATCAGCGCGGTATCTACCGTGCCAAGCAGTAGCTGTTCCGCACGGCCTAAATGAGCATCGGGGCAAATTTGCAGGTGGCGGTTAAAGTCAGCGCAGAAAATCCAGAATTCCGCAGCCTTCGCCACATGCTGTTGTCCGCCGGTAAGCGTTACCAGCTGCTCGCGCATCTGTGGGTCAGTCACGCGCACAATCGAACTGCACTGTAAAAAGCTCGAGCTGGCCGCCGCCTGCGCGCTGGCAATAATAGCTTCACGTTGTGCTTGGGTAATTGGCTCGTCGGTAAAATGGCGAATGGAACGGTGGCTTAAGAGCAGATCAATGGTCGGCGTCATCACGTTTTTCCTGGTCAGGCGAAGTCGGTTTATCATTACGTTGCATGAGCTGTGGGGCAATGGTCTGCGCCATGCCGCGAAACAGTGCAACCGCGGCAGGGATCATCAACAGTATGCCCACAAATATCATGATTAGCCCCGCCATTGGGCTGGCGAACGGTGCGGGCAAGGCGACATAGTCTTTAAGAGAAAGCCAGGCCAGGACCAACATCACCATGCCAATGGCTTCGAGGATAAGCACGCTTTTAGGGAGGGCGCCAAGTGAGCGCATAGTCAGTCTCCGGTCATCGAGTATAACGGGGAGGATAGCAACTGTGTTTGGCGAAACAAGCCCTCTGCATAGACCCTAAATAATTCGCGTTGCAGTAACTGAAGTATGACGGGTATCGGGTTAAGCCATCGGAACAAAAGGTAGAACCTTCTTTCAACGAGACGCCAGGACGGGCATGATAGCGCCATTCGCCGAAAGGCTCAGTTTCAGGAGAGAAAACGATGTTTACCGTTATTTTTGGTCGCCCGGGTTGCCCTTACTGTGTTCGCGCTAAAGAACTGGCAGAAAAACTGACCGCTGAGCGTGATGATTTTAACTTCCGTTACATCGACATTCATGCAGAAGGGATCAGCAAAGCCGACCTTGAGCAAACCGTCGGCAAACCGGTAGAAACCGTACCGCAGATTTTTGTTGATCAGACTCACATTGGCGGTTTTACCGAATTTGAAGCCTGGGCCAAAGAAAACATGGGTCTCTACGCTTAAGCGTAAATGTGGGCGTCACTGGCGCCCACGTTTTGCCTTTATCATTCCGCTGATAAACAAGAAACATAGCGCACCCAGCGCGCACCAGAACACCGCACTGAAAGTCCACGCCAGTTCCTGCCAGAAAGACCTATCCGCAAACAACCAAAAACGCATCAACACCAGACACACCGGCGTCGCCAGAATCGCCCCGAGTAATGGCACCAATACCCGCTGCTTCGATGACAAAAAACTCGCCACCGCGCCGGGAATAATGAAGAACAGCAGGCCCAGCTCCGCATGACCGGACGCCCGAACGGCCCCTTTCATAGGCAGTAACAGAAAAAGACACACCACAATAAACAGGACAAAACAGCAAATAACGCCCGTCCAACCTCGCTCAGATCTCAAAATTCCTCCTGACTTTGTCTCTATCAAACTTCAACTACGTCCAGTTGGATAAAGTTTCCAGCAATCCATGCCGTGAAGCACCTACTTAAGGACAAACGATTGTTACTAGCCGCGGCAATCAGGAACGATTAAACTAGCGGCCTTAATTTGATGGTGAAAAACAGGCCGCCGTATATTAGATTTTTCCTGGCTACCCGGGGAAAACCTTAGCCTAAATAGCCATTCCTTTCAACAACTTACTCGTAAACAAGAAGTTAGCTTCCGTGAATATAAACGTCGCAGACTTGTTAAATGGGAATTACATCCTGTTATTATTTGTGGTACTGGCGCTAGGCTTGTGTCTTGGTAAATTACGCTTCGGATCCATCCAACTTGGTAATTCCATTGGCGTTTTAGTGGTATCTCTGATATTAGGCCAACAGCATTTTAGTATTAACACTGAAGCCCTAAATCTGGGCTTTATGCTGTTTATTTTCTGCGTCGGTGTAGAAGCTGGACCCAACTTTTTTTCCATATTCTTTCGTGATGGCAAGAACTATCTGATGCTGGCACTGGTTATGGTAGGCTCTGCGTTGGTGATGGCACTTGGCCTCGGCAAGCTGTTTGGCTGGGATATCGGCCTCACCGCCGGGATGCTGGCAGGAGCAATGACCTCCACGCCGGTGCTCGTCGGCGCCGGTGATACCCTGCGCCACTCTGGCATGAAAGGCGATGAACTCGCACTGGCACTTGATCATTTGAGTCTCGGCTACGCTCTGACCTATCTGATTGGTCTGGTGAGTCTGATCCTCGGCGCCCGCTATCTGCCAAAATTCCAGCATCAGGACCTGCAAACCAGCGCCCAGCAAATCGCCCGTGAGCGCGGCCTGGACACCGATTCCAACCGTAAAGTGTATCTGCCGGTGATCCGCGCCTATCGCGTTGGGCCTGAGCTGGTCGCCTGGACCGACGGCAAAAACCTTCGTGAATTGGGAATCTATCGTCAGACAGGCTGCTACATCGAACGTATTCGACGCAACGGCATTCTGGCAAATCCGGACGGCGATGCGGTGCTGCAAATGGGCGATGAAATTGCCCTCGTTGGCTATCCGGATGCGCATGCGCGACTCGACCCGAGTTTCCGTAACGGTAAAGAAGTCTTCGACCGCGATCTGCTCGACATGCGCATCGTCACCGAAGAAGTGGTGGTGAAAAACCATAACGTGGTGGGCCGCCGTCTGGCGCAAATTAAGCTGACCGATCATGGCTGCTTCCTGAACCGCGTGATCCGCAGCCAAATTGAAATGCCAATCGACGATAGCATTGTGCTCAATAAGGGCGACGTGTTGCAGGTCAGCGGCGATGTGCGACGCGTGAAAACCATCGCCGACCGTATCGGCTTTATCTCGATTCACAGCCAGGTCACCGACCTGTTGGCTTTCTGCGCGTTCTTTATCGTCGGCCTGATGATCGGCATGGTCACCTTCCAGTTCAGTTCCTTCAGCTTTGCCATCGGTAACGCGGCCGGATTGCTGTTCGCCGGGATCATGCTCGGCTTCCTGCGAGCCAACCACCCGACTTTCGGCTACATCCCACAGGGCGCGCTGAATATGGTGAAAGAATTCGGCCTAATGGTGTTTATGGCGGGCGTCGGTTTAAGCGCCGGGAGCGGCATTGGACACGGCCTCGGCGTTGTCGGCGGCCAGATGCTGATAGCAGGCCTGGCAGTCAGCCTGGTACCAGTGGTTATCTGCTTCCTGTTCGGCGCATACGTGCTGCGAATGAACCGGGCGATGCTGTTCGGTGCAATGATGGGCGCCCGAACCTGCGCCCCAGCGATGGAAATTATCAGCGATACCGCACGCAGTAATATTCCTGCGCTGGGCTACGCGGGTACTTACGCCATCGCTAACGTGTTGTTAACTCTGGCAGGTACACTGATTATCGTCATATGGCCAGGGTTGGGATAAATCTGAAGAATGCAATAAGCAGAAAAAAAAAGTGTGAACTACCGAACTTTTTGAAGGGGCGGTAGTCATAATTAGTGCCACTGCTTTTCTTTGATGTCCCCATTTTGTGGAGCCCATCAACCCCGCCGCTCTTCGGTTCAAGGTTGATGGGTTTTTTGTTGCCTGAAATTCGTGGCCTTTATAATCAACCAGTTAGAACACACCTTTGACGCCTGTGGCGACAAAATGGCGGCAGAGCTTTTGCCATGGCGGCAACAGCCATTAAAAAACCCGCCAGCGGCGGGTCAGATTCAGTAAGCAAATTGTTCCTGCATACCTTTGGGATGAGGTGGTGCGGCGCTAATTTTTTGCGGACGGCACACAGAGCGCACAAAAGTTTCATGCGTCACGAACGTATGCCCACACTCGATGTTAGTACACTGGTTGTAGCGTTCTTTGGTTTCGTTGGAAACCTGGAAGCTGCTTCGGGTATGTGCAGCCTGGCCGCACATAGGACAATTCATCATTTTCGTCAGCCCTCATTATTAACCAGTTCGCAATAATGATACATCATTGTTCGCAATTTGGAACTAATCATTCCATTTCGAAATCATCAATTTTAACCTCAAAATCAATGCTGGTAGTAAAACCACTGTCAGCACTGACCGTATGCGTGAGCGTGGTTATCGTCCATTCCGCTTCATCAATCGGTTGTTTGAAGCCGCTGACCTTCACGGGCATTTCCGTGTAGAGATCAGCCCGCCCTTCTGCCAGCTGCAGCGAGAAGGAAGCCACGCCACGCTGCAGACGTTCCCACTGCATTTTCGCGGCCCGTTCTGCATTGGCCCGGTTGGCATAGGTCCGGTTCAGGACCAGCACATTTTCATCCGTCCCGACCAGATAATCCCCCTGTTTTGCCTCCGGCTCTTTTGTTGTCGTGGTTTTCTTACGTCGCTTAACGCCAGTGGTTTCTTTCTTCGCAGGCTCCCGCGTGTGTAACCAGCTGGCAATCACACCTGTATAAGCTCCCCGGTCTGCCAGGCTAAAACGGTGACTGTCTCCGGCGCTGCGGGTCAGGGTGATTACCGGCAGCGGCTTTCCGCTCGCAGTTCTGCCCTGCCCCTGGCGGATAAACAGCAGATGCCCGTCTTTGACGGATGCGATGGCACCATACTGCCGGGCCAGTTTCATCAGGAAACTCGCGTCACTTTCGTTGGTCTGGTCCAGGTGTTCCAGCGGTTTGTTGGTCAGGTCTTTGCCCAGCGCCATTGTCAGATTGTGGCGGGCGGCAATGTCTTTCACCACGTCACCCACGGTTGTCTGGTGCCAGGATTTTTCCCGGCGCGTGTTCAGGGTTTCCCGAAAGTCTGCGCTACGGGCGCGGATGGTCAGCCTGTCCGGCGCGCCTGCATGTTCAATCTCATCTACCGTGAAACTGCCCTTTGGAAAAAGGGGCTGCCCTTTCCAGCCCAGCGCCAGGGTGATGACTGCCCCACGTCGGGGCAGCACAATCTGTCCGTCTGCATCATCCAGTTCCAGATCGAGCTGGTCCGCTTCAAAGCCCCGGTTGTCAGTCAGAGTCAGGCTCATCAGGCGCTTGTCCAGCACCTCCGTCACGTTCTTACCTTCAATCACGATACTGAACGCGGGCGTTTTGCTGTTGAGGTCGAGAAGGTCAGAACTGACATTCATGGCAGCAGCCCTCCCACGGTGTTTGTGATGTTACCAATCGCGCCAGCAGCGGAGTCCTGCAGGTTGCTCAACTGGTCGCTGAGGCTGCCGAACATATCAGACAGTGACTCATCCGCCCGTTTGAGCGTCAGCGTAAACTCAATCCGCCTGGCTTCTCCTCCGGCGAAAAACTCCGTTTTGGTCTGGCTCAGACTCTCAATCACAAACATGCCGTAAATGGTGCCGCTGCCCTCAATCAGAGGCCACGACTTGCCCAGCTCCGCCATCTGTTCCAGTGCCAGAAGTGATAACCTGCCGCCAGTAATTTCAGGCAGCAGCACACCGGAAAGCATCAGCGAATCATTATCCGGGCCAAGAAACTGCGTGGAGGGGCGGCGGCTCACCCGACTGTTGGTCGCGTGTCGCCAGCTGCGCTGATACTGCAGCTCCTGATAAGGAATCGTGCGCAGCTGAAACACGTATAAACCCAGCACCATCATCATGAATCGTATCCCCCTTGATCACTGAAATTACTGCGGGCTTTCGCTCTGGCCCGGCGCTCACGCTCATCGAGCTGCCTTGCCACCTCACGGGCAATGTCCTGCGCGTTTTGCCCTGGCTGGGCGACGATATGGATTGGCGCGTTAATTTCATAACGCACAACCGATGGCTGGCTGGCAGGTTTTTCCGACGGTGCCCGATATGTAGCGGCGGGCAGGCTCATCGGGTGAAGTGGCACCGCCTCTGCAGGTACCGCTGCCGTGCCCATCATCCCGGCAACCACGGAAGCCAGCGCGGCAGTGCGCCTGCGGCTGGTCACATTTGCCGGACCGTTGACGATTTCCGGGCCGTTCTCCCCGACAATGCCAAACTGACCGCGAGGAATATCGCCGCCGCTGTCATACATTCCGGCAAAGCCCATGGACGGGAATCCGCCCGGCGGCAACATTACTTTGCCGTCACTGTTCACCGTGGCGGGTTGCTGGCGAACAACCTGATCAGGCAGGCGGGCTTTAGCCGCTTCTTTGCTGACAATACCGAGTTTTTCCAGCAGCCAGGACACCCCCGACTTGAGCGACTCAAGCGGGTGCATCACCATGTTCAGCCCTTCCGCCAGTGCTTCACCAAAGACGCGCCCCATCGCTGCTGCGCTGCTCAACTCCGCAGAAGTCGATTTAATCGGAGCCAACAGATCGGTGAACCATCCCCACAGCGCCTGCACTTTGTCACCTATCCACTGAAACACGGGTTTTAACGGATCGAACGCTGCGCTGATTGGGGCTGCGGCAGCTTTAAATCCTTCAACGACGCCCCCTAAAAATGTACCGATGGGCTGCCAGTATTTCCAGATAACCAGCGCCACACCTGCCAGGGCCGCCACAACCAGTCCTATCGGACTGAGTAGGGCACCCAACAATCCAGAAAGGCCATACAACGCCATGCGCAGGACCGCCAGCGGACCGGATACCAGAAAACGCAATACCCCGCCCACTGCACCCAGGCTGCTGCGCAACAGTGCCAGCGGATTCATCACCTGACCCAGAAGCCCGCGCAACCCTGCCATCCCGGCGCGAAAGATTGCCAGCGGTGCGCCAGCTATCGCTTTCAGGGCATTTCCTGCCAGCCCGGCAGAGCGCCGCAGTGCATTCAGTGGCCCAGCCAGTAAGCCAGCACTGCCACCTGACGAGGCCATGCCACGACGCAGCAGAGAAAGAGGCGCACCTGCCAGCCACGATAATGCACTGCCGGAACGGGACAATGCCGCTGTCAGGGTTGGCAACGTTTTAATGCCCATAACGCTCAGGCCAAACCGCAAAATCGCCAGCGGCCCCAGCACCGCAGCAACGGTAATTGCCAGGGTTCCCAGCACCACGGTGATTGCAGCAACGGCGGCTGCCACCTTCATCAGCGTGCCCACTAACTGCGGATTTTGCTCCACCCAGCGGCGTAACGCGCCAGTGACTCTCTTCACTACATCCATAATATCCATCAGCGGCTGGCGCAGCGTTTCACCCAGACTGCTGAACGTGTTCTGTGCTCCGGTCTTAACCAGCAACCACTGCGAGGACAGGGAGTCTTTGTTAATGTCAGACTCTTTCTGCATGGAGCCACTGGCATCACCGCCGGACGTGAGTTTGAGCTGGCGCTGCAGCTCCGGCAGGTTGTTTGCGAGCTTCGCCGCGTCATCACCAAATTCCTTGCCAAAAACCAGCGTCATTGCGCCCAGACGCTTGTCTTTCGGCAGGTTATTGACCTTCTCCAGCACGCGCTGAATGGTGCCCATTGCATCCCGGGTCATCTCTTTTTCAATCTGCGCCGGGTTCAGTTTCAGCAGGTCCATGCCCGCAAAGAAGCTTTTGCTCTGCATGGTGGCAATGGACAGCTCACGCACCATGGCATTTGCCGCACTGGCGGCCACTTCCGGGGCGGTGCCGAGGGACAGGAACGTGGAGCCGAGCGCCGCAGCTTTGCGATAATCCAGACGGTCTGCCACCCCGCCCATGCGTTGCAGGACGTCGATAATGTCCCCACCTTTTGACATGGCGTTATCGTCCAGGTAGTTCAGCGCATCGCCCAGCTGCTCAATGTTGCGGGTCGGGACTTTGTAGAGCTGGGCAATTTTCCCCAGACTTTCAGAAAGCTCATCTGCCGGAAGTTCAAACGCCGTGGAGGCCTTTGCCGCCGTGGCGGCAAAGGCCAGCAGGTCACGCTTCTGATCAGCCCAGGAGTCATTCGGGTTTGCCACGTTCATGCGTGCGCCACCCTCAACCAGGGCGGCAAAGTCCACCGCGCCATTTGCCATCGGCAGCTGTTCACTGGCGGCCTTGATGGCGTCCTGCATTTCATAAAAACGGGCGGTGCGGTTGCCGTTGTCATCGCGCAGGCCGTTGACCTGTTTAGCCACACCCTTCATGGCATCTTCCATGCTGGCGTAGCTTTTCACCGCCGCCATTACCGGCGCACCTATTGCAACCCCAGCAGCGGTGGTGGTCGCCCCTGCTCCGGCAACACGATCACGCACTTCCAGACGGCGGGAATATTCCGCGCGGGCAGCGTGCATTTTCCGCTGCTGCTCCCCAACTCGCTTTAGCCTCGCTTCCTGGATTGAAAGCTGATTGTTATAGCGTTCTGTTTCGCGGGTAATACGCGCTGTGGCGCTTGCCCCTTCTTTTGCAGAAATCCCTGTCCGGTATAGCTCTGCGCGCACAAGCTCACTCTGGCGCTGTAGCTTTTTCTGCTTTTCCTCCAGCCGTTGCACCGCCAGCCGTTGACGCTCCAGCGCTACAACCTGCCGCTGTGATGGCGGCCCCATAGCCCCCAGCTCATTTTTAAGCAGGGATGATCGCTGCCGGGCGTAGTTAAGCCTGTCACCTAATTTCTGACTTTCGGTCTGGAGTTTGCGGAAACTGTCCAGACTGCTTCCGGCCTGGTCCAGCTGTTTGATGGCATCGCGGGATTTTTTAACGGCAGAAGCCAGCTCTTTTGTGCTGGCCTGCGCTTTTCGGAATGGGCGGGTGAGTTTATCAACCGCATTCAGTACCACCTGCAGGCGCAGGTTGTTATCACTCATCGCTGGCCCCGCTTCTCAGGATTGCTTTATGCCGCCACTCCAGCACCTCAGTCAGCGGCATAACCTCAGTGACGGACGGCGGCCAGTGAAAAATGGTGGCAATATCTGCCACCAGGTCATCAACCGTCAGGCTGTCGGCAAATCGGCAAGCACCGACTTCTTCAACAAAAAAGTGACCACCTCCACGGACATTGCGGTGAGGTCTGCCGGGTCCAGCTCCGCCATTTCCTGCGGGGTAAGTGTCGGGCTGGAAATGCGCGGAATGATGGTCATCATCGCGCTCACGTCCATATCCATAATGGCCTGCAGTCGTGTGCCACGCAGCGCGCCGGACTGGGGTTTACGCAGTACTACCTCTTTGATTTCACTTTTGCCGCGCAGGATTGGGGTATCCAGCACCACGGTTTTTTCGTTTGTTTTGTCGCTCATGTTCTTGTCCTGAAAAAGTGAGTTCTGGCGCGGTAGCCCGCGCCGTTATGGGTTACTGGAGGCCGATGGCGCGGCGGTGCGCTTCCATCAGGTCCACGCCGTCCACGATTTCAACCATGTTGATCGTGTCGACCTCGTACAGCACTTCGCCGTTAATGGTCAGTTTGGCGTAGCTGTTGGTGCTGCTGACTTTGGTGGCGTTGCTCTCCCCGGTTTTCAGCTCGCCGGAATCAATCTCTTTATGACGCCCGCGCACAACCAGCTCGACGGCCTGCACTTCTCCGGTGTCATCGCGCTGGATGGATGCGGTAAAGCGCAGCTGCACGCCGTCGGCGGTGGTCTTCGCCAGCTGTTTAAACAGCAGCGACTCCATCCCACCAATGGAAAATTCGGTATCCAGCGCGCCGTCATCCAGCCCCATGTCCACATCCACCGCGCCAGCCATGCCGCCGCCGCGATACTTCTCAAACTTGCGGGTGAATTTCGGCAGGGTCAGGGACTCAACGATCCCCTGCCAGTTGTTCCCGTCGTTGAACAGGTTCAGGTGTTTTAACTTACGTGGTAAAGCCATGTTGCCCCCCTTATGCGCTGACCTGGCTGGCGAAATTCATCAGGTACTGGTCCGTGATGCGCTGGCGTAACAGCAGATTTTCCAGTGGTGGCACTGGCGTGTAGTCGTAATCAATCAGCAGTTTCCCGGCCTTGAGCGTGTCCTTATCGTTCACGGACTCATCCAGCCAGCAGTCACCGCCAATCAGATAACCCTGACTCACCAGGCTGCGCATTTTTGCGCGGATACCTTCGATAATGTCGCGGGCCAGTGACGGGTTAAGCGGTTTGTCCACCGCCCACATATGGGCTTCTGCCATAGTGTCAGCCAGCACCTGCGCCGTGCGGGTGTAGCTCTCAAAGGCAAACAGCGGATCATCGCTCAGGCAGCGGGAACCCCAGAAGCGGAAGCCATCTTTGCGGATAAGCGTGGTGATGTCGTTCTGGTTTAGCAGGCCCGCATCGGTTGCCGGGTCCTGCAGGTCCCAGAACACATCCGCCGACAGCCCGGTGACGCCATTCACGCCGACGTTGGACAGGGTTTTGTGCCACCCGGTTTGCTCGTCGATTTTGGCGCGCAGACCCAGGGCGCGGGCCGTGGCAAACGCCGTGGCATCGGCCTGCAGCACGGTGTCAAAGTTGATGAAGTCAGGCCAGATCAACATCCCTTCACGCTGGCTAAAGTTCTCACGGTAAGTGATCGCGTCTTCCATCGTTTTGCAGCCATAGGCCGACAGGTAAGCGAACCCGCGCAGACTCTGCGCCACGCCCAGTAATTCGGTGGCAACGGCTTGCGTATCATGGCCCGGCACGCCGAGGATGCGCGGCTTCACGCCCAGCTGAGACTGCGCCGAGAGCAGCGCCTTGATGCCCGTTTTTTTGCCGTCAGCCGTCACACCGCCGATGATGTTGGTGGTGGTTTCCGCTTCGGTTTCACCCTGCGCCACGCGGATAACCACGGTGACAGGTTTGGCCTGGTCGGCAATCGCATCCAGTGAACGGGCCAGGGTGCCGGACTCACCTGCTTTGCCGCTGGCGGTCAGTACGTCGGTCAGTAAGACAGGTTTATTGAGGGGAAACACTGACGGGTCGGCGTCATCCCCGGTGCAGACCATTCCCACAATGGCGGTGCTCACCGTGGTAATAGTGCGGGTGCCTTCGTTGATTTCCTCAACGCGCACCCCGTGGTGGTAATCCTGAGCCATAAGGCATTTCTCCGGTTTACAGGGGTACGTCTATGTTCTGGTGGTTGCGCGCGCGGCGCACGTGATGGCGGTTGTGTCGGCACTGGCACAATAGGGGGCGCTACTGCGTACCCGCTGAAAACTTTCGGTATAGCGACGGAAGAAGGGACTGCCGCATTAGCTGAATGGAAAGAATACCGGGGGCTGCTGATCCGAGTTGATACAGTAGACCCGGAATGGCCTACACCTCCGGGGCACCAGGCCAGTTGATATCCGGCGCGCTGGAGGTGTCCATCGCTTCCAGCGCATCGAGATAGTCCAGCCATACGTTATATTGCTCTTTTTCAGCATCAGTTAATCTGCCTAATGCAGCCTTGCCGGGCCACTGCTTACTGTTGATATAACTATTCGCCTGATCAATTAATGACTGCTTTTGCGTCTCAGCCGCAACCATTTCCTCTTGAGGCGTCGGAGGGGGAATATCATCCCATGCAGGAAATCCGTCTTCACCAACAACACGAACTTTCCCCTTAGGGGGAGCACCAGAAAATTCAGTATATTTTGTTCCACTAATAACCACACCATCAGCAGGCCAGGTTCCTGCTTCGTTATATAAGTCGCGTAATGAAACTGGATAAAATGCATTTTCAGAAGGTGAAAAATAATATTCGCTCATTTTTATTCCTTGCTTATCGCCCAATAGTTAAATAACGACCGTAACATGCCGCATCATCAGCCGCCCGAGTGACATTCCCCCCGACAGTTGAAGCCATTAAAGTCATCGCTGACGCCTGAATAACACTCCGCGAACCAGGCTTGGGTTGCGCTGAGTAAACAGTTGGGCGGGTTGCCTGATTAACGTTGTCGTGACTCACAATTACCTGAGCAATACCTGACGGATAAGCAATAGGTAGCGTGATATCAATTACAGCGCCAGATGTAAGACCTGAACAAAAACCATACTGAATGATTGTTCCATCAGGAAAGCGCATCCACCCACTGCCATTAGTAAAATCTGTCAGATGGACGACATCTCCTAAACCAAGGTATGAGAGAAGCCCGGCAACGTCCTTTCCGCTAAGGTTTGTCAGCGTATTGTCCAGTGGTTGCTTACCTGCCAGGGCATTGGTCATGGTGGTGGCAAAATTCGCATCGTTACCCAATGCCGCCGCCAGCTCGTTCAGCGTATCCAGTGCGGCAGGCGACGAACCAACCAGCCCGGCAATGGCAGCTTTCACAAATGCGGTGCTGGCAATCTGCGTGGTGTTGTTTCCAGCAGCAGCGGTGGGCACTTTCGGCGTGCCTGTCAGTGTCGGACTATCTTTCGGCGCGTACTGGGTGTGCGGATCAGCAGCACCTATATGTTTCGCCATCTGGTCATCCACGTACACCCGCAACTCCAGCACTTTGTCATCCACATACTTGCGGGTTGCCAGCACCACTGCCGGGTCAATTTTCAGGGTGATGTTGTCGGTGCTACTGGTGATCAGCACCATCCGCACGGTCTGCGTGCGCCCGCTGCCCTCAGCCAGCTGCGGCTTGTAACTTTCCGGGCAGTTGCCGACGGCAATCAACGCGCCTGTCTCATCAAACAGTCCGACCTCACGGATCCACCACCCACCTTCTGTTTCGGGAATTACCTGCTCAGCAATAATCTGGCTGCTGTTCTGCGGGTCGATGTAGAGCATGTTCAGGTCGGCGCGGCGCTTTTCTGCAATCAGGTCAGTCTGCTGCGCACTGGGTGTCGGCAGCACACCGCCCCCGTCACCCACCGCCATTTTGGTGATTTTCAGCGGCACACCGAGCGCGGCGGCACTTGCCAGTTTTGCCGCGCCAATGTCCGTCAGCAGGGTATAAAATCTTGCGCTCATGGGTTCACTCTCACAGTGTCGATAACATGGACCGCCCCGCCCGCAAAGGCCGGGCCGCCGGAGGTAATGGTTTCGTTGATATACGGGTAGACGGTGATTTCCTCCCCGATGTAGGTGCCAGCGCCGACCCAAAACGGGCCGCTGGTCTGCAGGTTGATGGACATGCCGATCAGATGGCGGCTGCAGGGTTTGGCGTCACCTATCAGGCGCTCCAGCTCCAGATAGGTTTCCTCCGTGATGCCCTGGTCCTGCACGCCAATATCCAGCCGGAACGTGCCGGGTGCCTCGTTGGTCTGCCACCACTCCAGAATGCGGATCAGGAAACCGAACGGCTCCACCACACGCCGCACGGCACTGGTTGTGCCCTTGTGCTGATGAATGTAAAAGGCATCCTGCACCACCCGGCGTTTCACGCTCTCCGCCCAGCTTTCGTCCCAGCGATCCACGGAAAATGCCCAGGCCAGATAAGGCAAAAAGGCAACCGGACACATTGCCGGGTTCCAGAGGTCACGCAGGGGGACCTGCAGATCGGAAATACCGCTGCAGCTCTCCGCCAGTCGGCGCTCAAGCGGTGACGAACCGGACGGTAGCAGGCTATTCATCCGTGCCCCCGACGCTCACGCTCCAGTCAGTGCAGGAGGCGGCCTGGGTTTTATCCAGCACCACATCCGCCAGGGGCGAAAGCAGTTCCACCCGTTGCACGCCCTCAACATGCAGGGCCGCATAGATGGCGCTCAGGCGAATATCCCGCCCCAGCCGGGTCTGGCTGGCGATGTACTTCTGCAGACTTGCCCTTGCCGCTTCCAGAATGGGTTCAGACTCCGGTCCTGGATAGAGATAGAGCAAGGCGCGCACGCTGTAATTCACAATTGAAGCTCCGCGCACCGTCAGGCGGTCAGCCACCGGGCGCACGCTCTCGCTGTTCAGCGCTTTTTCCACCACCGCCAGCAGGTCTGCATCCGCCGTGCCGTCACCCTCCCGGCTTAATACGGTCAGCACCACCTCAGCCGGGGCCGGGCTGGTTGCGCTGGCATCTGCCACGCGCCCGTCCGCACTTTTGGCGTGAAACTCGTAGGCTGCAGTGGGTCCCGCCACAGACAACCCCTCAAAGGCTGCCGGGATGCGCAGGCGCAGTGCTTCATCAGTTTCCATCACCGCCGCCACGGGCGGTACAGCATCTTTATCGGCAGGCGTGACCGTAAGGCGCTTAACATTGTAGTTAGCGCCGAGCTGCTCCAGGTCGCTGCTATTGGCATAGGCCACCATCACCGCCAGCGCCGCCTCGTTGATACGCTGGCGTAGCAGAATTTCCCGGTAGGCACTTTCCTGAAGCTGTTTGGTTACCGGTTCAGATTCCAGCGCCAGTGTGCGGCGCACCGCGTCCTGCTGGTCAGCTGGATACAGCGCCACAAACGCTGCCTTGCGCTCAGCCAGTAGCGTCTCAAAGTCCGGCACATCCACAATCTGCGGCGGCGGTAGCTGGGAAAGGTCAATAACTGCCATTCTCTGCTCCTGTTGATACGGAAAGGGACACTGGCGCGCCATCAGTACGTCGCCCGGTCAGCTCGACCACCATCGAACCGTCAAAACTGCTGTTGATGGTGATTCCGTCCAGCGTCAGCCGTGGCTCCCAGCGCATCAGCGCGACGTACACCGCGCTCATCATCTGCAGACGCAGCGCCGGGTTTTGTGGCTGGTCAATCAGGGCAGATAGCAGCGAACCGTATTCCCGGCGCGCAATGCGACTGCCCTGCGGGGTGATAAGAATGTCCTTCACGGACTGGCGCAGATGTTCGGTGTCGGTGATGGCCTTGCCCGTGGCACTGCTCATGCCGGAATACATCGTCATACCGGACCTCCTGATGTCTCGCCGCCGGACTTCACTTTGTTGTGCGCATGGTCATCCACCACGATCTCGTTTGAACTCATCGGGCCGCCGCCCTGGGTGACGCCACCGTTGATCACCACCTCACTGTTAATGCGGGTGGTCTCAGCTTCCACAACAAACTCCCCGGTTTTAAAGGTGACATTATCCGCCGCCTCAATCACCATCGATTTAATCCCCCGGACGTACCAGCGCCCGGTTGAAGGCTCATATTCAAACCAGCCACCATCCGGGTATTCCGTCACGCTGCCGTCCTCAGAGTCGGACGGGGGAGGAAACTGATTTGAGTAGACAGCAGGCAGCGCAAACGCGGTTTCCAGATTGCCGCCCAGACTGAACAGCACAACCTGCTCCCCCACGGACGGTTTCCACCAGGTACGTGACGTGCCCGCACGCAGCGTCAGCCAGTTAATCCAGTTGGTTTCAAGGTCGCCCGTCTTCACCCGGCACAGCCAGTTCTCCCGGTCCACTTCCGTTACAGTTCCGGTGCGGATGAGGTTGGTGATAAGGCGCATGATTTCGGTAAGTTGTGCGTTCATAAGCTAATCCTGCACGAGAAGGTGCAGGATTAGTAAGTAAGGCGGGTTGTGTTATCTACTGTACAACTCAGATGGATGCTGACTTGTTGAAATAGTCTCTCAATAAATCCATCTTAAAAATGACTTGAAGATTACATCCTGGAAATGAATCATTTTCCGTCACTGTCATTCCTAGAAATTGAGATTGCGTCCTTATCAAGCCAGCAGGTATTTTCTGAATTATATCTTCGACCGTTTTTTCCACTGCCGTAGGAGCCACATTAATGCCTACAGTGAATTCACTTTCAGGATTGCCTAACACATTAGCTTTGATGTTAATTAATGCTTCTTTGTTAAGCCTGAGGGCATTGAAGATTTTTTCAAGATTATCAAATAAGACATATTGCTTTTCAAAAGCAACAATCTTAGAAGCCAAATCGTTAAAATCGGTTCTCAATCGACCTTTGGCTCCTACCGCAGACTGTAAAGACCTAAACGCGAACTCGAGCCTTGACGCCATATTTGCCTCGATTGCATTCAAGTTGCAAATAGGCTGTGGGAGAGCATTACAAGCCATACCGGAATGACAAAAAGGAAGAGCAGGAACCTCATCCTTTTCCTCCCGCTGATTTAGAGCATTTCTTATCCAGACAGCCCCCAATTCAAAGCTGATCCAACTTCTCGTTACAGAGGCAGGGCTAATTAGATATATCGCTGCAATACAATTAACAAGACCATCCTCTATTACTTTCAGAAAATTTTGCCCAGCCTTAATTGTTTCCCCATCTGAAGAGACAAAAACACTGACAAATCCTGCAAATTCATCTTCGATTGCATCTTTGATGATTTTTGCGAGTGCCTTCTCTTCAGTAATGTGAGATAAAAAAATCATTTTTCCTGACATCGCACATCTCTCTAACGAACTGATAAAGATGCAATTTAGCAGAATTTAAACCGTAAAAATAAGAAGGAGATCATGAGATCAGTAATCCTGATGCGGTATTTGTTCAATCTATACTCCCTGAGCCAGCCAGTTTAAAAGGGTGTTACTTACTAACCTTTCTGTCTTATCATTGACGCCTAATAACCCCCGCTCCGCATACCGTACCTCTGGCCCCCGACGGCTTACACGATCACGTAAGCCGTAATGATGCACCCGTGCAATGCGCTGTACCTGCCCGACAAACTGCACACTGGCAGAATCTGCGGTGGAGGCAGTTTTCAGGTATTTCGTGGTGCGAAGTTTGGCGAACATCTGCCGCTTAATGCGCCCCTTCTTTGTTCGAGCCGTTACCCGGCGCGGCTCGTAGCCGGTGCCATCAGGATTGCGCTGCAGGCGGATATTGCTCTGCTGGTTTCGACGCAATTGCAGCGCCAGTTCCCGCATCATTCGCTTTCGCACCGCTGGCTCCAGATTTGCCAGCAGCGCCGCCAGCCAGGCGTCAACTTTCTGTAGGTTATCCACGCTTCACCGTCCACATTTCTTCCGGCACATCTGGCTCCGGCTCCGCCTTGACGGTGGAGGTTCCGCCCTCCGAACTCACCAGAATGCGCTCCGTCAACTGCAGGTCCAGACTGATGTCACAAATGTCATTGCGCAGAATATCCACCTCAAAAGAAAACAGCTTTTCGCGCAGTTCCGGGTGGTTGATGGCATCAGGCTGATTCTCCGTCAGCCACAGCAGCACCGGGGCCATCAGCAGGTTTTGATCGCCGCTAAAGTCTTCAATCACCACATTCAGGGTGTAACGATATTCCCATGACATGGAACTGGCCCCGGTTGCCACCAGTGAGCCTTTATCCACAAACAGATGCAGCTTGTCCGGGTTCTCCCGAACGTAGGCCACTGACTTATTCAGCGCGGCGCGTAGGGACTGCGGCTTGTTCACTGTCTCGCTCCTGACAGGACACAATGGTGTCCACTTTGTCGGCACAGACCGCCCAGGCGGCCTCCGTTTCATCCAGCAGGGTCAGCAGATCGCCGTTACTGCGTGGCGCTGACCTTTCCAGGCGGCACTGCGTCACCTTTGGACAGCCACTCACGGTAAGCTGCACCTCCTGTGAGGGTGGGTCTGTCGCGCAGCCTGACAACATCAGCAGGCAAAAGAGTATCAGCCCAGCGGCGCAAATCTTCATTTTCACGTTTAAGCTTCTCGATCCGGTTTCGACGCTGATGCAGCAATGAGCGCGTATCTTCTGCCGCCGCATAGAGCCGCGTCTGCTCCCGGCTATTGGTTTCGGTCAGGATGGACAGGCTGATAAGCTGACTGTTTCTCTTCACCAGCTCATCAGCCTTACCTTTCAGTGTGAGGTCCTGTGCTTCGATAGTGTGGCTGGCGTTATTAAGCCGCCACGACTGCCAGCTCAACGCCGCCAGAGCCACCGCCAGCATCACTGCCAGCACGCGCGTCATGCGCCTGCCCCTTTCAGGCACCAGTCCATTTCCCGCGCGCGGCGGTTGTCCAGCCCCTGATTGAATACACCTTTGACATACACCCAGCGCGGCAGCTGGCGACATGCCTCTGCCCAGCGCTGTTGATTGAGCAACTTAACCAGCGTGGAGCTGCAGGCATTGCCCGTGCCGACGTTGAATGCAAATGACACCACCGCGTCATAGACCTTTTGCGGCACCGTCTGCCGCACACATTTTTCCAGGGCCCTTTCCACGCGCTGCACGTTGGTGATAAGCATCCCCGCCGCCTGCCGTTCAGTGATGGCCCGACCCGGCACCACGCCGGAGGTATTACCGATGCCATCAGTCCACACACCCGCGCTGCACTGGTACGGCTGCAGGCGGCAGCCTTCGTAATCCGCAATCAGTTTCAGACCATCCAGCGAGGTGTGGAGTGACTGAAAACCCGGCAGCGTGGCGGCGATGGCCAGCACCGCACCGACCAGGCAGCGCTTAACGATTGATGGAGTCATATGCCTCCCGCGAAAGCCGCCCGGCACGCAGCAGCTGGTAAGTTTTATGTTTGTAGTACCAGTTGATCAGCAGCATCAGTGCGCCAATCAATACGCCGCCCACCGTGGACGCATCCTTGATGGACAGCTCCCCCATCCACGCCAGCACAACGGCGATACACCAGGTGATAAAGGCACTGATTTTTTCAAGCGTCATGGCTCAGTCCCATAGCTGAACGGTCTGCACGGTGGGCGTTTCCGTTATATCCGGCAGCTCCACCTGCAGTCCGTGAGGTAAAAAGGGGCCATATTCAGCCAGCCCCGGATTTGCCCGCAGCACCTGCTCAGTGACACCCTGCGTGCGCCCGTAGTGACGCCAGCAAAGCGCGTCCACCGTGTCATACTGGTGCGCACGCACTTTCATCAGATAAGCTCCACCGTGCAGTGCGGCGTATCCTGCACCCGGCTGATCGCCCAGCGGGCATCACGCCAGAGATCCGCGCTGGCCTCCGTCAGCTCATCCCCGCGCTTTACTGCAGACGCCGTGGCGTCATAGTCCTGGTAACGCTCATTCAGCACCGCCCGCGCCCAGCAATACACCGCATTGCTGTAGTGGTGCAGGCGCTCACTTTTGCCGTCCAGTTCTTCTGCGGGCACATCTGCCAGCATCCGGTAGCCCAGCACCTGCTGGCGCTGGCGGAAGGTGTATAGCTCCGCGTTGACCTCTGACATTGCCGTGAGCGCCAGTTGTTTCAGCCGGGCGGGCGTTACCGTGCCGTCAGTGCGCATCACGCTGCGAAATTCGTACAGGTCCACATCAGGCCAGAACGGCGTATTTTTGATGACCTCCGCCTGTTCCGGGGCCTGCTCAGGCGCAACAAACTGCATACCGCTTTCTCCTGAAAAAGTGGGCGGTGGACGGGATTTTGATAAGGCGCTGCCTGTCGCCATCCCGTGCCGCCCGTGCGCGGGGCACGTTCCGTCACTGGCTGTCATTGCGCAGTCTGCGCTCAAGCCGTTCTTTGTCTTTTTTCACGCCGCAGCGCGGGTCCAGTTGCAGTGCATGCGTCAGGTGATTCAGGGCGGAGGCCGGGCTGGTTTCACTGAGCAAAAGGCCAATGGCTTTATGCAGACGGGCGCGAGACTGATCCGGCATGTCGCTGCCGTCGGTCATATCCAGCGCCTGCAGCAAACACTCCGTCTCAAAAGGTTGTGAGGCGGTGATAGCGACCTGCGCTGCATCTGCCAGCTCCTCAACCAGTACCGTTTGCGTGTTGCGATTGCCCAGCGGCATCACCCAGCCATGGCGCAGCGCGTGGACTGCGATTTGCAGCGCCCCGGCATAATCACCGGCATCAATGCGCCAGAGCATGGCGTACATCACTACGTCATCCTGTTGCGCAGCGTCAGCCGCCAGCACGCCCGCCACCCAGGCGGCATATTTCGGCAGCAGCTCCACCTTAATCTGCGCCTTGGTCACCGTGGACTGGATGCCTTTCAGGCGGCGCTTATCTTCTGCCAGCTGCAGCAGCATCTGGTCATAGCCCGACGCATGCCGAACACTGCCGCCTGTGCGGGCGGCCTGTTCAGCCTGAACGCGCAGGCGGTGTTGCCGTGCGGGACTCAGGCTCATGCGTTATTCCTCCGTTCCTGATTCGGCTGGTTCTTCCTCAGCAGCAGGCGGGGTGAAATCACCGATATCAATGTTTTCCACCAGAGCCACGCAGCGGTAGTCCTCCACCACATACGCCTCGTTGACGGATTCAAAGTTTTCGATGCGGTCACGCTTTGGATTGTCGATAACGGCACGGCGGCGGGTGTCTTCCTGCCAGTAAATGGACAGGTTATCCAGGCGAGTGACCAGCAGAGCATTCGCCGGGAAGAACGGCGCACGCACCGCCTGCAGACCGCCCATGCGTTTCTGGCTGATGATGAGATCGGCGGACATTTTTTCGCTGTTGTCCTGCTCTTTGTTGACCAGCGGGAAATACTTGTCCGCCAGCAGGGCGCGCCCACAGACCACCACCAGACCGTCATCGTCCTGGAAAATCGGGTCGATTAGCTCGTTAACGGCATCCATTACCACCGCGTCCAGATTGATGTACTGACCACCCGGCCCGACTTTTACCGGGGCTGCCGTGGTGGTGCCGTCTGCATCGGTGGTGCTGCCCATCACGCAGTCCGGCGCATCCTCGCGCACTTTCTGCAGCCAGCCTTTGTTCACATCCTGCAGCAGCGGGTTATCAACACGATTGGAGGTTTTGGCACGCTTCACGCCGTTAAAGCCGATCATGATGCGGTCCAGGGCCTGGCGCTGGATGATGGCGTTACGGATGCGCAGCTGAAAGTCCTGGAATTTAGCCCACAGGTCCAGCTTCGCGTAGGTCAGCACCGTGTCAAAGTTGGTCTGCTCGCACTTGTATTCCACGTCCGTCATCAGCGTTGGATCAACCGCTTCGCGCTCTTTGGCGGTGGTGTCGGTGGTCCCGGCAATGGTGCTGCCGACACCCAGCCCCAGCAGCTGCCCGGACTGCTCAGACACACCCATGACGTTAATCAGGGTCAGGAACGCGGCGGACTGCTGAATCTGGTCTTCCAGGGTCTGCTGCACGGTGGGTTCCACCGTGAACTTGCTGGACAATTCCTCCACCGGAACATTGTTCAGGCGGGCCAGCTGCATCAGGTAAGCGTTAAAGGCAAATTTGGTTTTCTGTTTCATCGGGTTGTGTGCTCCATCAGCAGTTAGTCACGGTGCCAGCCGGCGCGTCACCGCCCGGCGCACGCTGGCGGTAATCCTTGCGGCTGTCTTCAGCATTCAGCTGCTGTTGCAGCGCCGCAAAATCGGCCTGCTGCTTCCGCAGTGAGGCTTCCAGCTCAGACAGGCGCGTCTCCTGGTCTGACAGGGATTTATCGGTACGTTCGCCAAAGCTCTGCTGTTCAGTGGCAACCAGCTCCACGGCCTTATGCACATCAGAGAAGCGCGCATCATCGGTCTGCTCTTTTTTTGCAAACAGCGCGGTGACGCGGGAAAAGAGGGATGGCTTGTCGTCCTGGATTTCGTCCAGTTCGATAACCGTTTCGGCGGCAGCAGAAAACAGGTTTTCCGGGTTCTGCTTGCGGTTTGCCAGCGGGTTATGGGTGGCGGTGGCGCTGAACGTCAGCATTTCGGTGCCGAGGCTTGCAGGGTCATCGGTGGCCGCCAGTCCTACCAGATAGGCTTTCCCGGTGTCGGCAAACTGCGGACTGACTTCCATGGAGGTAAAGAGCTTCTGCCCTTTCTTCACCAGGGCCACAAGGGCGTCGGTCGGGGTGACGTCGGCATACAGCGCCATCTTGCCTGCCAGCGGTCCGTCTTTAATTTCCTCAGCAACCAGCGCAGACACGGTGCCGTAGCGGTTAAAGGTGCTGTCCGGCACGTAGGACTTGATGTGCTCAAGGTTAATCTGCGCGGTGTACACCGCCGGGTTGTAACTGGCTGCCATCTGCACCAGCCAGTCACGCTGGATTTCGCGTCCGTCAGTGGTGGCACCTTCCACCCCGATGCGGAAACGCTTTGCTTTCGCTGTCATGAGCCATGCTCCGTTAGAAATAACTTACTGGAGCCTTATGTTTGCTGGGATGGGGGGAGTGAAACAACGCGCGGGCTTTGTGGGGTTCACTACACAAAACGCAGCCGGGGAAAGGTGTCAGGCAAGGCCGTAATCTTGTGTCATGAACACCACACTGACTCCCGCAGATCTCGATCCCCGTCGGCAGGCCATGCTGCTGTATTTTCAGGGATACCGCGTAGCCCGCATTGCTGAAATGCTGGGCGAGAAAGTTGCAACCGTACACAGCTGGAAGAAGCGCGACAAGTGGGGCGAGTATGGCCCGCTGGATCAGATGCAGCTCACCACTGCCGCGCGTTACTGCCAGCTCATCATGAAGGAGCAGAAGGAAGGGAAAGACTTCAAAGAGATTGACCTGCTGGCGCGTCAGTCAGAACGCCATGCCCGCATTGGCAAATTTAACGACGGCGGCAACGAGGCCGACCTTAACCCCAACGTGGCGAACCGCAACAAAGGCCCGCGCAAGCCAGCGGAAAAGAACGTATTCAGCGACGAACAGACCGAAAAGCTGCAGGAGATTTTCCACAGCTCGATGTTCGCCTATCAGCGCCACTGGTGGGAGGCGGGCAACCGTCACCGCATCCGCAACCTGCTTAAATCCCGTCAGATTGGCGCGACCTTCTTCTTTGCCCGTGAGGCACTGATTGACGCCATCACCACCGGGCGCAATCAGATTTTCCTTTCCGCCAGCAAGGCCCAGGCGCACGTCTTTAAACAGTACATCATCGACTTCGCCAAAGAGGTGGATGTGGAGCTGAAAGGCGACCCTATGGTGCTGCCCAACGGCGCAACGCTGTACTTCCTCGGCACCAACGCCCGCACCGCACAGAGCTACCACGGCAACCTGTACCTGGACGAATATTTCTGGATACCGAAATTCCAGGAGCTGCGCAAAGTGGCCTCCGGCATGGCGATCCATAAACGCTGGCGTCAGACCTACTTCTCAACGCCATCCAGCCTGACCCACAGCGCCTATCCGTTCTGGTCCGGGGCGCTGTTCAACCGGGGCCGCGCCAAGACGGACAAGGTGGATATTGACCTAACCCACGGCAGCCTGGCCCCTGGCCTGCTCTGCCCGGACGGGCAGTATCGCCAGATTGTCACCGTGGAAGATGCGGTGCGTGGCGGCTGTAACCTGTTCGACATTGACCAGCTGCGCATGGAGTACAGCCCGGACGAATACCAGAACCTGCTGATGTGTGAATTTATCGACGACCTCGCGTCGGTGTTTCCGCTCAGCGAGCTGCAGGCGTGCATGGTGGACAGCTGGGAAGTGTGGACCGATTTTCAGGCCCTGGCGCTGCGCCCGTTTGGCTGGCGTGAAGTGTGGATCGGTTATGACCCGGCGAAGGGCACGCAGAACGGCGACAGCGCCGGATGTGTGGTCATGGCTCCACCTGCCGTGCCGGGCGGCAAGTTCCGCATACTGGAGCGCCACCAGTGGCGCGGCATGGACTTCCGCGCCCAGGCCGACGCCATCAAGCAGCTGACCCAGCAGTATAACGTGACCTATATCGGCATCGACTCGACGGGCGTGGGCCACGGCGTTTACGAGAACGTGAAAGCATTTTTCCCTGCCGTGCGTGAGTTTGTTTACAACCCGAACGTGAAAAACGCCCTGGTGCTCAAGGCATACGACATTATCAGTCACCGCCGCCTGGAGTTCGACGCCGGACACACCGACATTGCGCAGTCATTCATGGCAATCCGCCGGGCCACCACCGCCAGCGGCAATCGCCCGACCTACGAAGCCAGCCGCAGCGAAGAAGCCAGCCATGCAGATTTGGCCTGGGCGACGATGCACGCGCTGTTTAACGAACCGCTGCAGGGCGAGGCCGCCAATACCAGCAACATTGTGGAGATTTTTTAATGAGTGAACACGACGCCCTGACCAGTACCGCATCAGTGCAGGAAGCAGCGCAGATGCAGAACAGCGCCCGCGCGGAAGCGTTCAGCTTTGGCGACCCGATCCCGGTACTGGACCGCCGCGAACTGCTGGACTATGTGGAATGCGTGCAGATGGACAGATGGTTTGAGCCGCCCGTCAGCTTTGATGGCCTGGCCCGCACCTACCGCGCCGCCGTGCATCACAGCTCACCGATTGCCGTTAAGCGCAACATTCTGACCAGCACGTTTATCCCGCACCCGCTGCTCAGCCAGCAGGCTTTTTCCCGTTTCGTGCAGGACTACCTGGTGTTTGGTAACGCCTATCTGGAGAAGCGCACCAATCGGCTCGGCGGGATTCTGTCACTGGAGCCATCGCTGGCGAAATATACCCGTCGTGGGATCGATCTAGATACTTACTGGTTTGTGCAATACGGCATGACAACGCAGCCGTATGAGTTCACCAAAGGCAGTATCTTTCACTTGATGGAGCCGGATTTGAACCAGGAGATTTACGGCCTGCCAGAATATCTGTCCGCTATCCCTTCCGCCCTGCTGAACGAGTCAGCCACGCTGTTCCGCCGGAAGTATTACATCAATGGCAGCCATGCGGGCTTCATCATGTACATGACCGACGCCGCTCAGAACCAGGAGGATGTGAACAACATCCGCCAGGCCATGAAAAGCGCCAAAGGTCCGGGCAATTTCCGCAACCTGTTTATGTACTCGCCTAACGGCAAAAAGGACGGCATTCAGATCATTCCGCTGTCAGAAGTGGCGGCAAAGGATGAGTTTCTGAACATCAAAAATGTTAGCCGAGATGACATGATGGCAGCGCACCGCGTGCCGCCGCAGATGATGGGAATTATGCCGAGTAATGTTGGGGGTTTTGGGGATGTGGAGAAGGCTAGTCGGGTTTTTGTGAGGAATGAGCTGATGCCACTGCAGAAACGCCTGCAGGAGCTGAATGATTGGCTGGGTGAAGAAGTGATCCGCTTCGAACCTTACGACTTAGGCTTCAAAAGTAAACGTAGCTAATCCCGCCCAACAACTCAACAATCAGACCGCCAATCACAGCGCCTCAGTAGCTTTCTGTGGGGCGCTGTTTTTATTTCGTTCCCAACCCTCACATCATTTGAATAAGATAGCGCGACGGAAATTGCGGCCAATTTCACTGCTTTACCTCTCAGCGCGCGCAGCCCCGCCCGCCTGCCCGCTTCTCTTAATGCGCATGTTTTCATGCACCAGGCTGGATGTTGTAAGAGCCGACAGCCGGGAGGATTGAAGGGGAAAATGATTACGAGGGATCATGCGGATCCATGCGGCATAGACATGCACCAAGCTCGGTGAATGGAGGTTTGCTATTTATGCTGGGTAAAAGCACTTTCCGCATTGCATGCTGTTATAACAATGAAAGCAACTTGGAGACAAAATTAATGCAAATAAAAAAAGAAAACAATTTTTTATAGAGACATTACCTCAGCAAGTTAATCGGGTTAAGCTTAAACTCAAATTTTTGACCTGAAAAACCATACACCACCCACAATAAAACCTGAGAACCATAAATGAAAAAAATCGCACCGTAAAATGCAAAATAAAAACCAATTTTAGCATCCCCCCAGTAACCATCTGAAATGGAATTCATGGCAATTAAAAAACCGATGATGATACTGAGTGCTGCCGCTACACACGCAAGACGTTCAATACCCTTCCTAATATTAATTAACATAACAGGTCACTCATTAGTAAAACCAAGCAATGGTAAAACATAAAACATAAAACATAAACTCATATTCATTTGAGTTATTTTTTCAAGTTATCGCTAACAATATCTGAAAGCATCTTCTCTATTTTATACTCGTGACTTCTTTTTACCTTATGGTTGTACATGTATTGTTTTAAAGCCACATACAATACAAACGCAGCCAGAATAATAGCTATTACCGCAAGAAAATAACCAGTAGCGTAAATTATACCAGCGGTATCAAATCTCTCTGAAAACGAAATACCAAAGATGAGTAGTAATTTCGAGACCAATACAAATACGGCTTCCATCAATTGAGGTCCGCGCCGACTATTGCATAACTAACAATCAGAGTGTCATTTTTAGTCTTAATCTTATGAGTTTCTGTCCATCCATGTTTTATTAGGAAATAATTCGATGATGAATCTTTATTTTTCTCAATAAAACTAACATCCTCTTTTTTAAATGTTACTTTCGCATCATTTAAAGCATCTTGATTTGCATTTTCAACGTCGCTATCCGAAATATCACCAACAACGTCGTTAAACACTAACTCCTTTTTATCTTCATACATATAAATAGGTTCGTTAGGATTTTTTTCATTAAATGCCTTAACCTCATCCTTGACTTTTATCACTGAGGATTCATACATGTTTTTTGCTACCGCAACCCCTCCAAATAATGAGGCAAAAATAGCAGTCTTAGCAAATAATTTAATAGCAACAATAGCAGCTACAGCAACACCACCACTGGCGAGAGAAGATGTTTTGTTCATGATTTCCCCTAAAAATTAATCTCGTAATTATGATGCCTTAAAGTTTCAAAATTTAAGCAATAGATGCTATAAACGCCCCCATCACCCAATTATTGTTGATTCCCGCCAATATTATCCAAATTTAAATAAGATAACCCGTTGCATTCGCATATCCTTTCTATTTCTACAAAAGGAGCAACTACTAAGTTTCGGTCGCTTTAATACTTAACTCCGCAAACGAACTGGCAAGAACGGTCTTGCTGCCCATGGCTAACGCCTCGCTGTACTCGTTGTTCAACGTTACTGACGTCAGAATCACGTTCTCACGCCAGCAACGTTCCTGCTACTAACTGGGAAGATCCATCGAGCGACCGTATTCATGAGCACGAATTTTCGCCATCAGCTCATCCGTCAACTCAGAAACCCACTGGATGGCCAGCCGCTTTTCTTCGTCATCACACTCGCTAGCCGCTACAAGCTTGATAAAAAAATCTATGCGCTGGAGCTTCAACGACTCCAAGAAATAATCCTGCATCTTCCCTCCTATCGGTACTACTGAATAAATAACTGTATATATATCCACTGTTTATATATACAGTAAATGATGCTTTTCCGAATGTAAAACGCTTTTTAAGCTTTCCATAAGATATGTCTCATACTGCCATCGCCATCACGTTAAGCAACATAGCGGCTATGAGTACCACTGCCGCCACTTATCATCCTCCTGCAGCCGTTGATTCCGGTAAAACAGGCGCAGCCCGGCTCCAGATGGAATACTGCCACCACGCAGAAGCAGATCCACCTCCGCTTCACTCGCAGCAAAGCCTCTGGACCTCAGCTCAGCGTCGAGCTGCAGACGCTGGTGATCGGTAATATCCTGTTTGTACCCTTTCCGACGCTTCGGTTTTACCAGCCTCAGCCGGGCGGTCAGCTCCCGGCGTTCCTTAGCGCTCAGATTATGGAGATCCGTCTGCGCCTCCGTCTCACTGGTTTCAGGTAAATCGCCCCCTGATTGGTTCAAAATTTCAACAGGGGGACAGTTATTGCCACGAGTCCAAGGGGCGCAAGCGCCCTGGTCGGCTACCGCCTCCTGAACGTCAACGGCCTTACGGACCATCTTCCACTTGATTGCGTGCGTGCAGATCCGGCCCTCAATGATCGGGGACCAGATGCCATAGATTCGGATGCCGTGATCGCCGTAGGTGCCCGGCTCGTCGTTAAGCTCGTATGCCGTTCTGACCAGGTGATGTTTGCGGGGAACCAGTACGCCGCCCTGCTTCATGATGTAGGTGGCAAAACACCCTGCATCTGCAGCAGCCAGCACTGCGTCCAGTCGTGGATTTTCCAGAATCGGGGCACCTGCTTTTTTATCGCCCTGCACTCTGCCAGCCTGACCCGCCAGCAAACGCAGCTCGCGGTATGCCTGGCGGCCCGGAATGCCAAAAAAACGGAACTGCTGGACGCGATGCAGTGATGCCCAGGCGGTGACGTGCTCCGCGCTGTCGCGCAATGATCTGCCCGTTTCCTTGCTGACTTCTTTAGCCAGCCCGCGTCCGTCGATGTTCTTGCTGATGTATTTTGCGATGTAGCTTGTCGGCGTGCCTTTGCGTGGGTTAATCAGCTCAGACTTGAAACGCGGCCCCGTATTGTTCCCCAGCTCCTCGCGGTCTTCCCGGATGGCAAATTTACGCAGTAGCGCAGTGATGGTCCGACGCTCTTTTTTGCGCATGAAGCACAGCAGATGCCAGTGTACGGTGCCGTCGTGGTGCGGCTCTGCAACGCGGACGCCATACCAACGCAGCCCGGCTTTGTGCATAGCCTTGCGGAATGCGGCGAAGGTATCGACCAGATAATCACTGCTCTGCCGGACCGTTTCGCTGGTCCACTTTGGATTTGGCCTGCCGTTGTTGAGGGTCGCGTGGAAGCGTGACGGGCAGGTGATGGTATAGAACACGGCGCAATCACTGCGCATTTCCGCGATAAGCTCCAGTCCTTTAACACAGGCCATCATCTCGTTGCGACGGTGTGCCGGATTGCTGTTGCTGGCGTTAACCACGTCTTCCATGTCCAGCGTGTCGCCGTCGGCATTCACCAGCTCATGCGACTGGAAGAACTCCAGTGACTTGCGGCGCTGTTCGCGCTTATGGATCACAGCTTCATAGCTGACATACGGGGACGCTTTCTTGTTGACCAGGCAGACGGCGCGCAGCTGCTCCTCGCGCCACTCGCAACGCGTCCGCCATAACTTGCGATACCACCAGTCTGCGCACAGCATCCGCGCCAGCGATCCCGGAATGAGGTCATAGGGCACGGGCTTACGGCGGCGTCTTTTGCGGCGGAGCTGTTCAAAGGCTGGCGGGACAACATCAAGACGCATGGCCTCTGCCGCTACCCTCTCCCATGACTGGCGGATTTCTTCTGGCTTTACGTCATCCGTGACGAACAGATCACCGCAGGCCGCATCCAGGCAAATGCTCATGTGCGCCGCAACCAGCGTTGATAGACGTTTTACCTGGTCCTGATTCATTTCAGGCAAAACCAGCAAGCCTTCCAGCCCGTCATGGCTTGCCATAAAACGGAAGGAAGCAGACACCTGGCTTTCACGCACACGCGCCAGGCGCTCAAGGCATGGCCTGATAGTTTCGCGCAGATAGCGGGAATACGCCTTTGCCCTGCCCAGGTCATGAAAGTATTTAATCCGTTCCAGCAGCGGTTTTCTGATGTGGACTGGCTCAGCGCTTACATCAGCGATGATCACCAGGTCGGGATTTGCTCGCTGTTGTCCCCGTGCCATTTTTGCCCGGCTGATGAGGTTATCCTGCTCCATTTCACGCTGGACAGGATCACGGGATTCATTGAAGAAATAGCGTTCCCAGACCTCATCGCTCAATGCCTCGCGGCGCAGCTTTTCCTGCTCGTTATCCGCTGCGTAGAGAGTGATCAGGTTTGAAAGCGCAGAACCCGGCGTAGCTTCTGCCGGGTCGTGGTATGGATTGACTGCTTTTTTCGGGGCATTCCAGGCAAAAGCAGCGGCGGCATCAGATGCGCCGCCGTAGTTTTTAACATCGTGATGGCTCACGCGTGCACCTCATGCACTGCAGAACAATCAGGACCTCTCGCCGGATCGAATCCAACCCAAAAGCGTTGTTTAGAAACAGCGATAATTTCCGCTGCAGACTTACTGTCTCCGGCCTCAACACCCATGCTTCGTTTTGTGGTGATGCAGTGCCGGGTGAAGTTGTGATAAATGGAACGAATCAGGGAGGTATCACTATTGGAAATAATAACCGGATGACCTTCTGATGAACGACGCTCAAGAATCGACGCCAGGTGATACTGATCATCCTCAGTAAATCCTGCAGTGTGGTATGCCGCAAAAGTACCGTCATAAGGCGGATCGCAGTAAACCACATCACCCGCCTGCAACATTGCCAGCGTTTCGTCATAGCTGGAGCAGATGAACGTGGCACGTTGAGCCTTTTCGGCAAATGCACGAATTTCCTTTTCGGGAAAATAGGGTTTTTTATAGTTTCCGTAAGGGACATTGAAATGTCCGCTCAGGTTGTAGCGACATAATCCACGATAGCAGTGGCGATTAAGATAAAGGAAAAATATAGCTTTCCAGAAATCGCATACATTCGATGAATGATTAAAATCCTGCCGGGCGTTGTAATAAGCAGTCTCGCCCTTCGCGCCCTCAAAAAATCCCTGCGCGTAAGCAATAAACCGTTCACTGTTCAATTTAATCTGGCGATAGAGATTAATCAGGTCAGGGTTAATATCCGCGACAAGATAATGAGGATAGTCTGTCGCCATCATCACAGCACACGAACCCGCGAACGGTTCAACCAAACGAGAACCGGCAGGCAGATGCTTCATCAGCTCAGGCATAACAGCGGTTTTATTGCCCGCCCATTTTAGGATGGTGCTCATACAGCACCTCCGTTGTAGTGCTTGCCTTTCAGCTCTGCGATTTCCTGGCAGGTGATGCAGCACTGCACACCCGGAATAGCGCGGCGGCGAGCTGGCGGGATCGGTGCATCGCAATCAATGCAAAGAACACGGGAAACGCCCGGCGCTTTGTTACGGGCGGTGTGGATGTGCCGCTGACGTTCTTCTTCTACACGCTCTTGCACAAGGTCCATTGAATCAGCCATCAGTGGATCTCCTGCGCTTCGTTCTGGATGGTTTCTGCGGCGTTACGCAGTAGCTCTGCAGCCTCAGTGCCATTGAGTTTGTCGCGGGTGATATGCACTGCCAGTTTTTCCAGATGCGCAGCAAATACATCAGCGCGGCCCCGGCGTTCTTCCATGCGTGCATCAGTCAGCAACTGATTAAGCCCTGCATCGTCCGGGCCTGTTTTGGTAGAGCGGATTTCAATATTTCGCATCGTGTTTCTCCTGAATTTGGGCAAAAGAATGCCCGGCGGGTTTACGCCATTAATTTCTGTTGTGGGTTAATTCGGCATGGTTAGCCGTTTAGGAAATAAGCTCACCACTGCACGAAAATGGTTCATTGCCTTTATCAGCTCCCGCTTTTCGTCAGTCGTCAGCTCACTAATTTTGACGCTGTGACGTTCTGCCGGAATATTTGCCATAAAATAGATGGCGGCTAATGCACGCTTGTTTTGCTTATTGTTAGCGTCCCGTGGGTCACTCATATCTTCAATAAACCGCTCAAGCTCTGACTCAACGTTATGACCGAATATCTTTGCCCGTAATTCGGCTATGTGGTTCAGTCCCTCATAGCGCTCTCCTGGGCTTATCGAACGAGTCGTTGAAGCGCCTTCAATAGCCATGGCTTCCCCTTCTTCGTGGTAGATAGACCAGCCAGTAATTCCGCCTGTGAGCGGGACGGGTGCCAGCGTTTACCATCCTTTCCTGCAATCCAGCCGTGACCGAAATGCATTCCAGGGCTTTGCTTAACCAGTAACGACGCAAATGATGGTTCGTTGTCCAGCATAAACACCTCAACTCAGCCCGAACGATGATCCAAGGCCCGTCACGGTATCGACCACGCTCGCCATCGCTGGGTTAGCCTGCAAACGCGCCTGCAAAGAAATCGCGGTAAGAGCCATAAGCCGGGTAACGGAATTGACGCTCTCGACCACTTGACGGCGAGTAGCGGCATTTAGCTGAGCGCCAGAAACTGCACTCGCTGCTACGCGTCCGATTTCAGCGGTAGCGCTCAATACGTATTGCGGCATTTTCTCCCGAGCCACCTCATTGGTTGGTACGCACGGCAGGCAATGAATCTGTGCCAGAAAGCCATCAACCAGTGTGGAGTCTTCGGTAAGGTCGGTTAGCAGCCATATGTCCGGTGCGGTGAGCTGGTGCGGTTGCTCCGGGTTGAGCTTATTGCGCAAGGTCTGGACGTTCATTCCTGCGCGCTCTGCCAGCTTTGCCATGTTGTGGCGCAAGGCAAAGGTCCGACAGGCTTCATTGAAGTGAGGATGTTTTGATACGCGATAGTCAAACATAGTCAGATGCTCCGATGTATCTCAAAATGGAACTAGTTGATAGTTACATTGCAATCTGAGAGCGCGTCTACGGTAAGAGCAACGATGTTAATCATTACTTTTTCTCGTTTTTTATCTTTACGTAGGCGATGGCGAGGTAAGCGGCCATCAGCCAACATGTCATTGATGGTGTCGATTGGCAGGCCCGTAAGCTCGCTGTAGCGCTCAATTGTGACGTGCGGTGTATTAAGACTGATTGAAATGTTAGGGGTCATGATGCAACATCTCCTATTGGCTTGTGGTGAGCCTGTGGTAATCGTGATAAGTCCCCAAATGGGAACGAAATTGATATTAGGATCGCATAAGAGATATGTCAACACCAAAGTACCCAAGTGAGATCAAATTAAATCCCAATCAGGGTGGTAAGGCTGCGATTGAACGTCTGGTCGAGGCTTATGGTTTTACAACGCGGCAGGCTCTAGCTGATCACTTAGAAGTATCGAAAAGTACTTTGGCTAACCGGTACATGCGAGATACCTTTCCTGCCGACTGGATAATCCAATGTGCTCTTGAAACAGGCACCTCTCTGAACTGGTTAACCACCGGGCAAGGACTTAAGCAAAGTTCCCAAACTGCTACTACTGAAGAGCTTGTGAAGTTTCGTATTACTGCGGGAAAAATGGTTGAAGATGGTTCATACGTGTTTGACTCATCATTTCTTCCTGCGAAGCTTTCGACCCCAATTGTCGTTCTTGATGGGCCTACCACATACATCTGTGAGCAAAAATTCACAGATGTGCTGGATGGGCACTGGTTGATCAATATCGATGGGACGTATTCCTTTAGACTGATTACCAGACTGCCTAAGGGCATGATTAAAATTTCCACTACAGATAATAGTTTTGAGTGTGCTTTTTCAGATATAGAAGTGATTGCATGTGTAAGAAGCACGACAGTTTCAAACTGATAGAGTAAAGGATTTAGTAATGAATTTATTTATCACAGCAGTATTTTTATTAGCCTTATTTTCTCCCATCTTAGCTATCATTTTGGTCAAGAAAAACAAAAAACATAAAACAGAAATGGATATCTTGGCTGCCAGTAATAAAGCCATAGGAAATCAATTAAGCGAAACCCAAGATAAATTAGCCCAATCCATACAAGAGCACTCTGAACTTGAAGGAAATGCCTCCCCCTTATGGCAGTATCAAGAGTTACATGATGCAGTCCAGGATGCTGAGAAAAAGATAAAAACAGCTGACTCTATAGCCAAAGAAAAAATTGATGAAGCTCAAATAAAGGCTGCCAGAGCTATAAATGAAGCTCATAACCAAGCCCGGCTCACAATAAGCAATGCTAACAACGAAGCAGTAGCAATCACCAAAGATGCACGCGATGCTCGTTTGAAAGCTAAAGAGCGGTTAGATAACGCAAATAGTAAAGCTGATGAACTAATTTCCAACGCAAATGACAATGCAATGAAAATAATATCAGACGCAGAGGTCCGAGCAAAAGAGATTGCTGGTTCTGCATATGAAGCGAAAGAGTTTGCAGAAACCTACCAAGCTGTAGCCAAATCAATGAAAAATAAAATTGAAGGGTACGGTGATGAATGGATAGTGCCAAACCGAAGTGTTCTGGATGAACTTGCAGAGAATTATGAATTTACTGATGCAGGCAGAGAACTCCAAAAAGCGAGAGAGTTAACAAAATCTTTAATAAAAACGAGCAAAGCGGCAAGTTGTGAATATGTCGAACCTAATAGACGTAATACTGCAATAAAATTTGTATTAGATGCGTTCAATGGAAAAGTTGATAGTACACTTTCTAAAATCAAACATAACAATTATGGCAAACTTTCCCAAGAAATTAAGGATGCATTTCAGCTTGTAAATTATAATGGCTCAGCTTTTAGGTCAGCTAAGATCACTGATATATACTTACAGGCCCGACTCAACGAACTTAAATGGGGCGTTGCAGTTAATGAGATCATGCTCGAAGAAAAAGAAGAACAAAGACGCATCAAAGAGCAGTTGCGCGAAGAAGAAAAAGCTCGCCGAGAATATGAGAGAGCGATAAAAGAAGCCGAAAAAGAAGAGAAAACGATTCAGCAGGCTATCGACAAAGCGACTAAAGAACTAATGATTGCAGGTGAAGAGCAACGACTTGCTCTTGAGCAAAAACTGGCTGAATTACAAATTAAATTCGAAGAGGCTGAGGCCAAAAATCAGCGTGCGATTTCAATGGCTCAACAGACACGTTCAGGTCATGTCTATGTTATTAGTAATATAGGTTCGTTCGGTGAGGATGTATTTAAAATTGGGATGACGCGTCGACTTGAACCTCTAGACCGTGTTCGTGAACTTGGTGATGCCAGTGTTCCTTTCGCCTTTGATGTACATGCAATGATTTACAGTGATGACGCACCATCATTAGAGAATCACTTGCATAAAGTATTTAATGAAAAACAGGTTAACAAGGTCAATTCTCGGAAAGAATTTTTCAATGTCGGCATTAAAGATATTAAATCAACTGTAGCCAATATGAATATCGATGCACATTGGACGATGTTTGCCGATGCCAAGGAATATAGAGAATCTCTAGCAATTGAGAATGAACGCACAGCAGCGCAGGTTGCAAATGAAGAACTCGTTGTTGCCTGACATGGGTGATTTCACGTAAACATACATTGATCACTGTTTGCATATACAGTTAAATTTAGCCCTCAGATATGAGGGCTTTTTTATGGCAGTACGAAAACTCGACACAGGAAAATGGATTTGCGAATGCTACCCCGCCGGACGCAGTGGGCGTCGTGTGCGTAAGCAGTTCGCCACCAAAGGCGAGGCAATGGCTTTTGAACGGCACACCATGGATGAGACAGAAGCCAAGCCGTGGTTGGGTGAGTCAGTTGATCGCCGGACACTCAAAGACGTCGTAGAACTCTGGTTCAAACTGCACGGTAAATCCCTGACCGCTGGTGAGCATGTTTATGACAAGCTGATCCTGATGGTTGATGCCCTCGGAAATCCCCTCGCTACAGACCTTAGTTCCAAAATATTCGCACATTACCGCGATAAGCGCCTGACAGGAGAAATCTATTTCAGCGAGAAATGGAAGAATGGGGCCAGTCCGGTCACTATCAATCTGGAACAAAGCTATCTAAGCGGAGTATTTAGCGAGTTGGCCCGGCTTGGAGAATGGAGCGCACCGAACCCACTGGAGAACATGCGCAAATTCACCATCGCCGAAAAAGAGATGGCCTGGCTAACGCATGAGCAAATAACAGAACTACTGGACGATTGCCACCGTCAAAGTCCCCTTCTCGCTTTGGTTGTCAAAATCTGCCTGAGCACCGGATCACGCTGGCGCGAAGCTGTGAACCTCACTCGCTCCCAGGTCACAAAGTACCGAATCACGTTTGTCAGGACCAAAGGTAAAAAGAACCGTAGCATTCCGATCAGCAAAGAGCTGTATGAAGAAATCGTTGCCCTTGACGGCTTCAAGTTCTTCACGGACTGCTATTTTCAGTTTATGTCGGTGATGGAGAAAACCTCTATTGTCCTTCCGCGCGGTCAGCTAACCCACGTTCTGCGCCATACGTTCGCAGCACACTTTATGATGTCCGGCGGGAATATCCTTGCCTTACAGAAAATCCTGGGTCACCACGACATCAAAATGACTATGCGATATGCTCACCTTGCTCCTGATCATCTCGAAACAGCCCTTCGATTCAATCCATTGTCATCGCTCACAAATTCAGAAATCTAACAACATATTTTTAGAGGCTTTGGTTTATACCTTTATTGGTCATCAATGAGGATGATCCAAAGGAGAGTGTTAACTATGTGGCCAAGAAATCAGTATACAGGACCAGGTGGCGGACGTTATACCGGACCAGGTGGTGGACTCTATACAGGGCCTAATGGGGGCGCCTATACGGGCCCAAACGGCGGAATGTATACAGGCCCTAACGGAGGAATGTATACCGGCCCTGGCGGTGGACTTTATACGGGACCAGGAGGCGGTTTATACAATGGACCGGGTGGTGGCTTGTATACTGGACCAGGCGGTGGACTCTATACGGGCCCGGGCGGTGGTCTATACAATGGTCCGGGAGGTGGCATGTATGCTGGACCAGGAAGGTCGTACGAAAGTAATATTCCCCCATGGGAGGTATTTGTGAGAATTTTAAGGGAACATGGCTATGGTTCCATTGCAGACACCATCGAAAGATGCCTCTAGCTAGAAACAAAGAAATCGCACCCAACTCTTTGAATTTACTTCGATTATGTTTTTTAGATGTTCAAACAGCGAGCGATTTAGCGGATTAGATTTTATAAAAACTTAGGATTGGAAATAAAAACTATAAATTCTAGGATTGGTGGCGACAAAGTGGCGGCAGCGGTTGGCATTACCCCCTAATCGTCACTTCTCACCACCAACCTAACTTATTGAATATGTTACAAGTCATTGTTTTTACTAACCCGTTTACATAAATGGGTTTTTTGTTGCCTGAAATCTGAGGTGCTTTAAAAGTAGTCACCTTGCACGCGTCCATCTTTCATATTTATCATCGGCTTAAGCACTCTTTCTCGCCGAGAATCCTCTGAAAAAAGCACGCTAATTTATAAGCCGAAGTCTGGGCGACTAAGCTTAAAGTTTACGTTTTGAGGAGGTGCTATGAGCCATCATTCAGATCAATTAAGCCAGTTCCCAACCCCACCATTTAAAGAACAACCTCAGGAAGCGCCTGGCCTCGCGTCTGAGATGACACCGCAACCCGATCATGGCGAAACCAGTTATGTCGGCACCGGCAGGCTGGCGGGCAAGAAGGCGCTGATTACCGGGGGAGACTCGGGCATTGGCCGGGCTGTCGCCATTGCGTTCGCCCGGGAAGGTGCCGATGTCGCCATCAATTATTTGCCAGAGGAAGCGGCTGATGCTGATGACGTCATTGCTCTGATAAAAGCCGAAGGCAAAAACGCCGTCGCGCTGCCCGGAGATATTCGGGATGAAGCCTTCTGTAAATCACTGGTTGATGATGCCGTCAGTGCGTTGGGCGGACTGGATATTCTGGTGAACAATGCGGGTCGTCAGCAATATTGTGAGTCCCTCGAAGATCTCACCACCGAGGCATTTGATGCGACATTTAAAACCAATGTGTATGCGCCATTCTGGATAACCAGGGCGGCGCTATCGCACCTAAAATCAGGGGCTTCGATCATTAATACATCCTCTGTTCAGGCATATCAGCCCAGCGCCATTTTGCTGGATTATGCCCAGACCAAGGCCTGCCTGGCGGTATTTACCAAAGCGCTGGCGAAGCAGCTTGGGCCGAAAAATATCCGGGTGAATGCGGTTGCGCCGGGACCATACTGGACCGTCCTTCAGTCCAGCGGAGGTCAGCCGCAGGAAAAGGTCCGCGAGTTTGGTAAAAGTGCGCCATTGGGACGTCCCGGCCAGCCCGTCGAGATCGCGCCGCTGTATGTCACCCTGGCCTCAGATGCCTGCTCATATGCGTCAGGTCAGGTGTGGTGCTCCGACGGTGGCACGGGCACGCTCTGATGCACTCCGTCTAAACCAGAAGCCGTTCACCAGGCTTCTGGTTCTCTCACCATATGCACAATATTGCACGGGCTCATAATCCATCCGCCCTTAAATCCCTCAGGTAAAAGCTCGACGCTATCGCAGCGGGTGACTCCCTGCTCTGCCAGATGCTTTTCAGCGTGTTTAAAATCAGGGGTGAACAATTCCAGCCAGATCTCGGCCTGGCTCATTGCCGGGGCTTCATCAATCCACAATCGGTTTGGGCCGAGGATAAACCCGGTGGCCGGTGCTTTATCCGTGATTTCCTCCAGCCCAATCGTGTTGCGATAGAAATCCAACGTCTGCTGATACTGATGCGACGGCACTTTGAGCGCGATATCAATTCCACCTTTCATCTCTGCTTTCATAACGTGTGCTCCTGATTCAGGGTTAACGATAAGGTGATGCGTCTGACGAAACCCTGAGTATGTCGCAAGATTTGACGACTCGCCTCGCCTTGCGTCAGCCCCGTTATTACCCATACTTTTGGCAGGTCCGGCAAATGTGTGAGGAAACGCGATGTTACTTCAGGGCAAAGTCGTGGTGATTTTCGGGGGCAGCGGCGCGATTGGCAGCGCGGTTGCGCAGGCGATGGCGCGGGAAGGTGCGCATGTGCATCTTGTTGCCCGGTATCAGGATAAGCTGGACCGGGTGGCGAACAGCGTCCGCTCTGCGGGTGGAACAATTGACACCACGGTGATGGACGTTCTCGACGAGCAAATCACCGTAGATAAAACGGCGCAACTGGCTCAACAGACCGGTGGGTTTGATGTGGTGGTGAATGCCACCGGCTTTATGCACGATCAGGGTAAAAATATTTTTGCGTTGTCGCTGGCCGAATTCAGGCAAGGGTTCGATCCATTTTTGTCGGCGCTGTTCACGATTTCAAAAGCGGTCGTACCGTTTATGGGTGGCGATCGGGCGGGCGTATTCCTGACGGTCGTTGCTCCGGCGGGTGGGATGGTGATGCCGAATCATCTCGGCCATATCGTCGGCTGCGCCGGGACGGAAGCCTTTGTGAAAGCCCTCGCCAGCGAGCTGGGCCCGAACAATATCCGCGCCATTTGCGTGCGCTCGCACGCGATTGTCGATGCGGTTCAGGCGGGTTCGTATACCGGGGAAATTTTCACGCCAAAAGCGCAGGCGATGGGACTCACGGTGGACCAGTGGCTGGACGGCGCGGCGCAGAGCACGATGCTCAAGCGGCTGCCTACGCTTGCGCACGTCGCTGACGTGATGACATTTCTGGCCTCGGATTCTGCCAGCGCCATGACGGCGACGGTGGTAAATATGACGGCGGGCGCAACCACCAGCTGACGCGCCCCGGCGTTATATCGCCGCAATTCTGCCCACCATCTGGCGGATGTCCACCTTGCCAAGCGGCGCTCGGTCGGTAACGAAATGCAGCGTCATACCTTCGATAAATGCATCCAGCGCGCGGGCCGTTGCCGGGTCAAACCACTGCTCAAGCACCTGCTGGCTGTGCTGCATCCAGTTTTGCATGATGTTTTTCAGCGCCGGTTTGCAGCCAATAAACGCATAAAGCTGATACATTACCTCCATGTTTCGCGTCGTCGTCACCTGAGCGCTGAAGATTAACTGGGTGATCGCATCGCAGGCTTCCTGCGGCGACGTGACGTCTGCAAAAAACGCTTTGTACTGCGCCAGCATTTCATCGGTAAAACCGGTGAAAGCTTCCTCCAGCAGCGCATCTATCCCGCTGAAATAATAGGTCATTGAACCGAGCGGCACATCGGCACAGCTGGCGATTTTACGGTGCGTCACGGCCTGGATACCGTGGCGGGCGATGGTGTCCAGCGTTGCATGCAGGATCCTCTCCCGGCGCTGCGGATCGTTCGGTCGGCGGGCCATAATTTTTCCTCTTACGATTTGTGTACAAATGTACACAACCTTGCTAGTGTTGTCTCTCCCTCTTTTTCTACAGGCAGTTTACGGATGACGTCGCATTCCTCCCGCCAGGCCCTGCAATTGCGCATGTGGGCGCTGTTTATGTTTTTCTTTTTACCGGGCCTGTTGATGGCATCGTGGGCCACGCGCACACCCGCCATTCGCGACGTTCTCTCGGTGAATACGGCCGGAATGGGCATCGTACTGTTCGGTCTGTCGATAGGTTCGATGAGCGGCATTCTTTGTTCCGCGTGGCTGGTAAAACGCTTTGGTACGCGCAAAGTTATCCGCACCACCATGTCCTGCGCGTTGGTGGGTATGGTGATGCTCAGCCTGGCACTGTGGCTCGCGTCCCCCTTATTTTTCGCCTTCGGCCTGATGGTGTTTGGCGCCAGCTTCGGCTCTGCCGAGGTGGCGATTAACGTGGAAGGTGCGGCGGTTGAACGCGAGATGAACAAAACCGTGCTACCGATGATGCACGGCTTCTACAGCCTCGGCACGCTGGTCGGCGCGGGTATCGGCATGGCGCTGACGGCGTTTGGCCTGTCGGCCACCATCCATATTCTGCTGGCTGCGCTCTGCGGCATCGCACCCATTATTATTGCCATTAAAGCCATTCCGGACGGTACCGGTAAAAACTCCGCCGAGAACAGCGCCCATCACCAGAAAGGCGTGCCGTTCTATCGTGACGGTCAGCTGATGTTGATTGGCGTGGTGGTGCTGGCAATGGCATTTGCAGAAGGGTCAGCCAACGACTGGCTTCCGCTGCTGATGGTTGATGGTCACGGCTTCAGCCCGACCTCCGGTTCATTGATTTACGCAGGCTTTACCCTCGGTATGACCGTCGGACGCTTTACCGGCGGCTGGTTTATTGACCGCTACAGTCGCGTCGCGGTGGTTCGCGCCAGCGCCATTATGGGTGCACTCGGCATCGCGCTGATTATCTTCGTCGACGTCGATTGGGTCGCCGGCGTGTCGGTCATTCTCTGGGGACTGGGCGCTTCGCTTGGCTTCCCGCTGACCATTTCCGCCGCCAGTGATACCGGCCCGGACGCACCTACCCGCGTCAGCGTCGTCGCCACCACCGGCTATCTGGCGTTCCTGGTTGGCCCGCCGCTGCTCGGTTTCCTTGGCGAACATTACGGACTGCGCAGCGCCATGCTGGCGGTGTTATCCCTGGTCATCGTCGCCGCGCTGGTGGCTCGCGCGGTGGCAAAACCTGAATCTGAACCTGTGACGGAGCGTGCGTGATGACTATTAAACTGATTGCCGTAGATATGGATGGTACCTTTCTCAGCGATGAGAAACGCTATAACCGGGCGCGGTTTCTCGCCCAATATCAGCAGATGAAGGCACAGGGCATTCGCTTTGTGGTCGCCAGTGGAAACCAGTATTGGCAGCTGATTTCATTCTTTCCAGAAATTGCTGATGAAATCGCGTTTGTTGCCGAAAACGGCGGCTGGGTGCGGGATGCGGGCGAGGACGTATTCAACTGCGAGCTGTCGCAGACGCATTTCAAAAAAGTAGTCGATTTTCTGCATACCCTGCCGGACGTGGAAATCATCGCCTGCGGCAAGCGCAGCGCCTACACATTGAACCGTTATGACGACAAACTCAAAGCGATGGCCGCGCGGTATTACCATCGCCTTGAGCTGGTCGACAGTTTCGATAATCTTGACGATACGTTCCTGAAATTTGGTCTCAACCTGCCCGACCGCCTGGTGCCTGACGTACAAAAAGCACTGCACGAAGGCGTGGGCGATGTGATGACCGCGATTACAACCGGCCACGGCAATATCGACTTAATCATACCCGGCGTGCATAAAGCCAATGGCCTGCGCCTGTTGCAGCAGCGCTGGGGCATCGAAGACAGCGAAGTGGTGACCTTTGGCGATAGCGGCAATGACCTCAAAATGTTGCGTCAGGCCGGGTTTGGTTTTGCGATGCAGAATGCGAATGAGGCGGCCATTGCGGCGGCTAATCATCGTGCGCCGCATAATAACGAAGAAGGCGTGTTGCAGGTGATTGATCAGGTTTTGAATCGGGAAGCGCCGTTCCATTAATCCGTTGGCCCGGCAGACCTTGCGTCGCCGGGCGCAACTTCCGCCCTACTGCTGCGAATCACCGACCGTTTTATCTTTCAGGAAGTAGACAATCAGCCCCAGCCAGATAATGCCATTCGCGAGGTTAAACACGCTGAACAGGCCATTGCCACCGAACTGGTAAGCGTGTTTGCTGACTTCAATGCCGACGGTGAAAATCAGCATCTGCAACATGCCCATCGCCGCCGATACCGTGCCTTTGCTCATGTCGCTAGCGAACAGCGTCAAACGCACCAGCCCAGCATTCGCCAGGCCAATCCCGAAGGCATAAACGCTCAGGCCTGCGGTCATCCACAGATAGGCATGCGTGGAGACCACCGTTGCCGCAGCAGCCAGCATCAGTCCCGCCACAATCGGCCAGCCACCAGCAATAATCAACCAGCGCACGCTGCGACGTGAGGTCAGCTTCGCCAGCGCCAGGTTACCGAGAATCAGCGCACCAAAAATCGGCACTTGTAACATGCCGTATTCATACGCGGTGGCATGTTCGCCGCTGATAATAATTACCGGCGATTGCGCAATCCACGCCAACAGCGGCAGGCTGACAAATCCAATAGCCAGCGCTCCGGCAACAAAACGCAGATTTTTCAGTACCAGACCATAATCGTGGCCCAGCTCTTTCAGGGACAGTTTTTCGCCCAGACGGGTCGCTGTTTCCGGCATCGCCCGTTGCAAGCCGAAAAATGAAATTAGCGCCAGCACCGCAAACAGCACAAACATGGTTTCCCACGGCGCGACGTGAACCCAGGCGGCCCCCACCAGCGGCCCCAGCAACGGCGCCATCAGCGCTACGTTCGCCATCAGCGCGGTAATTTTGATGCACACCGCCTCCTCGAACGATTCCTGTATCGCGGCGTACCCCACCGCACCGATAAAGCACAGGCTTATCCCTTGCAGGAAACGCAGAAGGGTGAACTGTTCAATATTTTGCGCCAGCAGCGTCGCGAGGCAGGTAATAATGAACCACACCACGCCGGTGAGCATCACCGGACGGCGGCCAATACGGTCCGACAGCGGCCCCAGCAGCCACTGTAAGAACATGCCGCCCGCAAGATAGGCGGTCATCGATGTCGGTACCCATTCCATCCCGGCGTTGAACTGCCCGACCACCGTCAACATGCCCGGTTGGATCATGTCGTTGCCGATATAGGTAGAGAATTCGTAAAGCACCAGACAGAGCGGGAAAAGTAACGCCTGGCGACCGAGGCGTTTACCGGAAAGTGAAGAGTTGTGCATGCAATCTCTTAAAGGTTTCAAAATCGCGTGAAGTGTAATGAATGATGTGAAAAGGCGATAGCAAAAAGTACGGAAAACATCCTGTTACAGCACAATTTCACTTGTTTAAGGTTCGCTTAAGTTCGGGGCCCTATACTGCGATTCTGCAAGCAGAATTGTAAACGCTGCCGGAACAGAAATCGTAACCACCGGACATTTAAGACAATCCCCCTTTACCGCTCCGGCCACGATTTTTAAGGTGAACATCGTCATCAAACTGTAAGAGTCCGCAAGATATGCTGGAAAATTTGAATTACTCGCTGTTTTACTGGATCAACGCCACCCCGGCGTCGCCGCAGTGGATGATTTCGATGGCGACGTTTATCGCCAAAGATCTGATTAACATCGTCCCCCTTCTGGCCGTGGTGCTGTGGCTGTGGGGCCCGCGCGCGCAGGTCTGCGCTCAGCGCCAGTTAGTTATCAAGGTGGGAATGGCGATTGGTGTCAGCCTGACGATGTCATGGATTGTCGGACACGTCTTCCCGCATGACAGGCCTTTTGTCGACGGTGTGGGCTATAACTTCCTGCATCACGCGGCGGATGACTCTTTCCCAAGCGACCACGGTACGGTGATTTTCACTTTCGCCCTGGCGTTTATGTTCTGGCATCGCCTGTGGTCCGGTGTTGTGTTGTTGGTTGTCGGCGGAGCGATTGCCTGGTCCCGCGTGTATCTCGGTGTGCACTGGCCGCTGGATATGGTCGGCGGTTTCCTTGCCGGACTGAGCGGTTGTCTCGCAGCGCAGATAATGTGGGTACTTTTCGGTCAGACTATTTATCAACGTTTGCAAGCCATGTACCGTTTTTGCTTCTCGATGCCTATCCGCAAAGGTTGGATACGTGACTAAGACCGGATGCGCAGGTAAAATTGCAGCCAGATCCTCTGCCTGACGCAGAGGGCGTTTCGGTTTACAGGGGTAATATGGAAACACGGCGCGATGAGCGAATCAGTCAGCTTATTCAGGCTCTTAAACGTAGCGATAAGCTCCATCTAAAAGAAGCGGCAGCCCTGCTGGGTGTTTCTGAGATGACGATTCGCCGTGACCTGAACAGCCACAGCGGGCCCGTGGTATTACTCGGTGGATACGTGGTGCTGGAGCCCCGCAGTGCCAGCCATTATTTACTCAGCGATCAGAAAACGCGCCTGGTGGATGAAAAACGCCAGGCCGCGCGTCATGCGGCAAAATTACTGAAAGCTCACCAGATGGCGTTTTTCGACTGCGGCACCACCACGCCATGGATTATCGACGCCATTGATGACGAACTGCCGTTTACCGGCGTGTGTTACTCCCTGAATACCTTTCTCTCTTTGCAGGAAAAACCGCTGTGCCGCGCCATTCTGTGCGGCGGCGAATTTCATGCCAGCAACGCCATTTTCAAACCGCTTAGCCCGCAGGACACCCTGAGCCATCTGTGCCCCGATATCGCGTTTTATTCTGCGGCGGGCGTGCATATGCAGCACGGCGCAACCTGTTTTAATCTCGATGAATTGCCGGTGAAACACTGGGCGTTAGCCAGCGCACAGCGCCATGTACTGGTGGTCGATCACAGCAAATTTGGAAAGGTACGTCCGGCGAGAATGGGAGAGTTGAGCCGCTTTAACGTAATAGCCAGCGACCGCCGTCCGGATGATGAACTGACGGCGCTGGCAAAGCAGCATGGGATCACGCTGCTATACGATCGATCATGAGAACCAGCTGCCAAACCACTGGTGGAATTTCATCAGAACGAAATCCACCATTCGGTTAAAGAAGCTGCCTTCATTTACCGCTTCCATGACGATCAGCGGACGCTGTTCGATGGTTTTGTTATTCAGCTTGAAGTCGATGGTGCCCACTACCTGTCCTTTCTTCAGCGGTGCCGTCAGCTGAGGTTCGTTCAGGGCGTAGCTGGCTTTCAGGTTTTTCAGCTGTCCGCGTGGCAGCGTGATGGAACCGGCCTCACCCGCGCCGAGCTTGGCCTGGCTGCTGTCGCCGTACCATACGCGTTGCTCAATGAACGTTGCATCCGGTTTGATAGGGGTGACGGTTTCATAGAAACGGAAGCCCCATGTCAGCAGTTTTTCGGATTCATTAAATCGGATCCGGTCCGTTTTGGTGCCGAGAACCACCGCAATCAGACGCATATCGCCCTGCTTCGCTGACGAGACCAGGTTATATCCTGCACCCGCCGTCGTGCCCGTTTTCACGCCATCAGCGCCCAGGCTGTTGTTCCACAATAGACGGTTGCGGTTCGGCTGCTTGATGTTATTGAACGTGAACTCTTTTTCTTTGTGAATGGCGTACTCATCCGGCACGTCGTGGATCATCGCTTTGGTCAGCAAGGCCATATCTCGCGCGGTACTAAACTGTCCCGGCGCATCCAAGCCGTGAACGGTTTTGAACGTGGTATTTGTCAGGCCCAGCTTTTGCGAATAGCTGTTCATCAGGCTGATGAAGGAGTCCTGGCTGCCCGCCACGTAATCCGCAAGGGCGATACAGGCGTCATTTCCGGACTGAATAATGACCCCTTTATTGAGGTTTTCTACCGACACCTGATCGCCAGGCTTCAGGAACATCACCGACGAACCGCGCAGCGCTGGGTTACCCGTCGCCCACGCATCTTTGCCGATGGTGACCATATCGGTCATTTTGATTTTGTTTGCTTTAATCGCCTGACCCACGACATAGCTGGTCATGATTTTCGTCAGACTGGCCGGATCAAGCTTGTCATCGGCGTTGCCCTCGCTAAGCACTTTGCCGCTGGCATAATCCATCAGGATCCACGCTTTGGCATCGACCGGTGGAGCGTCCGGTTGTTGAACAGCTTCAGCCGCCTGAATGCCAGGAGCCACGAGAAGTAAAAGCAAAGAGCCTGCCGCCAGGCCGCGGGGAGAAACAACTGTACGCGTCATAAGAGCCACCCAAGTATCCATTCCAAAAAACACGCTACGTCACTGACGCCGTGTAACAACAGGCGCTGAGTAATAACGTAGAAATGACCTTAAAGAAACAATGCGTTGGTAAAGTTTTTAAAGTTTACGCAAGAACGCCGCGTTGTGCTTAAAAGTGGGCGTTTTTTTTGATCACGGTTGTGCGAATGTTGAAATTAACCGACCATGAACCTTTATTGATGCGCTGTTTACCGGAGTTTATATGATTACGCTGTGGGGCAGAAACAACTCAACAAATGTCAAAAAGGTCCGCTGGACGCTGGAAGAGCTTAACCTTACTTACGATCAGATCCTGGCCGGGCTTGAATTCGGCCTCAATCACGACGCTGACTATCTGGCTAAAAATCCGAATGGCCTTGTGCCGCTGCTGCATGACGATGCCGAGCAGATTACGCTGTGGGAATCGAACACCATCGTGCGCTATCTGGTCGCGCAGTATGGGCAACACAGCCTGTGGCAGTCCAATCCTGCCAAACGCGCGCAGGGTGAAAAATGGATGGACTGGGCCAATGGTTCACTCTCCCCGGCCCACCGCGTTATCCTGATGGGGCTGGTTCGCACGCCGCCAGAGGAGCGTGACCACGCGGCAATTGACGCAGGCATTGCCCAGTGTGAAAAGCTGTTAACCATTCTGGATGCGGCGCTTGCCGAATCGCCGTGGCTTTCCGGTGACGAATTTGGCGTGGGCGATATTGCCGTTGCACCGTTTATTTACAACCTGCTGGAAACGGTCAAAACCTGGCAACCGCACCCGAACTTACAGCGCTGGTATCAACAGCTGTCGCGCCGTCCGGCGTTCCAGAACGTGGTGATGATCCCGGTCACCTGATGCTCAGGATTGCGGGCTGACCTTCAACAGCTCGCCATCGGACTCGTCGGTTAACACATACAGATAGCCGTCGGGTCCAACGCGCACATCACGAATGCGCTGCTTTCTGTCACCCAGAATGCGTCCTTCCTCGGTAACTTTATTTCCGTCAACGTTCATCACAATAACGTTCTCATCCTTCAACGCGCCGATAAACAATTTCTTCTGCCATTGCGGGAAGGTACTGGCGTTATAGAACGCCATGCCGCTCACCGCCGGGGAGTGTTCCCAGAAGAACAGTGGCGTTTCGGTTCCCGCTACTTTTTCGCCTTTCGCTTCCGGGATCGGCATACCGCTGTAGTTGATACCGTGTGTCGCTAACGGCCAGCCGTAGTTTTTACCACGCTCCGGGATATTAATTTCATCACCCCCGCGCGGGCCATGCTCGTTCATCCACAGTGTATCGCTCCATGGGTTCATCGCCATGCCCTGCGGATTACGAATGCCGTAAGACCAGATTTCAGGCCGCGCACCGGGCTGATTCACAAACGGATTATCCGCCGGGGCTTGGCCTTGATCCGTCAGACGTACCACTTTGCCCTGCAATTTATCGAGTTCCTGCGCCGTCGCACGCTGGTTATTTTCGCCCAGACCAATAAACAGGTAGCCTTTGCCATCGAACACCAGCCGTCCGCCAAAGTGATTCCCGGTTGAGAGTTTCGGCGTCTGGCGGAACACCACCTTGAAGGCATCGATGTGCGTAAGATCATCGTTCAGCCGCCCGTAACCCACGGCAGTGCCCGCTTTGCCATCATCGCCCACTTCGGCATAGCTCAGCCAGACTCGCCGAGATTGCGCGAAATCAGGGGGTAAGGCGACATCCAGCAGCCCGCCCTGCCCGTTGGCCCACACGCGCGGTACGCCAACAATCGGGTCGGACAATCCTTTCCCTTGCTGCCAGAGGCGCAACTGCCCGCCTCGAAGGGTGATCAGCAGACCTTTGTTGTCCGGTAAAAATGCCATCGACCATGGGTGATCGAGCTTGCGCTGCAATACATCGACCCGAACATCGGCGGCGTACAGCGCCGGCGAAAGCAGCAGAGATCCCAGAAGTAAACTCAGAGCAAAACGGTGCATGGCTGGCTCCTTTTACGGCGATTGCGTTAAGGGTAGCCAGCGTGTCGAGTGTGGACGGGATTTTTACAAAAACTTAACCATGAGGGGGAGTCGCCTCCCCCGGAGGGTTCAGGCCTGCACGCGATGCGCAACAAGACAGGCTAAGGTTACTATCGGCCTAATTCCTGTTCCATTCGCGCAACTAACTGATTATCGATCCTGAAAAAGCGGACCGTGATAGCCAGCAACATATGCAGTACACCCGGTATCACCGTGGATAGCATCGTGATACCCGCGAGTGATGCAGATGTCTGATTGTCGGCACCAGACCGATAAGCCACGATAGTCAGTGTCACACTCACTATCACTCCAGCCACCGCCCACGCCAGCTTGACGAAAAACAGATTGAAGGCAAAGTTCATGCCTGATGAGCGACGGCCAGATTTCCATTCACCGTAAGTATCAGCAAAGGTCACGAGCGTAAAATGCATCGGCAATATAAAACCTAGCACCACACAGCAGATAAAGACCAAACCCAGCCACAGAGTGGTCGCCGTGCCAGGAACAAACGCAACCGCAAAGTGCGCCAATGCCAGTACCACATTGACCCAGAAGTAGATGCGTCGAATTTCAAATCTGCGGGTCAGGTACTGCACCAGAATCGAACCGGCGATCCCGCCCAGGGTTGCCATTCCAAAGAACAGCGAAGTATAGGTTGCGTCTCCATGCAATACATAAGTGATGAAATAGAGTGCAGCCCCGCCTTTGGTATTGAAGATACTGATGATCAGTAACGACATGATAAACGTCAGCAATAACTGATCATTATGCCGGATACTTTTCAGGCTCTCACGCAGGTTGAAAGTATGATTAACTTTCGCTACCACGCGTTCTTTAACACCGTAAAAACATAGCAAAAACATAATGACGGCCAGACAAGAGAGCACCCCGACACCATATTGATAGCCGCGCACAGGATCACCCTGACCAAAGTAGTCCACCATAATGGGCAGCCCCACCGATACGGCAAATCCTGCCACGCCACAGAGTGCGAAGCGCCATGACTGGCATGAGACTAACTCCAGCGGGTTGGTCGTGATTTTCGTGACCAACGCACAGTACGGAACGTTGTTCAGCGAATAGAGAACCGAAAGTAAAAAGTAGGTGACAACTGCATACAGCAGCTTCCAGTGGTAGGCCAAATCCGGAACGCTGAAGGTCAGAAACGCAATCAATCCCAGTGGAACAGCGGTCCACAGAATAAAGGGCCGAAACTGCCCCATCCGGGTGGATGTGCGATCGGCCACAATCCCAATCAGCGGATCAGACACGGCATCTATCACACGCAGAACCAGAAACAGCGTACCGACCACCGCAGGGGTTAGTCCAAAGATGTCGGTATAGAAAAAGGTTAAAAAATTCGAAATAAGCCCGGTAACGATAGTGCCACCGGCATCCCCCAGTCCGTAGCCCATTTTTTCACTGACTGAGAGTCTTGCCAGTTCACTTGAGCTTTTTGCCGTGCCGATCTCTTCAGATATTCCACTCATCGTGCTCTCCACTTTTCGCTAGCAGGATTGACGAACGATTGTCAGCACGTCTGCGCCTTCACGCGCAAACAAGGGCAACGTATCCAGTGGGGCTGAGACACAAATCGATTGTCCACCAGCATAACGTTCACCCGTTGCCACATCGACCCACGAGGTGTCGCCAGGCAGCCACACCAGCCGTTCGCGATCTCCCGCATTGACCACTGGAGCCACCAGCAAATCCTCGCCAAACAGATACTCATCGGTTATCTGCCAGGCCTGTTCATCGTGGGGATAGTGGTACGAGAGTGGGCGCATGAGTGGCTCTCCGGTTTCATGAGCCTGCTGCATCAACATACGAAGGTAGGGACGTAGTCTCTCCCGCAGTGCAGCATAACGACTCAGGATGGTGAAGGTTGGTTCGCCAAAACTCCACAGCTCATTACCCGCGCCGGTATTACATTGCGCAATACCGTCCCGATAAGGAATTTCAGGTTCAGTAATCGGATCACGATGACCATGCATACGTAAAACAGGGCTGAATACCGCCCACTGGAACCAGCGAATAAGTAGCTCATGAAATGCCGGGTCACTGACATCTCCGCCGTGAAAGCCTCCGATATCTGTCGTCCACCAGGGAATGCCCGCCATCCCCATGCTGAGGCCTGCGCATAGTTGATTACGCATAGATTCAAATGAAGAGTGAATATCGCCAGACCAAACAAGAGCGCCAAAACGCTGACTCCCCGCCCAGGCACAGCGCACAAGATTCACAGGACTCGTCTGACCGGCAGCCTGCAACCCGTCATAGAATGCCTCGGTATAATGCAACGGATAGATGTTCCCGGTTTCGAGGGTACTTCCGATATGATAGCGATAGTTATCATAGTCATAGACCCCATATTCTGGCTCAGCTTCGTCAAGCCAGAACAGATTCACCCCCTGGTCGAAATAGTTCTTTTTACATACATCCCAAACGAATTTTCGTGTCAGCGGATTAGTGGGGTCGATAAAGCGACTGTTGCCGAGAAAATCAAAATTGATGTTGAGCCCTTTGCGGGTGTTGACTAATAAACCCTGCTCGTTCATCGCTGCATAGTTTTCGCTTTTGACATCCACCGTCGGCCACACAGAAACCATCAATTCAGTACCCATATCCTTGAGCTCTGCGGTCATTGCCGCGGGGTCTGGCCATTCACGGGAGTCGAACCGCCAGTCGCCCTGCACCGGCCAGTGGAAGAAATCCGCAACAATCACCGCCAGAGGAATACCACGATCACGGTATTCGCGCGCCACGCTCAACAATTCATGCTGAGTGCGATAGCGTAATTTCGATTGCCATAATCCGAGGGCAAACTCAGGCATTAACGGGGGTTTACCCGTCACATTGGCATAATTTTTAATGATCTCTGCCGGTGTATCTCCGGCAGTTATCCAGTAATCGATTCGGGAGGTTGATTGAGCATGCCAGCGCGTTTCATTATTCGCGAAAACAGCCTCACCAACGGCAGGATTATTCCATAAAAAACCATAACCTAAACTCGATACCATGAAGGGGACACTGGCTTGTGAGTTTCGTTGGGCCAGTTCAATTGAACATCCTTTTAAATTGACAAAAGCATGTTGATACTGCCCCATCCCACATATTTTTTCATCTGGATTAGATTCGAATCTGACATTTATTTCCATCGCATTACCGACGGATGGTTTTATTTCTCGCCCAGATATTTTTAACGCACTTATTTTCTTTTGTGCAGCATGACCTGCATTCCAAAAATGTTCCCCGTTATCTCTTTGACGCCATAACTCTTCGAGCAAACACTCTTTTCTTTGGTTGTAAAATGCAACCCGACCTTGTTGATCCACGGTTGCGCTGACCTTTCCGTTAATAAGCGTCAAGCTGGATTCTGTATGCTCGAAGCATACTTCAATTTCGGGTTTTTCGAGTAGCGCCCAGCGCGGAATTTCGCCAATGTCGGGTTGAATTCCCGATAGAATACGTAAGCTGTCTTTTCCCCAGGGAAGAATGGCAAGGTAATATCCATTCCATGACCAGTAGATCGAGTTATCTTTAATTTGTAGGGTATTCATCGTGACCTCATGTTATTTATCAGGCATTTTTACAATGATTCCGGAAACGTTTCCGATCCTGATAAACATTCATGCAGTTGTCAATAGAAGATTAGACCCACCCTGCTCAGCTTCGCTTATAACTGTGATCTTCATGTCATTAATTAACTCAACAGAGGAACTTATGATATATTTATGCGACAGTTATCCCATACGGATAAAGTGAGCAAGGCACGATATAGATATGGCATAAATGTCCATATTCAGGGGAATGTATTTGTGAATATCAAAGAGCTGGCGAAAATATTAGATCTCTCTATAGCCACAGTATCGAGAGCGCTTAACAGTCACCCGGAAGTGAGTGTGGCGACGCAAAAACGCGTGCTGGAGGCGGCAAAGCACTACGGCTACCGTCCTAATGCTGCGGGTAGAAACCTTCGTAAAGGCAAGGTGAATACGGTCGCACTGCTGCTGCCTCCCGGTGAACGGGATAATTTCTACACGGCCACCTTTTTCATGCGTGTCGCGGCGGGCTTACAAGCAAGGCTGCGTCGGCACGATATCGATACTATCCTGCATCTGGCACTGGATGAAGAAGATGAGAAACTGTGGTTACAGCGAATTATCGAGCAGCATAAGGCTGACGCGGTGATCCTCACCAACACCCTGCTCCACGATCCTCGCATTGAGTACCTGCATCAGAGCCAATTTCCGTTTGCGACTCTGGGACGCAGCGCGACGTTAAATGGTGCATTTAACTGGGTTGATTTGGATTTTTCCAATGTTGCCTCAAGGGCAGTGGAACAGGGAAAACAAGCGGGTTTTAGGCATATTGCGCTGGTCACACTCGGACAAGAGAGCTCTCAGGGTGCGATCTTTACTCAGTCCTGGCGCGAAGCATTAGTTCAAAATGATCTGCCGGTGAACGAAGAGTATCTGTTTCACGGTGAGCTAAGTGAAGTCTCTGGATATGAGGCGCTACGCTACTTTCATTCGCTGCCTGTCCCGCCTGATTACATTATCTTCTTAAGCGATATTCAAATGTTGGGAGCAAGCTTTTATGCTCGGCAACAGCACTGTCATTATCCATTCTTTGCAGGTGTTTTCAGTAGCGACCTTTCCTCTTTCCTGCCGGTCAAGCCGACAGGGTTTGATATCCCTTTTACATCGTTAGGTGAAGCATTAGCCGATGCCATCCTGAATGCAATGGAGAGCGGGCAACCCCCCATTAATGCGCTGCCTCAATTGCGTCTGGTTACGCAGCGTGAGCATAAAATGGATTAACCTTTATCGTTATTATCTCTCCCTCAAGAATGGGCTCAAGAGGGAGAAGCGAATCGTGGCACCTACCCTTTTATCTTCGGATCCAGCGCATCGCGCAGGCCATCACCCAACAGATTAAACGCTAATACCGTCAGAAATATCGCCAGCGCCGGGAACAGCGCCACATGCGGCGACATCACCATATCCGCTCGCGCTTCGTTGAGCATCGCGCCCCATTCCGGGGTCGGCGGCTGTGCGCCGAGGCCCAGAAACGACAGGCTGGCCGCAGAGATTATCGACACGCCAATACGCATGGTGAAATAGACCACAATCGACGATACGGTACCGGGCAAAATATGGCGGAACAGGATCGTACTGTCGCTGGCACCGATGCTGCGTGACGATTCGATAAACGTCTGCTGTTTGAGCACCAGCGTGTTGCCGCGCACCAGGCGCGCAAACGCCGGAACGGAGAATATCGCCACCGCGATGATGACATTCGCCATGCCGCTGCCCATTACCGCCACTACAGCTATCGCCAGCAGAATGCCCGGGAAGGCAAACAGCACGTCGCAGATACGCATGATGACGCGGTCCCACCAGCCTTCATAATAACCCGCAAGCAGCCCCAACACCGTGCCGACAACAGCGCCGATCAGCACCGCAAACACGCCTGCAGCAAGTGAAATGCGCGCCCCGACCAGCACGCGGCTGAAAATGTCGCGTCCGAGGGGATCCACGCCAAACCAGTGCATCATCGACGGGCCTTCGTTCAGCCGGTCGTAATCGAAGTAGTTTTCCGCATCGAATGGCGCTATCCACGGTGCCAAAAAGGCCACCACGATCAGCAGCACAACAAACACCGCAGCAGCCATCGCCACCGGCTGATTACGGAATTTGCGCCAGAATTCATGCCACGGCGTGCGCACCTGTCCGGGAGCCACTCCGGGCAGAGCGTTCATAATTGCCTGACGTCGCCAGTTTAACAGTCGCACTTACTTGTACCTGATAGCCGGGTTGATGGCGGCATACAGCACATCCACCACCAGATTGATGAGAATAAATTCCAGCGAAAAGAGCAGCACTTCCGCCTGAATCACCGGATAGTCGCGCATCTCCACCGAATCCACCAGCAGGCGCCCAAGCCCCGGCCAGTTAAAGACTTTTTCGACCACAATTGAGCCGCCGAGCAGAAAACCAAACTGCAGACCCATCATGGTCACCACCGGGATCATCGCGTTACGCAAGCCGTGTTTGAGCACTACCCACGTTTCGCTCACCCCTTTGGCCCGTGCGGTGCGCATGTAGTCCTCGTTGAGCACATCGACGAATGACGCTCGCGTGAAACGGGCCATCACCGCTGCCACCGCAGCACCGAGGGTGATTGACGGCAGAATGTAATGCCGCCAGCTGTCCGCTCCCACAGTCGGCAGCCAGCCCAGTTCAACGGAAAAGACTTGCATCAGCAGCATGCCCAGCGCGAATGCCGGGAAGGAAATACCGGTGACGGCAATCGCCATGCCGAGCCTGTCCGGCCAGCGGTTACGCCAGACGGCCGCCGCCACGCCCATCGCCATGCCGAAAATCACCGCCCAGACCATGCTGCACAGCGTGAGCCACAGCGTTGGCATGAAACGGCTGGCAATCTCTTCCGACACTGGACGATGCGATACCATCGAGGTGCCAAAATCGCCCTGCAAAACGTTGACGATGTAGTGCCCAAACTGAACGTACAGCGGCTGGTCGAGCCCCAGCTGTTGGCGCACCATCGCCACGACTTGGGCATCCGCCTCCGGCCCGGCAATCAAACGCGCGGGATCGCCGGGCAGCAGGTGCACGAACAGAAAAACCAGCACCGCCACGATGAGCAGCGTCGGGATCAGCCCGAAAAGACGTTTAATGACGTAGTTAAGCATCGCCGCCCCTCACCCCGACCCTCTCCCCAAAGGGGCGAGGGGGAAAAAAGGATCGCACGGTTTTCTCCCTTCGCCCATAGAGGAAGCCAGGGGGAAGAAAGGAGCACACGGTTTTCTCCCTTCGCCCACAGAGGAAACCAGAGGGAAAAAAGGAGCACGCGGTTTTCTTCCTTCGCCCATAGAGGAAACCAGGGGGAAGAAAGGAGCACGCGGTTTTCTTCCTTCGCCCATAGAGGAAACCAGAGGGAAAAAAGGAGCACGCGGTTTTCTCCCTTCGCCCATAGAGGAAGCCAGAGGGAAAAAAGGAACACGCGGTTTTCTTCCTTCGCCCATAGAGGAAACCAGGGGGAAAAAAGGCACACACGGTTTTCTCCCTTCGCCCGTAACGGGAGAGTGAGAGAAAACAAGAACGCGCAGGTCTGTCCCCTCTCCCTTTTAGGGAGAGGGTTAGGGTGAGGGTCAAATCGGTCACTGCGTTAAATCCGCCTCGTCAAAGCTGAAGCCCGTATCCGGCATGATGTAGAACCCGGTCAGGTTTTTGCTGTGTGCAGAAACCAGTTTTTCCACCACCAGCGGAACCCATGGGGACTCTTTCCAGATGGTGTCCTGAGCCTCTTTGTACAGACGCTCTTTCTCTTTCGGATCATTGGTCTTCAGTGCCCCGGCAAGGTCTTTGTCCACTTGCGGATTACTATAGAACGCGGTGTTAAACAGCGTTGGTGGCCAGTTTTGCGAGGCAAATAGCGGTGACAGCGCCCAGTCTGCTTCACCGGTCGAGGCCGACCAGCCGGTGTAGAACATTCTTACGCCGCTCTCTTTCTGCCCTTTTGCTTCGACTTCTGACGCACGCTGGCCCGCGTCCATCGCCGTCAGCTTCGCCTTGATACCCACCTGCGCCAGCTGCTGCTGTGTAAATTGCAGCACTTTTTGCGCGGTGCTGTGGTTATGCGACGACCACAGCGTGGTGCTGAACCCATTCGGGAAACCGGCTTCTTTCAACAGTTCGCGGGCTTTCGCCGGATCGTACGGCCACGCTTTATACGTTTGAGCATACGCAATCGACGGCGGCAACACGCCGGTCGCCGGGGTCGCATAACCGGCAAAGGCCACTTTCACCAATGCCTGACGGTTGATGGCGTAGTTGATCGCCTCCCGCACTTTCGGGTTATCAAACGGTTTTTGCGTCACGTTCATGCTGATGTAGCGCTGCATAATTGACGGACTCGCCACCAGCTCCAGCTTGCTGTTTTTTTCCAGCAGTGGGGCCTGCTCGTAAGGGATAGGGAACGCAAACTGCGCTTCACCGGTTTGCAGCATCGCCGCGCGGGTATTGTTATCAACGACCGGACGCCAGGTGATGGTATCGAGTTTTGGCAGGCCTTTCTGCCAGTAGCCGGCAAATTTCTTCACCTTCACAAAGTCAGTCTGGTTCCAGGTCTCGAGCGAATACGGCCCGGTGCCCACCGGATGGAAGCCGATATCCTTGCCGAATTTTTTGATCGCCGCCGGGGAAATCATCGCCGTCGCCGGGTGTGCCAGAATGTTGATAAATGCCGAGAACGGCTGTTTGAGGGTGATTTTCACCGTCTGCGGATCGACCGCTTCGGTGCTGGCGATATCCTTGTACAGGTTATAGCGCTTGAGGTGGTTGTCCGGGTTGCTGGCCCTATCGAGGTTGATTTTCACCGCCTCGGCGTTGAAATCGGTCCCGTCCTGGAACTTTACCCCGGTACGCAGTTTGAGGGTGTAAACCAACCCGTCATCTGACACCGTGTAGCTTTCCGCCAACACGTTGTGCATTTTCATGTCTTTATCAAGACCAAACAGCCCCTGATAGAACGACTTCGCCACTGCCTGAGATAGCGTGTCGTTCGCGTCATACGGGTCGAGCGTCGTGAAATTCGAGCCCACCGCCACCACCACATCTTTAGCCGCAAACGCAGGTGCGGCGGCCAGGGCGGAAACAACACCCAGTGCCAGCAGCCATTTACCTGAAATATGTTGTGTCATGTTGTTCTCCTGATTGTTATAGGCGCGACAGTGCGCTGGGGGTCTCGTCCCGGGCGACAAAATGCCCTGGGCTAACCTGAACCAGCGGCACGCTGGCAATCTCTTCTCCCCGCGGATAAATATTGCCGGGCATCTCGTCGGACAGCAGTACGCGCTGCGGTCGATGGTGCGTCGGGTCAGCCACCGGCACGGCGGCCATCAGCTTGCGGGTATACGGGTGCTGCGGGTTTTCAAATACGGCATTACGAGGGCCAATTTCGACAATTCGCCCGCGGTACATCACCGCCACGCGATGGCTGATGCGCTCAACCACGGCCATATCGTGGGAAATAAACAGGTACGCCATGCCCATTTCCCGCTGCAAATCGAGCAGCAGGTTGATGATCTGCGCGCGTATTGACACGTCCAGCGCGGACACCGCTTCATCGGCAATCACCACTTTTGGGTTGAGCGCCAACGCGCGGGCGATGCAAATTCGCTGACGCTGGCCGCCGGAAAATTCGTGCGGATAACGCCAGGCGTGCTCCGGCTGTAGCCCGACGCGTTCGAGCAGCCACGCCACCCGACGCCGGGCATCCGCTTCCGGCAGCATGTTATGCACCCGCAGCGGCTCAAGAATTGAATAGCCGACGGTTTGCCGCGGATCGAGCGAGGCCCACGGGTCCTGAAAAATAAACTGGATGTCGCGCCGCAGCGGCTGAAGTTGGTTGTCCGGCAACGTATCGATGCGTTTCCCGTTGAATGTAATGTTGCCACTTTGCGACGCCACCAGCCGTAACAGCGCGCGCCCGGTCGTCGATTTCCCGGAACCAGATTCGCCCACCAGCGCCAGCGTTTCGCCTGGCCACAAATCGAAACTCACTTTTTCAACCGCGTGGACTTCGCGGGTGACGCGGTTGAGGATGCCGCTGCGCAGTGGAAAACGGGTGACCAAATCACGCACCTGCAAAATCGGTTCACCGGGAACGACGGTGTCCTGCTCAGCGGGTATGGCGTCGGTATTCAGCAGCGGGAAACTGCGCGGCAACGCGCTGCCACGCATGGCGCCCAGCCGTGGAACTGCGGCCAGTAACGCTTTGGTATACGGATGCTGTGGCGCGTGAAAAATTTGCTCGACGCTGCCGGTTTCCACCGCTTCGCCCCGGTACATCACCAGCACTCTGTCGGCGATATCCGCCACGATGCCCATGTCGTGAGTGATAAAAATCACCCCCATCTCCATCTCTTTTTGCAGCACGTCGATCAGCTGCAGAATTTGCGCCTGAATGGTGACGTCCAGAGCGGTCGTCGGTTCGTCAGCAATCAGCACCGCCGGTCGACAGGACAACGCCATCGCAATCATCACTCGCTGGCGCATACCGCCAGAAAGCTGATGCGGGTAGCGCGCCAGAATGGTTTCGGCTTCTGGAATTCGCACCTGATCGAGCATTTTCTTCGCGGCTTTCAGCGCATCATCTCGCCCTAGCCCCTGATGCAGGCGGATAGATTCGGCTATTTGCTCGCCCACGGTAAATACCGGGTTCAGCGATGTCATCGGCTCCTGAAAGATCATCGCGATATCCGCCCCGCGCACGTGACGCATGTGCGACGCGCTTTGGGCTATCACGTCAATCACTTCGCGGTTACGACGGCGAAGCATCAGCGTTTCGCTGCTCACCTCACCGCCGGACTGCTCCAGCAGCCGCATTAACGCCAGCGCGGTGACCGATTTCCCCGAACCGGATTCGCCGACAATCGCCAGCGTCTCGCCGCGTTTGAGGCTAAATGACAGATGTTTTACCGCCTGAACGGGCTGCTGTTCCTGCTGAAAAGTAATGTTCAAATCACGCACCACCAGCACTTCGCTGGGGTCGATTTCATGGCTGTGCGGCACGCTGCCTCCTGTCACCGGTAGATGCCGACGGTAGGTGTATCGCCGACGTACGCGTACGCGCGGTACATCCCTTCGCTGTTAAACGGCATCACTACGTTGCCTTCGCGGTCAATCGCAATCAGACCACCGCTGCCGCCAAGGGCGGGAAGTTTTTCCATGATCACCCGTTCGCAAGCATCCTGCAGGCTTAAATCGCTGTATTCCATCAGGGCCGAAATATCGTACGCCGCGAGGGTGCGCATAAACACTTCACCGGTACCGGTGCAGGACACCGCCACGCTGGCATTATTGGCGTAACAGCCTGCGCCCGGCAGCGGGCTGTCGCCCACGCGTCCGGGTAATTTGTTAGTCATTCCGCCGGTTGAGGTCGCGGCGGCGAGATTACCTGCTTTATCGAGCGCTACGGCCCCGACAGTGCCCATTTTTGTCTGTTCATCCAGCGGCGAATCACTGTGATCGAGCCGCGTTTCTCCCGCTGCCTGCGCCTGTCGAAGTTGGTACAGGCGTTCCGGCGTGGAGAACAAATCGTTGCTGACCTTTTCCATCCCGTGCTGCACGGCGAATTTCTCGGCCCCCTCACCCATTAGCAGCACGTGCGGGCTTTGCTCGAGCACTAAACGCGCGGCGAGAACCGGATTGCGTAAATGCTTAATGCCTGCCACCGCGCCCGCTTGCAGGGAATAGCCGTCCATCACGCAGGCATCGAGTTCGTGCGTTTCATCGGCGGTAAACACTGACCCGGTTCCGGCGTTGAACAACGGGCACTCTTCCAGCAACCGTACGGCCTCGGTCACTACGTCCAGCGCGCTGGCCCCGGCCTCCAGCATTTTCTGACCGGTTTCGACTATCGACGACAGCGCGATGACGTATTGCTGTTCGCGTTCTGGCGACATATTGCCGCGGGTTATCGCCCCGGCTCCGCCATGAATGGCGATCGCTGCATTACTCATTGCGCCCTTCCCTTCGGCTGAAATATGCTTTTTCTATAAATATCATTATTGTGCCGATTAATTAATATGATTTTTGAATATAGAAAGCGCTGTCAGTGCTGTAAAGGCATCCGCGCCCCTGACGTACAGTCGCGGTCACTTTTCTGCCATAATGGGCGCAATAGATGAATTGTCGCAGGAGTAACGTAATGGATTTTAACGCCGGACTGATACCGCTCGACGTGGCGCTGACGCAAATGCTCGACCGTATTTCCCCGCTGCCTGACACCGATACGCTGCCGCTGATGCAGGCCTTTGGTCGTATTACCGCCAAAGATGTGGTTTCCCCGCTCGACGTGCCGGGCTTTGATAACTCGGCGATGGACGGCTACGCCGTGCGTCTGACAGACCTCGCGGACGGTAAAACGCTGCCTTTAGCGGGCAAAGCCTTCGCCGGGCAGCCGTTCGACAGTGAATGGCCAACAGGCACCTGCGTGCGCATCATGACCGGCGCGCCTGTACCGCCAGGCTGCGACGCAGTGGTGATGCAGGAAGAAACCGAACAAGACGATAACGGCGTACGCATCACCGCCAGCGTTAACGCGGGCCAGAATATTCGCCGCCGCGGCGAAGACATCACCGCCGGTAGCGCAGTCTTCCCGCGCGGCACACGCCTGACCGTCGCGGAGCTGCCGGTGCTGGCCTCGCTCGGCATTCCACAGGTTGAAGTGGTGCGCAAAGTGCGCGTGGCGGTGTTCTCCACCGGCGATGAGTTAAAGTTACCCGGCGAACCGCTGGCAGCGGGTCAGATTTATGACACCAACCGCCTGGCGGTGCATCTGATGCTTGAACAGCTTGGTTGTGAGGTGATTAACCTAGGCATTATTCCTGACTCCCAGGAAAAACTGCGCGCGGCCTTTATCGCCGCTGATTCGCAGGCCGATGTGGTTATCAGCTCCGGCGGCGTGTCGGTAGGCGAAGCAGATTACACCAAAACCATTCTCGATGAGCTGGGCGAAATCGCCTTCTGGAAGCTCGCCATCAAGCCTGGCAAACCTTTTGCTTTCGGCAAACTGAACCACAGCTGGTTCTGCGGCTTGCCGGGCAACCCGGTGTCGGCCGCGCTGACGTTCTATCAGTTGGTCCAACCGCTGCTGGCGAAACTGAGCGGTAATCCGGATTCTGGCCTGTCACCGCGTCTGCGGGTACAGACCACCACCCGACTAAAAAAATCACCGGGCCGTCTCGATTTCCAGCGCGGCGTGCTAACTCGAAACGCAGACGGTGATTTAAGCGTCGCCACCACCGGGCATCAGGGTTCACACGTATTCAGTTCGTTCAGCCAGGGCAATTGTTTTATCGTGCTGGAACGCGATCGCGGCAACGTTGACGCGGGCGAATGGGTGGAAGTTGAACCGTTTAACGCGCTGTTCGGAGGCCTGTAATGAGCATGGAACTGAGTGATGCGGAGATGCTGCGCTACAACCGGCAAATCGTGTTGCGCGGTTTCGACTTTGACGGTCAGGAAAAGCTGAAAGCCTCCCGAGCATTGATTGTTGGCTTAGGCGGTTTAGGCTGCGCCGCCGCGCAATATCTGGCAGCGGCTGGTGTGGGTCAGATGACGTTGCTCGATTTCGACACCGTGTCGCTGTCTAACCTGCAACGCCAGACGCTGCACAGCGATGCCAGGATTGGTCAACCGAAAGTCGAATCTGCCCGCGATTCACTGTCTCGGATCAATCCGCACGTGCAGTTTATCTGCATAGATGCCCAGCTCGACGATGCGGCGCTCGCAGAGCAAATCGCAGCGCACGACGTGGTGCTCGACTGTACCGATAACGTGCAAATTCGGAATCAGCTCAACGCAGGCTGTTTTCAGCATAAAACGCCGCTGGTGTCCGGGGCGGCAATCCGTATGGAAGGGCAGATCAGCGTGTTCACGTATCAGGCTGGCGAACCGTGTTATCGCTGCCTGAGCCGTCTGTTCGGTGAAAACGCCCTCACCTGCGTTGAGGCCGGAGTGATGGCCCCGCTGGTCGGCGTTATTGGTTCGATGCAGGCGATGGAAGCCATTAAGCTGCTGGCCGCTTACGGCACACCTGCTGCCGGGAAAATCGTCATGTACGACGCGATGACCTGTCAGTTTCGGGAGATGAAGCTGATGCAGTTTACCGGGTGTGAGATATGTAGTCCGCTCTGAGCCACTGTGCCCAGCACCACCGGGCATAAAATTACAATTCCGTGCGGCCAAACGCCCCCAGCCAATCCTGCTCGAACTTATCAATCGCCGCATCCACCGCCGGTGAAGCGATAAACTGTTGCGCGACATCCAGCGGCAGTGTAATCGACTGACAGCCCACCAGCAGGCAATCCAGCGCCTGACGCGGCGTTTTGAAGCTCGCGGCCAGCACTTTTGACTCCGGCGCGTGCAATGCCAGCAACTGCTGCAACTCTTCCACGCTGCGAATGCCGCAGCCGCCCTGCGCATCAATGCGGTTCACGTAAGGCGCCACATATTCCGCCCCCGCCAGCGCCGCCAGCATGCCCTGTGCCGCCCCGTAAACCGCGGTGCCGAGCGTCGGAATGCCTTCCGCTTTCAGCATTTTAATCGCCGCCAGCCCTTCCGCCGTGACCGGCACTTTAACCACCAGGTCAGCAATAATGCCGCGCAGTTTACGGGCATCGCTAACCATGCCTTCTGCCGTATTCGCCATCACCTGGGCAAATAAACGGCCCTGACCGCCAAGCGCATCCTGCAATTCCGGCAGCAGTGATTCGAGCGGTTTTTTGCCCGCCGCCACGATGCTCGGGTTGGTGGTCACGCCCGCCAACGGGAAAATACGCGCCAGCTTTTTGACCGCCGCGACGTCGGAAGTATCGAGATAGAGTTCCATATCGGTTCCTCAAAATGTGAGATTCATTATGCTTTAAGACTACCACGCAGCAACCGCTCGCTTTGTTGATTCACGTCAAAATCACTTTCATTCGAAAGTTATTTAATCTTTATACGAAACAAGAGGGCGATTTATGATTTTCAATATTCAGCGTTATTCCACCCACGATGGCCCCGGCATCCGCACCGTTGTCTTTATGAAAGGCTGCTCGCTCGGCTGCCTCTGGTGCCAGAATCCGGAAAGTCGGGCCCGCTCGCAGGACCTGCTGTTTGACGCACGTTTGTGTCTCGACGGCTGCGACCTTTGCCAGCAGGCGGCGCCGAAGGTGATTGAACGCGCGCTGAATGGTCTGATTATCCACCGTGAAAAGCTCGAACAATCGCATCTGGATGCGCTCGGCGAGTGTTGCCCAACGCAGGCGCTGACGGTGTGCGGCGAACTCAAAAGCGTGGATGATATTATGGCCACCGTCCTGCGCGATAAACCGTTTTACGATCGCAGTGGCGGTGGCCTGACGCTTTCTGGCGGCGAACCGTTTATGAACCCGGAACTGGCGCTTGAACTGCTTAAAATCAGCCACGGCCTGGGCATTCATACCGCCGTCGAAACCTGCCTGCACGTACCGTGGAAATATATCGAACCTGCCCTGCCATACATCGACCTGTTCCTCGCCGATTTAAAGCACGTCGATGCAGACAAATTTATGCAGTGGACTGACGGCTCGTCAAAACGCGTGCTCGACAACCTGAAACGACTGGCGGCGGCGGGCAAAAAGATGACCATCCGCGTGCCGCTTATCCAGGGATTTAACGCCGATGAAGCCTCGATTGACGCCATTACCGAATTCACCGCGACCGAACTGCACGTCAGCGATATTCACTTTTTACCCTATCACACGCTTGGCATAAACAAATATAGCCTGCTTGGCAGGCCCTATTCTGCCCCAGATAAGCCGCTCGACGCCCCGGAATTGCTGGAATTTGCCCAGCAGACTGCACAGGCAAAAGGGCTGACTGCGACCCTACGAGGATAATACGATGACCACCCTGAAACTCGACCAACTGACCGACCGCATTCAGGCGCATAAAAATGCGCTGGTACAGATCGTGAAACCACCGGTTTGTACCGAGCGCGCGCAGCATTACACCACGGTTTATCAGCGCAACATGGATAAGCCCATTCCGGTTCGACGCGCGCTGGCACTGGCGCATCACCTCGCCGAGCGCACTATCTGGATCAAGCACGACGAGCTGATTATCGGTAACCAGGCAAGCGTTGTGCGCGCCGCACCGATTTTCCCGGAATACACCGTCAGCTGGATTGAGAAAGAAATTGACGATCTGGCGGACCGTCCGGGTGCAGGCTTTGCGGTGAGCGAAGAGAACAAACGCGTTCTGCATGAAATTTGCCCGTGGTGGAACGGCCAGACGGTGCAGGACCGCTGCTACGGCATGTTCACCGATGAACAAAAAGCGCTGCTGGCGACCGGGATTATCAAAGCCGAGGGCAACATGACCTCCGGCGATGCTCATCTGGCGGTGAATTTCCCGCTGCTGCTGGAAAAAGGCCTCGACGGCCTGCGCGATAAAGTGGCCGAACGCCGCTCGCGCATTAACCTGACGGTGCTGGAAGACCTGCACGGTGAGCAGTTCCTGAAAGGCATTGATATCGTGCTGGAAGCCGTCAGTCTGCACATCAGCCGCTTTGCCGACCTTGCGCGGAAAATGGCGAGTGAAGAACGTCGCGAAACCCGCCGGGACGAGCTGTTGGCCATGGCTGAAAACTGCGACGTTATCGCCCACCAGCCGCCGAAAACCTTCTGGCAGGCGCTGCAGTTGTGCTATTTCATTCAGTTGATTCTGCAAATTGAATCCAACGGTCATTCAGTCTCGTTTGGCCGCATGGACCAGTATCTGTACCCGTTCTACCGTCGCGACGTGGAGCTGAACCATTCACTCGAGCGCGAAATGGCGATTGAGCTGCTGCATAGCTGCTGGCTTAAGCTGCTGGAAGTGAACAAGATCCGCTCTGGCTCGCACTCTAAAGCCTCCGCCGGAAGCCCGCTGTATCAGAACGTGACCATCGGCGGCCAGAAACTGGTGAACGGCGACGCAATGGACGCGGTGAATCCGCTCTCCTATGCGATTCTGGAATCCTGCGGTCGTCTGCGCTCGACGCAGCCAAACCTCAGCGTGCGCTATCACGCGGGAATGAGTAGCGACTTCCTTGACGCCTGCGTGCAGGTGATCCGCTGCGGGTTCGGGATGCCCGCTTTCAACAACGACGAAATTGTTATTCCGGAATTCATCAAGCTCGGCGTGGAAAAACAGGACGCCTACGATTACGCCGCCATTGGCTGTATCGAAACCGCGGTCGGCGGCAAATGGGGCTATCGCTGCACCGGCATGAGTTTTATCAACTTCGCCCGCGTGATGCTGGCGGCGATGGAAGGCGGACGTGACGCCACCAGCGGCGAAGTGTTCCTGCCGCAGAGGGAAGCGCTGTCGCAGGGTAATTTCGACGATTTCGAACAGATAATGGCAGCCTGGGATACACAGATTCGCTATTACACCCGCAAATCGATAGAAATCGAATACGTGGTCGACACCATGCTGGAAGAAAACGTACCCGATATACTGTGCTCGGCGCTGGTTGAGGACTGCATTGAGCGCGCGAAAAGCATTAAAGAAGGCGGCGCGAAGTACGACTGGGTATCTGGCCTGCAGGTAGGCATCGCCAATCTCGGCAACAGCCTGGCTGCGGTGAAAAAACTGGTGTTCGAACAGGGCACTATCGGACAACAACAGCTCGCCGCTGCGCTGGCGGATGATTTCGACGGTCTGACCCACGAACAGCTACGCCAGCGTTTAATTAACGGTGCGCCGAAATACGGCAATGACGACGACAGTGTGGATGAGCTGTTGGTGCGCGCGTATCAAACATACATTAATGAGCTGAAGCAGTATCACAACCCACGTCACGGTCGCGGCCCGATCGGCGGGGATTACTACGCCGGAACGTCGTCGATTTCCGCGAACGTACCATTTGGTGCGGCAACCATGGCCACCCCGGATGGGCGCAAGGCGCATACCCCGCTGGCGGAAGGCGCAAGCCCGGCATCCGGCACCGACCATCTCGGCCCAACAGCGGTGATTGGATCGGTCGGGAAACTGCCGACGACGGCTATCCTCGGCGGCGTATTGTTAAATCAGAAGCTCAACCCGGCCACGCTCGATAACGACAGCGACCGTCAGAAGCTTATGGCGCTGCTGCGTACCTTCTTCGAAGTGCATAAAGGCTGGCACATTCAGTACAACATCGTGTCGCGTGAAACATTGCTGGAAGCGAAGAAACACCCGGACCAGTATCGTGACCTGGTGGTGCGTGTGGCGGGCTACTCGGCGTTCTTCACTGCTCTTTCACCGGACGCGCAGGACGATATTATCGCCCGCACAGAGCATACGTTGTAAGGGATTTAATGCCGGTTGCGCTTCGCTGAGCGGCCTACAGGACCGATTTTGTAGGCCAGGCAAGCAACGCGCCGCCGGGCATTTCCTCGCATCCCCTCTTTCGAATGAAATAAATTTGTGCTCCTCGTCACATTGTAATTAGAATGTTGCTGGTCGCAGTCACAGCCAGGAGCCCTCGTATGACCGTTAAAGTTATCGTCACCGATATGGACGGAACTTTTCTCAATGATGCCAAGCAGTACTCTCGCGAACGCTTTTTGGCGCAGTTCCAGCAGCTTAAGCAGCGCGGCATTGAGTTCGTTGTTGCCAGTGGTAATCAGTACTACCAGCTGATTTCCTTTTTCCCTGAAATCCGCGATCAGATTTCCTTCGTCGCCGAAAACGGTGCGCTGGTTTATCAGCATGGTCAGGAACTGTTCCACGGTGAACTGACGCGCCACGAATCCCAGGTGGTGATTGGCGAACTGCTGAAAGATCCTCAGCTGAATTTCGTGGCCTGTGGCCTGGAAAGCGCCTACGTCAGCGATAAAGCCCCCGAAGAATTCGTTAAGCTGATGTCGAAACACTACCATCGCCTGAAGCCGGTTTCTGACTATCAGCACATTGACGACAAGATTTTCAAATTCTCTCTGAACCTGCCGGACAGCGAAATCCCACAGCTGATTGATGCCCTGCACGTTTCGCTCGATGGAATCATGAAGCCCGTTACCAGCGGCTTCGGCTTTGTCGATTTGATTATCCCTGGCCTGCATAAAGCCAACGGTATCAGCCGTCTGTTGAAAAACTGGCAGCTTTCGCCGAGCGATTGCGTCGGCATTGGCGACAGCGGCAACGACGCCGAAATGCTGAAACTGGTGAAATACTCGTTTGCGATGGCCAATGCGGCCGACAGCATCAAAGCCATCGCTCGCTACCAGACCGACGACAACAATCACGACGGCGCGCTGAATGTTATTCAGGCCGTGCTGGATAACGCTTCCCCGTTCGACGCCTGACAAAAAGCCGGAGCGCCCTGTTCCGGCCAACATCTTGTTTATCCTGCCCAGATGTTCCCTACTTTTCTCAACATTCAGCAACTGTGAAATGCATCAAATTATTTAACTTGCATTAACTTTGCTTTAACTTAAAGTGTCACTTGTAAGTTAAATTACTTTCGAATGAAAGATTGAGAGGTTAATCATGGCGCTTACCTTTACCCGTTCAACTCTGCCTGCCGATCACAAAGCGGCTATTCGTGAAATGAAAAAAGCACTGCGCGCGCAAATTGGCGATGTGCAGGCCGTATTCGACCAGCTCACAGCACATATCGAAGCCCACGTGGCAGAGATCGATGCCCTGAAAACCAACGGGGATCCCGTCTGGCCGGTGGTGGACTATAGCGACCTTGCCAACGGTAAGGTGACGGAGGCCCAGCGCGAGGAAATCAGACGTCGTGGCTGCGCGGTGATTAAAGGGCAATTCCCGCGCGAGCAGGCGCTGGACTGGGATCGCTCGATGCTCGACTATCTCGATCGCAATCACTTTGACACGGAGTACAAAGGGCCTGGCGATAACTTCTTCGGCACCCTGACCGCCTCGCGCCCGGAGATCTATCCGATCTACTGGTCACAGGCGCAAATGCAGGCACGCCAGAGCAATGAAATGGCCGCGGTGCAGTCTTTCCTGAATCGTCTTTGGCGTTTTGAGAGTGAAGGCAAACAGTGGTTCAACCCGGACGTGAGCGTCATTTATCCGGACCGCATTCGCCGTCGCCCACCGGGTACCACGTCGAAAGGCCTCGGCGCGCATACCGATTCCGGGGCGCTGGAACGCTGGCTACTTCCTGCCTATCAGCAGGTGTTCGCCAACGTGTTTAACGGCGACTTCACGAATTTCGATCCGTGGGATGCCGCGCACCGCACGGAAGTGGAAGAGTACACCGTGGAGAACACCACCAAGTGTTCGGTATTCCGTACCTTCCAGGGCTGGACCGCGCTGTCAGAGATGATCCCGGATCAAGGCCTGCTGCACGTGGTGCCGATTCCGGAAGCGATGGCGTACGTTCTGCTGCGTCCGCTGCTGGACGATGTGCCAGAAGATGAACTGTGTGGCGTAGCACCGGGCCGCGTGCTGCCGATTTCCGAGCAGTGGCACCCGTTGCTGATGAAAGCGCAGACCTCCATTCCGGCGCTGGAACCGGGGGATTCCGTGTGGTGGCACTGCGACGTTATTCACTCTGTAGCCCCTGTGACCGAGCAACAGGGCTGGGGCAACGTGATGTACATCCCTGCGGCCCCGATGTGCGATAAAAACCGGGCCTACGCGCAGAAGGTGAAAGTCGCGCTGGAAAATGGCGCGTCGCCGGGCGACTTCCCCCGGGAAGATTATGAAGCCACGTGGGAAGACCGCTTTACCCTCAGTGATCTAAACATTCACGGGAAACGCGCGTTGGGAATGCCCGTATAGTGGCCTGTCATCAGGTGTCATTGATGGTCAGGCTCTTAATCGTCGTATAACCCTTCCCGCTCCACGGCGGTACGTCGCGTTCCCGGGCGTATTCGCCGCACCGATTCCCGCACCGCCAGGGTGCCATGCAGCAACAGCGATCCACAGGGTGCTTCCGGGCGAATCAAACGCTGTTGCAGCATCTGCACGGCTTCGGTGCCCAGTTCATCGCGCGGCACATGAATCGCTGTCAGCGGAACGTCCTGGATTGCAGCCAGATTAAAGCCGTCGATGCTCATGACTGATACATCTTGCGGCACCCGCAGGCCATGCTTTTGCAGCGCGCTTATCGTGCCAGCCGCCATAAAATCGCCGCCCACCAGAAACGCCGTCGGCAGCGATTTGCCTGCCTGCGCATCCAGCCAGGCACTGACTTTTTCCTCGGTTTCTTTGGCACTGAAGCTCGGCACCGCAATCAAATCACGCGCATCCTGAAAGCGTAAATTACCGTTCTTCCACGCTTCACGAATGCCCACCAGCCGCTGCTCCATGGTGTAGCGCCGCAGACACATGACGTTCACTACCGCGCGGTGGCCCATGTCAAACAGGTAGCTCGCAGCAAACTGGCCGATCAGCCGGTGATCGGGAGCAATCGATGGCAGACGCATTCGTTCATCGCGGCAGTTGATCAGCACGCAAGGTTTGGCGAAATCCGCCGCCAAATCGTGAATGTGCGGATCGTCGATGCCGAGCAGAATCGCCGCCTGCGTTTCGCCTTCATTCATCCGCGCCAGAAACAGGTTGGCGTCACTGTCGTTCTCCTCCAGCGCGCAATACCGCAGGCGCACCTCATGAGGCGATAGCGCCTTATTGATGCTCTGAATAACACGGTAATAAAAGATATCGGAACGTTCGTCAAAGGCGCGCTGTGGCGCAAACACAATCAGACTGTTGAGCAGCATTCTGCCGGCAGCCATGCCATCCATCACGCCCAGCTCTCGGGCGCAGCTCAACACCCGGTCTCGCGCCTTTTCGCTGGTATTAGCTTTGCCCGCCAGCACCCGGGAAACCGTACTGGCAGACAGCCCGGTTCGCGTGGCAATTTCAGCGATTTTGAGCTTTTTATCCATTCTGTGATCTACCTCCATTTTGCAAATGAAAGAATTTTCACGAGCATTTATCCCGCGATTTAAGGGGATAAAATGCATTCAAAGGGAGTATATCCCTGGCTCATGAAAAAACTTGCATAAATTGCACTATTGCCGCTCATTTTTCTGCCATACCCTAAATTGGCCTGACAACTTCCATACTAGTTATCCGGAAGATTACCAAAAGAAAACCATTAGGTTTCAAGAAAATATAAAAGCGGTATGACAACTCTCACGCTGAGATGGGTCATCTTTCCCCCTACAAACCGTCTTGTGGAGAATTCTATGAGCCAAGGTATTAATAACAATATGACGGCCAGCAAATCACGCCGCGTAGTGAAAAATCTGCGCTGGTGGGTATTGGTGCTTTTCCTTCTGGGCGTCACCGTTAACTACATCACACGCAACTCGTTGGGCATCCTTGCGCCTGAGCTCGAAAAAGAACTCGGGATCAATAGCGCGCAATACTCTTATATTGTCGGCGCGTTCCAGCTCGCCTATACCATTTTCCAGCCGCTGTGTGGCTGGCTGATTGACGTTATCGGTCTCAAACTCGGCTTTATGATTTGTGCGACGCTGTGGGCTATCGCCTGTATCGCGCACGCCGGGGCCGGAAGCTGGCTGCACATGGCGATGCTGCGCTTTGGGATGGGCGCGTCAGAAGCGGCGGCCACGCCTGCCAACGCCAAAACAATCGGTGAGTGGTTCCCGAAATCTGAACGCCCCGTCGCCGCCGGTTGGGCCGGGGTCGGCTTCTCCATCGGCGCGATGTTAGCCCCGCCTATCATCTACTTTGCTCACGCCTCTTTCGGCTGGCAGGGTGCGTTTATGTTTACCGGTTTTCTCGCGTTGGTGTGGGTCGTGTTGTGGTGGGCGTTCTACCACAATCCAGAACAGCACCCGAATCTGGGCAAAGAAGAGCTGGCATTCATTCAGCAGGACAATGAGCCACCGGCCGTTAAGCTGCCATTCCTCAAAGCCCTGAGCAACATTAGTAAAAACAAACGCTTCTACGGCATCGCGATCCCGGCCTTTATGGCAGAACCGGCCTGGGCGGTGATGAGTTTCTGGGTGCCGCTGTATCTGGCAAAAACCTACGGCATGGAACTCAAGCAAATTGCCCTCTTCGCCTGGCTGCCATTCCTTGCAGCCGACCTCGGCAGCATCGCCAGCGGCTATCTGACCAAACTGTATGTCCGCGTGTTCGGCTGCACTCGCGTCAACTCCGTGGTCGCCTCCTCCGTTTCCGGCGCGTTCCTGATGCTGTCGCTGGCGATGATGGCATTTACCACTAATCCCTACGTGGCAATTGCCCTGATCTCCATCGGCGGTTTCGGCCACCAGATAATCTCCTGCATGTTGAGCGCCCTGGTGGTTGAGTCATTTGACAAAGGCCAGATGGCAACGGTGAACGGCATGCGTGGCTCCGCCGCGTGGATCGCCAGCTTTGCCTTCTCGTTAATTATTGGGGTCACTGCCGACAAAATCGGCTTTAACCCGCTGTTTATCGCCATGGGGTTCTTCGACCTGATTGGCGCTGTATTCCTGGTTGCATTTATTGCTGAACGTCGCGCCAAGCGCGCCTGATAACAGGTTTGATTATTATGAAAACGCTTAAACACTGGACATTTGAAAAACAATCCGCCCATCACGTTGAACTGACCGTTGATGGTCAGCACACCCTGTGCCTGTACATGCTGGAAGAAAATCTGTTCCGCGTGCTGCTCAAACGTCAGGGTAAACTGGCCCTCGATAAAACCTGGAGCATTGCGCCTGACCAGGACGTGCCGTGGGAAGGCCGCTCCCGTGACGATATTTCCGGGTTCAGCCTGCCATCGTGGACACTCGATAAGCAGACCGACAAACTGACCATCAGCACCTCACAGCTGCGTGTTACGGTTCATCAGCCGCTGTGGCTCGAGTGGCACTACCGCAATGACGCGGGCGAATGGCAGTATCTGACCGGCGACCGCCCGACCAGCGCCTATCTGGTGAATGCCCATGGCGACGGCGTGGCCCACTATCTGAAACGTCAGAAAGACGAGCGTTTCTACGGCCTCGGCGAAAAAGCGGGTGATTTACAGCGTACCGGCAAACGTTTTGAAATGCGTAACCTCGATGCGATGGGCTATAACGCTGCCAGCACCGACCCGCTGTACAAACACATCCCGTTCACCATCACCCGCCGTGATGATGTGAGCGTCGGCCTGTTCTATGACAACCTGAGCAGCAGCTGGCTTGACCTCGGTAACGAGCTCGACAACTATCACACCGCCTACCGCCGCTGGCAGGCGGAAGCAGGTGATATCGACTATTACCTGTTCACCGGCAAACGCGTGCTGGATATCACCAAAGCCTTCGTGCGCCTGACCGGGAAAACGCTGTTTGGCCCGAAATGGAGCCTGGGCTACAGCGGCTCAACCATGCATTACACCGATGCGCCGGACGCGCAAAACCAGCTGATGAACTTTATTCGCCTGTGCGACGAACACGCCATTCCGTGCGATTCTTTCCAGCTGTCGTCCGGCTACACCTCAATTAACGGCAAGCGCTACGTGTTCAACTGGAACAACGACAAGGTGCCACAGCCGAAAGTGATGAGCCAGGCGTTCCACGACGCGGGCCTCAAGCTGGCGGCCAACATTAAGCCGTGCCTGTTGCAGGATCATCCGCGCTATAACGAAGTGGCGGAGAAAGGGTTGTTCGTGCGTGATTCCGATGCGAATGCGCCAGAACGTTCGGTGTTCTGGGACGACGAAGGCTCGCATCTCGATTTCACCAACCCGGCGACTGTCGCCTGGTGGCAGGCAGGTGTGACCAGCCAATTGTTGGAAATGGGCATCGACTCGACCTGGAATGATAACAACGAATACGAAGTGTGGGATGGCGAAGCCCGCTGCCACGGCTTCGGGAAGGAAATCGCTATCAAGCACGTGCGTCCGGTGATGCCGCTGCTGATGATGCGTGCCTCAATGGAAGCGCAGCAGCGGTTCGCGCCAGAAAAACGTCCGTACCTGATATCCCGTTCCGGCTGCGCCGGGATGCAGCGCTACGTGCAAACCTGGAGCGGCGACAATCGCACCAACTGGCAGACGCTGCGCTACAACACCCGAATGGGCGTGGGCATGAGCCTATCCGGCCTGTATAACGTCGGTCACGATGTTGGTGGGTTCTCGGGCGATAAGCCAGACGCTGAGCTGTTCGTGCGCTGGGTGCAAAACGGCGTGATGCATCCTCGCTTTACCATTCACTCGTGGAATGACGACCAGACCGTAAACGAACCGTGGATGTATCCGGGCATCACCCCGGCCATTCGCAGCGCGATTGAGCTGCGTTACCTTCTGCTGCCGTACCTCTACACCCTTCTGTGGCAAGCACACGCCGACGACGAGCCAATGCTGCGCCCGACCTTCCTCGATCACGAACACGATGCGCAGACCTTTGAAGAGTGCGATGACTTTATGCTGGGCCGCGACCTGCTGGTTGCCAGCGTTGTTGAAGAAGGTCAGCGTCAGCGTGCACTCTGGCTGCCTGACAACGAAACCGGTTGGTACGATTTCTACACCGGCGAGTGGTTCTCCGGCGGTCAGCAGATTACCGTCGATGCGCCGCTGGAAAAACTGCCGCTCCTGGTGCGCGCGGGTGCAGGTTTACCACTGAGCGATCGCATTAAACACGTTAAGCCAGAAACCGACACCCGTCGCGAGCTGAAACTGTTCCCACTGAAAGGTGTGGGTCGCGATCGCGGTATGTTGTTTGAAGATGATGGTGAAACCTGGGGTTATAAAGAGGGCAATGCGCTGTGGCTGGAGTGGGAAATGGCATGCTCCGCCAGCGCCATCAATTTGACGTTCAATCCACGCGGGGATTTCCGCCCGGCATGGAAAGCCTTGCAGGTGACGTTACCTGCGGGCGAAAAACGTCAGCTACTGATTAACGGCGAAGCCGCCAGCGAGTGGTGTCTGATGTAATCTTTGCGAGGCGCTCTCAACCGGGAGCGGCTGAGTAAAGCATGTCCAGCTGTAACAAAGTACGCCACGGGTGTAATCGCTCGTGGCGTTTTTTATGCGCCGGTTATAACGTAAGAGTGCCCTTCCCCTAGCGGAATTCACACAATGAAAGTACTGGCTGCTGTTGTTGTTGCATTGACTCTCTGTTCCACCAGCGCGATGGCATTTCAGGAGAAACCTTCGCCTGAAATCGCCGCGGCGTCGGGTACGACGAAACCCACGGCCATCAGCCGTTTTTCTGGCGATGATAACGACGGTACGATTATCCAGGCTTACGGCCCGGGAACCTTCACCAGCGCGCCGACCACCCGCAACGGTTATCCCGTTCCTGTACCTCATCATCATTAAATTCGTTCTCAATACCCTGCCAAGGCAGGGTATTTTACTTTCACACCGCAGCAATCAGAAAACCTATCAGCACACAGTACAGCGTCAAATTCAGCAGGGTCAGAACGATAATCATCGCAGTGCCTCTCCGGTCAGGTCGCCCGGTTTTAATTGTTAACCATCATCAGGCGAATAAAAGCCAGTACGGCGACGCAACAGATAATCCAGTCACGAATGCCGGTCAGGAGCACTACCCGCTGCTGAGAGTTGGCCTGCGCACTCCGTCGACGGCTGTGCGACAGACATTCCTGGATGACATCGTTGCGGGTGATATTGCGCAGCACTTTGTTGCCGATAACCTGCTCCTGTTCATCCTTGTCGGTCACGCTTATCGTCACATAGTAAACCTGCGCAGTTTCCCGCACGTGGTAACGATAGAGGGTTGTTTCGGCCCCGCTTGTGTAAAACGAAAACTCTCTCATAGCCCCTCCAGCAACTGAAAATTCAGCCGCTATTTCTCCATATAATTGTGCAGAAATGATGGCGAGATTGTGGGTTCGGAGAGTTGTTGTCGAAAGGTTGATAAAAGTGAACGGTGCGTAGTGTCGAAAAAGGGAGGAAAATACCCCGGCGACAGGCGCGCCGGGGTGATTAATGCTTAGTCGTCGATACCTTTGCTGCGCAGGTAATCTTCGTAGTTGCCGCTGAAATCAATCACGCGCTCTGGCGTAATTTCGATAACGCGGGTTGCCAGTGAAGAGACGAACTCACGGTCATGGGAAACGAAAATCAGGGTGCCCTGATACATTTCCAGCGCCATGTTCAGTGATTCAATGGATTCCATATCCAGGTGGTTGGTGGGTTCATCCATCACCAGAATGTTAGGTTTTTCCATCATCAGCTTACCGAACAGCATACGACCCTTCTCACCACCGGAGAGCACTTTCGCCGGTTTTTTGATGTCGTCCTGGCTGAACAGCAAACGGCCAAGGAAGCTGCGTACAACCTGCTCGTCGTCGCCTTCTTGCTTCCACTGGCTCATCCAGTCGAACACGCTGAGATCGTTTTCGAACTCGTATTCGTGATCCTGGGCGTAGTAACCAATTTTAGCGTTTTCAGACCACTTCACGGTCCCGCTTTCCGGCGTTAAATCACCGACCAGGGTTTTCAGCAGGGTAGATTTACCCACGCCGTTGGTCCCGAGGATAGCCAGCTTCTCGCCAACTTCCATCAGCAGATTGAGGTTTTTGAACAGCGGGCCGCTATCGAAGCCTTTGGTCAGGTTTTCCACTACCAGTGCGTTACGGAACAGTTTCTTGTCCTGCTCGAAGCGCATGAACGGGTTCTGACGGCTTGATGCTTTCACTTCGTCCAGCTTGATTTTATCAATCTGGCGGGCACGAGAGGTTGCCTGACGAGATTTGGAGGCGTTAGCACTGAAGCGGCTTACGAAAGATTGCAAGTCAGCAATCTGTGCCTTTTTCTTGGCGTTGTCAGACAGCAAACGCTCACGCGCCTGGGTAGCGGCAGTCATGTACTCATCGTAGTTGCCCGAGTAAACGCGCAGCTCGCCGTAGTCCAGATCCGCCATGTGCGTACAGACCATGTTCAGGAAGTGACGGTCGTGCGAGATAATGATCATGGTGCTGTTGCGTTCGTTGAGCACGCTTTCCAGCCAGCGAATGGTGTCGATGTCCAGGTTGTTCGTCGGTTCATCGAGCAGCAGAATGTCTGGGTTTGCGAACAGCGCCTGTGCCAGTAACACACGCAGCTTCCAGCCTGGTGCGACTTCGCTCATCGGGCCGTAATGCTGTTCCAGTGGAATGCCCACACCGAGAAGCAGTTCACCGGCGCGGGACTCTGCGGTGTAGCCGTCCATTTCGCCGTAGGTGACTTCGAGGTCTGCCACTTTATAACCGTCTTCTTCGGTCATTTCAGCGAGACCGTAAATACGATCGCGTTCCTGCTTCACTTCCCACAGCTCGGCGTGACCCATAATAACGGTATCAAGCACGGTGAACTCTTCGAAGGCGAACTGATCCTGACGCAGCTTACCGATGCGTTCGTTTGGATCGAGAGAAACGTTGCCGAGGGTCGGATCTAAGTCGCCCCCCAAAATTTTCATGAAGGTGGATTTACCGCTTCCGTTAGCGCCAATCAGGCCGTAACGGTTGCCGCCGCCAAATTTGACGGAGATGTTTTCAAATAGCGGCTTACTGCCGAACTGCATGGTGACGTTGCTGGTAACTAACACGGGCGTATCCTAAAAGATGTGACTAACGGCCTATTTTGCCACAATTGGGAATAAAAATCGCCTTGCTCGTGCAGGCGCTATAAACTGGCAGCATTAAGCCAGATGGTGAAAAAAATGTGATTTCGTCCACATCTGATTTCCCTGCGGCGTGGAATGCACATATAATGCGCTCCCATTAAGGGTTCCATTTCTCTAACAACAGCCTGCGTGGCACCGATAATTCGTATAAAATGAAAATGAAAATATCTACGCTTTTCGCGGCAGCTCTTGCCGTTATGGGCTTTTGCAATACTGCATCTGCTGTGACTTATCCTCTGCCAACCGACGGTAGCCGTCTGATTGGTCAGAACCAGGTAATCACAATCCCTGATGAGAACAAACAGCCGCTCGAGTATTTCGCAGCGCAGTATCAGATGGGTCTGTCCAACATGACCGAAGCCAACCCGGGTATTGACGTGTATCTGCCGAAAGGCGGTAGCGTGTTGAATATTCCGCAACAGCTGATCCTGCCAGATACCCCGCATGAAGGCATCGTTATCAACAGTGCGGAAATGCGCCTGTATTACTACCCGGCGGGTACAAATACAGTGATCGTTCTGCCAATCGGTATCGGTCAGCTGGGTAAAGATACGCCGATCAACTGGGTCACTAAAGTTGAACGTAAGAAAGCGGGTCCTACCTGGACGCCGACTGCAAAAATGCATGCTGAATACGCTGAAGCCGGTAACCCGCTGCCAGCCGTTGTGCCTGCTGGTCCGGACAACCCTATGGGTCTGTACGCGCTGTATATCGGCCGTCTGTACGCTATTCACGGGACTAACGCCAACTTCGGTATCGGTCTGCGCGTGAGCCACGGCTGTGTGCGCCTGCGTAACGACGACATCAAATTCCTGTTCCAGAACGTGCCAGTCGGTACGCGCGTACAGTTTATTGATGAGCCCGTTAAAGCGACCACTGAACCAGACGGTAGCCGCTACATTGAAGTTCACAACCCGCTTTCAACCACCGATGCGCAGTTTAACGGCGGAGAAATCGTACCTATTACGCTGAACAAATCAGTTCAAACGGTAACGGGTCAGGCGGATGTGGATACCAACGTGGCAGACCAGGCCGTACAGGATCGTTCCGGGATGCCAGTTCGTCTGAACTGATAACCTGATAAAGAACACAAAAAAGGCGGATTGAAAAATCCGCCTTTTTTTATGATGGCTGTTTTGATTAACCGTTATTCACAATCACAATCCCACCGTGATCGTAGCGGTAATGGCAATGGGCATACTCCAGCGGCGTGCCGTCTTCCAGATAAATGACCTGCTCGACTTCCAGCACCGGGTCACCCGCTTCGCAGATTAGATGCTGCTGCTCCAGTTCGCCCGGTTTGATGGCGCGCACCACGCGATACGACCCCATAATCTTTAACCCGAGCGTTTCGACATACTGAAACACTGAGCTTTCCAGATGGCCTTTATTCAGCCCGGGTACCAGATTCACCGGCATGACTGTCGCATCCAATGACATCGGATCGCCATTCAGCAAACGCAAACGGACAAAATCGTAGACTGGCGCATCGGCGTTAATCAGCAGCGATGACTGCTCTTTTTCGTTAGGAAAACGCAGGTCGAACCGCACGACCTGACTGCTGACCGTGCCCAGATGCTCCCAGGTTTTGGTCGCACCAAAATAGTCGGTACCGGGCAAATCCCACTGTGAAAGCTGAAGGAAATTCTTGCGCACAAAAGTGCCCTGCCCCTGACGCGTGTAAATCAGCCCTTCGACGATCAGCTGGCGAATCGCCTGCTGGATAGTCATGCGGCTGGTTTGAAACTCAGCCGCAAGTGCAAATTGATCGGGCAACGGTGAGCTGGCGGGATAGCGCTGGCTGATAATCCGCTTCTTAATTTCCCGCGCGATAGTAAGATATTTCGCCGCCATTGTTACGCATCCTGGTCATTTATCCCATTGTTTCTTAAGGCCACTCGCTCTGAAATCTTGAGGAAAGGCAGGTAGAAGAATACACCAAAGACGATGATTATCAACTGAACCACGACCGCCCTCCAGTCCCCTGCCGTCGCCAGCCAGGCGCTGAGTACCGGCGGTGTTGTCCAGGGGATCATCACCACACAACGAGACATTAATCCGAGCGTGGTACAGACCCAGGCGAAGAAAATACCGATGGCGGGCAGAAGAACAAACGGGATCATCAGCGGCACATTGAACACAATCGGCAGACCGAAAATCACCGGCTCGTTGATGTTAAACAGGCCCGGGGTTATCGCCAGCCGTGCCACCTGCTTCGACGCTTTCTGACGCGAGAACAGGAAGATGGCAATCAGCAGCGAAATGGTGCTGCCGGTTCCGCCCACCATGCCGAAGGTCGGCACGAAAATGTTGTTAATGATGTGCGGTATAGGCTGCCCTGCGGCATACGCCAGCATGTTCTCGTTGGTGTTAATCAGCAGGAACGGCTCCAGCACCACGCTGTTCACCACCGACTGATGAATCCCTAGCGTGAACAGGAAGTTACCGAAACTGTAGATAAAAAGAGTACCCGGCAGGCTGGTGTTGATCAACCGCAGCGGCTGCTGGATCAGCGTCGTTATCAGATGTATCAGGTCAGTGTGTAGCAGATTGCTCAGTAGTGCTGCGAATACCGCAAATAGCGAAAGCGTGATAATCGTCGGCAGCAGGGATGAAAAAGACTGGCTTACCGCAGGCGGCACGTTATCACCGAGATTGATTTCCAGCCGCTTAAACTGCGCAATGCGGATAAAAATCTCCGTCGACAGCAGGCCGATAATGACCCCGGCGAAAATCCCGGTGGAACCGATGTTGGCGAAGGTCAAAATCGACGTCAGGCTCACCGCCACTTTGCCACCAACCGGCACCATATCGACCTGCATCGGCATCATAATAATGAAACTGCACAGCGCAATGACGACGGCCGAAACCGGGTTACCAAAGTTTTTGTTACGCGCCAGCGACCACGCAATCATTGGCGCGATGAGCAGCGCGGCAATGTTTAGCGTGCCGTTGATAATCGCCTCCCCCCAGACCTTGAAGCGTACTAACGTTTCGCCTTCAAAAATCCACGGGAACACCACGTTGTTCACCAGCACAGCAAGCCCTGCCAGAATAAATATTGGCATGACACCGGCAAATGCGTCGCGCAACGAGCGCAGGTGAACCTGGTTCGCGATGCGCGCCGAAAACTCCACGAAGCGATCGGTAAAAGACTGCATATTGGATGTAACGTTATCAGACATTTGCAGAGACCTTTTCTTCACTCACTCGTATCCCCGCCAACGATCACGCTGACGGGGAGAAACCCGGCTGGCCCTGAGATTACATCTCTTCGCCGTTGCTGCGGATCGCCTGTTTCAACCATGCGTAGCTTTTCTTCGGCACGCGTTTCAAGTCTTTCAGATCGTGGTTATCGCGGTTGACGTACACCACGCCGTAGCGCTTACGCATGTCGCCCTGCGAGCTCAGAATGTCAATAAGCCCCCAGCCGAGATAGCCAATCACCTCTGCTCCATCCTCAAAAATCGCCTCTTTCATGGCGTTGATGTGGTCGCGGTGATAGGCGATGCGGTAGTCATCGGCGATAAGATTCTCGCCATCCCAGGATTCGATGACGCCAATACCGTTTTCAATCGGGAACACCGGCATCCGCCAGTCGTTGTAATAACGGGTGATGATGCTGCGGAAGCCGAGCGGGTCGATTTGCCAGTTCCATTCGGTGGCTTTCAGATACGGGTTATTTTTATCGCCGTACTTCAGGTAATAGTTAACGTCGGTGCCTTCCGGGATCAGATCGGTATCCAGCGTGCGGCTGGCGTAATAGCTGAACGCCATGTAGTCGTTTTTGTTGCGGGCAATCAGCGCTAAATCCTCTTCGCGATAGATATCGTCAAAGCCTTCGCGCTTCACTACCGCCATCACTTCCGGACTGTAACCTTCACCTGCGTACACGCGCAGCAGGTTCTGGTTCAGGAATTCGTCATACTGCTGCGCACAGAAAATATCGCGCGGTTTGCAGGTCGCCGGGTAGATAAGCTGGTGCGCCAGCATGCCGCCCATCAGTTTACCGGGCTTGGTTTCGTGCAGATACTGCGTCAGCTGCACATGTGCCACCATCGTGTGATGCTGAATTTCGTACAGCTCACGCAGGGTTTCTTCTCCGCGCAGATAGCCCGAAATACGGAACGCGATCGGCATGTGGAAAATGTTCTGCTCGTTGAAGGTCAGCCAGTACTTCACCTTGTCACCGTAACAGTCGATCATCTTTTGCCCGTAGCGCACGAACGCATCCATCACGCGGCGGTCGTTAAAGCCGTTGTACTCTTCGGCCAGGGCCAACGGCATGTCGAAGTGATAGAGGCAAATCATTGGCTCGATGCCGCGAGCAATCAGACCGTCGATGAAACGGTGATAAAACGCGATCCCTTCTTCGTTAAACGCGCCGTCACCGGTTGGGCATACGCGGCTCCAGGCAATCTGGAAACGGTAGCAGTTCATGCCCAAATCCTGCATTAAATCAAAATCTTCCTCAAAGCGATGATACGAGTCGGTGGCCACTTTCCAGTCGGACGCAAACTCACTCGGCTCACGAATGTCATACACCGATTTGCCTTTACCGCCCTCGTTCCATGCCCCTTCGGTCTGCATGCTGGAAACCGAGTTACCCCACAAAAAATCTTTCGGCAGTTTGTTCATTGTCGCTCTCCGCTTATATGACTAGTCATTTAAATTTCATGACTAGTCATATAGAACTAAATGACAAATCAGGCAAAAGGCTTGTGTTGTTTTTGTGAGCAGATTCGAAAAGATAGTATTGTCACGCTGGCGTTATTGCCTGTTTATCAACACTTCCTCAATGAACTGATATTTGTCCACGGCGTAAATCGACTTCAGGCTCTACGCTTGCTTCATGGCGAAGAAAACAAAAAATTACAAATAACTCACAGTAATTTTACACAACTGTACTTCACTTCAATGGGGGCACTGGCCTCATGGCTCGCTCGAGCGCCTTGGGTCTCGACAACCACCGCACTACGACCACCAACGCTGTTCAACAATTAGCAGAGGAACTATCTGATGAGAAAAAGCTGGAAAGGTGTTGGCGTCCTGGCGTTTGCCGCCGGTTCGCTAATCCGCACCGGAGGTGCAGTGGCGGAAGACCCAACGAATACGGCTGCTCCGCCCCCCGACAATAAGAAACCCAATATCATCCTGATTGTTTCGGATGATACGGGCTACGGCGATTTGGGGGTTTATGGCGGTGGCCCAGGCCGCGGCATGCCGACTCCGAATCTCGATCGCCTGGCGGATGAAGGAATGACCTTCTTCGATTTTTACGGTCAGCCCAGTTGTACTCCAGGCAGGGCCGCCATGCAGACAGGTCGTATCCCGAACCGCAGCGGGATGACGACCGTGGCCTTCCAGGGTCAGGGCGGCGGCCTGCCGAAAGAGGAGTGGACGCTGGCCTCGGTGCTGAAAACCGGAGGCTATAAAACCTTCTTCACCGGTAAATGGCATTTGGGTGAAGCGGATTATGCGCTGCCTAACGCCCAGGGCTATGACGAAATGCGTTACGTCGGTCTCTATCACCTGAACGCCTATACCTATGCCGATCCGAAGTGGTTCCCGGATATGGACCCGAAACTACGTGAGATGTTCGCGCGTGTCACCCGTGGTGCCCTGTCGGGTAAAGCCGGTGAAGCGCCACATGAAGATTTCAAAATCAACGGTCAGTATGTCAACACTCCGGTTATCGACGGTAAAGAAGGTGTGGTGGGTATACCGTTCTACGATCGCTATGTGGAAAAAGCCGCGATCGACTATCTCGATGCCAACAGCAAATCCAGTGAGCCGTTCTTCATGAGCATTAACTTCATGAAGAACCACCAACCGAACATGCCGGATCCTGACTACATCGGCAAATCGTTGTCTAAAAGTAAGTACGCCGATTCGATGGTGGAAATGGACGCCCGCGTCGGACATATCATGGATAAGATTCGCGAACTGGGTCTCGACAAAAACACCCTCGTGGTCTGGACCACCGATAACGGCGCCTGGCAGGATGTTTATCCTGATGCCGGGTATACGCCGTTCCGTGGCACCAAAGGAACCGATCGGGAGGGCGGCAGTCGCGTGCCCGCCATCGCCTGGTGGCCGGGTAAAATCAAAGATCACAGCCGCAACTACGACATCGTCGGCGGCCTCGATTTGATGGCAACGTTCGCCTCTGTGGCAGACATCAAATTGCCAACGGAGGATCGCGCTGGCAAACCGATGATTTTCGACAGCTATGACATCTCACCAGTGCTACTCGGAACCGGGAAAGATCCGCGCAACAGCTGGTTCTACTTTACCGAAGATGAGCTGTCCCCTGGGGCCGTTCGCGTTGGCAACTATAAGGCACAGTTCAACCTCCGTGGAGACGATGGCGTCAAAACAGGCGGGCTGGCGGTTGATTCTAACCTCGGCTGGAAAGGGCCATCGTCCTATGTTGCCACCGTGCCACAGATCTTCGACCTCTGGCAGGATCCGCAAGAGCGCTACGATATCTTTATGAACAACTACACCGAGCATACCTGGACGCTGGTGACCTTTAATGAGGCAATCAAGAACCTGATGCAGACCTACATTAAATATCCACCGCGTAAAAACCAGAGTGAGGGATACAGCGGCCCGATCACCTTGAGCCAATATGAACGCGTGCAGGGCGTTCGCGAGCAACTGGAAAAACAGGGCTTCCAGATAGCCCTGCCGACCGGTAACTAACGGCATCACCGGCCTCGTTTCGGGGCCGGACTTCTCATTTTTAAGGCCAGACTATGAAAGAGAGCACCTCCCTGCCGCTGACTCCGCTGGTAAATGCCGGACGCTATTTGCCGCCATTAAAACGCCGTTACCATGTGATGGCCAAACCGTCTGGTTCCACCTGTAACCTCGACTGTAGCTACTGTTTTTATCTGCACAAAGAGCAGCTCCTGCACCAGGATCGCGACAAAGGGATGAGCGATGAGGTGCTGGAAAACTTTATTCGACAGTACATCGCCACCCAGGACGGCGAAGAGATTGTTTTCTCCTGGCAAGGCGGCGAACCGACATTGATGGGGCTCGATTTCTTTCGCAAAGTGGTGGAGTTACAAAAGAAATACCAGCCAAAACATCAACGCATTGAAAACGATCTACAGACGAATGGCTTTCTGATTAACGATGAGTGGGCGCAATTTCTCAAAGAGCATCGCTTTCTGGTGGGCGTTTCGATTGATGGTCCGCGGGAACTGCACGACCGTTATCGTGTCACCCGCAGCGGGAAACCCACTTTCGACCGCGTGATGCGTGGTATCGAAACGCTGAAACGCCACGGGGTGTCGTTCAATACTCTGGTGGTCATCAACCGCGTCAATGCCCGCTTCCCGAAGGAGGTGTATCACTTTCTGACCGAGACCGTGGGTTCGACCTATATCCAGTTTATTCCCTGCGTGGAACCCGTGGAATTTAAGCATACCGCACCACAGTTCTGGCGCGATGACACTATTCCGATCACCGGCACGCGCCGGGCGCACCCTGGCGATCTGGACTCGATTGTCACCGACTGGTCAGTCGATCCGGACGACTGGGGTAGCTTCCTGATTGGCGCTTTTGAGGAGTGGGTGAATCACGATCTTGGCCGGGTACAGGTCAACGTATTTGAAACGGCTGTGGTGCAGACCATGGGACTGCCAGCACAGCTGTGCGTCACCGCCGAATTTTGCGGGAAAGCACTGGCGATGGAGAAAAATGGCGACGTTTTCTCTTGCGATCACTATGTCTATCCGGAGTATAAGCTCGGCAACATCCACCGGCAGTCGCTGGCACAAATGGTATTTTCTGAACGCCAGCAGGCGTTTGGCATGGGCAAGAAAAATACCCTGCCTGAATATTGTAAAACCTGCCCACATCTCAAACTTTGCTGGGGTGAATGCCCAAAAAATCGCATCGTCCGCGCTCCCGATGGAGAAACCGGACTCAACTATCTCTGCCCTGGGCTGAAGGCATTTTTCAGCACCGCGAAACCAACGCTGGAAAAAATTGCGGCCATGATTCAGGCCTCTCCCCCGCTATAAAAAAACCGGGTGGCCCCCTGGCCTACCCGGTTTTTATCCACGCCCCGGCACACCGCCGGGGGACATTTTATTGCTGCGCCAGCTGATTACGGCGGTATTCGCCCTGACGTTCGAGCATCCAGCCCGGATATTCACGCGGCAGTGCGCTGACCGCATCCAGCTGTTTCAGCTCGTCGTCCGTCAGACGGATCTCGGTAGCCGCGATGTTATCCGCCAACTGATCCGGACGTTTGGCCCCGATGATCACACTGCTGACCACCGACTGATGCAGCAGCCAGGCCAGTGCAATTTGCGCCACCGACACGCCTTTGCTTTCAGCGATATCGCGCATTACGTCGATGCAATCGAAACCACGCTCTTTGTCTACCGGCGGGAAGTCGAACTCCAGACGGCGTCCGCCCGCTTCGTTTTGCCCGTCGCGTCCGTATTTACCGCTGAGGAAACCGCCTGCCAACGGACTCCAGACCATCAACCCGACGCCTTCGCTTTGCATCATCGGTACCAATTCGCGTTCGAGGTCACGCCCGGCAATGGTGTAATACGCCTGTAGTGAGGCAAAACGCGACAGGCCAAGACGTTCGGAAATGCCCAGCGCCTTCATGATTTGCCACGCCGACCAGTTAGACACCCCGATGTAGCGCACATGGCCGTGCTGCACGAGATTGTCCAGCGCATAAAGCGTCTCTTCTATCGGCGTGGCCGGGTCGAAGCCGTGCAGCTGAAACAGGTCGATATGATCGAGCTGCATCCGGCGCAGGCTCTCTTTGACGCTGTTGATGATGTGATAGCGCGAACTGCCGCGGGAGTTCACGCCCGCGGTGCCGGTTTCGCCAAACGCTTTAGTCGCCACCACCACGTTTTCGCGCGGCACCTTGAGGTTTTTCAGTGCCTGGCCGGTGATTTCTTCCGAGCGTCCTTCCGAATAAACGTTGGCGGTATCGATAAAGTTGATGCCCGCATCCAGCGCGCTGCCGACCAACCGCTCAGCGTCCGCCTGCTGCAGTTGCCCGATTTTGCCCCACATTCCGCCTTCGCCGCCGAACGTCATGGTGCCAAGGCACAGCTCGGACACAAACAGACCGGTATTGCCTAATTTCTGGTAACGCATAACTGTCTCCTCAGGGGATGTCGTTGGTGTGTGTCGTATAGTTATAACCACACTCCTGCGTTTGCGAATGGGGCGATCCTGCCCGTTTCTTGCCCAATTCTCTGAACCTCAACCGTGAGGCGCATCGCCGAATACCGAATAATCCGGCAGATGCACGTCCTGATAAGTTTCCCAGCCGCCGCCCAGGGCTTTATACAGCGCGACTAAATCGATGCGACTTTGTACCTGTGCCTGAGCGTGCTGCTGCTCCGCCTGAGCCAGTTGCCGCTGCGCATCCAGCACGTCAATGAACGTCGCGAGCCCCTGTTTGTAGCTGTCACTGGCGAGGTTAAAGGCGCTTTGCAACGCGTCAATCGTGCGCTGCAATGCCTGTTCTTGTTTCTGGTCGCTGCGATAGCTCACCAGCGAATTTTCCACGTCGCCGAGCGCCGTCAGCACGGTTTGTCGATACTGAAGCACCTGCGCGCCCTGCTGGGCCCGCGCCAGTTTGACGCTGGAGACAAGCCGTCCGCCCTGGAAAATGGGAATCGAAATCTGCGGGCCGACACTGTAGAAATGGCTGCTCCAGTCGGTGAGCCAGTTGGTTTCGGTATTACGCAAACCAAACTGGCCGTTCAGCGTCAGGCTGGGGAACAGTTCTGCCACAGAGACACCAATTTGTGCCGTGGCCGCATGCAGATTAGCCTCGGCTTCGCGCACGTCCGGACGGCGGCGCGCCAGGGTCGACGGGATACCGGTTTGCACCACGTCCGGTAAATTCGGCAGCGGCTGTGGGGTGCGCAGTTCGCCATCCAGCGCGCCCGGCAGTTTGCCGAGCAGAATGGCCAGCGCATTCATCGCCTGTCGTTCCTGCGCCTCATACCTCGGGAGCTGCGCTTCGAGATTGCCCAGCTGTGCACGGGCGTTTTCGACGTCCATCTGCGGCGACAGCCCCCCCTTCTGCCGACTTTGCGTCAGTTCCAGCGTTTCCTGGGCGCTGGCTATCTGCGTATTCATGGTTGCCATAATGCTCTGCGTGCCACGCAACTGGAGCCAGGCGCGGGCGACTTCCGCCTCCAGCGACACCAGCGCATCGTTGCGCTGTTCAATTGCCGCCTGCTGTTGCGCTTTCGCCGCTTCGACCTGACGCCGCACTTTGCCCCACAAATCGAGTTCCCACTGCGCGTCAAAGCTGCCCTGATACAGGTGAATCGGCTCGGTCAGCGGCTGCAGCGCGCCTTTCAAATCCGGGTCAACGTTATCTATCTGGCTATAGACGCCCTGAGAGTTTAGCTCGCCTTCAACACCCAGCTGCTGGCGCGTGGCCTGCAAATTCCCGTTTACCGACGGGAAGAACGCGCCGTTAGCCTGGTTGAGCTGTTCGCGCGCGCCGGCGATACGCAGCGCGGTTTGTTGTAGCGAGAGATTGCCGATGATCGCCCGCTCAATCAGACTGTTGAGTTCGGCTGAATTGAACGTCGTCCACCAGCGGGTATTTACCGCCTGGGTGGCGGTTTTCGAGGCCGCCGCGTTGTCTCCGGGGTCATTCCAGTGCGACGGCGTTTTCGGCTGCGGTGACGGGAAATCCGGCCCGACGGAGCAGCCCGCCAGCAGTAGTGCTATTCCGGACAGGGCAAAAGGTAGGCTTCTGTACATCGTCAGTGTGCTCCTGCGCTGCCTTCGCTTTTGATAGGCGAAAGCAGTAAACAGAACGGGATCAGGCATAGCGCCACCACGCTCAAAATAGTAAAGACATCGACATAAGCCAGGAATCGGGACTGAGCGATGAGCTGCTTATACATTTGTCCCCCGGCCAGACTCAGTGGGTCACCCACCTGAGTGGTGAAGTTGCGGATTCCCTCCGCCACCTCTTTTAGCGTCAACTGGAAAGATTCGTTAAACGGCGTGGCGTTATAGGCCAGATATGCGCTGTGCGTTTGCGCGCGTTCGGTTATAGCCGCAGTGGAAAGTGAAATCCCCACCGATCCCGCTACGTTGCGAAACATAGTGAACAATGCGGACGCATCGGCATTGAGCCGGCGCGGAATGGAGATAAACGCAATCGTCGTCAGCGGCACGAACAGGAATCCCAGTCCGATAGATTGCGCGCAACGGAACATCATCAGCGTCTCAAAATCGATGTCAGGCGTCAGATTTCTTGACCAAAAAAACGAGGCTGCGAGCGCACAAAAACCAAAAGCGATTATCCAACGGGTCTGCACGATCGGCATCAGCTTGAGCACCAGCGGAATGGTAAGCACGATTAGCACCGCGCCCGGCGACATCACCAGCCCTGACCAGGTCGCGGTGTAGCCCAAATCCTGCTGAGCGAGCTGAGGTATCACCACCGAACTGCCGTACAGAATCATCGCCATACCCGCCATCAGCAGGCAAGAAATCGCAAAGTTACGGTCCGCCATACAGCGTAAATTCACCACCGGTTTACGAGCATAAAGCAGCCAGTAAATCGCCCCGACGATGCCAATCAACGTCAGCACCGCGAAGGTGATAATAAAGTTCGAGTGGAACCAGTCGTCGTCCTCACCGCGATCGAGCATCACCTGCAAACAGCCCAGTCCCAGAGCAATAAGTCCGATTCCGGTCCAGTCGATGCTGGCTTTACCTTCGGCTTTTTTCTCCCACGGCGGGTCTTCAAGCAGTTGATACACCGCCAGCACCGTCAGAATGCCGACCGGAATATTGATGAAAAATACCCAGCGCCAGGAGTAGCTGTCGGTTATCCAGCCGCCGAGGGTTGGCCCCATCACCGGCGCAACGATAATCGCTATCGACGACAGGCCAAACGCCTTGCCCCGGTCTTCCGGTTTGAAGTAATCGAGCAGCACCGACTGCTGCGTGGGCTGCAAGCCACCGCCGAAGAACCCCTGCATCACGCGAAAGAGAATGATTTGCCACAGCTCGGTGGCGATGCCACACAGAAACGAACAGATGGTGAACATCACGATGCAGATGATGAAGAATTGCTTGCGTCCGAGCAGGCGACTTAAAAAGGCCGAAATCGGCAGCACGATACCGTTCGCCACCAGATAGCTGGTTAACACCCACGTGGATTCGTCGTAGCTGGCCGAAAGTGACCCGGCGACGTGGGGCAGCGCCACATTGACGATAGTGGTGTCGAGAATTTCCATAAATACCGCAAGGGTGACAACGATCGCCACCGCCCACGGATTGCTGGCGGGCCGCCAGTTTTCATGGCTGCTGTCGGTCATTCCACCGTTACCTTCGGTTCGACGGACAGACCCAGTGGCAGCGGATGATTCGCATCCAGGCCTTTATCAATCACGATTTTCACCGGCACGCGCTGGACGATTTTTACGTAGTTACCGGTGGCATTTTCTGCCGGGAAGGCGGAGAACTTAGCCCCACTGCCCTGCTGAATACTGTCCACGTGCCCTTCCAGTTCGATGTCCGGCCACGCATCGACCGACACGCTGACTTTATTCCCCGGCGTCATTCTTTCGAGCTGAGACTCTTTAAAGTTGGCGGTTATCCATACGTCCGTTGAAACCAGAGAAAACAGCGCCGTACCCGCCTGCACCAGAGTGCCGTTTTGCACATTACGCTTGGTGACGAAGCCGTCAAACGGGGCGCGCACTTCGGTATACGAAAGGTTCAGATCCGCCGTTTCCAGCTGGGCTTTGGCCTGATCGACCTGACGCTCACGCGCCTCAACGTTAGTTTCCTGCTGACGGATTTGCAGCTGCACCTGATCCGCCACTTCGAGTTGCGCCTTGGCGCTGGCTAATCCTGCCTGAGCGCTGCGCAGTTGTGCATTCGCCGAATCGATATTCTGTTGAGTGGTCGCCCGCGGATCGACACCGCGCTGACGACGATAGGACGCTTCGGCATTGGCCAAATCGGCCTGCGCTTTCAGCACCTGCGCCCGCGCTTCGTCGCGTTGAGCAGGATATTGCACTTTTGACAGCGCCAGCTGGGCTTGCGCCTGATGGAGTTGCGCCACCGTCAGCCCCAACTGGGCTTTCGCCTGATCTCGCTGGGCGGTGTTATCCCGAGGATCAATAACCACCAGCAGGTCACCTTTCTTCACCCGCTGGTTATCGGATACTTTCAGCTCGGTCACGTAACCTGCAGTTTTTGGAGCGATAGTCACCGCGTTGCCGTCGGTGAACGCATCGTCAGTGGTTTCCTCATTACGGGTCAAAAACCACCACACCAGCGCAATGATCAGCATCACCACGACCACAATCCCCAGAATGATTAACGGCTTCTTTCCGGGCTTCTTGTTAGTGGGTGTCTCGTTATTTTGTTCTTTTTCAGAAGGGGGGTTCGTCTCTGCCATAGCGTCACAACGGTCCTGTGGGTTAACGGCCTAACACATTCGCCGTTCACTAAACTTAGGAGGTTGCTCTACATTTGCCAGGAATTAGCCAGGAAATCCTGACAAATCCGCACTATCTGACAAGGCTCAACAAAACAAAACCGACCAGGGCGGCCCACAGCAGCATCGGGATAGAATAGAGGTGAAAACGCCACCAGATACGGCGGCTATTGGCCATACGCAGCGCAATCAGGTTGGCGAGAGAACCGGGTAACAGGCCAAATCCGCCCACGTTTACCGCCCAGGCCAGCAGCATGGAAGGTGGAACATAGTTAATCAGCAAAATCGTCGACGGCACGTTACTTATCACCTGTGACAGACCGATGGCCGTCAGCCAGAGCCCCACGTCAGATAAACCGCCGATGCCGGACAGCGCATGATGCAGCACCGGAAGCTGGATCATCAAATGCACATCAACAAACATCGCCATGAACACCAGCAGCAGCGTCCAGTCGACGCTGAGCACCACGCGCCGCTCGAGGATCAAGAAACCGACGGCAAGAACCGCCAGACCCCAGAGCTCCTGACTCATCTCAAGACTCAGCAAAAAAATCAGGTAAAACGCGAGACAGCACCAGACCAGCTTTGGCTTCCAGTTTGGCGTGCGTTCCCCGCTCTGAAAATGCAGCACTTTGGCGGGAAAGCAAAACCAGCACAGCACCAGCAGCGTGAGCATCATCGCCAGCGCCAGCGGAGCCATTTGCCAGCTGAATGACAGGAACGACATTCCGGAACGGCCCCACAGCAGGATATTTTGCGGATTGCCAATCGGCATGAGCAACGAGCCCGCGTTTACCGCCAGTGCCTCAAAGATAATCAGTCGATTGACCGGAATGGCGCTCCACTTTTTCAGCGTCAGGGTCAGCGGCACGACGATAAACAGCGCCACATCGTTGGTGAGAAACGTCGAGAGAACCGCCGCAGCCAGCACCATAAACATCGCCAGCTGGCGTTCGGTCACGAAACGTCGCGCCATTTTACGGCCCAGCACGTCGAAATAGCCGCTCTGCTCGACGCCTTTGGTCAGCAGCATCAGGCCACTCAGGGTGACGATAGTGTGCCAGTCAATGGCGGCGGGCCAGGAAGAAGGATGAAACGGGACAAATAAAGAGAGGATAAAACCGGTAATGATCAACAGATGTAAAAAGCGGTCACGCATTAGCGACCGCAGTAAAGGGAGGTTCATTCAGCGTGCAGTCCTGCCTGAAGGGTAAACTGGCGGAAGCGTTCCAGCGTCTCTTCGCTGACGTGATGTTCCATTCCCTCAGCATCTCGGCGGGCGGTGTCCTGGCTTACGCCAATCGCCAGTAAAAAGGTTTCCACGATTTGATGACGTTCGCGGGTTTCCTGCGCCAGTTTCTCGCCTTCCGGCGTCAGAAACACGCCGCGCCACGGGATCTGCTGGATAAGCCCAACGCCTGCCAGACGTTTCAGCATTTTCGCGACCGTCGGCTGGGACACGCCTAAACGTGCCGCCATATCCACCTGCCGCGCTTCGCCCACTTCACGGATGAGGTCGGAAATGAGCTCAACGTAATCATCAATCAGCTCACGGCGATGCGCTTCTCGCACCTGACGAAAGCCTTCAACATGTTCTTCGACATTTACCAATTGCGTCACTTTTTTTATTCCTGGCGTGTCCGGGCGACGGCTCATTATGCTTCCTCTTCTCGCTGTGACGCGTCAGTGCATCAGACAAAGGAGCACCATTGTATAGGATCGTGACCAGAGCACAAAAATTTAACGTTTTAGCCATAGCTAAGTAATATAGCCTGTGCTATATCTGTATGTAATACGAACATCCTTCATGGAGTGAGGGTCTGAAACGTTCAGGAGGTTGTTATGAACGAACTCAAGAGGTGCTTAAACGTGTTTACCCATTCTCCCTTTAAAGTACGCCTGATGCTGATCAACATGTTGTGTGACCTTTTCAACAATAAACCGCAGCAGGACAAGTCTTCCCACTAATGCGGCGTCGCGGTACGCCGCTTCATTTTTTGTCATTAAAGCCAGTCATACTGCCCCGCTGACAGCAAAAACCCCTTCTTTTTTCCGGATTTGTTATCACCTTCGCAAAACAATTCGTTATGAGTAGTTGACGTAACTATTCATCAACTTTATCTTCTCGCATCCCTGCAGCTTTTGCGCTTCGTTGAACTCCTTTCTACACGCACTGCCAGGCAGGCTTTACCCTTCGACGCCAGGGGACGCACATGGCGGCTTTTTGATTGTGACCTATGAATGTAACGCTGAAAGAAACGCTTGCCGCGCGTGGTATGGCGCTTAACCCATGGACCGGATTTTACTTTTTACAATCGCTGCTGATGAATCTGGCGCTGGGATACTCTTTCAGCCTCCTGTATACCGTCGGATTTACCTGCGTCCTGCATGTGCTGTGGCGTGCGGCGCCGCGCACCCAGAAAGTCCTGCTCGGCATTTATTCCCTGGTAGCGGCTTTTTATTATCCGTTTGGTCAGGCTTACGGCGCGCCAAACTTTAATACCCTGCTGGCGCTGCATTCGACCAATGCCGAAGAATCCACGGAAATCCTGACGATCTTCCCGTGGTACAGCTATTTCATTTCTGTCTTTATCTTTGCACTGGGCGTGATTGCGGTACGCCGTAAGCAGGAAGCCAAACGCGGGTGGAGCAAAATCGACATCCTGTGCCTGCTGTTTTGCGTCGGCGTGGCGTTTGTGCGTCCGGTTCAGGAAATTGCGTGGGATGGCGTGTTCCGTATCAGCAAAATCGGTTACCCGGCGGTGCGCTTTGTCCACGACGTGGCTATCAGCAACCAACAAGTGCTGGATGAACAGGCGCGTCTAGCGCAGTTTTTCCACCTGAAAGATACCTGGAATGTGGTGGCGGTGAAGCCTAAATATCACACCTACGTGGTGGTGATTGGCGAGAGCGCGCGTCGTGATGCAATGGGCGCATTTGGCGGTCACTGGGATAACACCCCGTTTGAACGCGACGTGAACGGCACGCTGTTTACCGATTATATTTCCGCGAGCGGCTCAACGCAGAAATCACTCGGCCTGACGCTCAACCGCGTAGTTGACGGCAAACCGCTGTATCAGGATAACTTCGTGACCCTGGCGAACCGCGCGGGTTTCCAGACGTGGTGGTTCTCGAATCAGGGCCAGATTGGTGAGTACGACACCGCCATTGCCAGTATCGCGAAACGCGCGGATGAAGCGCATTTCTTGAAGAACGGTGATTTTGAAGCGGATAAAAATACCAAAGATGAAGACCTGCTGAAGATGACGGCGCAGGTGCTGTCAACTGAACGCACTCAACCTCAGCTGATCGTTCTGCACCTGATGGGATCTCACCCACAGGCCTGCGATCGTACTCAGGGTAAATACTCTGATTTCGTGAAGTCGAAAGAAACCTCATGCTATCTCTACAGCATGACGCAAACCGACCAGCTGTTGAGCAAACTCTACGATCAGCTGCGCAATTCCGGCGACAGTTTCTCACTGGTGTATTTCTCTGACCACGGTTTAGCTTTAAAAGAGCGTGGGAAATCGGTGCAGTATCTGGCACATGATGACAAGTTCCAGCAGAACTTCCAGGTACCGTTCCTGGTGCTGTCGAGTGATGACAAAACCCATCGCGTGATTAAAGCGCGCCGTTCAGCAAATGATTTCCTGAGTTTCTTCTCGCAGTGGACCGGTATTCAGGCGCAAGAAATTGCCACGCCGTACCGCTTTGTGTCGAACCAGAAGGCTGGCCCGGTCTACATCACCAACTTCCGGTTGCAGAAAGTGGATTACAATCACCTCGGCACGGATGTCTTCGACACCGCCGCCCACTGATTCCTCTTCTCGGAATTACAGACAAAAAAAATCCGCCCTTGGGCGGATTTTTTATCATCACCGAAGTGATTAGAAGCGGTAACCAACACCTGCGATCCAGGTGCCAACGTCCACGTTACGGATACGAGACTGCTCATAGGAGAAGTCCAGTGCAACGTTTTCGATTGGGTTAAACTGCATGCCCGCGCCGTAGGAGAAACCGTAGTCGCTCATGTCAGATTTGCTAGCCGGGAAGTCGTTAGCCTGGAATTTACCGTAGCCAACACCTACTACACCGTAGATGCTTGCCCAATCGTTGATGCGGTAAGCCGGACCAGCAGTGATGCCGTAGTACTGTGATTTGTTGTAAGTACCGCTGTCGTTACCATTTTTTTCGGTGTAGGTGAAAGAACCGATCACGCCGAGTGGGTTATTGTCCTGCTCGTAACGGTATTTCAGGTTGAAACCACCTGCTTTGTTCGCTTCGCCCTGCATATCGCTCTGAGCGTAGCCACCAGTAACGGTAGAAGTTGCAGCTACTGCGGTACCTGCGGTTGCAGCCAGTACAAAGGCCACTGCTGAAAGACGTGCAATTTTATTCATAACCACCTCAAATGTGCTTCAAGTAAGTCCGTAAGTTTTAAATATATCAAAATTTAATTAAAAACTCTTTGCGATTGTCGTTGTCTAAGGGTCTCAATCATGTAACTAAACGTTTCCACCACTGACAATCCCTATTGAAAATCATCAACTTCCTCGCCGATTTTGCCATTATTACGCGCATCAACTGACGCATTCATCCAGATTAATCCTAAACTGGCGGAGTTTTCATCCTTTGACTGAACTTTATTGTACGGAGGTTTTCTTCGCTTTTTTTCAACAATGCATAAACCAGAAAGGGGTAATTCATTTACACTGCCTCTTTTACTTCCTTTGACAAAAATTGACAGGAGAAAGGATGCCAGGCTTATCGCGTAAGCTCCCGGTATGGTTGCCAATACTCGTAATACTGATTGCCATGTGTTCAATTCAGAGCGGCGCGGCGCTGGCGAAATCACTTTTTCCTCTGGTGGGCGCACCCGGCGTAACCGCCTTGCGTCTGGCGCTCGGGACCCTGATTCTGGTATGCATCTTTAAGCCCTGGCGTCTGCGGTTCACGCGAGAGCAGCGTCTGCCATTGCTGTTTTACGGCTTGTCGCTCGGGGCGATGAACTACCTCTTCTATCTCTCCATCCAACGCATTCCGCTCGGCGTGGCGGTAGCGCTCGAATTTACTGGCCCGTTAGCGGTGGCGTTATTTGGTTCCCGTCGTGCAGTGGATTTTGTCTGGGTCGCACTGGCGGTGCTGGGCCTGTGGTTCCTTCTGCCGCTCGGTCAGAGCATCGCGCATGTCGATTTAACCGGCGCGGCACTGGCACTGGGTGCCGGGTCTTGTTGGGCGGTCTACATCATTACCGGCCAGCGGGCGGGAGAAGAGCATGGCCCTGCCACGGTAGCAATGGGCTCGCTGATTGCCGCGGTGGTGTTTGTGCCCATCGGCGCTTTTCAGGCTGGCGACGTGTTATGGCAGTGGTCAATTTTGCCACTAGGTTTGGGCATTGCCATTTTGTCCACGGCGCTGCCCTACTCGCTGGAAATGATCGCCCTCACTCGCTTGCCGACCCGCACTTTTGGCACGCTGATGAGCATGGAACCGGCGCTGGCGGCAGTCTCAGGGATGCTGTTCCTCAATGAAACGCTGACCGGCACGCAGACCCTCGCCCTATTGGCTATCATGGCCGCTTCGATGGGCTCGACGCTCACCATGCGCCGCGAGAGTAAAATAGAAAAAGTCGATATTAGTGAATAACATTGTGCCGCAGGGTTATATCCGCCTGCGGCCTTTAGAATTTATTTTCCTCACTCAATCATTTTCACGCGTAAATATTTCCGCAATAAACAGAACTTTCCTGGCTAATTAAGAATCACTTACAAACCCACGACCCATCCCTTTGTTTATAAACAACTTAATAACCTTCAATGACACCCACGCTATTAAACCGATAGGTATTATCTTTCCGGCAGCATGAACATCCGGTGCTATACTTATTTCCGGTAATTCACTGGGACTATTAGATCAAGAGGATATGAAATTATGAGTACCGCTAAACTGGTCAAAACCAAAACATCTAATCTGCTCTATACCCGTAACGATGTATCGGACAGCGAGAAAAAAGCGACTATCGAGTTGCTTAATCGCCAGGTTATCCAGTTCATTGACCTGTCACTGATTACCAAACAGGCTCACTGGAATATGCGCGGTGCAAACTTTATTGCCGTCCATGAGATGCTTGACGGCTTCCGCACAGCGCTTATTGACCACCTCGATACTATGGCAGAACGTGCCGTGCAGCTGGGGGGGGTCGCACTGGGAACTACCCAAGTTGTAAACAGCAAAACCGCACTAAAAAGCTATCCGCTGGACATCCATACCGTTCAGGATCACTTGAAAGAGCTGGCCGACCGTTACGCGATTGTTGCTAATGACGTGCGTAAAGCCGTTTCCGAAGCCAAAGATGAAGACACCGCAGACATCCTTACCGCCGCATCGCGCGACCTGGATAAATTCCTGTGGTTCATCGAATCTAACATCGAATAAGTATTCGTTTTACTTATCCCTCAAAACCCCTCGCCCGAGGGGTTTTGCACTTTTATGGTGCATCAAAAACCGTTCCACGCCCGCATAAGTAAACCAATTGTAATTATCACTTCACACAATCGTTAACGAAAGATTGTTTTATCAACGCAATTTGCGCTTAATAACCCTACGACCTGGCCTGCGGCTGATGCGCACCATTTTGGTGCCTCACCGTGGTGCACTTCGTGTGCCTTGCAACCTTTTTTGTGCAACAAACGGCTACCGCCTCGTTGCAAAACAACAAGTTGTAAAATTGGCACGATTCTTTCATATGCGGATTGTTCTCGCAGGGGATCGCCCCGTGGTTATAAAAGGAAATGCTATGAAGTCTGTATTTAAAGTTTCACTGGCTGCACTGACCCTGGCCTTTGCAGTTTCTTCTCAGGCAGCGGAAAAGCAGCTGGTTGTGGCCACCGATACCGCATTCGTTCCGTTTGAATTCAAGCAGGGCGACAAATACGTCGGTTTCGATATTGATCTGTGGGCCGCTGTCGCCAAAGAACTGAAGCTCGACTACACCCTGAAGCCAATGGATTTCAGCGGCATTATTCCTGCACTGCAGACTAAAAACATCGACCTGGCGCTGGCCGGGATCACCATTACTGACGAACGTAAAAAAGCTATCGACTTCTCTGATGGCTACTACAAAAGCGGTCTGCTGGTGATGGTTAAAGCCAACAACAACGACATTAAAAGCGTGAAAGACCTGGACGGTAAAGTCGTCGCCGTGAAGAGCGGTACCGGTTCCGTAGATTACGCGAAAGCCAACCTCAAACCGAAAGACCTGCGCCAGTTCCCGAACATCGACAACGCGTATATGGAACTCGGCACCAACCGTGCTGATGCAGTTCTGCACGACACCCCAAACATTCTGTACTTCATCAAAACTGCGGGTCACGGCCAGTTCAAAGCGGTCGGTGAATCTCTGGAAGCGCAGCAGTACGGCATCGCGTTCCCGAAAGGCAGCGACGACCTGCGTGATAAAGTGAACGGCGCGCTGAAAAAACTGCATGAGAACGGCCAGTACAACGAAATCTACAAAAAATGGTTCGGCACTGAACCAAAATAATGACGGTTAATTAGACGTAAATTTATCAGGGGCGGCCTTTCGCCCCTGCTCATTTTGAACCACGGTAAAACGGTAACAGGAACATATTATGCAGTTTGACTGGAGCGTCATCTGGCCTGCCATTCCAATCCTGCTGGATGGTGCCAAAATGACTCTGTGGATTTCGGTCCTCGGGTTAGCGGGCGGTATTATTATCGGCCTCGTCGCGGGTTTAGCTCGCACCTACGGCGGTTGGATTGCCAACCACGTTGCTCTCGTATTCATCGAGATTATTCGCGGCACACCTATTGTTGTCCAGGTGATGTATATCTACTTCGCCCTGCCGATGGCCTTCCCGGATATTCGCATCGATACCTTCACCGCCGCGGTTATCACCATCATGATCAACTCCGGGGCCTACATCGCGGAAATCACACGTGGGGCCGTGCTGTCGATTCATAAAGGATTCAGCGAAGCGGGACTTGCGCTCGGACTGTCGCGTCGTGAAGCCATTCGCCACGTGATCATGCCGCTGGCGCTGCGTCGCATGCTGCCATCGCTTGGCAACCAGCTGATCATCAGCATCAAAGATACTTCGCTGTTCATCGTCATCGGCGCGGCCGAACTGACTCGCAGCGGCCAGGAAATTATCGCTGGCAACTTCCGTGCTCTGGAGATCTGGACCGCCGTCGGCGTGATTTATCTGATCATCACCCAGGTCCTGAACATCGCGCTCCGCATTCTTGAAAGAAGGATGAAAATCCTGTGATTGAATTTAAAAACGTCTCCAAGCATTTTGGGCAAACCCAGGTGCTGCACAACATCGATTTGAACATCACCAAAGGTGAAGTGGTGGTGATTATCGGGCCGTCTGGCTCCGGTAAATCTACCCTGCTGCGCTGCATCAACAAGCTCGAAGAAATCACCAGCGGCGACCTCGTGGTCGATGGTCTGAAGGTCAATGACCCGAAAGTCGACGAGCGGTTGATTCGCCAGGAAGCCGGCATGGTTTTCCAGCAGTTTTACCTGTTCCCACACCTGACGGCGCTGGAAAACGTGATGTTTGGCCCACAGCGCGTGCGCGGTGCGTCCAAAGCAGAAGCTGAAAAGGTGGCGAACGACCTGCTGGCCAAAGTCGGCCTTGCCGAGCGCGGGCATCACTATCCATCCGAGCTTTCCGGCGGTCAGCAGCAGCGTGTGGCGATTGCCCGTGCGCTGGCGGTGAAACCGAAGATGATGCTGTTCGATGAACCTACATCTGCGCTCGACCCGGAGCTGCGCCATGAAGTGCTGAAGGTGATGCAGGACTTGGCCGAAGAAGGCATGACGATGGTTATCGTGACTCACGAAATCGGCTTTGCCGAGAAAGTGGCATCGCGTCTGATCTTCATCGATAAAGGCCGCATCGCCGAAGATGGCAATCCACAGACGCTGATCGACAATCCGCCGAGCCAGCGCCTGCAGGAATTTTTGCAGCACGTGTCGTAATACCCTGCTCTCCCCCGCCCTGGGGGAGAGAATCCTCCCAAAATCTGCCCACCCTCCCTGAGTCGCTATACTTATCATTTTGTTAATGATTTGAAAGGGAGTTGCCTGTGCCGTGGATCCTGTTGCTTATTGCGACGCTGTTCTGTGCCCCGCTACAGGCGGTCACTATTCCCGGCGTGACCACATCTGCCACCAGCACGACGTCTCAAACGCCGCCCGCTGAACCCGACGCGGCGCAGAAAAAAGCCGCTTACGCAGCGCTTGCCGACGTGCTGGAAAATGATTCGTCGCGTCAGGAGTTAATCAAACAGCTACGAAGTGCCGCATCTACACCGCCGCAGGAGAAAGTGCCTCAGCTCACGCCACCGTCCGTCAGTGAAGAAAAGACGGTGCTGGAAAGTGTGACTGACGTGAGTCGTCACTACGGTGAAGCACTCTCCACCCGTTTTGCACAGCTGTGGCGCAATATCTCAACCGCTCAGCATAAACCTTTTAATTCGCAGACCTTTAGCAATGCAGTGAGCCACTTTTTGCTGCTGGCGGGGCTGGTCTTCGCCTTCTATGCCCTGCTGCGCCTTTGCGCTCTGCCGCTGTATCGAAAAATGGGGAAATGGGGACGGAAGAAGAACCGCGATCGCAGTAACTGGCTGCACCTGCCCGCGATGATCACCGCCGCAATGATTATCGACCTGTTGCTGTTGGCGTTGACGCTGTTCGTCGGGCAAGTGCTAAGCGACAGACTCAACGGCGGCAGCCGCACCGTGGCTTTTCAGCAAAGCCTGTTCCTGAACGCCTTCGCGTTGATCGAGTTCTTCAAAGCCATCCTGCGCCTGATTTTCTGCCCTCGCGTGCCGGACCTGCGTCCGTTCACTATTCATGATGAGGCCGCTCGTTACTGGAGCCTGCGTCTGAGCCTGCTGAGCGGGGTGATCGGCTACGGACTTATCGTCGCGGTGCCTATCATTTCCAACCAAGTGAACGTCCAGACTGGGGCGCTCGCCAACGTGGTGATTATGCTGTGCATCACCGTCTGGGCATTGTGGCTCATTTTCCACAACAAGAAGGCCATTACCGAGAGCCTTATCGGGCTGGCATACCGTTCGCTGGCCTTCTTTAGTTTGTTCATTCGTGCCTTCGCACTGGTCTGGCACTGGCTCGCCAGCGCCTACTTTATCGTGCTGTTCTTTTTCTCACTGTTCGACCCGGGCAACAGCCTTAAATTCATGATGGGTGCATCGGTCAGAAGCCTCGCCATCATTGGTATCGCCGCGTTTATCTCCGGGATATTGTCTCGCTGGATTGCCAAAACCATCACACTTTCACCGGAAACGCAGCGTAGCTATCCTGAACTGCAAAAGCGGCTGAATGGCTGGCTGTCGGCTTCGCTGAAGGCCGCGCGTATTTTGACGGTTTGCGTATCGGTGATGCTGCTGCTCAGCGCCTGGGGGCTGTTCGACTTCTGGAATTGGCTGCAAAACGGCACGGGCGAAAAAACGGTGGATGTGCTGATCCGCATCGCGCTGATTTTATTCTTCTCGGCCATCGGCTGGACGCTGCTGGCGAGCCTGATTGAAAACCGGCTGACGTCCGACATTCATGGCCGCCCGCTGCCGAGCGCCCGCGCCCGCACGCTGCTGACGCTGTTCCGCAATGCCCTGGCGGTGGTCATCAGTACCATCACTGTGATGATCCTGCTGTCGGAAATTGGCGTGAACATTGCGCCGCTGCTGGCGGGTGCCGGTGCATTGGGGCTGGCGATTTCCTTTGGTTCGCAGACCCTGGTAAAAGACATCATCACCGGGATTTTCATCCAGTTTGAGAACGGGATGAACACCGGGGATTTGGTGACCATCGGACCGCTGACCGGCACGGTGGAACGCATGTCGATTCGTTCGGTAGGCGTGCGTCAGGATACTGGGGCGTATCACATTATTCCCTGGTCCTCGATCACGACCTTCGCCAACTTCGTTCGCGGCATTGGTTCGGTAGTCGCGAATTACGATGTGGATCGTGGAGAAGACGTTGATAAGGCCAATGACGCCCTGAAAGCGGCGGTAACGGCACTGATGGAGCAGGAAGATATTCGTGGGCTGGTGATAGGTGAACCGTCGTTTGCCGGGTTGGTTGGGCTGACTAACACCGCCTTCACGCTACGGGCGTCGTTCACTACCCTGCCGTTAAAGCAATGGACGGTGCGTTTTGCGCTAGATACGCAGGTGAAGAAGCACTTCGATAACGCGGGGATCCGTGCGCCGGTGCAGACGTATCAGGTGCTGCCTGCACCCGATAACCCGGCATTAGCAGCGCCTGAGCCGCCAACGCCGAATCAACCGACGCTATGATTAACGGGCGCGAGCCACAAAGCGACGACGTTTGTCCTCATCGAGGAAAGTCCAGGCGATGAAGCGGCTTTGCTTCTGACCCTGGGCCATCTCTTTTTTCACCACTTTCACTGCACCGGCTTCAGTCAGTGCGGAATAGAGCATCGGCAGATTATCGCCACGCGACACCAGCGAAGTGAACCACATCACCTGACGACCATACTCACGGCTTTCGGCGATCATTTTGCGGATGAAGGCCACTTCACCGCCTTCACACCACAGTTCCTGATTTTGACCGCCAAAGTTCAGGGTATCGTTTTTCTGCTGGCCGAGGTTACGACGCTTACGTTCGTTACCTTCGCGCGCACTTTCAGCGGAATCATGGAACGGCGGGTTACAGACCATCGCCTCGAAGAATTCATTTTTGTGGATCATGCCCGCGAGGACCGCCTGTTCATCCTTTTGACGACGCAAACGGATCTGACGGCTCATGCCCGGATTGGCATCAATAATCGCCTGCGCCGCAGTCAGGGCTTCGGCGCTCACTTCGGTGCCGGTGAAACGCCAGCCGTATTCGTGGCTGCCAATCAGCGGATAAATCAGGTTAGCGCCGGTGCCGATATCCAGCACGCTGGCGTTTTGCGGCAGGCTGCCGTTCGCTTCAGTCAGCAGATCCGCCAGATGGTGCATGTAATCTGCACGGCCAGGGACCGGTGGGCAGAGGAAACCTTCTGGAATATTCCACGCTTTCACCTGATAAAAGTGCGCAAGCAGCGCCTGATTCAGGGTCTTTACCGCGTCGGGATCGGCAAAGTTGATGGTCTGCTCCCCGGCCGGATTGGAGACGATAAACGCTGCAAGTGCCGGTGTGTCCTTGCACAGTGCGGGTAAATCGTATCGGTCGTGGTGACGATTACGCGGGTGTAATCCTGGCTTTTGAGCTTTCATAGCTTCCTCCTGTTGACGGCGCGTAAGATACCCGTTGACGCGGGTGGCGTAAATAAGTGAGTCTTCTTATTATTTCACGGGACAGGTGCACCATGTATTTTTATCAGCCTTCAGACGGCCACGGACTGCCGCACGACCCCCTCAATGCGATCGTCGGTCCACGCCCAATTGGCTGGATTGCCTCCGTTGATGCGCACGGAAAACGCAATCTGGCACCATACAGTTTCTTTAACTGCTTTAACTATCGTCCACCGATCATCGGCTTCGCCAGTAGTGGCTGGAAAGACAGCGTGCAAAATATCGTTGAAACGCGCGAATTTGTCTGGAACCTCACGACGCTTGAGCTTGCCACCGCGATGAATGAAACCTCGGCCAGTCTCGCTCACGGCGAAGATGAGTTTGTCCGCGCCGGGCTGACGCCTGTCGAAAGCCGTCTGGTGCGCGCCCCGCGCGTGGCAGAAAGTCCGGTGAATTTCGAGTGCCGCTTATCGCAATGCATTCAGCTCACTGGCGCAGACGGTACGGCGGTGGATACCTGGCTGGTGCTCGGCGAAGTGGTAGCGGTGCACATTGAAGAATCGCTGCTAGAAAACGGTATTTATCAGACCGCAAAAGCCAAACCGGTGCTGCGTGCCGGTGGCCCAAGCGCATATTACAGCATCGACGAAAGCCAGCGTTTTGATCTCATTCGCCCCGATGCCCGATAATTTCTCATTCGATCAGCCACTTATTTGTGGCTGATTTGTCAGCTTTTCGTCAAAAAATGTCGTTCAAAAAATGAGCAGATCATCATCAATTTTTTGCGGCATGTCACATTTCCTCAGCACCTACACTTATGTTATCCCCGTGGATACAGAGAGGATGTGCACATGAAAAGATTGTTGATTCTGGTCGCTGCTGGTGCGTTGTCGATGCTCTCTTTTTCGGCTTCCGCCGAACCTCAACAACTGATGAAAGGTGATACCGGACAATTGCGTCCGTCAGGTACAGTATCGGTTTCTGGTGCTGATGACTTTGGCGATCTTCAGGCGAAGCTTGCAGAAAAAGCGCAGCAGGAAGGGGCTAAAGGGTATGTGGTTAACTCCGCCAGCGGTGATAACAAAATGTTCGGCACCGCTACCATCTACAAATAATCTGTTGAAGTCATTCCACTCAGAAAAGCGCCTCATACAGCAGGCGCTTTCTTTTTTCCCCTTCGGAACACCCTCTGAATCGCCACAGAATAAACACTTTAAAAACACAGATAGACTGGTGTATAGTTCCGGCAAGTGGCGCTATACGCAGATTTATTGACGAAACTAAAGCCATCCATACAGCGTAAGCGTTTGTCTTTACGCGCACAGTTTTTTGCAAGAATCGTCGCAATCTGTGCCCTTAAAACATCTCACTCGGTTCCAACACGATTTTCAGCTTCGAGTCTGGTTTTATTTTATTAATAATCAGTAATTTATTAATTGTTCAAAAAATTCGATTAAGTTCATCAAGTCTATTCGATTTTATCTTTCGCAAAAAAACGTGATACTCATCACATCGACGGAACAACGTCACATTTAAAGAATAACCTGCGAGAGATTAACCATGAAAACCATTAAAACTGCTGCTGTTGCCTTCGCTCTTTCTGCTCTTTCTTTCGGCGTGTTTGCTGCACAGCCTGTGTCCCCGACTGAAGCGCAGAGCATGAATAAAATCGGTACCGTATCTGTAGAAGGCGCGACTACGCTGGATGGTATGGAAGCGAAACTGGCTGAGAAAGCCGCTGCGGCAGGTGCTACCGGTTACAGCATTACGTCTGCTAACACCAATAACAAAATCAGCGGTACTGCGGTGATTTACAAATAATCATCGGAACAGATTTAACCCTCATTGACCTTTAGGCTATGCCTGCTGTACCTGAATAACCCTCATTATTTATTCGCCCGTCCACGCCACTGGACGGGTTTTTTTATGCCTGTAAATCACCAGCATTCGTTGACCCGTTGCAGGCCCGCAGCAACATCAGACACTTCTCCGGTCGCCACCAGGCAACAGGCCATCTGAATTTTCAGTGATTCAGGTACCGGCTCGACGCCCGCGACGCAGCGCTCAATCCATCTGGCGGTCACTTCAGGATCTTTCGATTCTGGCAGCAGTACCTCCCGCAACGCATCTTCGCGCTCGACAAGCACCCGCGTCCCGAGGCTATCAATCAGGCTAATCTGCGGGCAACGCTGTGGATTGGCGTAAACCTCGCCTTCCGTGCCATGCATCAGCAGCGCGCGACCTCCGATCCCCTCAAAGAATTTCCCGACGCGCGGCACATATTCCGGGTGTGAAACGCTCGACAAGCGCAGCGCCGCGTCTTCGGCAAACGGGGTGGCGAGCTTCGCCAGGGTGTGTGCGCTGTTACGCACACCCATCCGCCAGCGCATCGCCAGCTGCTTTTCGAGCGGCGGGCAGAACGCGCCAATCGGCATATACACCGGCTGATGGCCGTCCAGCTTCGCCTGCGCCTGCCCGGCATGCAGCGTCGGTTCAATACCCAGCAGAGTGAACACGGTTTCGGTCAGCACACGAGTTGGATCGTGGCTGATGCCGTGAACCAGCACCGGGAAACCGAGTTTGTGCAGCAGCATCGCCAGCAGCGGCGTAAGGTTCGCCTGCTTACGCGCACCGTTATAACTTGGGATAACAATCGGCATCGGCTTCGCCACTGGTGGCGTAAGGCTGACCGTATGCTGCTGCATGGCCTCGAAGAAGCCCTGCATTTCGGCCTCGCCCTCACCTTTTATGCGCAGCGCAATCAGAATGCCGCCAAGTTCCAGCTCCGGCACCTCGCCTTTCAGCATCTGGGCATACAGACCTCGAGCGGTATCGGTGTCCAGGTCACGGGCGTGGTTTTTGCCACGGCCGACTTCTTTAATGATTTTGCGATAGTCCATGTCTCTCTCCTGCAGCATGCCGCGAACATCAGCGTCGCTTCCGCCGGGTCGGCTTTGTTGTGCTTTTGCTTTTTACTATACCTTCTGGCGCCTCCGGTTGCTCTATAGGAAACACCGGTAAGGCATTAAGCAACCTCGGCCCGTAATTTTTGGTCAGCAGACGCTTGTCGTAAATAATCACTTCGCCCCAGCAGCTGTGGCTGCGGATCAAACGCCCGACCTGCTGAATGAGGTTAAACGAGGCGCTCGGCAAGCTTTGCACTTCAAACGGATAGCGGTTCAGGCTTTTCAGCCATTCGCCCTCGGTGATAACCACCGGGCTGTCGATCGGCGGAAAGGCAATTTTGTGGATGTGAACCTGGCTGAGCAATTCGCCTTTCAAATCGAGCCCTTCGGCAAACGACTGCAGACCCACCAGCACGCTGCGTTCCCCGCCTTCTATCCGCTTACGATGAAGCTCTACCAGGCGATAGCGCGGCTGATCGCCCTGCACCAGCAGTAGCAAACGCAAATCAGGTACGTATTCCAGAAAACGTTGCATCGCGCGCCCGCTGGCAAACAGCACTAACATTCCGGGGTGTTTTTTGGCCTCGACCTGCTCGCGGAAATAGGCCGCCATTTCCGCCAGATGCTGCTCTTCGTTATCCATCGACGGCTCGACGCTCATCCGTGGAATGATGATTTTTCCCTGCTCGACGTGATTAAACGGCGAGTCGAGGGACACAAAACGGTCGCCCGCTTTTTCCTTCAGGCCGCTCATCTCCTGCAAGCGCGAGAAGCTGTTCAGCGAGCGCAGCGTGGCAGACGTCACGACGATATGCGGCACGCGCCGCCAGAGTAATTTTTCCAGCTGGTCGCTGACACGAATCCCCACGCAGTGGAACCAGACGTGCAGCTGGCCGTCGCGCTGGTCCCTTGTGGCCCATTTAGTGACCGGCGCACCGGAGGCCTGAACCATCGCCGAGAGCTTCCACAGCTTGCTTTGCGCCTCGAACATCCCCAACGCACGGTTCATTTGCAACAGCACGCGGTGCAGACGCACAATGTCGTGCGAGCCGGTTTTTTCACTGAGATCGTTGAGAAACAGCTCCGATAGTCCGCGCAGCATTTCGGTGAGTTTGGCCAGCCGCTGGCAATGCGCCATGATTTCGTCCGGTAATTCGCCCATCGCGAAGCGGTGCTCGGCTTCCGGCCCGGCAGGCATGTACAGACTGAGAATGTTGTTCAGAGAAACGATGTGTTCCTGCAGCTCGTCACAATGCTCTTTGAGGCGTTCGGGCGCGGCCAACGGCGGGAAGGTTTTCGGGCGAAACTGCTCCATGCAGGTCGCCACCAGCTTGATGAATAAATCCAGCTGCAGGCGATACCAGGAGGCGGTGATTTCAGCGCTCATCTGCAGCGCGTCGCGGGCAACATCCGGCAAATGGTGGCCTTCATCCAGCACCAGCAGCAGATTTTTGGCTTCCGGCAGTACCGCCTCGCTTTCCATGGCTGCCATCACCAGCGCGTGGTTGGCGACCACCACTTCCGCCTCCTGAATTTCACGGCGGGCCACGAAGAAAGGACATTCGCGGTAGTAGTGACAGTTGCGGTTGAGGCAGCTGGCTTTATCCGTGCTCATGCGGCTCCAGAGCGCGTCGTCGATAGCCTGATCGGTATGATCGCGCAAACCGTCCCATTTGTAGCTGTCCAAATCGGCTTTCAGCTTCGCACAACGCTTCTGTTCTTCTTTGTTGTTCGGCGTCAGTTCGTCGTCGAGAAACGCCAGCAAATCCTGATGCGTCGGCTCGCTGCTGGATAGCGCGGTCAGATTTCGTGGGCACACATAGCGCCCGCGGCCAAAGGCGGCGGTAAAGCGCAGATCGGGAATAATTTTTTTCAGCAGCGGCAGATCTTTGCTGTAGATCTGATCCTGTAAGGCGACGTTAGCGGTGCTGATCACCAGCGTTTTTTGTTCTTCACGGGCAATGGCGATGCCGGGAATCAGATACGAAAGGGTTTTACCGACGCCGGTCGGAGCTTCAATAGCCAAATGCCTGCCTTCATCGCCGGCGAGCGTTTTCGCCACATCGGCAATCATCTGCCGCTGCGGTGCCCGGGGGATAAAATCAGGGATCTGTTCCTGGAGCGCTTTATACCATGACGCGATTTGCGCCTTTAGCGCGGCGGTGAGTGCCATCTGAAAGTCCGAATACTGTATAAACAGCCACTATTCTGGCACTTTCCGGCGGCATGAGCAAAAAAAATGGCCGCCGAAGCGACCATTCTTGTTATTACAGCGATTACTGCGCCGCAGCAGGCTTGCGCGGACGACGACGACGCGCAGCGCCATCAGCGGCTTTGCGCGGCTGGTCACCTTCGCTACGACGCGACTGACCGTTTCCGGCAGCCGGTTTATCACTGCGGCGAGCCTGACCGTTTCCGGCTGGTTTGTCGCTGCGACGCGCCTGGCCACCGTCATTACGACGTGGCTGGCCCTGACTCTGACCACCGCGACCGCCACGGCCCTGACGACCGTTCTGAATCGGCTCCGCCTGGATGCTTGGGTCCACTTCGTAGCCTTCAACGGCGATACGTGGGATCTCTTTCTTCAGCAAACGCTCAATGTCACGTAGCAGTTTGTGTTCATCAACGCACACCAACGACAGCGCTTCACCCGTGGCCGCAGCACGTCCGGTACGACCGATACGGTGCACGTAATCTTCAGGCACATTCGGCAGCTCGTAGTTCACGACGTGCGGCAGTTCTTCGATATCCAGACCACGGGCGGCGATGTCGGTAGCGACCAGCACGCGCAGGTCGCCGGATTTGAAGTCAGCCAGTGCACGGGTACGCGCGCCCTGACTCTTGTTACCGTGAATGGCGGCGCTGCGAATGCCGTCTTTATTCAGCTGTTCAGCTAAGTGGTTCGCGCCGTGTTTGGTACGGGTAAACACCAGCACCTGTTTCCAGTCGCCTTCGCCGATCATCTGAGACAGCAGTTCCCGCTTGCGTTTCTTATCAACGAAATGCACGTGCTGGGTAATCTGCTCGGAAGCCGTGTTGCGACGCGCCACTTCTACTTCAAGCGGGTTGTGCAGCAGCTTGGATGCCAGGCCTTTAATTTCATCAGAGAAGGTCGCGGAGAACAGCAGATTCTGACGCTTTGGAGGCAGCTTCGCCAGCACGCGACGGATGTCGTGGATAAAGCCCATGTCCAGCATGCGGTCGGCTTCATCGAGAACCAAAATTTCGACTTTATCGAGGCTCACCGCGTTCTGGTGTTCGAGATCGAGCAGACGACCAGGGGTCGCGACCAGTACGTCCACACCGCTGCGCAGTTTCATCATTTGCGGATTGATGCTTACGCCACCGAAAACCACCAGCGAACGGATATTCAGGTATTGGCTGTATTCACGTACGTTCTCGCCCACCTGAGCCGCCAGTTCGCGGGTTGGGGTGAGGATAAGTGCACGGACCGGACGACGGCCTTTAGCATGGGGTTCTTTCTGCGACAGCAGTTGCAGCAGCGGCAGGGTAAAGCCTGCGGTCTTACCGGTACCGGTTTGGGCACTGGCCATCAGATCGCGGCCCTGCAGCACGGCAGGAATAGCTTGTTGCTGGATAGGGGTTGGCTGACGATAACCCTGCTCTTCGACTGCGCGCAGGATCTCGGCGTTCAGGCCAAGGGTTTCAAAAGACATAACAACTCCGAACCGCCCCGACCATGACAGGTATCGTTTTCAGGGTGATAGTGATAATACGAAAAGACAAAAACGATAATGTCAGCAAGAGGCGGAGTGTAGCAGTTTTTGTGACGCACCGCATAAAATATCCCGCATCTCTTTTTCTACGAAACAATTTACCGCCCGGCATGGACACGGTGAAAAATCAATCATACTCTTAATCAATCGATTGATTAATTTTTAGAGACACCATGAATACCACGCCAATCACCAGCAAAGGTGAACAGGCCAAAAACCAGCTGATTGCCGCGGCGATCGCCCAGTTTGGCGAATATGGCCTGCATGCCACCACCCGTGATATTACCGCGCTGGCCGGACAAAATATCGCCGCGATCCCCTATTACTTCGGCTCGAAAGAGGATTTATACCTCGCCTGCGCCCAGTGGATCGCTGATTTTATCGGGGTCAATTTCCGCCCGCACGCCGAGGCCGCCGAAACGTTATTGCACGAGCCCACGCCGGATCTCACGGCGATTCGCGCACTGATTCTGCAAGCGAGCAAAAATATGATCCTGCTGCTGACCCAAGATGAAACGGTCAGTCTCAGTAAATTTATTTCCCGCGAGCAGCTTTCGCCCTCACCTGCCTATCAGCTGATCCATGACCAGGTGATTGCCCCGCTGCACGGGCATTTGACCCGACTTATCGCGGCGTATACCGGACGGGATCCGGCAGATACGCAGACCATTTTGCACACCCATGCGCTGCTCGGTGAAATTCTTGCCTTTCGTCTCGGTCGGGAGACTATCCTGCTGCGCACCGGCTGGACCCAGTTTGACGAACAAAAAGCGGATCTGATTTTTCAGGTCATCACCTGTCATATCGATCTCTTGCTAAACGGATTAACGCAAAGGAGCTGAAGTTATGAAGAAACCCATCGTCGTCATTCTGGCGGTCATCATTATCATTGCCGCGATTGCCGGAGGAACGCTCTGGTACCAGAGCCGACAAGACACCGGCCTGACGCTGTACGGTAACGTTGATATTCGTACCGTGAATATGAGTTTCCGCGTCGGCGGTCGTTTGCAGGCGTTGCAGGTGGATGAAGGCGATGCGGTGCAGAAAGGACAAACGCTCGGCGAAATCGACCATGCCCCTTATCAAAATGCGCTACTGCAGGCCAAAGCCAACGTAGCGGCGGCGCAGGCGAAATACGATTTGCTGCTGGCGGGCTATCGCGATGAGGAAATCGCGCAGACCGCCGCCGCGGTACGCCAGGCGCAGGCTGCTTACGCGTATGCGCAAAACTTTTATCAGCGCCAGCAAGGTCTGTGGAAAAGTCGCACTATTTCTGCCAACGATTTAGAAAACGCCCGTTCGTCCCGCGATCAAGCTCAGGCCACGCTGAAATCCGCACAGGATAAACTCAGTCAGTATCACGCCGGTAACCGTCCGCAAGAAATTGCCCAAGCCAAAGCCAGCCTCGAACAGGCTCAGGCGCAGCTGGCACAGTCACAGCTGGATTTGCAGGACACGACCCTGCTCGCACCGTCCGACGGCACTATCCTGACCCGCGCCGTGGAGCCAGGCAGCATGCTCAATGCAGGTAGCACCGTATTGACGCTGTCGCTCACGCGTCCGGTGTGGGTGCGCGCGTACGTAGATGAAACCCATCTTAATCGCGCCAGGCCTGGCCAAAAACTGCAGCTGTATACTGACGGCCGCCCGGATAAGCCGTATCACGGCAAAATTGGCTTCGTCTCGCCGACCGCAGAGTTCACACCGAAAACCGTCGAAACGCCGGACCTGCGTACCGATCTGGTGTATCGCCTGCGCATTATTGTGACGGATGCCGATGATGCGCTGCGCCAGGGGATGCCCGTCACCGTGAAATTCCCGGAGGGAGAGACGCATGAGTGAAGCGGGGATCAAGCTCGACGGGCTTATCAAACGCTTTGCTGGCATGGATAAGCCTGCGGTCGCGCGGCTGGACTGCACCATTCAATCCGGGTATGTCACCGGGCTGGTTGGCCCTGACGGCGCGGGGAAAACCACGCTTATGCGCATGCTGGCCGGGTTGTTAAAACCCGACGAAGGTCAGATAAGCGTGATTGGCTACGACCCTATCCACGACAACAGCGCGCTGCACGCGGTGCTCGGCTATATGCCGCAAAAATTCGGGCTATATGAAGACCTCACGGTGATGGAAAACCTGACGCTGTACGCCGATTTGCGCAGCGTCACCGGTGAGGTGCGGGAAAAAACCTTCGCCCGGTTGCTGGAGTTCACCTCGCTCGGTCCGTTCACCGGCCGGCTGGCGGGCAAACTTTCCGGCGGCATGAAGCAAAAATTAGGTCTGGCCTGCACCCTGGTCGGCGAACCGAAGGTATTACTGCTGGATGAGCCCGGCGTCGGCGTCGACCCGATTTCACGTCGCGAGCTGTGGCAGATGGTGCACGAACTGGCGGGCGACGGGATGCTGATTCTGTGGAGTACCTCGTATCTCGACGAAGCTGAACAGTGTCGGGACGTGCTGCTGATGAACGAAGGCGAGCTGCTGTATCAGGGCGAACCGAAAGCGCTGACCGACACCATGCGCGGGCGCAGTTTCCTGATGAATAGCCCGGCGGAGAATAACCGCAAGCTACTGCAACGGGCGCTGAAACTGCCGCAGGTCAGCGACGGCATGATTCAGGGCCGTTCAGTGCGCGTTATTCTCACCAAAGACGCAAATGCCGACGTTATCCGATCGACAGACGGGATGCCTGAAATCGAGATTATCGCAACAACTCCGCGCTTTGAGGATGCATTTATCGATTTGCTCGGCGGCGCGGGGACGTCCGAATCCCCGCTGGCGGCGATTCTGCATACCGTTGACGGTACGCCGGGCGAAACGGTGATTGAAGCTAAAGCGCTGACCAAAAAGTTTGGTGATTTCGCGGCTACCGACCACGTGGATTTTGCCGTCAAACGCGGTGAGATTTTCGGCCTTCTCGGCCCCAATGGCGCGGGCAAATCGACCACCTTTAAAATGATGTGCGGGCTGCTGGTGCCCACGTCCGGTAAAGCACTGGTGCTGGATATGGATTTGAAAGTCAGCTCCGGCAAAGCGCGTCAGCATCTGGGTTATATGGCGCAAAAATTCTCGCTGTACGGCAACCTGACGGTAGTGCAAAACCTGCGCTTCTTCTCCGGCGTGTATGGCCTGCGCGGCAAAGCGCAGGCTGAAAAAATCGAACGCATGAGCGACGCCTTCGGCCTAAAAAGTATTCGTGACCACGCCACCGACGATTTGCCGCTCGGCTATAAACAGCGGCTGGCGCTGGCCTGCTCGCTGATGCACGAGCCGGATATTCTGTTTCTCGACGAACCCACTTCCGGCGTCGACCCGATCACCCGCCGTGAATTCTGGCTGCACATCAACAGCATGGTGGAAAAAGGCGTCACGGTGATGGTCACCACCCATTTTATGGATGAAGCAGAATACTGCGACCGCATCGGGCTGGTGTATCGCGGCAAGCTGATCGCCAGCGGCACGCCGGATGACCTCAAAGCCCAGGCCGCCGATGCCGAAACGGCTGACCCGACGATGGAGCAGGCGTTCATCACCCTGATTAACGACTGGGATAAGGAGCATCATGATGTCCGGTAGCGTTTTGTCCTGGCGGCGCGTGCGGGCGCTATGCGTGAAAGAGACGCGGCAAATCATCCGCGACCCCAGCAGCTGGCTTATCGCAGTGGTGATTCCACTGTTGCTGCTGTTTATTTTCGGCTACGGGATTAACCTCGATTCCAGCAAGCTGCGGGTGGGCATTTTGCTGGAACAACAAAGCGAGGAGGCGCTGGATTTCGCACACGCGATGACCGGGTCACCGTATATCGACGCCACAATCAGCGACAACCGCCAGGATCTTATCCAAAAAATGCAGGCCGGTCGCATTCGTGGCTTAGTGATTATTCCGGTGAACTTCGCCGCGCAGATGGCGCGTGAGGGCGATACTGCACCGGTGCAGGTGGTAACTGACGGCAGCGAACCCAATACTGCGAACTTTGTGCAGGGTTACGTGCAGGGCATCTGGCAAATCTGGCAAATGCAACGGGCGGAAGATCGGGGCGAAAAGTTTGAACCGCTAATAGACGTGCAGATGCGCTACTGGTTTAACCCGGCAGCCATCAGCCAGCACTTCATCATTCCTGGCGCGATCACCATCATTATGACGGTGATCGGTGCGATCCTGACGTCACTGGTCATCGCCCGTGAATGGGAGCGTGGCACCATGGAAGCGCTGCTGTCGACGGAAGTGACCCGCGCGGAACTGCTGCTGTGCAAACTGATCCCCTACTATTTCCTCGGCATGCTGGCGATGGGCCTGTGCATGTTGGTGTCAGTGTTCATTATGAACGTGCCGTTTCGCGGTTCGCTTCTGGTGCTATTTTTCATCACCAGTCTGTTTTTACTGAGCACGCTCGGCATGGGACTGCTGATTTCTACCATCACTCGCAATCAGTTTAACGCCGCTCAGGTGGCCCTGAATGCCGCCTTCCTGCCGTCGATTATGCTGTCCGGGTTTATCTTCCAGATAGACAGCATGCCCGCCGCCATCCGCGCGGTGACCTACGTAATTCCTGCACGCTATTTCGTCAGCACCTTGCAAAGCCTGTTCCTCGCCGGAAATATTCCGGTGGTGCTGTTCATCAATACGCTGTTTTTGATTGCCTCGGCGGTGATGTTTATCGGCCTGACGTGGCTGAAAACCAAGCGTCGGCTGGATTAGGGAGATGTTATGTTTCATCGTTTATGGACACTGATCCGCAAAGAGTTGCAATCACTGCTGCGTGAGCCGCAAACCCGCGCGATCCTCATCGCGCCGGTGCTGATTCAGGTATTACTGTTCCCGTTCGCCGCCACGCTGGAGGTGACCAACGCCACCATCGCCATTTACAACGAAGACAGCGGCAAGCACGCAGTGGAGCTGACCCAGCGTTTCGCCCGCGCCAAAGCATTTACCCACGTATTGTTGCTGCACAGCCCGCAGGAAATTCAACCGACTATCGACACGCAGAAAGCACTGCTCCTGGTGCGCTTCCCGACGGATTTTTCGCGCAATATCGACAGCGGACACACCGCACCTATGCAGTTGCTGCTCGACGGGCGTAACTCCAACAGTGCGCAGATTGCGGCGAACTATTTGCAGCGCATCGTTGAGGATTATCAGCAGGAACTGATCGACGGAAAGCCGAAACCGAATAACAGCGAACTGGTCGTGCGCAACTGGTACAACCCGAATCTGGATTACAAATGGTTCGTGGTGCCATCACTGATTGCGATGATTACCACTATCGGGGTGATGATTGTCACCTCGCTGTCTGTTGCCCGCGAGCGCGAGCAAGGTACGCTCGATCAGCTGCTGGTATCCCCGCTCGCCACCTGGCAGATCTTCGTCGGCAAAGCAGTCCCGGCACTCATTGTCGCCACCTTCCAGGCCAGTATCGTGCTGGCGGTCGGGATTTTCGCCTATCACATTCCGTTCTCCGGATCGCTGCTGTTGTTTTACTTCACGATGCTGATTTACGGGCTGTCACTGGTAGGATTTGGTTTGCTGATTTCTTCGCTGTGCGAGACGCAGCAGCAGGCGTTTATCGGGGTGTTTGTGTTTATGATGCCGGCGATTTTGCTTTCGGGTTACGTGTCGCCCGTGGAGAATATGCCGGTATGGCTACAGAATGTGACATGGATTAACCCGATTCGTCACTTTACGGATATTACCAAGCAGATTTACCTAAAGGACGCCAGCGTCGATATTGTCTGGCAAAGCCTGTGGCCGCTATTGGTGATAGCGACCACGACCGGTTCGGTGGCGTACTGGACGTTCAGGCGTAATGTTGCGTAAGGGATGCCATGCGTCGGGCGGCGATTATGCCGCCTTAGTGCCAGCGGAAGGTTTTAGCGGCGCGCTTTTTCTCTTTAATCAGTAAGGAAAGCAGCGCAGGTCCGGCAAGGATCACAACGGCCGCCAGGCCCAGTAGCAAGTGGTTTTGCACCACGCGGGACAACAGCCACAGGACAATCACCGCCGCGCCAAAATACCAGGTGGTGGTGAGTTCTTCAAGAAAATCACCGATGTCGCGCCAGCGCTCTTCGTGATGACGTTGCAGGAAAAGCATCAGGACAACCGTCACGGCATAAAGCGCGCACAGCCCCAGTCCTACCTGGACCAGTGTGCCGCTCATCCATCCCATTACCAGAACTGCAACAACCAGCAAATGCGAAATAATCTGCCAGCAGCTCAGGCCAGTTACGACACGAATTTGTTGTTGCCACTTCATGTCTTGTCTCCAGAAGCATATTCAACTGTTAATTAGAGTACCGGACTTTACGGAAAATTCCGTAACACCGCACCTTTTTGTGACGGCTACTACACTATTTCATTCAGGACAGTGATGCGGACAGGAGAAATATGAATCAGCCGTCGCGACATTTTTCATTGAAAATTTTGACTATCAACACACACAAAGGTTTTACCGCCTTCAATCGCCGCTTCATTTTGCCCGAACTCCGCGATGCGGTGCGGGCCGTCGGAGCCGATATCGTCTGCCTGCAAGAGGTGCTTGGGGCGCATGATGCCTGGTCTCTTCGCGTCGAAAACTGGCCGAACACCAGCCACTACGAGTTTCTCGCCGATACGCTGTGGAGCGATTATGCCTACGGACGCAATGCGGTGTACCCGGAAGGCCATCACGGGAATGCGGTGCTGTCACGCTTTCCGATTGAGCATTTTGAAAACCGCGATATTTCGGTCGGGGAAAGTGAAAAACGCGGGCTATTGTACTGCCGTATCGTCCCGCCAGAATTGGCGACACCGGTTCACGTCATCTGCGTGCATCTGGGACTGCGTGAAGCCCACCGCCAGGCGCAATTAACGATGCTGAGCGACTGGGTGAACAGCCTGCCCGCAAATGAGCCGGTAGTGGTGGCTGGAGATTTTAACGACTGGCGCCAGCGCGCCAACAGCCCGTTACAACAGCAGGCCGGACTCGAGGAAATTTTCACTGCCGCAAATGGACGCCCGGTGCGTACTTTTCCGGTGAGCTTTCCACTGCTGCCGCTGGACCGGATCTACGTCAAAAATGCCCAGGCAACCCACCCGGCCGCGCTCCCGCTTCGGGAATGGCGACACCTTTCTGATCATGCGCCGCTCAGCGCGGAGATCCACTTATGAAATGCGGCTGGCGTGAAGGTAATCAAATTCAGCTCCTGGAAAACGGCGACCAGTTTTACCCGGCCGTATTCAGCGCGATTGAGAATGCTGAAAGCAAAATCATTCTCGAAACCTTTATCTGGTTTGAAGACAGCGTCGGCTGGGAGCTTCACGAAGTCTTGCTCAACGCCGCCCGGCGCGGGGTGAATGTTGAAGTGCTGCTCGACGGCTACGGTTCGCCGGACCTCAGCGATAAGTTTGTGAGCGAACTGACCATGGCGGGCGTGGTGTTCCGTTATTACGATCCGCGCCCTCGCCTGTTCGGCATGCGCACCAATCTGTTCCGACGGATGCACCGCAAAATTGTCGTGGTGGACGCCGTGGTGGCCTTTGTTGGCGGAATTAACTACTCCGCGGAACACATGACCACGTATGGCCCGGAGGCCAAACAGGATTACGCAGTGCGCGTGGAAGGCCCGGTGGTGGAAGACATTCTGCAATTCGAGCTGGAGAATCTGCCCGGCAATGCCGAAGCCCGACGCTTCTGGCGTCGCCGCCATCGTCCGGAAGAAAATCGCACCCCCGGTGAAGCGCAAACGTTGTTTGTCTGGCGCGACAACAATGAACATCGCGATGATATTGAACGTCACTATCTGAAAATGCTGGCCAATGCGCGTCGGGAAGTGATCATCGCCAATGCCTATTTTTTCCCTGGTTATCGGCTGCTGCACGCGATGCGTAATGCCGCGCGGCGAGGGGTGCGGGTCAAACTGGTGGTTCAGGGCGAGCCCGATATGCCGATTGTGAAAGTCGGGGCGCGGCTGCTGTATCGCTACCTTTTGAAAGGCGGCGTGCAGATTTTCGAATATCAGCGTCGGCCGCTGCACGGCAAAGTGGCGCTGATGGATGATCATTGGGCGACGGTAGGCTCCAGCAATCTCGACCCGCTGAGCCTGTCTCTGAATCTGGAAGCCAACCTTATCGTTCACGACCGGGCGTTTAACCAGACGCTGCGCGACAATCTCAGCGACATTATTGCGCAAGACTGTCGGCAGGTGGACAGCTCGATGGTACCCAAACGCAGCTGGTGGAATCTCAGTAAAAGCGTTCTGGCGTTCCACTTTCTGCGCCATTTCCCGGCGATGGTCGGCTGGCTGCCCGCCCATACACCGAAACTGGCCCAGGTCAGCCCGCCGGTGCAAAATTCGCTTGAAACCCAGGACCGCATCGACCCTGAGAATCCGGGAGTGAAACCCTAATGAGCCACTCTCACCCTCGCTGGCATTTGGCGAAAAAAATCCTGACGTGGCTGTTCTTTATTGCGGTTGCGGTGCTGCTGGTGGTGTATGCGCAAAAGGTCGACTGGCAGGAGGTGTGGAGCGTCATTCGCGACTACAACCGCACCGCCCTGCTCAGCGCCGTTGGGCTGGTTGTCATCAGCTATCTGCTGTATGGCTGTTATGATTTGCTCGGCCGGGCATACTGCGGTCACCGGCTGGCAAAGCGCCAGGTAATGCTGGTGTCGTTCATTTGCTACGCCTTTAACCTGACGCTCAGCACATGGGTCGGCGGCATCGGCATGCGCTATCGCCTCTATTCGCGACTTGGCCTCCCAGGCAGTACCATCACCCGCATTTTCTCACTCAGCATAACCACCAACTGGCTCGGCTATATTCTACTCGGCGGGGTGATTTTCACTATTGGGATGGTCGATTTGCCTGCACACTGGTACATCCGCGATAGCACGCTGCGGATTATCGGCGGCGTGTTGTTGCTGATGATTGCGGCCTATCTTTGGGCCTGTGCGTTTGCCCGGCGCCGTCATATGACCATCAAAGGGCAAAAACTGGTGCTGCCGTCGTGGCGATTTGCTCTTCTGCAAATGCTGATTTCCAGCACCAACTGGATGGCGATGGGCGCGATTATCTGGCTGCTGCTCGGTCAACAGGTGAACTACTTCTTCGTGCTGGGTGTGCTGCTGGTGAGCAGTATCGCCGGGGTTATTGTGCATATCCCGGCAGGAATTGGCGTGCTGGAGGCCGTGTTTATCGCGCTGCTGGCTGGGGAACATACCTCACAAGGAACGATAATCGCCGCACTGCTGGCGTATCGAGTGCTCTATTTCTTTATTCCGTTGGCGCTGGCGACGGTGGGATATTTATTGCTGGAGAGCCGGGCGAAGAAGCTAAAGGCGAAAAATCAGAAGGCGATGGCGGAGTAAAATTCAGGAGTAGGCCCGGCAAGCGTATGCGTCGCCGGGCACCACAAATTAACGGCGGTTGCCCATGATGCGCAGCAGCATCAGGAACAGGTTGATGAAGTCGAGATACAGCGTCAGCGCACCCAGGATCGCGTATTTACGCAGGTTGCTGCTGTCACTGGTGTCAATCTGCTCACCAATCGCTTTCAGTTTTTGGGTGTCGTACGCCGTCAGGCCCACAAACACCACCACACCAATATAGGTCACGGCCCACATTAGCGGTGTGCTCTTAAGCCAGATGTTAACCAACGACGCCAGAACGATACCAATCAGCGCCATAAACAGCATTTTGCCCATGCCGGTCAGGTCACGTTTGGTGGTGTAGCCGTACAGGCTCATCCCACCGAACATCCCCGCAGTCACGATAAAGGTGCTGGCAATGGAGCTATAGGTATAGGCGATAAAAATACTGGAAAGCGTGAGTCCGGTTAGCGCCGAATAGAGCATAAACAGCGTGGTCGCCATGCCCGCGCTCAGGCGCTGAACCATGCCGGAAAGCACAAATACCAGGCCCAACTGAGCGATGATCAGCCCAAAGAACGTGATTTTGCTGGAGAAGACAAACATCATCACTGCCGGGGTGTTTGCTGCAAACCACGCAACGAACGCAGTCAGCAGCAGCCCGCAGGTCATCCAGCCGTAAACCTGCGCCATGTAGGTCTGCACGCCAGAGCGTGACTGCACAATTGAATTGGGACGCGAGTATCGGTCCATGATGGAACCCTCAGATTAAAGGTGTGTGTTCATTAAGCGTATCACAAGCGCAATACACGCATGTCCTAAAAACAGGCATTACCAGCGCTTGGCCGCTTCCTGGTCGCTCTCTCGAGACTCGACCCAGCGCTCGCCTTCCGGCGTGGCTTCGCGTTTCCAGAACGGGGCGCGGGTTTTCAGATAATCCATGATGAATTCCCCGGCGGCAAACGCGCTACCTCGGTGCACGCTGGTGACACCAACAAAGACAATTTCTTCGCCCGGCCACATTTCGCCGATGCGATGAATGACCGACACGCGTCCTAACCGCCAGCGCCCACGGGCTTCTTCAACGATTTCAGCCAGCGCTTTTTCGGTCATGCCTGGGTAGTGTTCCAGCATTAATGCGCTGACGCTGTCGCCGAGATTATGATTACGGACTTTACCGGTAAACGTCACTACCGCGCCGTCTTCATCGCGCTCGGCAAGCCAGGCGTATTCGGTGCCGACGTTAAAGCGCGCAGTTTCAACGCGAATCAAAGTTTCGCTCATGATCAGCCTCCCGTCACCGGTGGGAAGAACGCCACTTCATCCCCGTCAGTGAGCGGATGATCGGCGCTCACCAGCGTCTGATTGACCGCTGTCAGCAGTTTGCCCTCTTCCAGCGCCAGCGCCCAACGAGAACTCTGCGCCGCTAACTGCTGACGCAGTTGTTCCACGGTTTGCGCATCGGTGTCCAGCGTCAGACCATCGGTGCCCACCAGCTCGCGAACCTGGGCGAAAAATAAAATTTTAATCATCAGCATCAACCCTGAAATCACCGGATTTACCGCCACTTTTCGCCAGCAGGCGCAGCGGGCCAATCACCATGTCCTTTTGTACTGCTTTGCACATATCGTAGATGGTCAGCGCGGCGACCGAAGCAGCCGTCAGCGCTTCCATTTCGACGCCGGTTTTACCGGTCAGGCGGCACAGCGATTCGATACGCACCCGGTTGTGTTCCGGCTGCGCCTGTAAATTGACTTCCACTTTGCTGAGCATCAGCGGATGACACAACGGGATCAAATCCCAGGTGCGTTTTGCCGCCTGAATACCGGCGATACGTGCGGTGGCGAAAACATCACCTTTGTGATGACTGCCATCGATAATCATCGCCAGGGTTTCCGGCAACATGGTGACAAAGGCTTCAGCGCGCGCTTCGCGAACGGTCTCCGCTTTGGCGGACACGTCCACCATATGGGCTTCACCGGCGGCGTTAATGTGCGTCAGTTGAGACATGGCTTATTTCTTCAAATGAGGGTGGAAATTACACGGGCGCGTGCGCGCATCGAGCTGCGGCGCAATGATATTTTCCCATGCGGTGCGGCACGCTTTGGTCGAGCCGGGCATGGCAAAAATCAGCGTATCGTTCGCCATCCCGGCGACGGCGCGGGATTGCAGCGTGGAGGTGCCAATTTCTTCAAACGACAGCATACGGAACACTTCACCAAAGCCCTGGATCTCACGGTCAAACAGCGGCAGCAGCGCTTCAGGCACCTGATCGCCATCGGTTAATCCGGTTCCACCGTTAATCAAAATCACTTGTACGTCGTCGCTGGCAATCCAGGCAGAAATTTGGGCGCGAATGACGTAGCGGTTCTCTTTGACGATAGTTTTTTCGACCAGGGTGTGGCCCGCTTCGTGCGCGCTGTCGCGCAGATAATGGCCGGACGTGTCGTCCTCTTCGCCGCGACGGCTGGAGACGGTAAGAATAGCAATGCGGGTCGGGATAAATTCAGCACTCACCTGACTCATGATAAACCTCCTTATTCAATATTCAGTTACGGCTCAGCCGCCGATATATGAGAGATTCTGAGTAATACCGGTCTGGCCCTGATGCAGGAAATGGGTCTGCTTTTTCTGCGCCAAAGCGGCAGAAATACGCGCTTCAAGCTCAGGCTGCTGAGCGTCTTCGGCAAGCAAATCGCGAAGATCGACCCCGCCATCGCCAAACAGGCACAGGTGCAGTTTTCCGGTAGAGGAGACGCGCAGCCGGTTGCAGCTGGCGCAGAAGTCTTTTTCATACGGCATGATAAGCCCGATTTCCCCGGCGTAATCAGGGTGACAGAAGACCTGTGCCGGGCCGTCGCTGCGGCTGCGAATCTGATGGATCCAGCCGCGTTTGAGCAGCTCATCGCGCAGCACCATGCCGGAAATGTGGTGTTTGCGGAACAGATCGCTGCCCTCACCGGTCTCCATAAGCTCGATGAAACGCAGTTGAATCGGACGCGGTTGGATCCAGGCCAGGAAGGTGTCGAGCTGGTGATGGTTAACGTCGCGCATCAGCACGGTATTAACCTTCACTTTGGCAAAACCGGCGTCAAAGGCGGCGTCGATGCCGTCCATCACCTGCTGAAATTTGTCTTGTCCGGTAATGGCGTGAAACTGACGGGCGTCAAGACTGTCGACGCTGACGTTAACGTGCGTCAGTCCCGCATCGCGCCACTGCTGTGCATCACGGGCCAGGCGATAGCCGTTGGTGGTCACCGCAATCTGACGGATAGCGTCGTTTTCGCGCACGGTAGAAATGATGTCGGTAAAGTCACGACGCAGAGAAGGCTCGCCGCCGGTCAGGCGCACTTTTTCGGTGCCCATGGCGGTAAACGCCCGGGTCACGCGGCGCACTTCATCGACGGAAAGAAAGCCGTTATTACTGACGGGGCCCGGCTTGTAGCCATCGGGCAGACAGTAGGTGCAGCGGAAGTTGCACACGTCGGTAATCGACAAACGCAAATAGTAAAACTTGCGTGCGAATGCATCGGTAAGTTGTGGGGCCATACACCTTTCCAAATACGGGAGGCACAGTTATTTCTTTCTGTACCCTGGTGACATCGTCACGGCCAGAGCGCCATATCTACAGACTTAGGCACAAGGGCTAGAGTGTAGCTTCTGATTTTAAGAAGCGGGTTATGCCGATAGTAGCGCGTAAATGACAGTTTCGCCATTTCACCCTTTCGCTATATAATTTTATACATAACGAGCTGATCGTGCACTTTCGCTACAGAATACGCAAAAATCCTGCTTTTGCATTGATATGCGTCATTTTGACGGGATCCGACCATCGTCTTTTAGGGGTAGTTACGCTAAGGTAACAATGTCCGTCTCTGATAAGGAATACTATGCGCAATCGTACTTTTGCGGATCTCGATCGTGTTGTCGCGCTAGGCGGCGGGCACGGTTTAGGGCGAGTGATGTCTTCTCTCTCCTCGCTGGGTTCGCGCCTGACAGGTATTGTCACTACTACCGACAACGGCGGCTCCACCGGCCGCATTCGTCGCTCCGAAGGCGGGATTGCCTGGGGAGATATGCGCAACTGTCTCAACCAGCTCATCACCGAACAGAGCGTCGCGTCGGCGATGTTTGAGTACCGTTTTGGCGGTAATGGCGAACTTTCCGGGCATAACCTCGGAAATCTGATGTTAAAGTCGTTAGACCACCTGAGTGTGCGGCCCCTGGAAGCCATCAACCTGATCAGAAACCTGTTAAAAGTCGACGCGGCGCTGATCCCGATGTCGGAAGTGCCGGTGGATTTAATGGCTATCGACGACGAAGGCCATGAAATTTACGGAGAAGTGAATATTGACCTGCTGAAACTGCCGCCGCGCGAGCTAATGCTCTCGCCGTCGGTGCCCGCCACGCGCGAAGCGGTGCACGCTATTGCCGAGGCGGATTTGATTCTGATTGGCCCTGGCAGTTTTTACACCAGCCTGATGCCGATTATTCTGCTTGATGAGATGGCCCAGGCCTTACGCAGAACGCCCGCGCCGATGGTGTACATCGGTAATCTGGGCCGCGAACTGAGCCCGGCAGCGGCCAGCCTGACGCTGAAAGATAAACTCGCGCTGATGGAACATTACGTCGGCAAACCGGTTATCGACGCCGTCGTCGTCGGGCCGAAGGTCGATGTTTCCGGCATTGAAGACCAGGTCATCATTCAGGTGCCGTTGGAAGCCAGCGACATTCGCTATCGCCACGACCGTCATCTACTGCGCGATGCGCTGGAAAAGGCCGTTCAGGCGCTAGGTTAGCCCTGTTGTCCGGCGTGCAACCCTCGCCGGGCCTGCGTTGTCTGCCCACATTAAGGATAACCTTAATTTCTTAAGGTTGTCTTAAAACTCTCTTGTCATCATACCGTCATCTTATTCTGCCGGATGCCCAATGATGTCTCGACTTTCCCTTCGTCGCCCAGCGATGGGGCACGTTTTCTACCTGGCCCTGTTTGCCCTGTATATCTCGTTGTTCCTCAATATCAGCTTCTACAAACAGGCGTTTGCCCTGCTCCCTGTCGATTCGCTGCACAACGGTCTGGTGTACGCCACCATGCCCGTTGTGGCGTTTTGCGTCATCAATATCATCGTCACGCTGGCGTCCTTTTTGTGGCTCGACCGACTGTTAATCAGTCTGTTTATTCTGGTCAGCGCTGCGGCGCAGTATTTCATCATGACCTTTGGCGTGGTCATCGACCGCGCGATGATCGCCAACATCATTGACACCACCCCGGCAGAAAGCTTTGCCCTGATGTCGACCAAAATGGTGCTGACCCTCATGTTTTCAGGCCTGCTGGCAGTGATTATCGCCTGGTGGATCCGCGTGAAGAAGCCCCTGAGCGCCTGGCGCAGTATGGCGTTGCGCGTGGTCAGCATTGTGATTTCCGGCCTGCTGATTGTGCTTATCGCCCTGCTGTTCTACAAAGATTACGCGTCGCTGTTCCGCAACAATAAAGAACTGGTGAAATCCCTGAACCCGTCGAACAGCATCGTGGCGGTTAACTCCTGGTACTCGCACAATCGTCTCGCGCATCTGCCGCTGGTTCGCATCGGCGAAGACGCCACGCAGAAGCCAGTGATGAAAAATGGCCCGCGCCATAACCTGACCATTCTGGTGCTCGGTGAAACATCGCGGGCGGATAATTTCTCGCTGGGCGGCTACAGCCGTGATACCAACCCGCGCATGAAGCAAGACAACGTGGTCTATTTCCCGAATACCACTTCCTGCGGCACTGCGACGGCAATTTCCGTGCCATGCATGTTCTCGAATATGCCACGCGACCATTATGACGAGCAGCTGGCGCAGCATCAGGAAGGTTTGCTGGATATCGTGCAGCGAGCCGGAATAAACGTGCTGTGGAATGATAACGACGGTGGATGCAAAGGTGCGTGCGATCGCGTTCCGCATCAGGACATGAACCGTCTGAATTTACCCGGCCAGTGCATCGACGGTGAATGCTATGACGACGTGCTGTTTCACGGGCTGGAAGATTATATTAATCATCTGAAAGGCGACGGCGTCATTGTATTACACACCATCGGCAGTCACGGTCCGACCTATTACAATCGCTACCCGAAAAACCTGCGCACCTTTTCTCCGACCTGCGACAGCAATGAAATTCAAAACTGTTCGAAGGCGCAGCTGGTGAATACCTACGACAACACCATTGTTAACGTCGATTATATTGTCGATAAAGCCATCAAATTATTACAGTCGAAGCAGGACACCTTAACCACAAGCCTGGTCTATCTGTCGGATCACGGCGAATCACTGGGTGAGAACGGGGTTTACCTGCACGGGCTGCCGTGGTCTATCGCCCCGGATACGCAGAAACATGTCCCGATGGTTATCTGGCTGTCCGATGATTATCAGCAGCGCTATAAAGTGAATTATCAGTGCCTGAAAGACCATGCGAAAGCGAACCACTATTCGCAGGATAATCTTTTCTCTACCATGCTAGGCTTGGCGGGTGTGAGTACCAAGGAATATAAGGCGAGCGACGATATTCTGGCGCCGTGCAGAGGAGCAAATTAAATGAAAGTGTTGGTAGTAGAAGACGATTCATTATTGCTGCAAGGGTTAATCCTTGCGATGCAAAGCGAAGGCTATGTCTGCGATGGCGTGACGACGGCACACGAAGCTGCGCTCTGTCTCGCTAACGGGCATTACAGTGTGATCGTGCTTGATTTGGGCCTGCCTGATGAAGACGGCTTACAATTTCTGGCGCGTATTCGCCGGGAAAAAATCAGCCTGCCCGTGCTTATCCTTACTGCGCGTGACACCGTCGACGATCGCATCGCGGGCCTCGACACCGGGGCCGACGATTATCTGGTGAAGCCTTTTGCGCTTGAAGAACTCAACGCTCGGGTGCGCGCCCTGCTGCGTCGTCATAATAATCAGGGCGATAACGAAATCAGCATCGGCGATCTGCGTCTCAACGTGACGCGTCGTCTGGTCGCCCTCGGCGAAACCCAGCTTGAGCTTACGCCGAAAGAGTATGCCCTGCTCTCTCGCCTGATGACCAAAGCGGGCAGCCCGGTTCACCGCGAAATTCTCTATAACGACATCTATAGCTGGGATAACGAGCCGTCAACCAACACCCTTGAAGTGCATATCCACAACCTGCGCGACAAAATCGGCAAGACGCGCATTCGCACGGTTCGGGGTTTCGGCTACATGCTGGTGAAAACCAGTGAGGATGCGTAAATGAAACTGCCGTTCATTCGCGACGTGCAGTGGACCATGCGCCACCAGCTACTGCTGACCATCGCCAGTATACTGGTGGTGTGTCAGGTGATAAGCGTGTTCTGGCTGTGGCATGAAAGCCAGGAGCAAATTCAGCTGCTGGTGCAAAGCGCCATTCACGGGCATAACAACCACAAGCACATCGAACACGAAGTACGTGAAGCCGTTGCCAGCCTGCTGGTGCCGAGCATGCTGATCATCGGCCTGGCGCTGTGGATTTGCCTGCATGCGGTGAAGCGCATTACCCGACCGCTCTGGGATTTGCAGCAGGAGCTCAACAACCGCACGCCGGATAACCTGCAGCCGATTGAGCTGCCAAAGTCCGTCAGCGAAGTGGACGCGGTAATATCCGCCATTAATCAGTTAGTTGATCGTCTGAATCAAACGCTGGAACGTGAACGTCTGTTTACCGCTGACGTGGCACACGAACTGCGCACTCCGCTCGCCGGGCTGCGTCTGCATCTGGAACTGATGGCGAAATCGCACAGTATGATGGTTGACCCGCTGCTGCAGCGACTGGATCAGATGACGCAAAGCATTTCGCAGCTGTTACAGCTGGCACGCGTTGGCCAGTCGTTTTCTGCAGGTAGCTATCAGCGAGTGCCGCTGGTAGAAGAAGTGATCCTACCGATTCAGGGCGAGCTGGAAACGATGCTCAGCCTGCGTGGCCAAATATTGAGCCTGCCATCGGCAGACAACAAGGTGACGGTGTCGGGTGATGCCACGCTGCTTCGGGTGCTGTTACGTAATCTGGTGGAAAACGCGCATCGCTACAGCCCGGAAAACTCCACCATTACCGTGACCATTGAGGCAGGTTTGCTGGCCGTCGAAGACGAAGGGCCTGGAATTGATGAAGCGAAAAGCGGCGAACTCAGTAAAGCGTTCGTGCGAATGGACAGCCGTTACGGCGGAATTGGGCTGGGATTAAGTATTGTCACCCGCATCGCACAGCTGCATGACGCGCAGTTCTTCCTGCATAACAGAAAGCCAGGGCCTGGTGTGAAAGCGTGGATTAAATTCCCACGGCGTACGCGGTAATCAGTACGTCAGGACCCACTGGTGAAAGAAACCAATCACGATCAAAAAGGAAACGAGTACGGTCAGAGTGGTGACGAAATTATCTTTTTGCATGGCGCTATCCTCAGTAAAGAGAGGACAGTTTGGACTACGAAGATTAACGCAACATTAAGACATCCCCTTCATACTTCAAGTGACAGGTGCGTTGGCCGCGCCTGCTCACCCCAGTCACTGACTTATGTAAGCGCCTGGGGACTCACAGACTTACCGTCTGCCTGTAACTCGAATTATTGTAGAAATGCGTTCGGCGTGTAATATCAATAGATTACGATGCAGCGATAAACAGATCGCGCAGCTGATGCAGGCGGTCGCGCACCTCTGCCGCTTCTTCGAACTCGAGGTTCTGCGCGTGTTTCATCATCTGCGCCTCCAGCTCGTTGATTTTCTGCTGTAGCGCTTTCGGTGACAGTTCCGCAGCCTGCGTGACTTCTGCTGACTTCGACTTGCCTCGACCTTTACCGCGCGTTTTCGCCAGGCTCTGACCCAACGACAGAATATCAACAACTTTCTTGTTCAGGCCCTGCGGCACTATGCCATTTTCTTCGTTATAGGCCTGTTGTTTCTCACGACGTCGCTCGGTTTCACCCATCGCTTTCGCCATCGAGTTGGTAATTCTGTCGGCGTAAAGAATCGCCCTTCCATTGATGTTACGCGCGGCACGGCCAATGGTCTGAATCAACGAGCGCTCGGAACGCAGGAAGCCCTCTTTATCAGCGTCCAGTATCGCCACCAGCGAGACTTCTGGCATATCGAGACCTTCCCTTAACAGGTTGATCCCCACCAGTACATCAAACTCTCCGAGGCGCAAATCACGGATGATTTCCATCCGCTCGACGGTGTCGATATCGGAGTGCAAATAGCGCACACGCTCACCGTGCTCTTCCAGATATTCCGTTAAGTCTTCGGCCATCCGTTTGGTCAGCGTGGTGACCAGTACGCGTTCATTGATGGCGACACGCAGACGAATTTCTGACAGCAAATCATCCACCTGTGTCCCGACCGGGCGTACTTCGATAATTGGGTCCAGTAATCCCGTCGGGCGCACCACCTGGTCGACGATTTCATCACCCGATTTTTCAAGCTCGTAGTTGCCTGGCGTGGCCGACACATAAATAGTCTGCGGTACCAGGCTTTCAAACTCTTCAAACTTCATCGGGCGGTTATCCAGTGCCGACGGCAAACGAAAACCGTACTCTACCAGCGTCTCTTTACGCGCCCGGTCACCGCGATACATACCGCCAATCTGCGGCACGGTCACGTGGGATTCGTCGATAACCAGCAGGCCGTCGGCAGGCAGGTAATCAAACAGCGTCGGCGGTGGCTCGCCCGGACCACGCCCGGAAAGATAGCGCGAGTAGTTTTCAATGCCCGAGCAGTAGCCCAGCTCGTTCATCATTTCCAAATCAAACTGGGTACGCTGGGAAAGACGTTGCTCTTCCAGCAGCTTGTTATTTTCCAGCAGCACTTTGCGACGGTCGACCAGCTCAACTTTGATCTCTTCCATGGCTTGCACAATGCGCTCACGCGGCGTGACGTAGTGCGTTTTCGGGTAGACGGTAAAGCGCTGAATGGTTGATTCAAGATGGCCGGTCAGCGGGTCAAACAGCGACAGTCGCTCAACTTCTTCGTCGAACAGCTCCACGCGCAGTGCAATGTCGTCAGATTCCGCCGGGAAGATGTCGATAACTTCACCGCGCACGCGGAACGTGCCACGCTGGAAAGCCTGATCGTTACGGGCGTATTGCAGCTCGGCGAGACGACGCAGAATCGAACGCTGGTCGATTATCATTCCCACCGTCAGGTGCAGCATCATCTTCAGATACAGGTCCGGGTCACCCAGGCCGTAGATAGCGGACACAGACGCCACCACAATCACGTCACGGCGTTCAAGCAGTGCCTTGGTGGCAGAAAGACGCATCTGTTCGATGTGCTCGTTCACAGAGGCGTCTTTTTCGATAAAGGTATCTGAGCTTGGGACGTAGGCTTCCGGTTGGTAGTAGTCGTAGTAGGAGACGAAAAACTCGACTGCGTTTTCAGGGAAGAACTCTTTCATCTCGCCGTACAGCTGAGCCGCCAGCGTTTTATTCGGTGCCAACACCATCGTCGGGCGCTGAAGGTCAGCGATGACGTTAGCGATAGTAAACGTTTTCCCTGAGCCGGTTACGCCGAGCAGCGTTTGGTGCGCCAGACCATCTTCAAGCCCTTCTTCCAGACGACGAATGGCCTCAGGCTGATCGCCAGAGGGTTTGAAAGAGGAATGCAGTTTTAACGGTTTACTCATTAACGACAACCTGATGAAGGGGAAACGGGCAGACGATTAATTCTACTCGCCGCACCAAAATTTGCCAATAATAAATACTGGATAAAAAAACAGTAACGCATTATCGTATTTGTGTTACCGGTTCCACGGGCGAGCAACTGCGGGGCAAATTTCCCCTGCGACGAGATAAAACACCAGACGCAGCAGGTTATCCCCAGAACATTCCCACATTTAACATTTGTCAAGATGCGTAATGAATCTTTTATGGCAGTCAGTGACACTTTTCTTACAGACATTGCTTTTATCGAAGTGATTGATAAAAAAAGAAAATATCGAAAAGCCGCGTTTCGCATCAATTTGGACGCAGGCCGCGTCTTCTCTCGCCTACCGTGAGTTTTCTAACTCTAATGCACATGGTTATCCACAGGAATGGTGGATAACTACCTGCAGCCCAACTCCCCTGCCACTCGCGCAAAACGCACCGGCACCGCAAAAGGCTCCAGTAAAAATTTTTTATCGCTCTTTTTTGTCTTTAATCATCTAAATGTGCCCTTATTTTTTGATGAGATATTGCTCACAAAATCAGTATCTGCACTGCACCACCAGCCGACATGTTGACTCCACTGGAGCACTGACAAAGTGCAGCGGCTGCGTTCTGACGCCATCTCAATGGGCTGATTTAAGAGTTAAATCCGAAATATGCGTCATTCCGCAGCGGCATCTCTCTTCTGGCAAGGGATTTGCAGAATCCTATCGCCGCTGACGGCCACACCGAAGGAGAAGCCGATGTTGAGTTTACGCGCAGTGAATCACTATTACGGAAGTCAGCATATTCTGTGGAATCTCAGCCTCGACCTCACGCCCGGAAAGTGCACCTGCGTGCTGGGGTTGCCCGGCATGGGAAAAACCACGCTGGTTAACTGCATTGCGGGCTTTCAGGCTATCGAAAGCGGTACCATGGTCTGGCAGGATGTCAGCGGGCCGCCGCGCGATCTATTGATGCTCTCGCCGCCGCTAAGGGCAGCCATGGGCATTGGCTATGTGACGCAGGATAAGCGTATTTTCTCGCAGATGACGGTAGAGGAAAATTTGCAGATTGCGATGAAGGCGGGCCATGAAGGCTCCGGCGCTATTGGCAGCGATATCTTCGACCTGATGCCAGATTTGTATCCGCTACGCCACGTCAAAGGCGCACTCATGTCGGACGACGATCAATACCAACTGGCGTTGGCCTGCGCAATGGTCACCAAACCGAAATTGCTGATCCTCGATGAACCGACGCGCGGCATGGGTCAGGGATTTATGCACAAGCTTGGGGAATGCCTGCTTCGCCTGAATCGCGATCTGGGTCTGACGGTGCTGCTTGCTGAACAGCACCTGCCTTTTATTCGCCGGGTGGCAGACAAATTTTGCCTGCTGCATCGCGGGCGTAACGTCGCGCAGGGCGCGGTCGATCAGCTCGACACCCGGCTGTTAGAGCAATTTATGACGCAGGACGAAGCGCCCTAAGGTCGAGATATTGTCCCGGTTCGGCGGCTTCTGGCCCGTGCTCCAGGTACGGGATCTCGCCGAGCAACGGTGCGGGGAGCAGACGCGTTAAGGTCGCCAGATATTCCGCATGGCGTTTGCCTGGCGGGATAACGTCATTGGCAATCCAGCCCACAAGCGGCAATCCCGCCTGCGCTATCGCCTGAGCAGTCAGCAGCGCATGGTTGATGCACCCGAGCTTAACGCCGACCACCAGAATCACCGGCAGCCGCTCGGCCTGTACCCAATCGGCAAACGTCCAGTCGGCCGCCAACGGCGTATACCAGCCACCCGCACCTTCTACCAGCACCCAATCCGCCTTATGCGACAGCGCCTGTAACCCGGCAGACAGCGTATGGGCATCTATCGGCCGCCCTTCATCCTCGCTCACGATATGCGGCGATGTCGGCTCGGCGAAGGTGTACGGATTGACTTCGTCGTAGTTCAACGTCAGACCGCTGTTGCGCTGTAAGGCCAGCGCATCGGTATTGCGCAGTCCGTTGGCGGTCATTTCGCTTCCGGAAGCCACCGGTTTAAACCCTGCAGTACGAAATCCCGCCCGGTTTGCGGCCTGTAAAAGCGCACAGCTGGCCACGGTTTTCCCGACTTCGGTATCAGTCCCGGTGACAAAATAACGTTCAGTCACGTTCAATCACTCCTGTAAAAATATGGTACGTCAGGGCGCAGCGCCCGTTTTGTTTGGGCCATGCCAGTTGAAGCTGCTGCAAATGGTGGCGAGTCAGGGTTTGCGCCGTCCTGCCTTCGTGCAGATGCGTCGCACCAATGCCTTTCAGCGAACGCATGGCGCTCAGCGCGTCTTCAAACGTAACGCTTAAGGTGTGGATATGTTGCTGACAGCGATAGCCCTCAAGCGCCGAAAGAATCTCATCCTGCGTTAAGAATCGATTGGCATGCGGCTGGCGGTCAATAGCCTGCCACGCCAGGTTCAGCTCCGGCAGCGAATCGGCCACCAGCGTGCTAAACGCCACCAGCCCCCCCGGACGCACCACGCGATGTAATTCCCGCAGCGCTGACGCCAGCGATTCACACCACTGCACCGCCAGATTGCTCCACGCCAGGCAAAACTGCCTATCGGCAAGCGGCATGGCTTCGATATCTGCCTGCACGTAGTGCTGCGCCGAATGTTGCCGCTCGGCTTCAGCCAGCATCTGCGGCGATAAATCCAGCGCCGTGACGTTGCTCCCGGCCTCGGTCCAGACACGGCTTATGCTGCCCGGACCACAGCCTGCGTCCAGCACCTGTTCGAATGGCCGTTGAGGAAGCTGAGCGAGCATCGCCGCAGCGCTCTGGCGTTGCAGCTCGTCATGCTGCTGATATTGGCTGGCGGCGCGACCGAACGCCGCCGCGATCGCTGGTTTATTCACGGGCGGCATGCAGCACCTCCAGCAGCGTGTCAATATCGTGTGTTTGGTGCGCCGCCGTTAGGGTCACCCGCAGACGTGCGGTGCCTGCCGGGACCGTTGGCGGACGGATAGCCGTCAGCCAGCAGCCCTTGTCACGCAGCCGTTCGGCCATCTGCAATGCACGCATATTTTCACCGACGATCAACGGTTGTATGGCACTTTTCGATGCGGTTAACTGCATGTCCAGCTGCTCTGCACCCTGACGAAAACGTGCGATGTGGCGGTTCAACGTCTGCCGACGGGCTTCGCCCTCATCGGAACGGACAATCGACAGCGCCTGACTGAGCGCCACCGCCTGGGCAGGTGGCATACTGGTGCTGTAAATCAGGTGGCGAGCGAACTGCAGCAGATAATCCGCAACGTCTTCGCTACACAGCACCGCCGCGCCGCTCAGGCCGAAGGCTTTACCAAAAGTCACCACCAGCAAATCGGGTTTCACCTGCTGGACGGAACAACTCCCACGCCCTTCTTCGCCGCACACACCAATTCCGTGGGCGTCATCCACCAGCAGCCAGCCGTCGGCGGCGCGGGTTACAGCTGTAATCTCAGCTAACGGGGCACTGTCGCCGTCCATACTGAAGATGCCCTCTGTCACCGCAAGCTGCAGGCCGTCTATCGGCTTCGCGAGCAGAGTTGCCAACTGTGCGCTGTCGTTGTGCGCAAAGCGCCGCAGCTGTGCCGGGCTGTGGCTGGCGGCCTCCAGCAACGAGGCGTGGCTCAGGCGGTCGGCAACTATTCTGTCCTTTTTGCTCATCAACGCCGTAATCAGCGCCTGATTGGCGGCAAATCCTGAGATAAACAGTAGCGCTCGCGGGTAGCCCAACCAGGCCGCCAGCCCCTGTTCAAACTGCTGATGTGCCTCGCTGTAGCCGGTGACATGCCCCGACCCGCCGCTCCCGGTGCCGTAACGGTCGGCACCCTGTTGCCAGGCGGCGATGATCTGCGGATGCTGACTCAGACCTAGGTAATCGTTGCTGGAGAAATTGAGCCAGCGCTGCTCGCCCTGCGCCAGCCAGCGCCCGGCGCCATGGGTAACGGGATAACGACGACGAAAAGTATCGGCATGACGCCGATCGCTTAGCGCGCTGTCGATGCGTTGCTGCCAGCTCATACCGTCGCCGCGTTGTAATACGTTTCAGTGTCTGGCGTCATCAGCGCCTGCTCAAGTTTTTGCTGCTGTTCGATATCGCCCGATAGCACTGCTATCTGCTCCGGGTTCATCCCCAGCTTACGGAACAGCAGCAGATCTGTGTCTTCTTCCGGATTCGGCGTGGTCAGCAATTTGCAACCGTAGAAAATCGAGTTGGCACCGGCCATGAAACACATCGCCTGCGTCTGCTCGTTCATCTTTTCACGCCCGGCTGACAGACGCACGTGAGAGGTCGGCATCATGATCCGTGCCACCGCAATGGTGCGAATAAAATCAAACGCATCGACGTCTTCGTTATTTTCCATCGGCGTGCCTTTGACCTTGACCAGCATGTTGATGGGCACGCTCTCCGGCGGCGTCGGCAGATTCGCCAGCTGTAGCAGTAGCCCGGCGCGATCGGTAACGGTTTCGCCCAAACCGACAATCCCGCCGGAGCAGACTTTAATTCCCGCGTCGCGGACTTTGCCGAGCGTATCGAGGCGCTCCTGATAGGTGCGGGTGGTGATGATGTTGCCGTAGAACTCCGGTGAGGTATCGAGGTTGTGGTTGTAGTAATCGAGCCCGGCCTCACCCAGACGCAGCGCCTGAGTGTCCGACAGCGTGCCCAGCGTCATGCAGGCTTCCAGACCCAACGCCTTGACGCCTTTTACCATTTGTTCGAGGTACGGCATATCGCGTTCGTGTGGGTTTTTCCACGCAGCACCCATGCAGAAACGCGTCGAACCGGCATTTTTCGCCTTACGCGCCGACGTCAGAACCTCTTCCACTTCCATCAGGCGTTCGACCTCAAGCCCGGTTTTATAACGCGCACTCTGCGGGCAGTATTTGCAGTCCTCCGGGCATGCGCCGGTCTTGATCGACAGCAACGTGCTGACCTGAACCTGGCGTGGATCGAAGTGCTGACGGTGAATCGTCTGCGCGTCAAACAGCAGTTCCAGCAGGGGTTTGTTAAACAGTTCAGTAACCTGCGACATTGTCCAGCGTACGTGGTGAGCCATTGGCATCTCCAAAAGGGGTTCAGTTGTTTCTCGGTTCGGTGTAGGATCGTAAACCTAAAACTTTTCAAAATGGTTTACAAGTCGATTATGACCCAGGACGATCTCAATTTCGATCAACGCCATATTTGGCACCCCTACACATCAATGACCGCCCCGCTTCCTGTTTATCCGGTGGTGGCTGCTCGCGGCTGTGAGCTGGAACTGGCTTCCGGCGTACAACTGGTGGATGGAATGTCGTCCTGGTGGGCGGCGATCCACGGCTATAACCACCCGCGGCTGAATGCCGCGATGACCGAGCAGATTTCGCAGATGTCGCACGTGATGTTCGGCGGGATAACGCATCCGTCCGCGGTGGCGCTGTGTCGCCGACTGGTGTCAATGACCCCCGAATCGCTGGAGTGTGTTTTCCTCGCGGATTCCGGTTCGGTGGCGGTGGAAGTGGCGATGAAAATGGCGTTGCAGTACTGGCAGGCCAAAGGCGAACCGCGCCAGCGTTTTCTCACTTTCCGCAACGGCTATCACGGCGATACCTTCGGTGCGATGTCGGTATGTGACCCGGACAATTCAATGCACAGCCTGTGGAAAGGCTATCTACCGGAAAACCTGTTCGCACCCGCACCTCAGAGCCGTTTCGACGGAGAGTGGGATGAAATGGATATGGTGCCGTTTGCCCGCCTGATGGCTGCACATCGCAGCGAAATCGCCGCCGTTATCGTCGAACCAATTGTTCAGGGCGCGGGCGGAATGCGGATGTATCACCCGGAGTGGCTGCGTCGACTGCGCAAAATGTGCGACCGCGAAGGCATTCTGCTGATTGCCGATGAAATCGCCACCGGATTCGGCCGAACCGGTAAACTGTTTGCCTGCGAACATGCAGGCATCACGCCGGATATTCTGTGTCTCGGCAAAGCATTAACCGGCGGCACGATGACACTTTCTGCGACGCTCACCACCCGCGCAGTAGCCGAAACCATCAGCAACGGTGAGGCGGGCTGCTTTATGCACGGCCCGACATTTATGGGCAATCCGCTGGCCTGCGCCGTGGCGGCTGAAAGCCTGGCCTTGCTGGAAGAAGGCCACTGGCAGGAGCAAGTTGCCGCTATCGAAGCGCAGCTCAAGCGTGAACTGGCTGAAGCACGGATTTCGCCGCAGGTGGCGGATGTGCGGATTTTAGGGGCCATCGGCGTGGTGGAAACTCACGCGCCGGTGAACATGGCACGGCTGCAAAAATTCTTCGTGGAGCACGGCGTGTGGATCCGGCCGTTCGGAAAACTTATCTACCTGATGCCGCCGTACATTATCAGACCAGAACAGCTGACACGTCTGACGGATGCCGTAAAAGCCGCTCTCAGTGACAACACGCTTTTCACGTCCTGAGCTAAACTTCGTGATTATTCAGCACCCTGAAGAGGCACAAAGATGAAATTGATTAGTCACGATTTTAAGGATGGCGACAAGCTACCCCATCGCCAGGTTTTCAACGGCATGGGCTACGATGGCGACAATCTTTCGCCACATCTGGCCTGGGATGACGTGCCGTCCGGCACCAAGAGTTTTGTGGTTACCTGCTACGATCCGGACGCCCCAACCGGCTCTGGCTGGTGGCATTGGGTGGTGGTGAATATACCGGCTGATACCCGCGTGCTGCCTCAGGGTGCCGGGTCAGGCATCGCTGATTTACCGGATGGCGCGCTGCAAACACGCACCGATTTTGGCAAAGCGGGCTACGGCGGCGCGGCGCCACCGAAGGGTGAATCGCATCGCTACATATTTACCGTTCATGCGCTGGACGTGGCCGCTCTCGAGGTGGATGAAGGTGCCAGCGGCGCGATGGTGGGGTTTAATGTGCATTTCCACAGTCTGGCGAGTGCGTCGGTGACGTCGAAGTTTAGCTGAGTGCCGCCTGATCCCCTCTTCCCGGATTGTACACCCGCAGGGAGAGGGAGAAAAAACGCTGAAGGCCCGGCAGCCAGTGCCGCCGGGCAATGAATTACAGCACCGGCTCCACCAGCTTCTGCAATTGCCCTTCGGCAATCATCGCTATTGCCGCTTCGATATCCGGCGCGAAGAAGCGGTCCTGCACGTAGTGCGACACTTTTTCACGCAGCAGATGACGCGCTTGTTCCAGCAGCGGACTGGTGGTCAGCCCTTCACGCATATCAATGCCCTGCACTGCCGCCAGCCATTCCACGGCAATCACGCCACGGGTATTGGCCGCCATTTCCCACAGACGACGCCCGGCGGCAGGTGCCATGGAAACATGGTCTTCCTGGTTAGCGGACGTCGGCAAGCTATCAACGCTGTGTGGATGCGACAACGCTTTGTTTTCACTGGCCAGCGCCGCAGCAGTCACCTGAGCAATCATAAAGCCGGAGTTAACCCCACCATTTTTCACCAGGAATGGCGGCAACTGTGACATGTGGCTGTCCATCAGCAGCGCAATTCGGCGTTCCGCCAGAGAGCCAATTTCAGCAATCGCCAGCGCGAGGTTGTCCGCCGCCATCGCCACCGGTTCCGCGTGGAAATTGCCGCCAGATATGACTTCATTCTCGTCAGCAAACACCAGCGGATTGTCCGACACCGCATTCGCTTCGACGAGCAACACCTCTTTCGCCTGACGCATTTGCGTCAGGCATGCCCCCATCACCTGCGGCTGGCAGCGCAATGAGTACGGGTCCTGCACTTTGCTGCATTTAGCGTGAGACTGCGAAACGGCGCTGGAATCGGTCAGCACGTGACGATACATCGCCGCCGCATCAATTTGCCCACGCTGGCCGCGTGCTTCGTGAATGCGGGCATCGAACGGACGACGCGATCCCAAGGCAGCTTCGGTCGTCAACGCGCCACAAATCACCGCTGAGCTGAACAACTCTTCGGTTTCAAACAGGCCACGTAGCGCAAAGGCGGTCGATGCCTGCGTGCCATTTAACAGCGCCAGCCCTTCTTTCGCTGCCAGCGTCAGAGGCGCCAGCCCGGCCTTTTTCAGTGCATCTTTGGCCGGTAGCCATTCGCCTTGCCAACGAGCTTTGCCTTCGCCCAGCAGAGTCAGCGACATGTGCGCCAGCGGAGCCAGATCGCCGGATGCGCCGACAGAACCTTTCGCCGGAATACAGGGATAGACGTCGTGATTCACCAGCGCCATCAGGGCTTCAATCACGCTCAGACGGATACCGGAAAAACCGCGCGCCAGGCTGTTAATTTTCAGCACCATAATCAGACGCACCATCGCGTCATCCAGCGCTTCGCCTACACCCGCCGCGTGTGAAAGGACCAATGAACGCTGGAGATTTTCCAGGTCAGCGGTAGCGATGCGGGTTGAAGCCAGCAGACCAAAACCGGTGTTGATGCCATAGGCGGTGCGCCCTTCGGCCATGATCGCGTTCACGCAGGCGACGCTGGCATTGATGCCTGCAATGGCGCTTTCGTCGAGCGTCAGTGTTTGCGGCTGGCGATAGATATCCAGCAGTTGGGCAAGGGTCAACTGACCCGGAATCAGGTTAAGTATGCTCATTTTTTCTGCCCCTGGGTTGCAGCAATCATCGGTAAATTCAGTCCTTGTTCAGCGGCACATTCTACCGCGATTTCATAACCTGCGTCGGCATGTCGCATTACGCCGGTGGCCGGGTCGTTATGCAGGACGCGGGCGATACGCGCCGCAGCCTCGTCGGTGCCGTCGCAGACAATAACCATTCCGGCGTGCTGTGAAAAGCCCATGCCGACGCCACCGCCGTGGTGCAGTGACACCCAGGTGGCACCGCTGGCGGTGTTGAGTAATGCGTTCAGCAGCGGCCAGTCTGATACCGCATCGGAACCATCGCGCATGGCTTCGGTTTCACGGTTAGGGCTGGCGACAGACCCAGAATCCAGGTGGTCGCGGCCAATGACAATCGGGGCCGATACTTCACCGGAACGCACCATTTCGTTGAATGCCAGGCCAAGTTTTTGACGCCATTCCAGGCCCACCCAGCAGATGCGCGCCGGTAAACCCTGGAAACTGATGCGCTCGCGGGCCATGTCCAGCCAACGATGCAAATGAGTGTCGTCGCTGACAATTTCTTTCACTTTGGCATCGGTTTTGTAGATATCCTGCGGGTCGCCGGAGAGCGCTACCCAGCGGAACGGCCCGATACCGCGGCAGAACAGGGGCCGAATATAGGCCGGGACGAAGCCCGGGAAATCAAAGGCGTTGCTGACGCCCATTTCTTTTGCCATCTGGCGGATGTTGTTGCCGTAATCGAAGGTCGGGACGCCCATCGCGTTAAACGCCAGCATTGCGCTGACGTGTTCCGCCATCGACTGTTTGGCGGCTTTTACCGTGCCCTGCGGGTCGCTTTCGGCCTTCTGCTGATACTCTTCCCACGTCCAGCCCTGCGGCAGATAGCCGTGCAGCGGATCGTGCGCGCTGGTCTGGTCGGTGACCATGTCCGGACACACGCCGCGTTTGACCAGTTCCGGTAGAACGTCGGCGGCGTTAGCGCACAACGCCACGGAAACGGCGCGGCCTTCCTCGGTGTATTTCTTGATGCGAGCCAGTGCGTCGTCCAGCGATTCGGCCTGTTCGTCGATATATTTGGTGCGAAGACGGAAATCAATGCGACTCTGCTGGCATTCAATGACTAGCGAGCAGGCCCCGGCTAAGGTGGCGGCTAACGGCTGTGCGCCGCCCATTCCGCCAAGCCCGGCGGTGAGTACCCAGCGCCCTTGCAGGTTGCCGTTGTAATGCTGGCGTCCGGCTTCGACGAAGGTTTCGTAGGTGCCCTGCACGATGCCCTGACTGCCGATGTAAATCCAGCTGCCGGCGGTCATTTGGCCGTACATCGCCAGCCCTTTCGCATCGAGTTCGTTGAAGTGTTCCCACGTCGCCCAGTGTGGGACGAGGTTAGAGTTGGCAATCAGCACGCGCGGCGCGTTGTCGTGGGTTTTAAACACCCCCACCGGTTTACCTGACTGCACTAACAGGGTTTCATCGTTTTCGAGGTTTGTCAGAGCCTCGACAATCGCGTCGTAGCAATCCCAGTTACGGGCCGCACGTCCGATCCCCCCGTAGACCACCAGCTCGTGCGGATTTTCCGCTACGTCCGGATCGAGGTTGTTCATTAACATGCGCAACGGCGCTTCGGTGAGCCAGCTTTTGGCAGTGAGCGTGTTGCCGCGCGGCGCACGGATTTCCTGCGGGCGGTATTTATTCTGGGACATCGGAATACTCCTGACGGATACGATGAAGACAAGAAATATATACTTGTCTATACAATTGTTCGCAAGCCAGGGTTTAACAAGATTGATACATTTTTGTTATCTTGCGTCAGCAATCACGCTTTTGCTGACGCCACGAGAGTTAAGAACCGAAATGGCCCTGGAGCCGATAACGGTTCCCAGGGAAAATCAGACGGGCATGCGACACGATCCCGGTACGTGACCAGGTGCGGCGGCGAATTAACAGGCACGGATCGTGTTCATGGATAGTGAGCAAGTGGCACTCTTCGGCGCTGGCTTTTACCGCTTCAACGATGTGCTCCCCTTCGGTAAGTGGCGCAATCAGCGACAGGTAGTCGTGTGCAGTGGTGGTGGTGTAATCCTGTTGCAGGTATTCCGGTACCACCTCGGCATTCACGCAGCGATCTTCAATCTGTACCGGCACATCGTTTTCGAAATGCACCATCAGCGAGTGGAAAATGCGCGTACCTTCGGCCACGTTCAGCGCCTGCGCCTGCTGTTTATCGGCATTGACCTCTTCCAGCAGCAGCACTTCACAACGATGCTGATGTTGACGGGCGGCGATTTCATCGGCAATGCTGTGCACTTCAAACAGCGCCGACTGCCCCTTTGGCTCGGCCACAAAAGTGCCGACACCTTGCAAACGAACCAGCAAACCTTCGTCAGTCAACTCACGCAGCGCACGGTTGATGGTCATCCGGCTGAAGCCAAACTGCGCCACCAGCTCCGCCTCCGAGGGAATGCGATCATGCGGACGCCAGATACCCGCGGCAATATTGTCGCTGATAACGCGTTTGATCTTCTCATAGAACGGCGCGGGGGCGCCGGTTCGCGGTGAATACATGTGTCATCCTTTATTATTGCGGGTGCTGTCACGCATGCCAGCAATGAACAATTTGCCAGGCCAGTCTGGCCGCGGTGCGGGCACCCTGTCCGTCTCTGTCGTACTGCGGATTGAATTCAACCAAATCAACCGCCTGCAGTTTGCCACTCTGACACAGCGGCATGACTATTCGCAACAAGATTGCCAACGGGACGCCAAGCGCTGCGGGAGCCGATACCGCAGGCATTTCACAGGCCGGGAGCACATCCAGGTCGATGGTCAGATAAATGCGGTCATGCTCCACAACCACCCGCTGAAGATCCTGTTGCAGCGCGCCGACAGGGTCATCCAGCAGGGTTAAATCTTCCAGCACGGTGACGTGACGCTCACGCGCCTCTTGCCACAGCGCTTGCGTGTTTGCCGCGCGGCTTGCACCGTAGCAAGTGTAATTAAAACGCCGGTTCTGGCTTTCGCAGTGCAACGCCAGTTGGCGGAATGGTGTACCAGAGGTGGCCTCTGCGGCATGACGTAAATCCAGGTGTGCATCGAGATTGACGATAGCGACATTTTCATTCGGGAAGGCGTCGAGCACACCGGAACCATGTGGCCAGGCCGTTTCATGACCGCCGCCGAATACCAGGGTTTTCATCTGCGCACGCTGACAGGCCAGCACTGCATCGTGCAGTGCCTGCTGCGCCGGTTCCAGTAATTCCGGTTCGGCATGCACATTGCCGAGATCAACCAGCAAATCGTGTCCACCATGACTCGCCATGTTGGCTAGCGCCTTGCGCAGCGCGTCTGGTCCCTGATGCGCGCCGGGCCGTCCTTGATTGCGCTTTACGCCTTCGTCACAGGCAAATCCGATCAGGGCTATTTTCCCACGATGCGCTTCCGGGGCAAAGTCGCGCGTAACCGTTACTGTCTGAAAAAGACGTTTTGCCGCAGGCGATTCGGCGCTGTCATCACGCCCCTGCCACAGTTCCTTCGGCGTCGGTTGCCATAGATTCATTGAGTCACCTCGCCGCGAAACACGCGCTGCCAGAGCGGATTACGCCCCGGCTCGTACACCATTTCAACCGGATGTTCTGCATCCCAAATGGCAAAATCGGCCACAAAGCCCACCGCCAGCTGCCCGTGTGAATGCTCGCGGCCCAGCGCACGCGCGGCGTGACGGGTGACACCGATCCACGCTTCTTCCGGCGTTAAGCCGAATTTAACACAGGCCATGTTCATCGTCAGATGCAGGCTGGCGAACGGGCTGGTGCCGGGGTTGTAATCCGTCGCGACCGCCATCGGCACCTTGTAACATCGAAGCATATCCACCGGCGGTTTTTGCGTTTCGTTGAGGAAATAAAATGCACCGGGAAGCAGCACCGCAACCGTGCCGCTGTCGGCCATCGCCGCGACACCGTCTTCGGTCAGATATTCGATATGATCGGCGGACCGCCCTTTATAGCTGCTGACCAGCTGCGCACCGCCCAGCGAAGAGAGCTGCTCGACGTGGCCTTTAACCGGGATATTAAGCACCTGCGCGGCGCTGAATACTCTGTCGGTCTGATCCGGACTGAACCCGACGTTTTCACAGAAAGCATCCACGGTTTCAAATAACCCTTCCTGCCACAGCGTCGGCATCATTTCTTCGCAAACCAGGGTGATGTAATCATCGCCCCGGCCTTTATATTCTGCTGGGATCGCATGTGCGGCTAATAATGTCGGGCTGATATCGACGGCGTTGGTCGCCGCCAAATGCTGCGCGACGTGCAGCATTTTACGTTCGTTGGCCATGTCCAGACCATATCCGGACTTCACTTCCACCGTGGTAACGCCTTCCTGCATCAAACGCGTCAGACGCTGCTGCGCGAGGCGAATCAGCTCGTCCTCACTGGCGGCCCGAGTGGCCTGCACGGTGGCGTTAATACCCCCGCCGTTCGCACTGATGGTCTGATATGAAACTCCATTCAGCCGCTGCTCCCATTCGGTGGCGCGACTGCCGCCAAACACCAGATGTGTGTGGCAGTCGATCAGACCCGGCGTGATCAGCCGCCCTTGCAGATCAATGCGTTTTCCTTTTCGCGACGCCAGCGCCGCTTCAGGAAGAATTTCCACGATCCGCCCGTCCCGGACTACCAGCGCGTGATGTTCCAGTAGACCATAAGGCTGGGCGTGGTTGGGATCGAAGGTGGCAAGCCGGGCGTTATGCCAGATTACGTCGGTATCAGTATGTTCAGACATGAGAGAACCACTTGTCATAGGTTGTATAGACATTTATTAATGGCAACATCGGGGATGTCAACCTCCTGACCGGATATGTTGCTTTTTTGTGACATCCCACATGCAGTGTCCACACTACGCCTCAAATCACTGCGTTTTTGAAATAGCATCCAACCGCATAGCCCAAGGATCGCGGATATCAGCCGTCTCTTTTGCGCCTCCATTCGGGAACATCAGAAGATTATCGCTCTCGCGCTGATACGGTTTCCAGGAAGGCAATCCCTCACCATTCGGATTGCCCGTTTTGACGAAGTTGACCCAATAATGGTGCATTTGTGTCGCAACCGCTTCGTCCTGGGGGGTGACGGCTTTCGCATAACGACCTTTCAGCGTGTCAAAGACATACGGAATTTCGGTGGCGTGCTCCGCACCCTGAACATTTTTTCTGAGGGACTCTGCGACGTATCCAAAACGGTATTGCCATACAGGAACATTCTGACGACTGATTTCCTGCGCCATAAACCGCGCAGGCTCTACCATAAACCTGTCGCTGGCAATGGTGTCTGCCAACTGTTGTGGCGTCAGCTTTTCTTGCGGATCCCAGTGGTGACGCATTTGTGTTAAATCGACCTTGCCAAACGATGCCAGCGCCTGTTGATAATGACTGACACGCGGTGCAAAACCGATATCAGAATTTGTCGCCCCAACAATCAATGGAATGTGGGCGAATTTACCCTGACGAAATTGCACCTGGGGTTCGTCAGCTATCAACTCACCGTCGATCATGGGGCCAGAATATCCCTTATCGATAAACATATTGGCCATATTCAGGCCGTTTACCAGGGTCACAGCAGGGAGATTACGCAACGCATCTAATACTTTTCCCCCCTCGCCCTCCACCCCTTGCTGTCTGGAAAAAGCCAGCCCTGCCTTTTCGGCCTGTTGATAGGTAAGGTGTGGATTAATGTTGTAGCGCCCGGAACCGGACTCGATAATCGCCTGCTGGAACAGTCCCTTCGCCTGCGGCGTCGTTAACAAGCTGATGACAGAAAACCCGCCAGCAGATTCACCAAATAACGTGACTTTACTTGCATCTCCGCCGAAATCGGCAATGTTTTGTTGTATCCATTTCAGGGCCGCAATTTGGTCCATAAGCCCGTAATTGCCCCGCAGCGATTGTGGAGCCAACGCAGGATGCGCAAAGAAACCAAAACGCCCGAGACGATAGTTAAAACTGACAAAAACCACTCCGTCACGTGCAAATTCAGCACCACTGTATATTGTGGGGGAAGAGCCGCCGTTAACAAAACCACCGCCATGGATCCACACCATCACCGGGAGTGATTTTCCTTCAGCATCTGATGGCCGCCAGACATTCAGGGTCAGGCAGTCTTCGCTAAATCCAGCGTCTCCAACCGGAGCCGCATCACCGGGGAAAGGATTTTGCAGGCAATCGTTACCATAACGAACCGCTTGCCGCTCACCCTGCCATTGACTCACAGGCTTTGGCGGTTGCCAACGCAGTGCCCCTGTTGGCGGTTGCGCATAGGGAATACCTTTGAAGGCATCAACACCCGCCGACTGTGAACCCAGTAATTTTCCATTGCCAATGGTCACAGCAACACCCTGTGCTATTGCGAGACTGCTCAATGCGAAGATTGCGGACCCCAGTCCCACTATTAACGTTCTCTTCATACCTTGTTCTCCATGAGTCAATATCAAAGAAAACAATAAGAAAAATACTGACATAACATATTGAACATATTCACAAAAATGAATCTCACCGATCACTAACTGAGAGTAGAGCACAAAAGATTCATTTACCTGTACAAAACCAGAAACGGGTACTGTCCGTTAGCAACTTTTTTGCAGCATTGCTTCCCGTTTCGCTCAACTTAGTATAAAAAGTCAGGTTTTAAGGACTCTTTCCACTACATTCAGCCTGGAGCACCATGAATACATTCTCGGTTTCTCGTCTGGCGCTCGCGCTCGCTTTTGGCGTGACGCTTACCGCCTGCAGCTCAACGCCACCCGATCAGCGGCCTTCTACTCAGGAAGCACCGGGTACGTCTTCTCGCCCAATTTTAACGGCTGGTGAAGCGAAAAACTTCGTGCAGGAACGTTACTTCACCACCATGGATCCGAACGCGGCTCCGTGGTCACCTTCTGCAATTGCCACTCCCGCTAAAGCGGATTTCGTGGTCGGCCCAGCCGGTACTGAAGGCGTAACGCACACCACCATTCAGGCAGCCGTGGATGCCGCAATCGCGCGTCACAGCAGCTCACGCACTTATATCGCAGTCATGCCGGGTGAATATGAAGGCACCGTGTATGTGCCAGCCGCTCCGGGCAGCCTGACCATTTACGGCATCGGTGACAAAGCCGCAGACGTTAAAATCGGCCTGGCTATCGATTCTGAAATCGACCCGACCACCTGGCGTCGTCTGGTTAACCCGGCGGGCAAATACATGCCTGGTAAGCCGGCGTGGTATATGTTCGACACCTGCCAGAGCAAGCACACCGCTACCGTAGGCGTAATGTGTTCTGCTGTCGTCTGGTCGCAGAATAACGGTCTGCAATTGCAGAACCTGACCATCTCTAACACCCTGGGCGACAGCGTCGATGAGGGTAACCATCAGGCCGTGGCTTTGCGTAGCGACGGTGACAAAGTGCAGCTGAATAAGATCAATCTTCTTGGCCGTCAGAACACCTTCTTCGTCACCAACAGCGGCGTGCAGAATAAACTGCAAAATGACCGCATCGCCCGTACGCTGGTCACGAACAGCTACCTCGAAGGCGACGTGGATATCGTTTCCGGTCGTGGCGCAGTGGTGTTCGATAACACCAGTTTCCAGGTCGTGAACTCCCGCACCCAGAAAGAAGCGTACGTGTTCGCGCCGGCAACGCAGTCCAACCTGTTCTACGGTTTCCTTGCCACCAACAGTCGCTTTAACGCGACCGGTGACGGCGTAGCGCAGCTCGGTCGTTCTCTGGACATTGACGGCAACACCAACGGTCAGGTCGTTATCCGCGACAGCGCGATCAACGAAGGCTTCAACAATGCCAATCCGTGGGCCGATGCCGCTATCTCCAAACGTCCCTTCAGCGGCAACACTGGCGCTAAGAACGATAAAGGCGAAGATCAACGTAATCTGAACGACACCAACTTCAACCGCATGTGGGAATACAACAACCGCGGCGTCGGCAGTTATGTTGTGGCTGAACCGAAGAAATAATCGGACGTTAAGCCATAAAAAAACCTCGCTTCGGCGAGGTTTTTTATTCGTCGGCGAATAGCCTTAGCGGGCGTTAACCACTACCCACATTGGGCCCTGACCCACCGCATAACGTCCTTTCTCTTCCAGCAGCCCCTGCTCGCCTTTAATTTCATAGACCGCAAGGTGATGAGATTTCTGACCTACCGCCAGCAGGTATTTCCCGCTGTGATCGACGTTGAAGCCGCGCGGCTGCGTCTCGGTCGGCTGGAAGCCCTGTACTTCAAGAACGCTTCCGTCTTCAGAAATGGTGAACACCGTCAGCGTGCTGGAGGTGCGATCGCAGGTATACAGGTGACGTCCATTCGGGGTGATGTGGATGTCTGCCGCCCAGCGGGTGCCGGTAAAATCTGGCGGCATCATATCCAGCGTTTGCACGCATTCGATTTCGCCATGCGGGTCACTCAGTTCCCACACGTCAACGCTGCTGTTCAGCTCATTCACACAGTAAGCGTATTGCTGATTCGGATGGAATGCCATATGACGCGGGCCTGCACCTTCGACGGTGGTCACTTCCGCTGGAGTTTGCGCAACCAGTTTGCCGTCGTCGCTCAGCGTAAACAGGCAGATACGATCCTGCTTCAGCGCTGGCACCCATAGGGTGCGGTTGTCCGGCGTGATGTTCGCTGAGTGGCAGCCCTCCAGGCCTTCAACCACATCAACCACGCCCACCGGCAGGCCTTCTTCCAGACGCATCACGCTGACGCAAGCCTGGTTATAGGAACCGCTGAACAGGAATTTACCTGAATGGTCGGTGGAAATGTGGGTCGGGCTGCCCGGCAGCGCAGACTCACCGGCAAACGTCAGCGCGCCATCGTCCGGCGCAATACGGTAGGCAATAACGCGAAACTCCGGGCGAACACCAACGTACAGATAACGCTTGTCCGGGCTGATGACCATCGGCTGAACCTGGCCCGGAACATCAACCACCTGCACCAGAGTCAGTTTGCCGTCCTGATGAAGGCTCCAGACATGGATCTGCTGGCTTTCCGGGCTCGCGGTATATACGGTTTGTTTCATGAATACTCCTTTCCTTACTGCACGTGGAAGCAAATTAACAGGATAGTTAGTGCTGAAAAATTTGCCCTGCGCGCGCTGCGGTGTACCATCGTGAGCTGCATATTTTTCAACATTAACCTGGATGACAACATGACATCACGCGTGATAGCCCTCGATTTAGACGGCACCTTGCTGACCTCAACGAAAACCATTCTTCCGCAATCGCTTGAAGCGCTGTCGCGCGCGAAAGAAGCGGGCTATCAAATTCTGATCGTGACCGGCCGACATCACGTTGCTATCCATCCTTTTTATCAGGCACTGGCGCTCGATACACCTGCAATTTGCTGCAATGGCACCTATTTGTATGATTATCAGGCAAAAAAGGTTCTGGAAGGCGATCCGATGCCGGTCGAAAAAGCCCATGCGCTGGTGAACCTGCTGGCGGAGCACAACATTCACGGCCTGATGTACGTGGATGACACCATGATGTACGAAGAGGCTACCGGGCACGTGACGCGCACGTTGAACTGGGCGCAGAAGCTGCCAGAAGAACAGCGCCCTTCCTTTACCCAGGTCGATTCTCTGATTCAGGCCGCGCAGGATGTGAAATCGGTGTGGAAATTCGCCCTGACCGACGAAGACACACAAAAGCTGAACACTTTTGCCAACCTTGCAGCCCAGACGCTGGATTTGGAGTGTGAATGGTCGTGGCACGATCAGGTCGATATTGCGCGTAAGGGCAACAGCAAAGGCTACCGCCTGGCACGTTGGGTCGAGTCTCAGGGGTTATCGATGAAGGATGTGGTCGCGTTTGGCGATAACTTTAACGACATCAGTATGCTCGAAGCGGCAGGAACCGGCGTGGCGATGGGCAATGCCGATGACGCGGTAAAAGCCCGGGCCAACGTGGTGATTGGCGACAACTCTACCCACAGCATCGCCGAATATATCTACACCCACCTGCTGTAATCAGGCGCTGATCGACACGCTTTTTATCTGCGCATACAGCCACTGACCTGGTTTCACCGCCAGGTCATCGCGAGCCCACGGGCTGATGCGCGCCCACAACGTACGGCCGCCCACTTCAAGCTGCACTTCCACCTGGCCGTTATTGTCATAGCACTGCACCACCTTCGCGCGCAGCACGTTGCGGATACTGGTTTGCACCGGCGGTTGTAACACCAGCGACACGTCGGACGCCTGAACGCGAATACGCACCGACGACTGCTCCGGCTGATCGAGTTTATTAACCCACAGATGCTGATCGCCCAGCGCCAGTGCCGTCATCGCATAATGCGGATGGTGTTCCAGTACGGTGACTTTCAAGACGCTGCTCTGCTGATCCTGCGGCAGCCACGGATGCATCACGCTGCTGCCCCAGACATCCTCCAGATTGCCAAACGCTTTCACATTTCCGTCTTCCAGCACCAGCACTTTGTCAGCCAGATGCAGAATTTCTTCCAGCGAGTGGCTGACGTAGAGCATCGGAATGTTGATTTCGCGGGCCAGGCGCTGTAAATACGGCAGCAGCTCACGCTTGCGAGGAATATCCAGCGAGGCCAGTGGTTCGTCGAGCAGCAGCAATTCTGGTGCGGTCAGCAGCGCACGACCAATTGCCACACGCTGTTTTTCACCGCCGGACAGGCTTCCGGGCAGACGGTCGAGCAGCGCTTCAATGCCGAGCAACGACACCATTTTGTCGAACTGTCCGGCCATGCTTTTCGCCATGCCGTAACGCAGATTACCGCGCACTTTGTAATGTGGGAACAGGCGCGCATCCTGAAACACATAACCAATACGGCGTTTTTCTGGCGACAGACAAATCTTTTTCTCGGTGTCGTTTAAAACGCGATTGTTGAGCACGATTCGCCCCTGCTGGGGTTTTGTCAGCCCGCTGATGGCGTTGATCAGCGACGTTTTCCCGGCACCTGACACACCGAACACGGCGGTTATCCCGACAGCGGGAAGAGATTCATTGATGCTCAGGCAGTGATTGCCCAGCGTCTGGGTGAAATTGAGTTCCAGCATGATTATTTCCCCGTCCGTTCGCGGCTCAGTTTCGCCAGCCATTCCGATATCAGCAGGGAAACCAGCGCCAGCACGATGGAAATCAGGCACAGCCGCGCAGCCGCGCCTTCACCACCCGGGGTCTGAATCAGGGTATACATCGCAGAAGGAATGGTGCGCGTTTCGCCCGGAATGTTAGACACAAAGGTAATCGTGGCCCCAAATTCGCCGAGCGAACGGGCAAAAGCCAGCACGGTCCCAACGATAATACCCGGCAGCATCAGCGGCAGCGTGATGGTGAAAAACACCCGCCAGCGCCCTGCTCCGAGCGTGCGTGCCGCCTGCTCAAGCTTGATATCGACGCCTTCCAGCGCGAGGCGAATGGCACGCACCATCAGTGGGAAAGACATCACCGCAGCGGCGAGCACTGCGCCGCGCCAGCTAAAGGCAAAGGTTAGACCGAACCAGTCGTACAGCCAGGAGCCGATAAAACCGCGCCGCCCCATCGCAATCAGCAATAAATAACCGACCACAACCGGGGGCAACACCAGAGGAAGATGGATGAGGCTGTCGAGCAGCGCTTTGCCCGGGAAATTCCGCCGCACCAGCAGCCAGGCAAAGAAGATCCCAAAGGGTAAGCTGAACACTACCGCCAGGGATGAGACTTTCAGGCTCAGCATTACCGCCTGCCATTCGGGATCGGTCAATATCATTAGTGCGTAGTAAATCCGTACTGTTTAAAGATAGCCGCTGCCTGCGGGCCTTTCAGATAATCGTAGAAAGCGTTTACCGTGGCGTTATTATGCCCGTCGGTGATGGCCATCGGGTATTCCACTTTTTTATGGGAATCTTCAGGGAAGGTTCCGACAACTTTAACCCCTTTGCTGGCTACGGCATCAGAACCGTAAACGATGCCCAGCGGCGCTTCGTTACGTTCCACCAGCGCCAATGCACCGCGCACGTCTTCGGCCGGAGCCAGTTTCGGTGACAAGGTATCCCATGCGCCAAGTTTGGTCAGCGCTTCTTTGGCGTAGATGCCCGCCGGAACGTGGTCCGGATCGCCTACTGCCATGCGGCCACCTTTCAACAGGCTGGTCCAGTTGGTTTTCGCATCAATGGTGAATTCGCCCTGCTTGCTGGCTTTCGGCGCGACAACCACCAGGCTGTTGCCGAGCAACGTTTTACGGGTCGCCGTATCAATGGCTTTTTTCTCTACCGCGTAATCCATCCACTTCTGGTCAGCAGAAATAAACAGGTCGGCTGGTGCACCCGCTTCAATCTGGCGCGCCAGGGTCGATGAAGAAGCAAAAGAAGAGACGACATCGACGTTCTTCTCTTTTTTATATTCTTTAGCAATGTCCTGCATCGCATTGGTGAGCGAGGCGGCTGCGAAAACGGTAATTTTGCCTGTATCTGCCGCCGCAGCGTGACCCACAACCGCAAGGGATAATGTAGCGCCCGCAAAAAGGCGTAACCATGTACGTTCCATCTGTAACTCCTGTGAGTGTCGTTATGTACTCAATAATATAACGATAACGGTAGGGTTTTCCCAGCGTAAAATGGCGGTTGTTCTGAGGGACTATCGGCAGTAAGAAGAGGAACTTAAATGAGAAGAGAGAATAAAAAAACACCCGGCGGTGCCGGGCGTCTCGAAATCAATGGTTTTGCTGGCGGCCATTTTCTTTGTGGCCGACGTTCGACAGAACGTTAAATACTTCACCCAGACCGTAAATCAGCCCCAGGATGATAGCCATCACCACAGGAACCATGATTAAGGCAAATACCAGACTTTTCAACAACTCTAACATGGTCAGCTCCAGACATTGTGATTCCTTCATTGTAACCCGATAATCAGGAAATTCACTCCCCTTTTGTGCGGTGCCCTGTGCAATAATATCGCGGTGCGACCCCCTAACATCAGAGCAGGACATTGATATGCAGGCCGAAATTCTTCTTACCCTAAAACTCCAGCAGCGTCTTTTCGCCGATCCACGGCGTATATCATTGCTGAAGCAGATAGCCATTACCGGCTCCATTAGCCAGGGGGCGAAGAATGCCGGGATCAGCTACAAGAGCGCCTGGGACGCCATCAATGAAATGAATCAGCTGAGCGAACAGCCGCTGGTTGACCGTGCGACCGGGGGAAAAGGCGGTGGCGGTGCGGTTCTCACCCGCTACGGCCAGCGCCTGATTCAGCTCTACGACCTGCTCGCACAAATTCAGCAGAAAGCGTTCGACGTGCTCAGCGATGACGACGTTCTGCCGCTGAACAGCCTGCTGGCCGCCATTTCGCGCTTTTCCCTGCAAACCAGCGCCCGTAATCAATGGTTCGGTACCATCACCCGTCGCGACCACCAGCAGGTGCAGGAGCATGTCGACGTGCTGCTTGCCGACGGCGAAACCCGCCTGAAAGTGGCGATCACTTCCCAGAGCGGCGAACGTCTTGGCCTGGAAGAAGGCAAAGAGGTGCTGGTGCTGTTGAAAGCCCCTTGGGTGGGCATTACGCGTGATGCAAAGATTGCGCAAGCCGCCGACAATCAGCTCACCGGTGTTATCAGCCATATCGAGCGCGGCAGCGCGCAATGCGAGGTGCTGATGACCCTGCCTGACGGACAGGTGCTGTGCTCTACGATGCCAATGGAAGAAGCACAGGATTTGCACGAAGGTGAATCGGCCCTCGCGTGGTTTAACGCCGACCGGGTTATCCTCGCCACCCTCTGCTGATGGCTTGACTTTAGCTTCCAGAAGACGTATCCCTGATAAAAATCGCTGCAATAAACGGGATACACAATGTCATCATTGCAAATTTCGCAAGGCACGTTTCGTCTTAGCGATACTAAAACCCTCTCCATTGAGAATTTAACGCTGCGCTCGGGTGAGTCCTGGGCGTTTGTCGGCAGTAACGGCAGCGGAAAATCTGCGCTGGCGCGGGCACTGTCGGGCGAACTGACGCTGCTGTCCGGCGGACGTGAAAGCGCGTTCACGCGGACCACTCGCCTCTCATTCGAACAGCTGCAAAAACTGGTCAGCGACGAATGGCAACGCAACAATACCGATTTGCTCAGCCCTGACGAAGACGACACCGGCCGCACTGCCGCGGAAATCATTCAGGAAGACGTGAAAGATGCAGCGCGCTGCCAGGCGCTCGCCAATCGTTTTGGCATTAGCTACTTACTGGAACGTCGCTTTAAATACCTTTCCACCGGTGAAACCCGCAAAACGCTGCTGTGTCAGGCGCTGATGAGCAACCCCGATTTGCTGATCCTTGACGAACCGTTTGACGGGCTGGACGTGGCCTCGCGTCAGGCACTGGCGGAACTGCTGGCGGCGCTGCATCATGACGGCATCACCCTGGTGCTGGTGTTGAACCGCTTCGATGAGATCCCTGATTTCGTGCAGTTTGCAGGCGTGCTCGCTGACTGTATTCTGCTGGAAACCGGCACCAAAAAAGCACTGCTTGCGCAGGCGCTGGTCGCCCAGCTGGCACACAGCGAAAAGCTGACCGGCATTGCGCTGCCAGAACCCGATGCACCGTCTGCACATCTTTCGCTTCCGGAAGATGAGCCGCGAATAGTGCTCAATCACGGCAGCGTGTCATATAACGACAAACCCATCATCGACGACCTGAACTGGACGGTAAATGCCGGCGAACACTGGCAGATTATCGGCCCGAACGGCGCCGGGAAATCAACCCTGTTGAGCCTGGTCACCGGCGATCATCCGCAGGGCTACAGCAACGATTTAACGCTGTTTGGCCGTCGGCGCGGCAGCGGGGAAACCATCTGGGACATCAAAAAGCATATCGGTTATGTCAGCAGCAGCCTGCATCTGGATTACCGCGTCAGCACCAACGTGCGTAACGTGATCCTCTCCGGCTTTTTCGATTCCATTGGGATTTATCAGGCGGTATCTGACAAGCAGCACAAGCTGGCTCAGGGGTGGCTGGATATTCTGGGCATCGACAACCGTACCGCTGATGCCCCTTTCCACAGCCTGTCGTGGGGACAACAACGGCTGGCGTTGATCGTTCGAGCACTGGTGAAGCACCCCACGGTGCTGATTCTGGATGAACCGCTCCAGGGACTGGACCCGCTCAATCGCCAGCTGGTACGGCGCTTTATCGACGTATTAATTGGTGAAGGCAAAACCCAGTTGTTGTTCGTGTCACACCACGCTGAAGACGCGCCGGACTGCATTACGCATCGTCTGGAATTTGTGTCACAGGCCGAAGGCTACGGCTACGCCGTCGGTCCTTTGTAACCCTTGTGCCCGCATCGGGAGCCTCGCGCTCCCGCTTTTCGGATAAAGAGTATCACCCCTTCGTACCCACCTTGATTTATAATGCAAAACGTTCGGCATTCAGGATGGAAACTGACTGTGTAAACGATTCCACTAATCTATTCCATGTCACACTTTTTGCATCTCTGTTATGCTAGTCTTATTACATACCATAAGCCTGATGGAGCGAAAAATGAGAGTATTGGTTACGGGTGGTAGCGGTTACATAGGCAGCCATACTTGCGTGCAATTACTGAAACAAGGCCACGACGTCATCATTCTGGATAACCTCTGTAACAGTAAGCGCAGTGTGTTACCGGTGATTGAACGCCTTGCGGGCAAACAGGCCCTTTTCGTAGAAGGCGATATTCGCAACGAAGCGCTGATGACCGAAGTTTTGCACGATCACGCGATTGACACTGTTATCCATTTCGCCGGGCTGAAAGCCGTGGGTGAGTCTGTCGAGAAACCGCTGGAATACTACGATAACAACGTTAACGGAACCCTGCGTTTAATCGCCGCCATGCGCGCCGCGAACGTTAAAAACTTCATCTTCAGCTCTTCCGCTACCGTCTACGGCGATCAGCCAAAAATTCCCTACGCGGAAAGTTTCCCGACCGGCACGCCACAAAGCCCGTACGGCAAAAGCAAATTGATGGTTGAACAAATCCTGACCGACCTGCAAAAAGCGCAGCCGGAATGGAGCATTGCGCTGTTGCGCTATTTCAACCCGGTTGGCGCGCACCCGTCAGGCGACATGGGTGAAGATCCTCAGGGCATTCCGAATAACCTGATGCCGTATATCGCGCAAGTTGCCGTCGGTCGTCGTGAATCGCTGGCCATTTTTGGTAACGACTACCCGACCGAAGACGGTACCGGCGTGCGTGACTATATCCACGTGATGGACCTGGCCGACGGCCACGTTGCCGCGATGGAAAAACTGGCTGAAAAACCGGGCGTACACATTTACAACCTCGGTGCCGGCGTCGGCAGCAGCGTGCTGGACGTGGTTAACGCCTTCAGCAAAGCCTGCGGCAAACCGGTCAATCATCACTTCGCCCCGCGTCGCGATGGCGATCTCCCGGCCTATTGGGCCGATGCGAGCAAAGCTGACCGCGAACTCGGCTGGCATGTTACCCGTACTCTCGACGAAATGGCGCAGGATACCTGGCACTGGCAATCGCGTCATCCGCAGGGTTACACCGACTAAGGACCTGTCATGACGCAATTTAACCCCGTCGATCATCCGCACCGCCGTTTTAACCCGTTAACCGGGCAGTGGATCCTCGTCTCTCCGCACCGCGCAAAACGTCCCTGGCAGGGGGCGCAAGAAACGCCTGCCAAACAAACGTTGCCGAAACACGATCCTGACTGCTTCCTGTGTCCAGGCAATACCCGTGTCACTGGCGATACCAACCCGCAGTACACCGGTACTTACGTGTTTACCAACGACTTTGCCGCGCTGATGACCGATACGCCAGACGCACCGCAAAATGTCGATCCGCTGATGCGCAGTGAAAGCGCCCGCGGCACCAGTCGCGTTATTTGCTTCTCACCCGATCACAGCAAAACGCTGCCTGAACTGAGCGTCAGCGCGCTGGAAGAAGTGGTGCAAACCTGGCAACAGCAGACGGCGGAGTTAGGCCAGCAGTACCCGTGGGTGCAGGTTTTTGAGAATAAAGGCGCGGCGATGGGCTGCTCCAACCCGCATCCGCACGGCCAGGTTTGGGCTAACAGCTTTTTACCGAACGAAGCCGAGCGCGAAGACCGACTGCAAAAAGCCTATCTCGACGAGCAGGGTTCGCCGATGCTGGTCGACTATGCGCAGCGTGAACTGGCGGACGGCAGCCGGACCATCATCGAAACCGATCACTGGCTGGCGGTGGTGCCCTACTGGGCTGCATGGCCGTTCGAAACGCTGCTGCTGCCGAAAGCGCATGTGCAACGTATTACCGATTTAACCGATGCTCAACGCAGTGATTTGGCGTTGGCGTTGAAAAAACTGACCAGCCGTTACGACAACCTGTTCCAGTGCTCCTTCCCTTACTCGATGGGCTGGCACGGCGCGCCGTTCAATGGCGAAGATAATTCTCATTGGCAGCTCCACGCCCATTTCTATCCGCCGCTGCTGCGCTCGGCCACCGTGCGCAAATTCATGGTCGGCTATGAAATGCTGGCAGAAACCCAGCGCGACCTGACGGCAGAACAAGCCGCCGAACGTCTGCGCGCCGTCAGTGACGTCCACTATCGCGAATCAGGAGTATAAAAATAATGAGTCTGAAAGAGAAAACCCTGTCCCTGTTTGCTGAGAAATTTGGCTACCCTGCCAACCATACGATTCAGGCGCCTGGCCGCGTGAACCTGATCGGCGAACACACCGACTACAACGATGGTTTCGTGCTGCCCTGCGCCATTGATTACCAGACGGTGATCAGCTGCTCACCGCGTGAAGACAGAACCGTGCGTGTCATCGCAGCCGATTACGAAAACCAGACCGACGAATTCTCGCTTGATGCGCCAATCATCAGCCACGATACCCAGCAGTGGTCCAACTACGTGCGCGGCGTGGTGAAACATCTGCAAAAGCGCAATCGCAATTTCGGCGGTGTGGATATGGTCATCAGCGGCGACGTGCCGCAGGGCGCGGGCCTGAGCTCTTCTGCATCGCTTGAAGTGGCGGTCGGTACTGTTTTCCAGCAGCTGTACCATCTGCCACTCGACGGCGCGCAAATTGCGCTGAACGGTCAGGAAGCAGAGAACCAGTTTGTCGGCTGTAACTGCGGCATTATGGATCAGTTGATTTCAGCTCTGGGCAAGAAAGACCATGCGCTGTTGCTGGACTGTCGCTCGCTCGGCACCAAAGCCGTGTCGATGCCGAAAGGCGCGGCCGTTATCATCATTAACAGTAATTTCAAACGCACCCTGGTTGGCAGCGAGTACAACACCCGCCGCGAGCAGTGTGAAACCGGTGCCCGCTTCTTCCAGCAGCCTGCTTTGCGCGATGTGTCACTGGAAACATTCAACGCCGTGGCACATGAGCTGGACCCTATCGTTGCCAAACGCGTACGTCACGTACTGACCGAAAACGCCCGCACCGTCGAAGCCGCGTCCGCGCTGGAAAAAGGCGACCTGAAACGCATGGGCGAACTGATGGCAGAATCACACGCATCAATGCGCGATGATTTTGAAATCACCGTTCCACAGATTGATACGCTGGTCGAGATTGTGAAAGCCACCATCGGCGATCAGGGCGGCGTGCGTATGACCGGCGGCGGTTTTGGCGGCTGCATCGTAGCACTGGTGCCAGAAGCGCTGGTGCCGACAGTGAAAGAGGCCGTCGCTGAGCAATATGAAGCGAAAACCGGCATCAAAGAAACCTTCTACGTCTGCAAAGCATCACAAGGAGCGGGCCAGTGCTAAAAGAAATTCCCACTCTGGCGCCAGACGGCCTGCCCTTCCGCCTGCTGACCCTGCGCAATAGCGCGGGGATGGTAGTGACATTAATGGACTGGGGTGCAACGCTGCTGTCCGCGCGCATTCCGATGCAGGACAGTTCGGTACGCGAAGCTCTTCTCGGCTGCGCCAGCCCGGAACAGTATCCGCAGCAGGCGGCGTTTCTCGGTGCATCGATTGGTCGTTACGCCAATCGCATCGCCGACAGCCGTTTTACCCTCACTGGCACGACCTATGAACTGGCCCCGAGCCAGGGCCCGAACCAGCTGCACGGCGGCCCGGAAGGGTTTGATAAGCGTCGCTGGCAGGTTGTGAATCAGAACGATGAATCGGTGTTGTTTGCGCTGGAATCTGCCGATGGTGACCAGGGTTTCCCTGGGAATCTTAGCGCCACAGCACTTTACCGTCTGACCGAAGACAACCGTATTGCCATTGAATACCGTGCCACGGTGGATAAAGCCTGCCCGGTCAACCTGACCAACCACGTCTATTTCAACCTTGATGGCGGTCAGAGCGACGTGCGCGAGCACAAGCTGCACATCGCGGCGGATGCGTATCTGCCTGTAGATAGCATGGGCATTCCGCGCTCCGGTCTGAAAGACGTGGCGCAAACCAGCTTCGATTTCCGCCAGCCCAAAATCATTGCCAGCGAGTTCCTGAGCGATGACGATCAGCGTCAGATGAAAGGCTACGATCATGCCTTTTTACTCTCGACCCAGGGCGAGCTGTCGCAGGCCGCCGCGACCGTCTGGTCTGCGGATGAAAAGCTACAGCTGAAGGTCTACACCACTGCGCCGGCGCTTCAGTTCTACACCGGTAATTATCTCGGCGGCACACTGTCGCGCGAAACCGAGCCGTATGCCGACTGGCAAGGGCTGGCGCTGGAAAGCGAATGTCTGCCGGACAGCCCAAATCACCCGGAATTCCCGCAACCAGACTGCGTGCTGCTGCCGGGTGAAGAATACGTCAGCATCACCGAATACCAGTTTACCTCGTTGTGATCTCTGCCCTCCGTCCGGAGGGCTTTTTTTTCACCAGATTGTTGAAAGTAGCGCCAATCACCGACAAAAAGACAACCTCCGATTCACAAGCTGCTTACACTACGTCGCTATTTTCGCTATGGTTAAGGATAAGCGTTGCCGTCCGTCGCGAGGCGGCAATATAATGAGAATTGTTATCATTCAATCTAGTTCAGGAGTAACGGTATGGCTGTAACTAAGCTTGTGCTTGTTCGCCACGGCGAAAGCCAGTGGAATAATGAAAACCGCTTCACCGGTTGGTATGACGTTGATCTGTCTGAGAAAGGCGTTGGCGAAGCGAAAGCAGCAGGGAAACTGCTGAAAGACGAAGGCTTCAGCTTTGATTTTGCTTACACCTCTGTGCTGAAACGTGCCATTCACACCCTGTGGAACGTACTGGACGAACTGGACCAGGCCTGGCTGCCGGTTGAGAAATCCTGGAAACTGAACGAGCGTCACTATGGTGCGCTGCAGGGTCTGAACAAAGCTGAAACCGCTGAAAAATACGGTGATGAGCAGGTTAAGCAGTGGCGTCGTGGTTTTGCCATCACCCCGCCAGAACTGACCAAAGATGACGAGCGTTATCCGGGCCACGATCCGCGCTACGCGCAGCTGACTGACAAAGAGCTGCCGGTAACGGAAAGCCTGGCGCTGACTATCGACAGGGTTGTGCCTTACTGGAACGAAACCATCCTGCCACGCCTGAAAAGCGGTGAGCGCGTGATCATCGCCGCTCACGGTAACTCTCTGCGTGCCCTGGTGAAATACCTGGACCACATGGGTGAAGACGAAATTCTCGAACTGAACATCCCAACTGGCGTACCGCTGGTGTATGAGTTCGACGAAAACTTCAAACCTATCAAACACTACTATCTGGGTAACGCTGACGAAATCGCTGCAAAAGCGGCGGCCGTTGCGAACCAGGGTAAAGCGAAATAAGTTTTCGCCAGACGTAAAAAAGCGTGGAGCATTCCACGCTTTTTTATTGCCCGCTATTCAGCAAACCCGCCCTATTTTACCGGGCGTTGGGCTTAACCGCGACGCGCTTTAACGGCGTTAGCCAGCTGGCGCAGCACCGTGTCGGTGTCGTCCCAGCCAATGCAGGCATCGGTGATGCTTTTGCCGTAGGTCAGCGTTTCACCGCCTTCCAGATTCTGATTCCCTTCCACCAGATGGCTTTCAATCATCACGCCGACAATCGCTTTCTCGCCGGAAGCAATCTGACCCGAAACATCGGTCGCCACATCCATCTGCTTTTTGAACTGCTTGCTGGAGTTAGCGTGACTGAAATCGATCATCACCTGAGATGGCAGGCCTGCTTTCTGCAACCCTTCTTTGACCATTGTCACGTGATGCGCGCTGTAGTTTGGCTCTTTACCACCGCGCAGGATGATGTGGCAGTCGCCATTCCCGCTGGTGTTCACAATCGCCGAATGGCCCCATTTGGTGACCGACAGGAAACAATGTGGCGCACCGGCAGCGTTGATCGCGTCAATCGCTACTTTGATGGTGCCATCAGTACCGTTCTTGAAGCCAACCGGGCAAGAAAGACCGGAAGCCAGTTCACGGTGAACCTGAGATTCCGTCGTGCGCGCACCGATTGCGCCCCAGCTCATCAGGTCAGCCATGTACTGCGGGGTAATCATGTCGAGGAACTCACCCGCCGCGGGCAAACCGCTGTCGTTGATTTCCAGCAGCAGCTTACGCGCGATACGCAGACCGTCGTTGATCTGGAAGCTGTTATCCATGTGCGGATCGTTAATCAACCCTTTCCAACCCACGGTGGTACGCGGCTTCTCAAAATAGACGCGCATGACAATTTCCAGCTCGCCTTTCAGTTCGTCGCGCAGCGTGAGCAGACGGTTCGCGTATTCCTTCGCCGCCACAGGATCGTGAATCGAGCACGGACCAATCACCACCAACAGGCGATCATCGTTGCCTTTGAGGATCTTGTGGATCGCTTTACGGGCATGAGAAACCGTGTTGGCAGCATTCTCAGTGGCAGGGAATTTCTCAAGGAGCGCTACAGGAGGTAATAACTCATTGATCTCTTTAATGCGTAAGTCATCGTTCTGATAATTCATGATCTTTCCAGCGTTGCCATACTTATATAATTGAGTGCAATGCCTTCAATCTAACTTGTCGGCCTAAGAGTGTAAACGGGCTTTTACAGTTGAGCAGGATAATTCCTGGAATTACCTTAAAAAATGCCAGAAAGTAGCGAGAAGTGAGATGTCCGCTACACTTTTTAAGTGTAAATACTGACTTTTGTATCTTTAACGGGATTCCAGACTGACATAATTCAGAATTGTGGAATCTTTAGCCATGGTGCGACGACGCACAGGCAGATATGCACTGTTGGAAGAAGTTATCCGACCTAACGACCATAACAGGAGCATCCCCATGAAAAACAATACACTGGCAACGCTTTTCCTGACAGCAACCCTTTCAATGATGAGCGGCGCGGCGATGGCTGCCGACAGCGCTTCGAATGCTTCCGATAACAACGGCCAGGCAAACTCCTCGGCCGATGCGGGCCAGATGGCACCCGATGCCCATCAGAATATCGCGCCAAATGGCGTCGATAACAGCAATGTGAATACGCAGTCCAGCGGCACAATGCTGCACCCGAACGGATCCAGCAGTGATGCGCAGCACATGAGCAAAGATGAGATCCACAAAAACTCGATGTGTAAAGACGGTAAATGCCCGGATATCAACAAGAAAGTTGAAACCGGTGATGGTATGAATAACGATGTGAACACTAAAACTGATGGTACTACGCAGTAATCCTCGTTCCGCCCTTCCCCAAAAAGGAGAGCCCTGCTCTCCTTTTTTATTTGTATGCGAAATGGCAAAATATCTGTAATCATGTCATGCACTAACACTTAAATTTTGCAGGATTTGTGTATGCCACATTCACATTCCCACTCCCCATCACCGCAGACCGATAACGGCAACGCTCGCCGTTTGCTGCTGGCGTTCATCATTACCGCTGCCTTTATGGTAATCGAAGTCATCGGCGGGCTTATCTCCGGTTCACTGGCGCTGCTGGCCGATGCCGGGCACATGTTGACCGATGCCGCCGCGTTGCTGTTCGCGCTGATGGCGGTGCATTTCGCTCGCCGCCCGCCGAATTCCCGCCACACATTTGGCTGGCTGCGACTGACGACCCTCGCTGCGTTCGTGAACGCGATCGCTTTGGTATTGATAACGGTCCTGATTGTCTGGGAAGCGATTGTGCGTTTCCGCCATCCGCAGCCTGTCGCGGGTGCAACCATGATGGTCATCGCCGTGGCAGGTTTGTTGGCCAATATCCTGTCATTCTGGATTTTGCATCGCGGGAGCGAGGAGAAAAACCTGAACGTGCGCGCCGCAGCTCTGCACGTTCTCGGGGATTTGCTCGGTTCGGTGGGAGCGATTGTCGCGGCTATTGTTATTCTGACCACCGGCTGGACGCCCATTGACCCGATTTTGTCCATTCTGGTGTCATGCCTGGTGCTGCGCAGTGCCTGGCAACTGCTGAAAGAGAGCGTGAATGAACTGCTGGAAGGTGCGCCCGGCTCGCTGGATATTGGCGCGCTCAAGCGCGGGCTGCGCCGCGAAATCCCGGAAGTTCGCGACGTGCATCATGTTCACATATGGCTGGTTGGGGAAAAACCGGTGATGACCTTACACGTGCACGTGATCCCGCCGCACGATCACGACGGGCTGCTGGATAAAATCCAGCACTATCTGGAACATAATTACCAGATAGCGCATGCCACAATCCAGATGGAATACCAGCCCTGTAACGGCCCTGAATGCCATCTAAGCGAGACACAGGCCGAACACGCGCATCATCACCATCATTAATGGGAAAGCGCGCGAGAGCCTCGTTCACGCGCGCTATTAATCCACATCCGGCTCCCGTTCAGCGCGATAAATGTTAGCAGCAGATATTCGAGCGACATCGCATACACGCCCTGCCGCGCAAAAATCACCACGCTGATAACGTTGATAATCACCCACAGCAGCCAGTTCTCGACGTATTTACGAGTCATCAGGATCATAGCCACAATCGACAACACCATCATGCAGGAATCCCAGAATGGGAAGGCATCCGGCTGCAGCTCGGGCATCGCGACGTTAAGCCCTACGGTTTGCATGAAAGAGACGGCCACACGCGTCAGGAAAGCAAAAACAGGATTGATAAACACGGTCATCAGCCCGATGGCCACCACGCATACCGCCAGCCAGGCAAGCGCTTTGCGTAAGGGCAGCCAGCGGATTTGCAATTCAGCCTGATTCTGGCTGGTTTGCCGCGACCACGCATACCAGCCGTAGATATTCGCCGCGAAGAAGAAAAGCTGCAGCAATAGGCTGGCATAGAGCTGAATCTGGTAGAAGATTATCGCAAACAGCGTGACGTTCAGCAGACCAAACGCGTAGTTGCTGATTTTCTCAAGGCTGGCAAGCCAGATACAGATCAGGCCAGCCACGGTTCCCACCGCTTCAATCCACGACAGGTCGTAACCGCCAGCACCAATCGGGATATGTACCAGAATGTTTTGTGTACTGAAGAAATCCATTTTATCTCCGTCCGGTCAGCCAAAAGTGTTGTTATGGGCGTGTTTATTAACGTGTTTATGAACGTAGTGTAGCTGCAAAATCCAGCATGCGGTTAAGGGGCAGCAGAGCACGCTCTCGCAGCACGGCATCAACATGCATCTCATGTTCAGCGCCACCGTGCTCCAGGCCATCTGCGATGGCTTTCAGGCCGTTCATTGCCATCCACGGACAATGTGCACAGCTACGACAGGTCGCGCCCTCTCCCGCCGTTGGTGCTTCCAGCAATTCTTTCTCCGGTACCGCCTGCTGCATCTTGTAGAAAATCCCACGGTCGGTGGCGACAATAAGCTGCGGATTAGGCAACGTTTTCGCGGCCGTGATCAGCTGGCTGGTTGAACCTACCGCGTCGGCCATATCCACAATCGACTGTGGCGACTCAGGATGCACCAGAATCGCCGCCTCAGGATAAAGCGCCTTCATGCGAGCCAGCGCCTGCGTTTTAAACTCGTCATGCACGATACACGCGCCCTGCCAGCAGAGGACATCTGCGCCGGTCTGTTTTTGGACGTAGCGACCAAGATGACGGTCCGGTGCCCAGATAATTTTCTCTCCGAGGCTGTCCAGATGCTCGATCAGTTCAACGGCAATGCTCGACGTGACCACCCAGTCAGCACGTGCTTTGACCGCGGCGGAGGTGTTGGCGTATACCACTACGGTGCGATCCGGGTGGGCATCACAGAATTTATTGAATTCATCAATCGGGCAGCCCAGGTCAAGTGAGCATTCTGCATTCAGCGTCGGCATCAGAATGGTTTTTTCCGGACTGAGGATTTTTGCCGTTTCGCCCATGAAGCGCACGCCTGCGACCAGTAGCGTGGAGGCCGTGTGCCGGGCGCCGAAACGCGCCATCTCGAGGGAGTCTGAAATACAGCCGCCCGTTTCTTCTGCCAGCTGCTGAATTTCCGGGTCGGTATAGTAGTGCGCGACCATTACCGCATCTTTCTCTTTAAGAAGGCGCTTTATCTTTTCACGATAAAACTGCTTGTCATCCGTGCTGAGTGGCACAGGCTTCGGCGGGAAAGGATAAATTGCGGTTTCAGGATCAAACATTACGCTCATCTTGGGCTTCTCGTTTTACTGGCTTAACCAAACCATCGCCAATCAGCAGTGTTTTGTGAGTACTGAGGTGATGGTGTTTTATATACTAAACAAGATAGCGAAAATTTGGGGAATTGTCGTGGGGAATTTTCCCCCTCCCCCCAACCCTCTCCCTCAGGGAGAGGGAGAAGAGCGACAGCGCGCTTTTGTCAGAATTTAGCGGGTTGAGCAAGATAGCTTTCTGCCCGAATCGCGCATAGCAAAAAGGCGCCTTTAGGGCGCCTTTCTACATTGGTGGGTCGTGCAGGATGACTCGCTTCGCTCACCCTTCGGGCCGTCGCCGCAAACGGCTCCGTTGTCTCACTGCGTGAGGCTCGAACCTGCTGCAGGTTCTCATCTTTCCCGAATCGCGCATAGCAAAAAGGCGCCTTTAGGGCGCCTTTCTACATTGGTGGGTCGTGCAGGATTCGAACCTGCGACCAATTGATTAAAAGTCAACTGCTCTACCAACTGAGCTAACGACCCCTTTCGGGATTTTCTTCGAAGACGTCACCAAATAGATGGTGGGTCGTGCAGGATTCGAACCTGCGACCAATTGATTAAAAGTCAACTGCTCTACCAACTGAGCTAACGACCCATAAGGTCTTGCTTCGAAGAGATACTGCTTTTTACTCAGCACCAATCATTAAATTGATGGGTCGTGCAGGATGACTCGACTTCATCTCGCCCTACGGGCCGTTGCATAGCAACGTTATCCTTCACGCTTAACACCTGAGTAAGATGTTAAATTGGTGGGTCGTGCAGGATTCGAACCTGCGACCAATTGATTAAAAGTCAACTGCTCTACCAACTGAGCTAACGACCCGAGTGGTGGGTGATGACGGGATCGAACCGCCGACCCCCTCCTTGTAAGGGAGGTGCTCTCCCAGCTGAGCTAATCACCCGATACTGCGCTGGATACTGCTTACTAACTGAGTTAGTAGTGGGTCGTGCAGGATGACTCAACTTCGTCTCGCCCTTTGGGCCGTTGCTTACGCAACGTTATCCTTCACGTTTTACAATCGCATCCACTAAACGATTGGTGGGTCGTGCAGGATTCGAACCTGCGACCAATTGATTAAAAGTCAACTGCTCTACCAACTGAGCTAACGACCCACTATTTTCGCCGCTTTCAGGATGTTTGATATCCCTTGGCAACGGCGGCATATATTACTGGTTTCAGATTTGAGCGCAACTAAAATTTCGAACAACTGCGCTTAACTGCTTATGATTCAGGCGGCATGACCAGAAATACTTCAATTTCAGGTCATGCCTTAAGCATCAGAGTCCACTCAGGCGTTTTTGCGCTTGTTTAGCGCCTTCAGTGCCTGGGTATTTGGTCACCACCTGCTGATAAACCGCTTTGGCTTTAGCAGTGTCGCCTTTGTCCTGCATGATGACGCCAACTTTAAACATCGCGTCTGCAGCTTTTGGGGATTTCGGGTAATTTTTCACCACTGAGGCAAAATAATACGCCGCATCATCTTTTTTACCCTTGTTGTAATTCAACTGTCCGAGCCAGTAATGGGCATTCGGCTGATACGTTGAGTCAGGGTATTTTTTGATGAAGTTCTGGAATGCCGCAATCGCGTCATCCTGGCGAGAGCTGTCTTTCACCAACGCTATCGCCGCGTTGTAATCCGTATTGGCATCACCGCTTTGCACTGGCACACCAGACGCTGCAGCGCCTGCTGCTGGCGCTGGAGTGGCCGCTGTTGCATTCCCACTCTGCTCGCCGGCTGCTGGCTGTGCTGGCGTCGCAGCGGCGCCGCTACTCATCCCATCAAGCTGGGTCTGGATCTGCTTTTGGCGATCGACGGCCTGATTGAGCTGATATTGGCTCTCCTGGATTTGACCACGCAGGGAATCAATATCGGCCTGGTTGTCCTGAAGCTGCTGCTGGAGTTGAGTCAAAAGTTGACTGTGAGCGTTGGAAATACGCTCGAGTTGAGTGACACGGTCTTCGACCGAGCCTGAGCCGACACTACTGATTGGCGCCTGAGCATTAGCGGCCCAAGGGGCCGCTATGCCAACCAGTAACGACAGACTCAACAAATGATGTCTGAAGTTACTGCTCATGCAATTCTCTTAGTAAACCAGTACGGCACGACGGTTTTTGGAGTAAGCCGCGTCGTCGTGACCCAGTACTGCAGGTTTTTCTTTACCGTAAGAAACGATGGAGATCTGATCAGCTGAAACGCCTTTACCCTGCAGGTACATTTTAACAGCGTTTGCACGACGTTCGCCCAGGGCGATGTTGTACTCAGGAGTACCACGTTCGTCAGCATGACCTTCTACGGTGACTTTGTAAGATGGGTTGCTACGCAGGAAGTTTGCGTGCGCGTCCAGCATCGCAGCGAAGTCAGAACGGATATCGTACTTATCGAGATCAAAGTAAACGATGTTGTTCTGCTGCAGCTGCTGCATTTGCAGACGAGCTTGCTCTTCGGAAGACATGTTGCCTTGACCGTTAGCGTCCATACCAGTGCCGGCACCAGTCATGCCTTCGCCGCTCTGATCGTTGCTTGCATTCTTGTTGGAAGAACACGCCGCGATAGCCATAACTGGCAGAGCGATCATCAGTCCTTTCAGCACTTTGTTCAGTTGCATTTCTTTGATTCCTATAATATTCAATTAATTATTATTACAGATACGGCGACCAGGCAGGGAATTTAACCTGTCCATCAGTAGCCGGAAGACGCGCTTTGAAACGCCCATCTGTAGAAACCAGATTCAGCACAGATCCCATCCCCTGAGAAGAGCTGTAGATAACCATTGTGCCGTTCGGTGCCAGACTTGGCGTTTCATCCAAGAACGTTGACGACAGAACCTGTACGCCACCCGCTGCCAGATCTTGTTTGGCAATGTGCTGCTGGCCATTAGCCGAGCTCACCATTACCAGGAACTTACCGTCAGTGCTCACATCAGCATCCTGGTTCTGAGAACCTTCCCAGGTAATACGCTGCGGAGTGCCACCGTTAACATTAACTTTATACACCTGCGGACGACCGGCCTGGTCAGAGGTAAAGGCCAGATTCTGACTGTCCGGGAACCAGGTTGGTTCGGTATTGTTGCTGCGACCGTTCGTAATCTGGCTGATTTGACCCGAGCCCAGATCCATCACATAGAGGTTCAGGCTACCGGTTTTCGACAATGCGAAGGCCAGTTTAGAACCGTCAGGTGAGAACGTTGGTGCACCGTTATGCTGCGGGAACGAAGCAACCTGACGGATAGCGCCGTTTGCCAGCGTCTGAATAACCAGTGCTGAACGACCGCTTTCGAAGGTGACATACGCCAGCTTAGAGCCATCCGGAGACCACGCCGGAGACATCAGCGGCTGCGGAGAACGGTGAACCACAAACTGGTTGTAGCCATCATAGTCAGACACGCGCAGTTCATACGGGAATTGGCCGCCGTTGGTTTGCACCACGTAAGCGATACGAGTACGGAACGCACCTTTAATGCCAGTCAGCTTCTCGAACACTTCGTCACTGGCAGTATGGCCCGCGTAACGCAACCATTGCTTGTTCACTTTGTATGAGTTCTGAGCCAGAACGGTACCCGGCGCACCACCGGTATCCACCAGCTGGTAAGCAACGGTGTAAGAGCCGTCCGGGTTTGGCGTAACCTGACCTACAACAACGGCATCAATGCCGAGTGCAGACCATGCCGCCGGTTGAACTTCCTGTGCGCTACCCGGCTGCTGTGGCAGACGAGAGCGATCCAGTGGGTTAAATTTACCGCTGTTGCGCAGGTCAGCCGCCACAATGCCGCCGATATCTTCAGGGGCGGCACCTGGGCCTGCCCATTTAAATGGCGCAACGCCGATTGGGCGTGCCGAATCCACCCCTTGAGTGATTTCGATACGTACTTCTGCGTGCAGCACAGCTGCCCACAGCATCAGAAAACCAAATGCTACTCGTAATGCCTGCTTCATCATATCTCCCTTATCCAGGCGGAAAGCCCACGATAATTTAGCAGAATGTTAACAAACTCAAATACACAAAACTACCAAAACCCTGTGACTTACATTAGCCAACATTCAGGCTTTCGCTGCGAAAAATCACAGTTTGAAAGCCAGAGTGGCATTCTTGATTTTTTCGTAAACAGCCTCACTCGGCGGTTTAGGAATTGTCGCCGTCTTAGCCGCCGTTAACGCCGCCTGACAGAGAGCAGGATCGCCTCCAGCAGACGTGATGCTTTTCAACGTACCATCAGGTGCAAGACTGATGTGCAAGTCACACTGTTGTCCAGCGTAAAGCCCTGCATCATAGAGACGACTTTGAATCGCCTTACTAATCTGATTGGCATAAGCGCTGATATCCGCGCCTGTCGCCCCACCATTTGCACCACTAGTACCACTATCTTTCGAAGGCGTCCCGGAGCCTTTCGCCCCACCACCGGTTTTCGGTGCATTCTTACCTGAACTGAGATCGCCCAACAGGTCATCAACACCAGAAGCATCTTTTGCTTCAGCCGCTTTCTTGGCTGCGGCTGCTTTCGCTGCTTTCGCGGATGCTGCTTTTTCTGCCGCAGCCGCTTTGTCTGCGGCTGCTTTATCGGCGGCGGCTTTCGCGGCAGCAGCTTTTTCAGCGGCAGCGGCTTTCTTCGCGGCATCCGCGGTGGCTTTCTTCTCAGCGTCTTGCTGAGCTTTCTTAGCCGCCTCGGCTTGTGCTTTTTTCTGTGCGTCAGCAGCAGCTTTCGTCGCTTCTGCTTCGGCTTTCTTCTGAGCATCTGCGGCGGCTTTCTTCGCAGCTTCTGCTGCAACTTTTGCCTGTGAATCCGCTTTGGCTTTCGCCAATGCAGCGGCTTTCACTGCGGCTTCTTCCGCCTGTTTCTGCTGCTCTTGCGCTTTCTTCGTCGACTCTTCAGCCTGCTTCTGCGCATCGGCCTGCTTACTGGCTTCTTCCTGTGCCTTCAGACGGTCTTGTTCGAGTTGTTTCAGGCGTTCCTGCTCGGCGGCCTGCTTTTCACGCATCTCTTCCGCCTGCTGCTGCGCCTGTTTTTCACGCTGCTCTTCGGCACGACGCGCGCTGGCCTGCTGATTCTGTTGACGATTATAGTTCTGAACGACCGCACCTGGATCGACCATCACCGCGTCAATAGACGAGCCACCGCCTCCGCCTGCCGAAGCATCTATGTGCTCATCGAACGAACTCCAAATCAGCAGTGCAATCAGAATGATATGCAGAATGACTGAAACGATGATCGCGCGTTTAAGCTTGTCGTTTTGTTGCTCGGTTGCCTTTGACACTCTCGGTTCCCAAAAACTGTTAGCCTGTCAGACGGGTCAGATTGGCTGGGTCATTAAACCCACTGATTTCACACCCGCGCTGTGCAACAGGTTCAGCGCTTTAATGATTTCATCGTAAGGCACATCTTTCGCGCCACCGATCAGGAAGACGGTTTTCGGATTTTCTTGCAGATGACGCTGAGCTTCAGCAACCACCTGCTCTGGCGGCAATTGTGGCATTTTATCCTGCCCCACATTGACGCTGTACTGTCCGATTCCGGAAACTTCCACAATCACCGGCGGATCGTCATTGGTACTGACGGCCTGCGACTCCGTTGCATCTGGAAGATCGACTTCCACGCTCTGCGTGATGATCGGCGCTGTCGCCATGAAGATCAGCAACAGCACCAGCAACACATCAAGCAGCGGAACGATGTTAATTTCGGACTTCAGCTCGCGACGTCCGCGTCCACGACGTGCTCTGGCCATGGTTTACCCCTTGTTGCTTTCGCTGCTGGTAAACGCCTGACGGTGCAGAATCGCGGTGAACTCTTCCATAAAGTTGTCGTAGTTCAGCTCCAGTTTATTCACGCGCTGGTTCAGGCGGTTGTACGCCATTACCGCCGGGATAGCCGCGAACAGACCAATCGCCGTGGCGATCAGTGCTTCTGCGATACCCGGTGCGACCATCTGCAGCGTCGCCTGTTTTACCGCACCAAGCGCGATGAAGGCGTGCATGATCCCCCACACCGTACCAAACAGGCCGATATATGGACTGATAGAACCGACGGTGCCAAGGAATGGAATGTGGTTTTCAAGGTTTTCCAGTTCGCGGTTCATGGAGATACGCATCGCACGCGACGCCCCTTCCACGACAGCTTCCGGCGCATGGCTGTTCGCCCGATGCAAACGCGCAAACTCTTTGAAACCGCTGTAGAAGATTTGCTCCGAGCCGGTCAAATTATCGCGACGGCCCTGGCTCTCCTGATACAGACGAGAGAGTTCAATCCCAGACCAGAACTTGTCTTCAAACGCTTCAGCTTCGCGTGTGGCGGTGTTAAGGATGCGCGTTCTCTGGATAATGATTGCCCAGGACGCGATTGAAAAACCAATCAAAATGAACATGATAAGTTTAACCAGAAGGCTCGCCTTCAGGAACAAATCAAGGATATTCATGTCAGTCACTGCTTAAACTCCGCGACAATAGACTTGGGAAGCGCACGAGGCTTCATTAAGAGTGGATCAACACAGACAATCAGTACTTCAGCTTCGTTGAGTACCTTGTTTTCTGCGTTGACAATCCGCTGCGTAAACACCAGAGAGGTGCCCCGCATCGCTGTAATTTCCGTTTGGACTTCGAGCATGTCATCGAGTCTGGCAGCGGCGAAATACTCCAGCGTCATCTTGCGCACCACAAAGGCAACGCGTTCAGCCAACAGAACCTGCTGGCTAAAGTGATGGTGGCGCAGCATCTCAGTGCGTGCTCTTTCATAAAAAGCGACGTAGCTGGCGTGGTAAACCACACCACCGGCATCGGTGTCTTCGTAATAGACACGAACCGGCCATCGAAACAGCGTTGTATTCACTTTACATCCCGGTAATGCAACAAATATGTAGGCCTTTCAAACTTCGCTACTATACGCGCGGGAATGCTGGTTTGGAATGGGATAAAGTAAACGGAGAGTAAATTTTTATGGGCTTGAACAAGCCCATAGCGATTAACGGATGTTTCTGAATCAGGCGAAGAAGAAAAACAGTCCGGCGACGAGAACAAGGTCGGCAATCAGCGGGCAGAAAATCCCCTGCCAGTGAATCGCCTTCGGGCGGAAACCGACGCCGTGGATCACGCCAGCACAAACGGCCCACATGATCAGAAAGCCGTGCCAAATTTCCAGCTCGCTGGTTTTCGCCGCAAAGCGCGACGGGTCCCAGATAACGCACCCTGCCAATGCCAGTGCCATCAGTAACGAAAGGGCCCGTAACGGGCCCTTATCCATTACCGCATATAACATCGCGATAATTTTACTCATTAATGATCTTCTTGTTGTCCAGACTCAATGTGCTCGAGCGCCAGTGCGGTGATCACACCAAATGCACAAGCAAGCAGCGTTCCCAGAATCCATGCGAAGTACCACATACGTTGCTCCTTACTTAGTACAGAGAATGGGTGTTGCGTTCAATGTCTTCTTTGGTGATACGACCGAACATCTTCCAGTAACACCAAGTGGTGTAGAGCAGGATAATCGGAACGAACACCATAGCCGCGTAAGTCATCACGTTCAGCGTCAATTGGCTGGAAGTGGCATCCCACATGGTCATACTTACATTCGGCATGGTGCTAGAAGGCATGATGAACGGGAACATAGCTACACCGGCAGTCAGGATAATGCATGCCAGAGTCAGTGAAGAGAAGATGAACGCCCAGGCGCCCTTCTCCATACGTGACATGACAACAGTCAGCAGCGGCAGAACCACACCCAGAGCAGGGATTACCCACAGAATCGGCATGTTTTTAAAGTTCACCAGCCATGCGCCTGCTTCACGAGCCACTTCTTTGGTCAGTGGGTTAGACGGTGCAGTATGGTCCAGCGCGGATTTCACCACGTAGCCATCAATACCGTACATCACCCAAACGCCTGCCAGTGCGAAGCACACCAGCGTAACCAGCGCTGCAACCTGCGAGGTCGCACGAGCACGCAGGTGCAGCTCGCCAACGGTACGCATTTGCAGGTAGGTCGCGCCCTGAGTCAGGATCATCGCCACGCTAACAATACCAGCCAGCAGACCAAATGGGTTCAGCAGCTGGAAGAAATTGCCAGTGTAGTAAAGACGCATGTACTCATCGAGGTGGAACGGTACGCCTTGCAGCAAGTTACCGAACGCTACGCCAATCACCAACGGTGGAACGAAGCTACCAATGAAGATGCCCCAGTCCCACATGTTGCGCCAGCGGGTGTCTTCAATCTTAGAACGGTAATCAAACCCGACTGGACGGAAGAACAATGATGCCAACACCAGAATCATCGCCACGTAGAAACCCGAGAACGCGGCGGCGTAGATCATTGGCCAAGCGGCAAACAACGCGCCACCGGCGGTGATCAACCACACCTGGTTACCGTCCCAGTGTGGGGCGATGGAGTTGATCATGATTCGACGTTCGGTGTCATTACGACCGAGGAACCGGGTGAGCATGCCCACCCCCATGTCGAAACCATCGGCAACGGCAAAACCGATTAGCAGAATACCAACCAGCAGCCACCAGATAAAACGCAATACTTCATAATCGAACATTTGACGACTCCTGTCTTAGCGTGCCGGCTGAGTAGACGCTGGGGTCTGCTCAAAGTGGTAACGACCGGTTTTCAGGCTGCTTGGTCCCAGACGTGCAAACTTGAACATCAGGAACATTTCAGCCACCAGGAACACGGTGTACAGACCACAAATAAGCAGCATCGAGAAAAGCACATCGCCGGTCGTCAGGGATGAGTTCGCCACAGCGGTTGGCAGAACTTCACCGATAGCCCAAGGCTGACGGCCATATTCCGCCACAAACCAACCGGATTCGATAGCAATCCACGGCAGCGGGATCCCGTACAGTGCGGTGCGCAACAGCCATTTTTTCTGACCGATACGGTTTCGAATCACAGACCAGAACGACGCCGCAATAATCAGCAGCATGATGATGCCGCAGCCAACCATGATACGGAAGGCGAAGTACAGCGGCGCAACGCGAGGAATCGAGTCTTTAGTCGCCAGCTGAATCTGTGCTTCCGTCGCGTCAGAGACGTTCGGGGTATAGCGTTTCAACAGCAGGCCGTAACCCAGGTCTTTTTTCACACTGTTGAACTCATCGCGAACGGTCTGATCTTTAGAACCAGAACGCAGCTGTTCCAACAGAGAATACGCTTTCATTCCGTTACGGATACGTTCTTCATGCTGCGCCAGCAGGTCTTTCAGGCCAGTAACCTGTTTATCGACTGAGCGGGTAGCGATGATACCCAGCGCGTAAGGAATTTGAATTGAGAAGTGGTTTTCCTGCGCATCCTGGTCCGGAATACCAAACAGCGTAAACGACGCCGGAGCCGGCTGCGTTTCCCATTCAGCTTCAATAGCGGCCAGTTTGGTTTTCTGCACGTCACCCATTTCATAACCGGATTCATCACCCAGCACGATAACGGAGAGGATAGCGGCCATACCGAAGCTCGCCGCGATGGCGAAAGAGCGCTTGGCGAACGGGAAGTCGCGGTTACGCAGCATATAGTAGGAGCTGATACCCAGGATGAACATCGCGCCACACACGTAGCCGGATGCCACGGTGTGAACGAATTTCACTTGTGCAACAGGGTTCAGGATAAGCTCAGAGAAGCTCACCATTTCCATGCGCATGGTTTCAAAGTTGAAATCGGAGGCGACTGGGTTTTGCATCCAGCCGTTCGCGACGAGGATCCACAGCGCGGACATGTTTGAACCCAGCGCAACGAGCCATGTCACCGCCATATGCTGGACTTTGCCCAGACGGTCCCAACCGAAGAAGAACAGACCTACAAAGGTGGATTCGAGGAAGAAGGCCATCAAACCTTCAATGGCCAGTGGCGCACCGAAGATATCGCCCACATAGTGAGAAAAATAAGACCAGTTAGTCCCGAACTGGAACTCCATGGTCAGACCGGTAGCCACACCCAGCGCAAAGTTGATACCAAACAACTTGCCCCAGAACTTGGTCATATCTTTATAAATCTGTTTGCCGGAAAGGACGTAAACCGTTTCCATAATGGCCAGCAGGAACGCCATACCGAGCGTCAGTGGCACAAATAGGAAGTGGTACATCGCGGTCAAGGCAAACTGTAAGCGCGACAGTTCGACTATATCTAACATCATGACTCCTTGCTCATCGCATGAAGACTCCGAGAGTGAAACCCGTTAGAAAGGATTCACACGCATGCCCCAATACAAAATTATTTGCTTCCCGCTTCGCTGCCGCTGTCACGATGTGAAAGCGGCGATGAGCAAAGGTTACAAATACGTTAATAAAAAACCCAAATTGATCCCTTGAATATATTACGCCGTAAAACCCTTACAATAAACAGGTTTTTATTGAACCGGATTTACGTTTTTCGACGCTGATCAATATATAGCTAAGATGACTCATTTCGACCACTTTGATCCGCGACAATTTACCGCTTTATCTCGCATTTATCCAAGGTTTGCGCCTTGATTTAAATCAATTTTACAATTACATGTTAATTGTGTATGCACTTGATGGTGCATAGTAAAATCAATGTTAAAAACATGTTTTTATGATGACATTGCCGGTTATCAAATAAGGAATAATTAGAATGAGAGGTAATTCATTTTTAACCACCGTCGCGATACGGTGTTGTGAAGGGTGGGCTCTGGAAGCAGGCAAAGGACATTCCCCTTTTTTGAGCGGATAAGTATAGCTGCTTTTATTACATTTTATTCACCATAATGAGTTTTAAAATTAACACCGCTGCGTGATTATCGGATAAAACAAAAACGACCACGCATAGCGTGGTCGGGTATCGTTTGCGGAGTTATTCATCAATCCTGATGCGCCAGGTCCGTGATTGTCCTGGTCTGAAACGCATCGGCTGGCCATGCATCTGGCTCCCCTCCCCTGGCAACTGCTCATCCATGCCCGTTTCTTCACATACGGGATGATGATGATTAAACCGCATCACCGACTCACAACATTCGCTGTCGGACGGGTTAAACAACCTGATAATCAGCGCCTCGTCGTCTTCCGCCTTTTTCAACGCGCTGAGCTGGCATCCCGTGGCCGGGAGCGTACACAGACTGAACGTTTCCGGCGCGGTAATCGCCGTGCGGTTCAGTTTCATCGCATCCCACGGGATTTTGTTGTAGCACTGCACTGGCGTCAGCCAGCTGCGCGCCTGCTGCGCCACGCCGGCATTCAACGCCGAGCCACTGAACGGCAGCAGGCTGAAACGGCAATGCAGTTCGCCGCGTACCTGGGAATCCGGTACCGGCATTTTGATACCAGAAGGACGCCCCGGGCGCAGCAGTAAATCTTCTTTACCCAGTACCCCCACACCACGCAGCAACGTCAGGGCAAAGGCACTTTGCGTCTCCCCGATGATTTCCACTTCACGCAGACCTTCTGTGAACAGCGCCAGCCCATTCGGCCCTTGCTGAAGTACGGCATAGTTGAGGAAATTCCACACCGGCACCGGCGCCTCTTTCCAGCCCTCTGCCTGCCAGACGTTCATCGCCTGATCCTGGACTGGCCGATTGAGCGAACCAAACTGAGTATCCGTCAGCACACTTTCCGCTTTATACGGGACAGGAATGCGCACCCGCACGCGGTGATCGTCAGCCTGATTCAGCACCTTCACATCAAACTCCACCCGGCGGCCGTGATGGCTGAGGGTGATGGTGGTTTCGCAGGCCAGCGACCCGCTGGTTTGACGCGCTGCGCGTTCCGCCAGATTTAGCGGCACCGCCAGCGTAGAACGTATCACCGCCCTGCTCTGCCACGCATCGTGTGTCACCGAATGCTGATGCGTGCCTTCGGCGCTGGTAAGTAACCACTCTTCCCGCGACGGCGAGTAGTCATACTCATCGCCGTCGTCAGAGCCGTCTTCAAACTCCAGCACCCGGTCATAAACAAGCCCGCTTTCCTTATCTTCCATTTTCAGCGTACCGTCCGCGTTAAGCGTGATTCGCCAGGCGCTGTTTTCCAGCAGCGCATCGCTCTGTTCCGGCACGTTCGCCTGTTGTCCTTCCGCGCCCGGTAGCACATGCAGCGTCAGCCAGCCCATCGCTGGCAGTACCTGACGCAACTGAATGTCGTATTCCATAAACGGCTCGTAGTTGCCGTAATGGACAATCTGGCGATCCACCAGCCCTGGGTCGATTTCTCGCTTATCGCGAATAAAGTACGGCACATCCTGGCCGTCGCGGTCGGTCAGGCGGAAACGACTGGCGCGCAGACGGATAGTGGTGTTGATCACTTCATCACGCGGCCACGGCATCAGGTTGAACAACGTCAGCTTGTCACCCTCGCTGTGCGCCATGTTGTCGACGATTTTACGCATATAGAAGGTGACCAGGCTGTCGGCCATGTCCTCCGCCAGCCAGAAGCGACTCATGATTTCCCGATGCACTTTGTCACTACAGCAGCAGCCGATGCTGTCGTGGGCGTGATTTTTGAGGATCTCCTTCCACATTTTTTCCAGCAGACCGTGGTGATATTCAAAGCCGAGCGTCCAGGCCAGCGACGCCAGCGGTTCGAGCACATTGACGATTTTGTTTTCGATTCGCGCATGGGCGATTTTGATGTCCATCCGCGTCGAGCCGATGGTGCGGTGCACGCGCATATATTTGCCGTCGTTGAACTCGCCGGTTAGCGTCGCCAGCGCATCGCGCTGCTGGTCAATCCGTTCAAACACCTCTTCAAATCGGCTCATCACAAATTCACGCTGCGGATAAATTTCCCGCAGTTTGTCCATCACCGCGAAAATGTTCTGCTGGAGCGGCATCTGATCGTGGCCGTTTGGCAGCAAAATCTCTTTGGTTTGCGAGGCTTTTTCCAGCACTTCAAAGTAGTTATCGAGACGTTTACGCAGGCCTGCTTCGTCCTCCGGTAAGTACTTACCAATCGCGTAGCCCAGGGGTAACACCTGCGTCGTCACTTCGCTGCCATCCTGACTGCGCCACAGAAACTCCGTTTTATCTGTACCGTGACGCTCCGAACAGCCGCGCCAGAACATCGCCCGTTTAATACCAAAGCCGTTATAGATGTGCGGCAGCTGGCCCGACATGCCGAAGGAATCTGGCAGATAACCAATTTTCATCGGCTCGCCGAACGACAGGCAGTCGCGCATGCCGTACATCAGGTTGCGGACAATCGATTCCCCGGCCACCACCGTGGTGTCCGTTTGCGTGTACCACGGCCCAATAATCAACTTTCCGGCCTGAACCAGGGCTTTTACGCGGGTGTGGTTTTCCGGCTTAACGGCAAAGTAATCCTCGAGAATAGCGGTCTGTCCATCGAGTACGTAGTACTTGTATTCGGGGTCCTGCTCAAGACGTGTCAGGATCTCTTCCATATTATTGACCAGCAAAATGCGCGACTCTTCGGTGGTGAAATACCACTCACGGTCCCAGTGCATATGCGGCGTGATGTGAACGCGAGATACAGCTTTCATCTTCGTTTCCTGTTCTGTTCAGTTAAGGCATGACGCTATCGGGAATATATTTACCGGCTTTGACCGCCTGGCGACGCCAGAGGACAAGCACACAGGTGGAGATAGCCGCGCCGATAATGGCTGAGGCAAACCAACCTACAGCGGCCAGCACGCCACCCAAGCCGCCATCGTGCAGTAAAAAGAGTGAGAAAATACCGGCGCCCGGCGTCGACAATCCGAGATCCATGCTGCCCACCAATGCGCCAGTGACCATTGAGCCCAGAACGAATGAGCCAATCACCCGCAGCGGATCTTCAATCGCCATCGGAATCGCCCCTTCGGTGATACCCGCCAGCCCCAGCAACCAGGTTGATTTGCCGGTTTCAATTTCGAAGGGTTTAAACAGACGAGGCGCAATCATGGTGGAAGCGGTGACGGTGAAGGCCGAGACCATTTTCACCGAGGCAAAAATGGCGTACGGGCCATACACGCCGTTGGCCATCGCCCCAAGGCAAAATGCGTAGGCTGCTTTATTCACCGGACCGCCGAGGTCAAACGAACACATAAAGCCGAGGATCGCGCCCAGCACTAGCGCGTTGGTGCCTGACAGACCGTTCAGCCACGCGGTTAAACCGTTGTTGACCCACGCCACCGGTTCGCCGACCACAAACAGCATCAGGCTGCCTGCGCCAAGCGTACCGAGCACCGGATAGAGGTAATATGTGAGGAAGCCGTTGTAGCGATTGTTTAATCGGATGTGGTTTTTCACCCAGCGCATCAGATACCCGGCAATCAGGCCGCCCGCGACCGCGCCGAGGAAACCAGAGCCAATCATGTTTGCCGCAAGCCCTGCCGCAAAGCCCGGCGCCAGCGCGGGTTTATCCGCCAGGGAATACGCGGTGTACGCCGCCAACACCGGCACCATTAATATGCCGAGCATCCCACCGCCCAGTTTGCGGTACATCCACAGCCACGAGTTTTCCTGATCGAACAAATGCTGCAAACCGAGCATTTGCGCCAGTAAAACCGCCACCGCCAGCACCGTTCCGCCCGCGACGATCAGCGGCACGGCAAACGAAATCCCGCTCAGCAAGGCCTGCTTGAGTTCAGTTTTCAGGCTTTTAGTGTCGTGATTTTCAGTCTGAACATCGCGCTGTTCGGTGGACGGTTTCAGCGCCAGCGCCTGCTGGATAAGTGCTTCGGCATGACGAATCGGCTCAGCAACCGCCACCGAAAGGGCCGGAATACCGTTAAAACGCTCCGATTCTTTGATCGCCACTTCTGCCGCAAAAATACAGGCCTGAGCGTTATTCAGCTGTTCGACGGTCAGGCGGTTTTCAATTCCGTTTGCGCCCTGCCGTTCGACACAGACGTTTACGCCGAGCTTCTGCCCTGCTTTTTCCAGATATTCAGCCGCCATATAGGTGTGGGCGATGCCTGCCGGACAGGCGGTAACGCAGACGATGGTTGGGGCGTTTTTCTCAACGGGCGTTGCAGCCACTTCCAGCGGCGCGTCCAGCACCCGTAATAATTGTTCCGCAGTGGTGGCCGCACACACGGCGGCGCGCACTTCGTCGTCCACCAGCCGGGACGTCAGCGCCGTGAGCAGCTGCATGTGCGTGGAACCCGCCTGCGCGGGCGGGATAGCCAGCAGCACAACCAGGTTCACCTCTTCCTCACCGTCCACGCCTTCCCACAGAATCGGCTGAGGGAGCGTCGCCACGGCAAATGCCGCTTCGTTTACGGCAAGGCTTTTGCCGTGTGGTACCGCCAAGCCTTCACCGAGCGCAGTCGGCCCTTCACTTTCACGGGCAAACACATCCCGAAGAAAATCGTCGAGGCTGGAAATGTTACCGAGCGCAGCCAGCCGTTCGGCCAGGGCGCGGATCGTTTCATCGCGGCTGGCAAAATTGGCCTGCAAGCAGAGCGCGTCCGGGTGCGTTAACGTCGTCAGGTTCATCACGATCCTCACTGTAAAAGTGTAAAAACGGCCAGTCGGCCATTCAGCTGGAAGGATCCTGCCAGATAAAAAAATACATTTATGTGATCACTTTCTCTCAAACAAAAAATTTGCATTTAATTTGTATTGTTTACAAATTCACCCATACAGGCATAATTCGTATTACTGATGCAGTGAGAAGGCAGACAACATGACCAAGAAACCGATGTATCGGCAGATTGCCGATACCCTGCGAGAACGCGTGCAGCGCGGAGAATTAAAGCCCGGCGATGCCCTGCCCACCGAGTCTGCACTCCAGGAAGAGTTTGCCGTCAGCCGCGTGACCGTGCGCCAGGCACTGAAACAGCTCACCCAGGAAGCCATTATCGAGAGCATTCAGGGCAGCGGGTCATACGTTAAGGCCGAGCGGGTCAATTACGATATCTATCAGCTCACCAGTTTTTACGAGAAACTGGCCGACCGAAACGTGGAAACGCACAGCGACGTGCGAGTATTCGAGGCGATTGATGCCTGCCAGGAGATGGCGGAAAAATTGCAGGTCGCGGTGGGCGATAAAATCTGGCACGTCAAACGGGTGCGTTTTATCCAGCAAAAACCGGTCACGCTGGAAGAAACCTGGATGCCGCTGGCGCTGTTTCCCGATCTCACCTGGCAGGTGATGGAAAACTCCAAATATCACTTTATCGAAGCCGTCAAAAAGCGGGTTATCGACCGCAGCGAACAGGAAATCGTGCCGGTGATGCCGTCGGAAGAAGCCGTGAAGTTGCTCGGTTTAGACCCCAACCAGCCGATTCTGGAAAAAATCTCGCGCGGCTATCTGGATGACGGAAAAGTATTTGAATACAGCCGTAACGCCTTCAAAAGTGACGACTATAAATTCACCCTCGTGGCTAAGCGCAGACAATAGAGACAGGCATGCCCGGAGGAAATCCCAACGGGCAACGCCATGATACCTACAGTGTGAAGGTCATCCCAATGCGGTAACGTGATTCCGAGAGATTATCTTCACCTTCGTAATAGCCCTGCTGATCAAGATAATCATATTCGATATACTGACTGAACCAGCTATTCCACTTATAGCGTAACGTAAACGCATTCTCCATCGCCCACGTTTTATCATTCTTATATTTGTAATCATCATCAACATGCTTATACGCTGTTCCCTGATATCCGACGCTCCATTTTGGGTTGATCTTATATCCTAAATAGATATCCACGCGTCTGACACTGTCACGATGTTCTTCTCCTGAGGTATCTTTCGTTTCATACATGTTAAAATCATGTCGATAACGAATCCCTGTAGACAGTACGGGGGTAATTTTGTAATTGAGTCGGAGGTAGGGACGAATCTGTGTCCCATTGCTGCTCCAGTGATAAACACCACCCGGTTGAAAATCCCATTTATCGGATAAATGCAGCGTGTAGTTGCTCTCTATTTCATTGTAGTCAGTGATACTGTCCCCGAAAGAATGCGCACTGTCTGATTTATCCGCGCCATTTTCGCCTCGGCCATTATTTTTATTGTTTTTATTATCCGTTTCAATACTCGCCCATCAGCCTGTTTTCCAGGATTCACTCACCTTGTAGCGCGACTCGTAAGAATGGCTTCCCGCCTTGTAGCCCCCGCGCACATCAAACGTCAACGCATAGCTGCTACCCGGCCCAGCAGCTAACAACGCGATCACCAGCCCCAGCACTTTATTTTGCATTATCTATTCCCTTTAAATGTTGAGATAAATCGGCACTCATGATTGCATCAACAAATAAATACCGATCAGACAAAGCGGGATGATATTGATAAATAAAAACACTTCACCATTAATTTATCCAAAACAAGATCGATCTCTAAATTTAAAATGAAATATCGTTTTGTTTTTATAAAAATAAAAAATAGATCATCCGCGTGAATAGTTAAAATAAACACATACGAACGCTAAATACATTTTCCATTTAGTTTGAAACCACGTTAAATCAGTCTTTTACATTTCATCCGTTATACACACACTCTTAACGTGAAAGGGGAAGAGGAATAGAAATAAACCCATTTCAGGAACTGTGACAATTATCATGAAAACTCTCAACACTTTGTCATAACATAAAATGAAATCGTGTTTTATTTTTAATCAAACAAAATTCCACTTAACTAATAAGGATTTCTAATGAAGATCAGAAAACTACGGTGGTATATTATTTCGCTGGTAATGGTGGGTACCGTCATTAACTATCTGGCACGAAGCACTCTGGGAGTGGCCGCGCCTGAGATGATGCGGACACTGCATTTATCCAGCGAGCAATACTCATGGATAGTATCTGTATTTCCGTTTACCTACGCCATTGGCGGCATTGCCTGCGGTTTCATCATTGATAAATTCGGTTTGCGCATCAGCTTTGCTGTGCTGGCCACACTGTGGTCACTGTGTAACATGCTGACCGCACTGTTCAGCAGCTGGCTGCCTATTGCCGTGCTACGCGGGGGCCTGGGCCTGACCGAGGCCGCCTTCAACCCCGCGGGCATGAAAGTGACTGCAGAGTGGTTTCCCAGCAAAGAGCGCGGCTTGGCCTGCGGGATTTACAGTCTGGGCACCTCTGTGGGAGCCATGTTGGCACCACCTTTAGTTGTCTGGTCAATTCTCAACTACAACTGGGAAATGTCCTTTGTTGTCACCGGGGGAATGGGCCTCATCTGGGCCGTGTTGTGGGTGGTCTGCTATCGCGCCCCCGAAGAGCATCCGGCATTGATCAAGGCTGAGTATGATGAAGTTCTGGACGATCAGATTGAAGTGGTGCAGGAAAAAACAACCCTCAGATCGATGTTGAAAGACAAAAATCTTTGGGCTATTTCGTTGCCGCGCTTTATGGCCGATCCGGCCTGGGGCACGCTTCATTACTGGATGCCGCTGTACCTGGTCACCGTTCGCCATATGAACTTGAGTGAGATCGCGATGTTTGCCTGGCTGCCGTTCCTGACCGCGGATCTCGGCTGCATTGCTGCGGGCTATATCTCGAAATTTCTCAACGCGCGCGGAGTGCATATTATCAATGCGAAACGCATCACCTTCACCTTTGCCGCAGTGTTAATGCTGTCAATGGCGGCGGTAGGCTACGCCAGCAACGTGTATGTCGCTATTGCGCTGTTCTGCATTGCCGGCTTCGCGCATCAATGTCTGTCCATTACGGTGATCAGCATGTCTTCTGACCTCTTCCCGAAACAGAAAGTCGCCACGGTGACGGGCTTTGCCGCTTTCACCGGTAGCATGGGCAACTTTGCTTTCAGCCTGTTCCTCGGCGCGATGGTCGCGGTGGTTGGTTACAATATGTTCTTCATTGGGTTGGGTATTTTTGACCTGATTGGCGCCGCGTTCTTATGGCTGCTTATCAAACAACCCGCTGCAACATTGCAGCCCTCAGCCGCCTGATATCAGGGAGCAGATAAATGAAAAAGAACGTCGCGATACTCATTGGGATAGTTTTGTTCGCCAGTACAGGAACGCAGGCTGAGACTCAGGTCATTAGTGCGGCAGACAGTGCTTGCCTGACCTACGATTGCGCACAGATGGCGGAGATAAAAACGGGTATTCAACGCGAGGACAGCACCTACGCCCCCGCTTACAGGGCCATGCTGGCGAAGGCCAACCAGGCCCTTCAGCATGCCCCTTATTCGGTGACGGATAAAAAACTGCTGCCCGCTTCCGGCGATAAACATGATTACTACAGCTTTGGCCCCTACTGGTGGCCGAATACAGAAATCAAAAGTACCCTGCCTTATATTCGCAAAGACGGGCAAATTAATCCTTCTTCAAAAACGGATGATACCGACAGTGCGCGAATGGTGCATTTCGCGAATGATATTCGGGTGCTATCGCTAGCCGCTTTTTACGGTCAGGACGCACGCTATGCGCAAAAGGCCAGAACACTGCTACAGGCGTGGTTTATCGATAAAGAGACCCGAATGAATCCTAATCTTGACTACGCGCAGGCGATCCCTGGGATCGTCAACGGACGTGGAATTGGGATTATTGATACGCGGCTACTGATTGATGTCGCCGATAGCATCGCCCTGCTGCATAGCATAGGGAAACTGCCCGATCAGGAGTTAGTGCAGTATCAGCGCTGGTATACGGAGTACACCACCTGGCTGTTGACCAGTCGTAATGGTCTGGAAGAAAGTAACTGGCATAACAATCACGGGGCCTGGTATGACACGCAGGTCACAGCCTTTTCTCTTTTCACCGGTAACATCCCGCAGGCCACCCGGCAGATTGAAATCTTCAAGCACCGTCATCTCGCCGCCCAGATCAATATGAAAGGTGAACAGATGGCTGAGCTGGAACGTACGCGATCATTCCATTACAGCAATTTCGCCCTCGCCGCCTACGCACGCATGGGGCGCTATGGGGAAATTACGGGCGATGACCTATGGAAATTCGAGCAGGACGGTCGACGAATGGAAAGCGCTTTCTTATTTATCAGCCAGCAAACCGGTAAAGCCGCGACGGAATGGAAATATCCTGAGCTTAAGTACGAGCCTAAAGAAGCCACCGGCCCGGTTCTTGCCGCATTCAGAGCCTATAAGAGCGAGGATTTCCGCCACAGTGCCGAGACGTTAATCAAAGAGGATCCGGCGAACATTAACCGCCTGATGCCTGGCAACGCGTTAGTGAATTAATTCGCTCGCACGGATAAGAGGAATGACGACGTTTATCATGAAACAATTTTCCCCTCAACAAATCCAGGATGCTCGGGAGAAGGCTACACCCGAGCTGCTGCAACGCTTAATCAACGACAACAGCGATGTACTTAACCATGACACGCTGGTGCCGGAAACGGGTTGTGCGACCTGGAATCACTACTTTTTTTGCCCGGAGCATAGCGTGCGCCTGCTCTGGGATCGTCACTCGCCAAACAAACATCGCTGCCCTGTTGACGGGGCAGTTTTCACCGGCGAACCGTACTACGGCGCCTGGTGGCGCTGGCTGAATGGCTTAAACGCCAAAGCCTGCTATGAACTCGCGGTTGTCTGGCTGCTGAATGGAGAGCAACGTTATTTCGATAAGGTTGTCGACATCCTCACCCAGTACGCGACGTATTATCCTGACTACCAGGAACACGGCGGTATTCCCTACAATGGCCCCGGAAAAGCCAATGCGCAGACCCTCTGTGAGGCCAACTGTCACGCCGATTTTGCCCGCGGTTTCGACATCATTTCCTCCGGACTCACGTCGGAGAAATATGAGTACATTGCGACCCGTCTGCTGCGCTGCGGTGCAGATTTTCTGATGCTGCATCGCGGCAGGCAAATTCATAATCATGAAGTTAAAATCAGCGCCACGATAGGTATCATCGGTGCTGTACTTGACGATAATACCTATCTCGATTTTGCGGTAAACAGCTCCTACGGTCTGCTGTATCAGCTGGAACATGCGCTGTTGCCTGGCGGTTTATGGTTTGAAGGCTCGCTGCATTATCACTATTACGCTCTTCAGGCATTTATGGCCTTTGAGAAGTTCGCCTGCCACACGCCGTTTAGCCTGCTGAATAGGCCTTACTACGCGCGAATGCTGTCGATGCCGTTGCAACTCCTGCTACCGGATATGACTCTGCCAAAGGTCAACGACTGCGTAGACGGTCAGGAGAAACTCAGCCACAGCGATATCTACGAATTCGCCTGGTACTATTACGGCAAAGCGGAATACGGCCAGGTGTTATCGTTCCTTTACCGCACTGCGCCGCGACACAATCTTGACGCTCTGTTTTACGGCATACCGTTGCCAGACCAGCAGCTGCAAGTTCCGCTCGGACACGAGCACAATCCCGGGGCGGGTTTTACGATTATCAGAAATGCGCCAGGCCGTGCAATTTGCCTGAAGCATGGCCCATATGGCGGTGAACACGATCACTACGATCGCCTGAACCTGATCGTTTTCAACAACGGGCAAGCGCTGTACCCCGATCTGGGCACCACCGGTTACGGCGCGCCGCTGCACTATGGTTACTACAAAAACAGTTTCTCGCACAATACGTTATGTGTGAACGGTCTGAGTCAGCCGCCCGCCATCCCACGGGTTATCTCGTGGCAGACAACGCCTGATGAAACGCGACTGGTGATGGAAGTCGACTGGAAAACAGAAGCGCCCCTGCCTGACAGCAAAACGCGCGTCGAGTGGGATGACGTTGCCTACCGTGGCGTGGTCTTCCGCCGAAGTATCCTGGTCACCGACAACTTACTGATCGACAGATGGGATATTGAGAACCCAAACCAGCAGTGCGTGGATGCGATTTACCTCGTCAAAGGCAACCCAACGCCCAGCCCGCACCAAATGGAACTGAATATTTGCTATCCGTATGTTCGGCAGGCGTCTCAGCAGCCGCTGGCGGGGCAAATTGATATTCATTATCAGACCGAGTCCCTGATTACCCTCAGCTGTTTTTGCCCGCACGACGCCCGTCTCATTCAGGCTAAGGGACCGGATAATCCATCCACGTCTATGATTGATTATTTGATTGCGCGAAGTCATGAAAAACAGGTTTCAGCCCTGTTTGTGACTGATTTTAACGGAGAGAGTCGCGTGAAAATTAACGCCGAAGGAGAGATATTTACCGTGACTGATGCACATACAGGCCGCATCTGGCGGATATAAAAAAGGCCACTGCTAAAGTGGCCAACCATGTCGAAAACGGACATATAAAGCTCCCCGCATGGGGAGCAGAGAGGATTATCAGGCGATAATGGTTTTCAGCGCTTCGCCGATGTCTGCCAGGCTACGAACGGTTTTCACACCGGCCGCTTCCAGAGCTGCGAATTTCTCGTCCGCAGTCCCTTTCCCGCCGGCGATGATCGCGCCCGCGTGGCCCATACGTTTACCTTTCGGCGCAGTAACACCCGCGATGTAGCCAACAACCGGTTTGGTCACGTGTTCTTTGATGTAGGCTGCCGCTTCTTCTTCAGCGCTACCGCCGATCTCACCGATCATCACGATCGCTTCGGTCTGCGGATCTTCCTCGAACATTTTCAGGATATCGATGAAGTTAGAGCCAGGGATCGGGTCGCCGCCGATGCCTACACAGGTAGACTGGCCAAAACCGTAATCGGTGGTCTGCTTAACCGCTTCATAAGTCAGGGTACCTGAACGGGAAACGATACCCACTTTACCCGGCTTGTGAATGTGGCCTGGCATGATGCCAATTTTGCTCTGACCTGGGGTGATAACCCCTGGGCAGTTCGGGCCAATCATGCGCACGCCAGCTTCATCCAGTTTCACTTTCACGGTCAGCATATCCAGAGTCGGGATGCCTTCGGTGATGGTGATGATGAGCTTAATGCCTGCGTCGATGGCTTCCAGAATGGAGTCTTTGCAGAACGGTGCCGGAACGTAGATAACCGAGGCCGTTGCGCCCGTTGCTTCAACAGCTTCACGCACGGTGTTGAAAACTGGCAGATTCAGATGGGTAGTACCCCCTTTGCCTGGGGTTACGCCACCAACCATGTTGGTACCGTAAGCAATCGCTTGTTCAGAGTGGAAAGAACCCTGGCTACCGGTAAAGCCCTGGCAGATAACCTTGGTGTTTTTATCAATTAAAATAGACATTATTTGCCCTCCACTGCGGCAACGACCTGCTGAGCGGCATCCGTCAGACTCTTCGCTGCAATAATATTCAGACCGCTGTCGGCGAGTTTTTTCGCGCCAAGTTCAGCGTTGTTACCTTCGAGACGTACAACAACCGGCACGTTTACACCGACTTCTTCAACAGCACCGATGATGCCATCAGCAATCAGGTCGCAACGTACGATCCCACCGAAGATGTTAACCAGTACGGCTTTCACGTTGTCATCAGAGAGGATAATTTTGAACGCTTCGGTTACGCGCTCTTTGGTTGCACCACCGCCAACATCGAGGAAGTTAGCCGGTTCGCCGCCGTGCAGCTTAACGATGTCCATCGTACCCATCGCCAGGCCTGCGCCGTTTACCATGCAACCGATGTTGCCGTCGAGGGCAACGTAGTTCAGCTCCCACTGTGCAGCCTGCGCTTCACGTGGATCTTCCTGAGACTGGTCGCGCATTTCACGCAGATCCGGCTGGCGGAACAGCGCGTTACCGTCAGCGCCCAGTTTGCCGTCGAGGCAAATCAGGTCGCCCTGCTTAGTGATAACCAGCGGGTTGATTTCGATCAGGGCCAGGTCACGATCCAGGAAGATGTTCGCCAGACCCATGAAGATCTTGGTGAACTGCTGAACCAGTTTGCCTTCCAGACCCAGTTTGAACGCCAGCTCGCGACCCTGATATGGCATAGGACCTGCCAGCGGATCGATAGCAACTTTATGGATCAGGTGCGGGGTTTCTTCCGCGACTTTTTCGATTTCCACGCCGCCTTCAGTAGACGCCATGAACACCACGCGACGGGAGCTACGGTCAACCACAGCACCCAGATAGAGTTCTTTCGCGATATCGGTCGCCGCTTCAACCAGAATCTGGTTTACCGGCTGGCCATTCGCATCTGTTTGATACGTTACCAGGCGTTTGCCGAGCCAATGCTCAGCAAATGCGCGAATCTCTTCTTTGCTGTTAACAACTTTAACGCCACCCGCTTTACCACGGCCACCAGCGTGTACCTGGCATTTTACGACCCAAGGGCCTGAACCGATTTTAGACGCCGCTTCTTCAGCTTCACGTGGGGTCGAGCAGGCATAGCCTACTGGCGCAGGTAAACCGTAGCGGGCAAACAGCTGTTTGGCCTGGTATTCATGTAAGTTCATGGGTTCTATCCACTCTTCAAATAATCGTTATCATTTTACCTCCAGGCCGCAACCGACCCGGAGGACAGGTGATACAGGTCTTAACTACACGTCCAGCAGCAGACGTGTTGGGTCTTCCAGCAGCTCTTTAATGGCGACGAGGAAGCCCACAGACTCACGACCATCGATCAGGCGATGATCGTAGGACAGCGCCAGATACATCATCGGCAGAATTTCAACTTTGCCATCAACCGCCATCGGGCGATCTTTAATGGCGTGCATGCCAAGGATCGCACTCTGCGGTGGGTTGATGATTGGGGTAGACATCAGGGAACCGAAAACACCGCCGTTAGTGATGGTGAAGTTACCGCCGGTCAAGTCTTCTACCGTCAGCTTGCCATCACGGCCTTTCAGCGCCAGCGTTTTGATGTTCTTCTCGATATCAGCCATGCCGAGCGCGTCAACATCACGCAGAACTGGCGTTACCAGGCCACGTGGCGTGGACACCGCCATGCTGACGTCGAAGTAGTTGTGGTAAACCACATCTTCACCATCGATGGAAGCGTTCACTTCCGGGTAGCGTTTCAGCGCTTCAACCACGGCTTTCACATAGAAGGACATGAAGCCCAGGCGGATACCGTGACGTTTTTCAAACGCGTCGCCGTACTGCTTACGCAGATCCATGATTGGCTTCATGTTGACTTCATTGAAGGTTGTCAGCATGGCGGTTGAGTTTTTCGCTTCCAGCAGACGCTCGGCCACGCGTTTGCGCAGGCGGGTCATCGGTACACGTTTTTCAGAGCGGCCGCCCAGCGGAGTCGGAGCGGCTACTGGGGCTGCTTCTGGTGCTTTCGCTTCAGATTTAGCAGGCGCTTTCGCCAGATGTTTTTCAACATCTTCGCGAGTCAGACGACCACCCACACCGGTGCCTTTGATAGCACTGGCGTCGAGGTTATGCTCAGCCAGCAGGCGACGAATCGCCGGGCTCAGTGCGTCATTACTCTGTTCTTCCAAAGAAGCCTGCTGGCGCTGGGCAGGGGTAGAATCTTTGGCTTCGGATTTCGCGCTGGACTCTTTCCCGGCGCTGTTGCCTTCACGCAGGCGACCGAGGATCTGGCGCGAGGTCACAGTGGTGCCTTCGTCTTCCAGAACTGCATCCAGAATGCCGTCGGCCGACGCCGGTACTTCCAGTACCACTTTGTCAGTTTCGATTTCTACCAGAACTTCATCGCGGACTACCGCATCGCCTGGCTTCTTGTGCCAGGTAGCAACCGTTGCATCGGCTACAGATTCCGGCAGGTCGGGAACAAGAATATCTACGCTACTCATTTTGTATCCTTTAATTAATCGACGTTCAGCGCGTCATTGACCAGATCTTGTTGCTGCTTCTGGTGAACGGACATATATCCTACCGCCGGAGAGGCGGAGGCCGGGCGACCTGCATAACGCAGAGCTGACCCAAATGGAATCACTTCACGTAAGTGATGTTGGCTGCAGTACCATGCGCCCTGGTTGAGCGGCTCTTCCTGGCACCAGACAAAATCATGCACGTGAGCATAAGCTTTCAGCACATCCTGCATCGCCTGATGCGGGAATGGATACAGCTGTTCGATACGCACAATGGCGACATCTTTTTGATCGTTCTTGCGACGCTGTTCCAGCAGGTCGTAGTAAACCTTACCAGAGCACATCACTACGCGTTTCACGCCTGAAGGATCCTGCTCGTCAACTTCGCCAATTGCAGGCATAAAGGTGCCGCTGGCCAGTTCTTCGAGGGAGGACACCGCCAGTGGGTGACGCAACAGAGATTTCGGTGACATAACCACAAGTGGACGGCGCATCCCGCGCAGCGCCTGACGACGCAGCATGTGATAAACCTGAGCCGGAGTGGACGGCACACAAACCTGCATATTTTGTTCAGCACACAGCTGCAGATAGCGTTCCAGACGGGCGGATGAGTGCTCAGGACCCTGCCCTTCGTAGCCGTGCGGCAGCAGCATGGTCAGGCCACACATACGGCCCCATTTCTGTTCACCGGAGCTGATGAACTGGTCGATAACCACCTGTGCGCCGTTGGCGAAGTCACCGAACTGCGCTTCCCAGATAGTCAGGATGCGTGGCTCTGCGGTGGCATAGCCGTATTCAAATGCCAGCACCGCTTCTTCAGACAGCACGGAATCCCAGACTTTGAACTGGCCCTGACCGTTATGCACGTGTTGCAGCGGGGTGTATGTGGAACCGTTAGTCTGGTTGTGAATGACCGCATGGCGGTGGAAGAAGGTACCGCGACCGGAGTCTTCACCGGACAGACGCACAGGAATGCCTTCGTCTACCAGCGTGGCGTACGCCAGGTTTTCCGCGCCGCCCCAGTCAAACATTTTCTCGCCTGCGGCCATCGACTGACGATCGCCATAGATTTTCGCCACGCGAGATTGCATTTCAACGGCGTCCGGCACGGTGCTGATACGCTTCGCCAGCTCCTGCAGACGCTTCATGTCGACTTTATTCGGGTAGCTCTCATCCCACTCGTGGTTGAGGTACGGCGACCAGGTAAAGGAGTGCATGTTCATCGGACGCCACTCTTTCACCACGCATTCGCCCGCATCCAGCGCGTCGCGGTACAGATTGACCAGCTCAGTGGCATCTTCCAGGGTGGCAACGCTATCGCCTTCCAGCTTGTCAGCGTAGATTTTACGCGGCGTCGGATGCTTTTTGATTTTCTGATACATCAGCGGCTGAGTTGCGCTCGGCTCGTCGGCTTCGTTATGACCGTGACGGCGATAGCAAACCAGGTCGATGAACACATCGCGTTTGAAGGTGTTACGGAAATCAAGCGCCAGACGGGTGACAAACGCCACGGCTTCCGGGTCATCCGCGTTCACGTGGAAAATCGGCGCCATCACCATTTTACCGATATCGGTACAGTACGGTGTAGAACGCGCATCCAGCGGGTTGGACGTCGTGAAGCCTACCTGGTTGTTGATGACGATACGCACGGTACCGCCCACTTCGTAACCGCGAGCTTTAGACATGTTCAGGGTCTCCTGAACCACGCCCTGCCCGGCAACCGCCGCATCACCGTGAATGGTAATCGGCAGCACTTTATTGCTGCTTGGCTCTTCCAGACGATCCAGACGTGCACGTACGGAGCCAATGACCACCGGACTCACGATTTCAAGGTGCGACGGGTTGAACGCCAGTGCCAGGTGCACCAGGCCGCCTTCGGTTTCGATATCAGACGAGAAGCCCATGTGGTACTTCACGTCACCCGTTCCGAGGTGTTCTTTATGCTTACCCGCGAATTCGTCGAACAGGTCCTGCGGTTTTTTACCGAGCACGTTAATCAGAACGTTCAGACGTCCGCGGTGCGCCATACCCAGCACCACTTCGCGCGTGCCACTTTTACCCGCATGGCGGATAAGTTCTTTGAGCATTGGCACCAGCGCGTCGCCGCCTTCCAGCGAGAAACGTTTCGCGCCCGGGAATTTCGCGCCCAGGTAACGTTCCAGGCCTTCGGCCGCAGTCAGTTCTGTCAGGAAGCGTTTTTTCTCGTCCACACTGAAGGTTGCGTGACCGACCACCGATTCGATACGCTGCTGGATCCAGCGTTTCTCTTCAGTGGACGTGATATGCATATATTCCGCACCGATGGAGCCGCAGTAAGTCTGCTTAAGGGCAGCGATCAGTTCGCCCAGCTTCATCGTCTCTTTACCGATAGCAAACGAGCCTACGTTATAGCTGTCCTGGAAATCCGCCTCGGTCAGGTCATGGAAAGCTGGGTCTAAATCAGACACCCGCTCTTGTTTCCACAAACCCAACGGATCGAGATTGGCGTCCTGATGACCACGGAAACGATACGCGTTGATCAGCTGCAGGACTTTAACCTGCTTCACATTGGTGTCAGGATCAGAAATCGAGGAAGAGTAACGTGAGGCATCCTTCGCCAGACGACGGAAATAATCACGCGTAGTAGAATGAAATTGATCCGGTTTGACTCCGGTACCAGGTAACTGCTGGAACATTGAACGCCAGTTGGCGTCGACAGAGTCAGGATCGGTTAAGAAGTCTTCATAGAGCTGTTCTATCCAGCTCTGGTTAGAGCCAGAGAGGTAAGAAGAGTCCAGCCAGGCTTTCATTGCGCCGTTCTGCATCGTGATCCCTTAAGCATTTTTATGCTTACTTTCGCCGTAGAAACTACCACGTATACCAGATACAAGGTGTACGTGCCGGGGTTCACTTGCGAGCTCTTCTCTTCGGGCCCGCGAAGGAACCTTTAAAAACTGTCTTAGGGATTGACCCTTTTCCGCCTCTCTTCTTTTCGCTGAGAGGGAAATACATCTGGCAGTTTTTAGAGGTTTCCTGCAATTCCGTTTTCCCGGTGGCGCTGCGCTGGCCGGGCCTATGTAAATGTAGGCCTGATTAGCGTAACGCCACCCGGCGTTATGACTTATGCACTGCGTTGCAGCAGCATCGACTTAATATGGCCGATGGCGCGCGTCGGGTTAAGACCTTTCGGACATACACTGACGCAATTCATGATGCTATGGCAGCGGAATACGCTGAAAGCGTCACTTAAGCCTTCAAGGCGGCTATCAGTTTCAGTATCACGGCTGTCGATCAGGAAGCGGTACGCTGCCAGCAGACCGGCTGGGCCGATAAACTTATCCGGATTCCACCAGAATGATGGGCATGAAGTGGAACAACATGCACAGAGAATACACTCGTACAGACCGTCCAGTTTTTCACGTTGCTCAGGCGACTGTAAATGTTCGCGAGCTGGTGGATTCTGCCCATTATTCAACAGGTAAGGCTTAATCTTCTCATATTGGGCATAGAACTGCCCCATGTCTACCACCAAATCGCGAACCACGGGTAAACCCGGCAGAGGGCGAATCACAATCTTCTGCCCGGCACGCTGCAGAGCAGAAATTGGGGTAACACACGCCAGACCGTTTTTGCCGTTCATGTTCACGCCATCGGAGCCACACACCCCTTCACGGCAAGAACGGCGGAACGACAGCGTCGGGTCCTGTTCTTTCAGCTGGATTAACGCATCCAGCAGCATCATGTCGCGCCCTTCATCCGCTTCGAGGGTGTATTCCTGCATGCGCGGAGCATCATCGACATCCGGGTTATAACGATAAACTGAAAACTCGAGTCTCATTTTCCTGTCTCCGCAATTAGTAGGTACGCACTTTCGGCGGGAATGCCGGACGCAGTTTCGGTTCCATGTTCACTTCACGACGGGTCATGGATTCTGACTGCGGCTGGTACAGGGAGTGGCAGAGCCAGTTTGCGTCATCACGCTCAGGGAAGTCGAAGCGGCTGTGTGCGCCACGGCTTTCAGTACGGAAGTTTGCCGATACCGCCGTCGCGAAGGCCGTTTCCATCAGGTTATCCAGCTCCAGGCACTCAACGCGCTGGGTGTTGAATTCGCTTGAGGTGTCGTCCAGACGGGCATTTTTCAGGCGCTCGCGGATCTCTTTCAGCTGTTCCAGACCTTTGGCCATCGCATCACCTTCACGGAAGACCGAGAAGTTGTGCTGCATACATTCCTGCAGTGCTTTACGGATTTCCACCGGATCTTCACCGTTACGGGTGTTGTTCCAGCGGTTGAGACGTTCCAGAGAAGCGTCAATGTCAGATTCGCTTGCGTCACGCAGCGCACCCTGCTCGGCGATTGATTCTTGCAGATGCAGGCCAGCGGCACGACCAAAGACCACCAGGTCCAGCAGCGAGTTACCACCCAGACGGTTAGCACCGTGTACGGATACACACGCGATTTCGCCCACTGCGAACAGGCCTGGGATCACTACGTCTTCGCCCTTCTCGTTCACGGTCAGCGCCTGGCCGGTCACTTTGGTCGGAATACCGCCCATCATATAGTGGCAGGTTGGGATAACCGGGATCGGTTCTTTAACCGGGTCGACGTGTGCAAAAGTACGGGACAGCTCGAGGATGCCCGGCAGACGGGATTCGAGAACATCTTTACCCAGATGATCGAGTTTCAGTTTGGCATGCGGACCCCACGGGCCTTCACAACCGCGACCTTCACGAATTTCGATCATGATGGAACGCGCCACTACGTCACGGCCCGCCAGGTCTTTCGCGTTTGGCGCATAGCGCTCCATGAAACGCTCACCGTGTTTGTTCAGCAGATAACCGCCTTCACCACGACAACCTTCGGTCACCAGCACGCCCGCACCGGCGATACCGGTTGGGTGGAACTGCCACATTTCCATATCCTGCACCGGAACACCGGCGCGGATAGCCATACCGACGCCATCACCGGTGTTGATATGCGCATTGGTTGTGGACTGATAAATACGGCCTGCACCACCGGTCGCCAGCACGGTGGCATTGGCTTTGAAGTACACGACTTCACCGGTTTCGATGCACAGTGCCGTACAACCCACCACCGCGCCATCCTGATTTTTCACCAAATCCAGCGCATACCACTCGGAGAATATCGTGGTGTTGTTTTTCAGGTTTTGCTGATACAGCGTGTGTAACAGCGCGTGACCGGTACGGTCAGCCGCCGCTGCGGTACGTGCCGCCTGCTCGCCACCGAAGTTTTTCGACTGGCCGCCAAACGGACGCTGATAAATAGAGCCATCATCCAGACGGGAGAATGGCAGACCCATATGTTCCAGCTCCAGAATCGCTTCCGGGCCGGTCTTACACATATATTCGATAGCGTCCTGGTCACCGATGTAGTCTGACCCTTTTACGGTGTCATACATGTGCCATTCCCAGTTATCTTCATGGGTATTACCAAGCGCAACGGTGATACCGCCCTGCGCAGACACGGTATGGGAACGGGTCGGGAAGACTTTAGAGAGCAGCGCACAGGTCTGGCCGCCTTGGGAAATTTGCAGTGCGGCACGCATGCCTGCACCACCTGCGCCGATTACAACAGCATCAAATTCTCTGACTGGTAGTTTCATTACACACCCCACACCACAACAAATCCATAAATCACGTAAACCACCAGTGCAACGACGATAGCCAGTTGCAGAGGCAGGCGAATCGCCAGCGGTTTAACGTAGTCGGTCAACACCTGCCACATGCCAATCCAGGCATGGATCAAAATAGAGAACAGAGCCAGCAGGGTGAAGACTTTGGTGAAAGCGGAAGAGAAGAAACCCATCCAGACTTCCCAGGTGAGCGAGCCGTGGGTCGCGAAGAAACCAACTATGTAGATAATGTACAGAGTCAGAACGATCGCGGTGGCACGTACGAGGATGAAGTCATGTACGCCGTTGCGTCCTAGTGCTGAGGCGTTGCTTACCATACGAGGACTCCTGCGAGAAGTGAAAGCACGACAGTAATAACAAAAGATATCTTGGCAGACCGCACACCCACTTCGAAGGTCTCTTCCAGATAGCCAAAGTCCATCATCAGATGGCGAATGCCCACCACGGCGTGATACGCCAGTGCGGTCAGAATGCCCCAGAGGATGAATTTGACGAAGAAGCCGCTCATGATGGAGCTCGCGACCTGGAAACCTTCAGGAGAGGAGAGACTGGTGCCCAGTAACCACAACAGGATGCCAACCGCCACAAATGTAATCACGCCAGAAACGCGGTGGAGGATGGACGCTATCGCCGTTACAGGAAATCGGATCGTTTTGAGATCCAGATTGACAGGTCTTTGTTTTTTCACATTTTTTATCATGAATAACGCCCACATGCTGTTCTTATTGTTTCCCTTCCTCCGGTCTGCGTGCGGGTCAGACAGCGTCCTTTCTATAACTGCGCGTCATGTAAAAACTCCATATAAAAGAGCTAAAACGGCACATTACAACGCTGGGTGGCTCGGGATTGCAGGGGGTTCCGGAGACCTGGCGGCAGTATAGGCCGTTCACAAAATCATTACAATTAACCTACATATAGTTTGTCGGGTTTTATGCGGAACAGTGATCAGGGTCACGATAACAACATTATTTTAATTTTTACTCACCTGATTTGACAAACATTAAACATTATTGTTACAACCATCACTTAGAAAGGCATATAATGCGTAAAAGTTATGGTGTCACTCTTTCTCCTGACAAATAGTTATGTAATGGTGAGAAAGTATTGACCGATGTAATCAGGACAGTTAATAGTGATACACAGGTTTGAAAAATCGGACTGCTAAGACCCTGATTTGCTGTTGTTTCACGGTGGATTGAACGTATGCCCCAAGGCGCCCTTTGCTCTGTACCCTGGTTTACCCTCGCGAGCTGAGCGGTGAGCCGAATAACAAACTGGTAAAGTCGAAAATCACCCTGAAAGCGAATCCGGCATCCGGCAGTCTTATGTAATAAGGCGCTAAGGAGACCGTAAATGGCTGATACAAAGGCAAAGCTCACTCTCAACGGTGATACTGCTATTGAACTGGATGTGCTAAAAGGCACACTCGGCGAAGACGTTATTGATATCCGTACCCTCGGTTCAAAAGGGATGTTCACTTTTGACCCTGGTTTTACCTCCACCGCATCCTGCGAATCAAAAATCACGTTTATCGACGGTGATGAAGGTATCCTTCTCCATCGCGGTTTTCCTATTGATGAGCTCGCAACACAGTCTAACTATCTCGAAGTCTGCTACATCCTGCTGAACGGTGAAAAACCGACCCAGGAACAGTACGAAGAATTCAAAACCACCGTGACCCGTCACACCATGATCCACGAGCAGATTACCCGTCTGTTCCACGGCTTCCGTCGTGACTCGCATCCAATGGCGGTCATGTGCGGCGTGACCGGCGCGCTGGCGGCGTTCTATCACGACTCCATGGACGTGAATAACCCGCGTCACCGCGAAATCGCTGCGTTCCGTCTGCTGTCTAAGATGCCGACCATGGCCGCGATGAGCTACAAATATTCCATCGGTCAGCCGTTTGTATACCCGCGTAACGACCTCTCCTACGCGGGCAACTTCCTCAACATGATGTTCTCCACCCCATGTGAAAACTACGTGGTGAACCCGGTTCTGGAACGCGCAATGGACCGAATTCTGATTCTGCATGCCGATCACGAGCAGAACGCCTCTACTTCTACCGTCCGTACTGCGGGCTCTTCCGGTGCGAATCCGTTCGCCTGTATCGCCGCGGGCATCGCGTCTCTGTGGGGACCCGCACACGGCGGCGCCAACGAAGCTGCACTGAAAATGCTGGAAGAGATCAGCTCTGTTGAGCATATTCCAGAATTCGTACGTCGCGCCAAAGATAAGAACGATTCGTTCCGTCTGATGGGCTTCGGTCACCGTGTTTACAAAAACTATGACCCGCGCGCCACCGTGATGCGTGAAACCTGTCACGAAGTGCTGAAAGAGCTGGGCACCAAAGACGACCTGCTGCAGGTGGCGATGGAGCTTGAGCACATCGCGCTGAACGACCCGTACTTCATCGAGAAGAAACTCTACCCGAACGTGGACTTCTACTCCGGTATCATCCTGAAAGCGATGGGTATTCCGTCCTCCATGTTTACCGTCATCTTCGCCATGGCGCGTACTGTTGGCTGGATTGCACACTGGAGCGAAATGCACAGCGAAGGCATGAAAATTGCCCGTCCACGCCAGCTGTACACCGGTTACGACAAACGTGAGTTCAGCTCAGACGTTAAGAAGAAATAATTGACGTTGGGGGCGGGGCAGCCTGATGACCTCACCCCACCCCTCTCCCACGTGGAGAGGGAGCAAACACTAAAACGGTAACCCTCGGGTTACCGTTTTGCTTTTACCTTGTGTGGCGGATCTCCGGTCCTTCAGGCATAACGCGTTCTTACTGTTCTGCGTTGAGACGCCAGGCCAGCTGTTCGAAATAACGGTGCTGATCGTCTCGCGCTTTCAGTGCTTCTTCCAACGTGCATGGCACAAAGTGAATCGGCTGCCCCAGTGGAATTTGCGCCAGTTGATACATATCGGCTTCGATAATGCAGGCAATACGCGGATAACCGCCGGTAGTTTGCGCATCATTCATCAGCACAATTGGCTGGCCGTTGTGCGGCACCTGTACCACGCCCGGCAACAGGCCGTGTGATAACAGCTCGCGGTCCGTGGTACGCACCAACGGTTGGCCCTGTAAACGATAACCCATGCGGTTACTTTGCGGGCTGAGTTGCCACGGCGCACGCCAGAAGTTCTCCTGCGATGCAGCATCAAATTCATGATATTCCGGCCCCGGCAATGCTCGAATCCAGTTCCCGCGCAGCAGTTGTTTCACACCCTGCGGACCGTTAAATGTGCGCGAAGCTGGCAGCAATTTCAGGGTATCGCCATCCTGAAGACGACGCCCTTCCAGCCCGCCAATCCCGACATTAAGATCGGTACTGTACGAACCCAGCACTTTCGGCACATCAATGCCGCCCGAAATGGCCAGATAGCTGCGAATACCGTGCAACGGTCGCTTCATCACCAACGTTTGCCCGGCCTTAACTTGCAACCGCCATCCCGCCCAAACGGGTTTATCGTCGAGCATCGCTTCGCATCCCGCACCCGTCAGCGCAAACCAGCCGTCGCGTTCAAACTGAACCGTCAGCTGGCCCAGCGTAATTTCGAGAGCTGCCGCGCTCGGGTCATTACCCACCAGCAAATTAGCAGTGAAAAGCGCCGGTTTATCCAGCGCGCCGCAGCGGCTGACGCCGGACTGACGCAGGCCATAACGCCCGTCGTCCTGGACCGAAGTGTAGAGGCCTGAACGTATAATTTTCAGCATACGCCCTCCTTTTGCGGCACAAAGCGCACCGTATCTCCCGGCCTCAGTAAAACCGGCTCTGACAGGCGTGAATCAAACATCGCCAGCGAGGTATGGCCAATCAGCTGCCAGCCGCCCGGCGTTGCCAGCGGATAAATGCCAGTATGCTGACCGCCAATCCCAACGGAGCCCGCAGGTACCTGCACTCGCGGCTCTGCCCGACGCGGCATCGCCAGTTTTGGCGACAGCCCACCCAGGTAAGCAAAGCCAGGCTGGAAGCCTAAAAACCACACCACATAATCCTGCGATGCGTGAAGCTCTACAACCTGCTGCGGCGTAAGGCCGCAATGCTCGGCCACCAGCGGTAAATCCGCCCCCAGTTTGCCGCCGTAAACCACGGGGATATCAATCTGGCGGGAATCCGGCTCCAGTACTTCGCTCTCTTCCCACCAGCGCTGAATACGCTCGATGGCATCCAGCGCTAGCGACTGCGGATCACGCAGGATAACGGTGATATTATTCATCCCAGGAATGGCTTCGAGCACTTCCGGGTATCCAGGTAAACGCTGGGTCAGATGCCAGATACGTTTCTGGCTCTCCAGCGTCACAGGCGGTTCAAGTTCCAGAACGACTGCCGTTTCGCCCAACAGGTAACAACGCGCTCGCTGCACTTTCGCCCTCTCTCATCAGGCCGGGTTAGGGATGTCAATAAAGGTGACATCCAGATCGGTATTTTCTGTCAGCCATTCGCTTAATGCACGAATGCCGCCGCGTTCGGTCGCGTGATGACCGGCGGCATAAAAATGCAAGCCCTGCTCACGCGCTGAATGGATGGTTTGTTCCGACACTTCACCGGTAATAAAGGCATCCACGCCAAAACGTGCCGCGCTGTCGATAAAACTTTGACCACCGCCGGTGCACCACGCCACGCGCGATATTTTGTCCGGCCCGGTATCCCCGCTCCACAGCGGCGTACGACCGGTGCGGGTTTCAATCCACGACGCCAGCTCCAGTCCGGAAACGGCCATCGACAGTTCGCCCCAAGGCACCAGCGGCTCTATTTCGCCCTTGATGTTGATGCCGAGCAGCGCGGCTAACTGGGCGTTATTACCAAGTTCAGGATGTGCATCCAGCGGCAAATGCCAGCCGTAAAGGTTGATATCATTGGCCAGCAACGTTTTAAGCCGGTTGCGCTTCATGCCGCGAATCACCGGTGACTCCCCTTTCCAGAAATAGCCGTGATGTACGATAACGGCATCGGCTTCCAGACGAACGGCTTCATCCAGCAGTGCCTGGCTTGCGGTCACGCCGGTGACGATTTTGCGGATCTCTTCCCGCCCCTCAACCTGCAGCCCATTTGGTGCGTAATCGCTGATCGCTGCACTGTTGAGTTTGTCGTTAATCAGTTGTTCCAGTTCACTGTTTTTCATCGTCACTCCAGACTTTCCTTCAATACTGTTGGATACCATAGCCGCCTGACGGCTTCACGTCGATACCCGCACAACGCCTGACAAAAAACCGCTCTGTTGATTTGCGCAAAAAACGCTTAACGTCACGCAGCACGATCATGTATATTTATGCATAAGGACAGCATATAAATTGAGCTTTTACGTTCAAGGCCCATGGAAAGAATATAAGAAACGAATAATGCGGAATGATTATCTTCTGCACTTCTGGCAAGACTGAGAGCAACATGAAGACACCATCGTCACAACCACGCGCTATCTATTACGTGGTCGCACTGCAAATTTGGGAATATTTTAGCTTTTATGGGATGCGCGCGCTGCTGATCCTGTATCTCACCAACCAACTGAAATACAACGATAACCACGCTTATGCGCTGTTCAGCGCCTACTGCTCACTGGTCTATGTCACGCCAATCCTCGGCGGCTGGCTGGCGGATAAAGTGCTTGGCAACCGCATGTCGGTGATGATCGGCGCCTTTTTGATGGCCGTCGGCCACCTGGTGCTCGGCGCCAGCGAAATGTCATCGATGTTCCTGTACCTGTCATTGGCAATTATCGTTTGCGGCTACGGTCTGTTTAAATCGAACGTTAGCTGCCTCCTCGGCGAGCTTTATGAACCCACCGATCCGCGCCGTGATGGCGGTTTCTCCTTACTTTACGCCGCAGGTAACGTCGGCTCTATCATCGCACCAATCGCCTGTGGTTACGTCCAGGAAGAATACAGCTGGGCGATGGGCTTCGCACTTGCCGCCATCGGTATGCTCGCCGGTCTGGTGATTTTCCTCTGCGGGCACCGCCATTTCAGCCATACCGTCGGCGTGAACAAAACCGTCCTGTGCAGTAAGAAGCTGGCCGTTCCGGTCTGGGGTTGGTTGCTGGCGCTGATGGTTGTGTCGCCGATTGTCATTGCTGTGCTGTTCTGGAAAGAGTGGTCACTGTATGCGCTGATTGTTGCCACCGTTATCGGTCTGGTCATGCTCGCGCACATCTACAAAAAAGCAGAGAACCAGAAGCAACGAAAAGAGTTGGGGCTTATTGTGGTCCTGACCTTCTTCAGCCTGCTGTTCTGGGCCTTTGCCCAGCAGGGCGGCAGTTCCATAAGCCTGTATATCGATCGTTTCGTGAACCGCGATATTCTTGGCTATGACGTGCCAACGGCGATGTTCCAGTCGGTCAATGGTTTTGCCGTGATGATGTGCGGCGTGTTCCTCGCCTGGGTGATCAAAGAATCGGTGACAGGTAATCGCGCGGTGCGCATCTGGGGTAAATACGCCCTGGGACTTGGGCTGATGAGCGCAGGTTTCTGCATTCTGACCCTGAGCGCACGCTGGTCTGCGACCTACGGTCATTCATCGATGCCACTGATGGTTCTGGGCATGGCGGTAATGGGCTTTGCCGAGCTGTTCATTGACCCGGTTGCGATGGCGCAAATCACACGCATCGAAATTCCGGGCGTGACCGGCGTGCTGACCGGCATCTACATGCTGCTTTCCGGGGCAATCGCCAACTACGTCGCGGGTGTGATTGCCGATCAGACATCGCAAAGTGCCTTTGATGCTGCGGGGGCGATTAACTACTCTATTGATGCATACATCGACGTGTTCAGCCAGATAACCTGGGGTTCACTGGCCTGTGTGGCCGTGATGCTGGTCATCTGGCTTGGCCACGCGATGAAAGTCAGATCCCGTCGTCTGGCGCTGGAGTCTTAAGATTTTCTGGCGGCTTCATATGCCGCCAGCGTATCTAACCGTGCCTGTTTGTGATTTACAATCGGGCGCGGATATTCAAGCGTTATCCCCTCTTTTTCCGCCCACAGCCACGGCTCATGAATCCCCTTCTCTGGTACTGTATTCAATTCAGGTAGCCAGTGACGAATAAACACGCCTTCTTTATCAAACCGTTCGCCCTGCGTAGTCGGGTTAAAGATTCGGAAATACGGTGCTGCGTCGGTGCCGGTGGACGCCGCCCACTGCCAGCCGCCGTTGTTGGCCGCTAAGTCGCCGTCTACCAACTGTGACATGAAGTAACGCTCGCCTTCCCGCCAGTCAATCAGCAAATCTTTGACCAGGAAGCTGGCGACAATCATCCGCAAGCGGTTGTGCATCCAGCCTGTTTCATTGAGCTGACGCATCGCCGCATCGACTATCGGGTAACCTGTTTTCCCCTGCTGCCAGGCGGCAAGTGCCACACTATCGTTGTTCCACGCAACGTTATCCGTCCAGGCGATAAAGGGTTTATAGCGGCACAGTTCGGGATGATAGGTCATCAGATGGCGGTAAAATTCACGCCAGATAAGTTCATTTAGCCAGACCGCGCCAGGGCCGCCCTCTGGCGCGAACGGACATTCCGCGAGAAGCCGATGTAGGCACTGGCGCGGAGACAGTACGCCCAAGGTGAGGCACGCCGATAACCGACTGGTGCCCTCAATCGCGGGGAAATCTCGCTTTTCTTGGTACTCCCCGGCCTGCTGTTGGCAGAAGTGGCGCAGCCTGGCAATGGCGGTTTTCTCATCCGCCGGAAACAGCCCGCTATCAAATGGCTCTTGAGGGAGATTAAGTACAATCTCAGACGTTTCACACGCCCCATTGTCACGATGCGCCGGAGCCTGGACGCATTCCGGCAGCCCTTCTTTTAGTCGTCGCAGATACGCATTTTTAAACGGCGTAAACACCTTATACATCTGATGATTCCCGGTCATTACGCTTCCGGGCGCCAGCATCACGCTGTCATCAAACCCCTGGCACGTCACGGTATCCAGAGTTTTTTCCACGCAGCTGTCGCGCTGACGCTCGTTAATTTCATATTGATAGTTATAGAAAAGCCGATCGACTTGTTGCTCATCGCAGACATTTTTCACTACCTTTACCGACGCAGCGAAATCCGCCACTTCACGAAATAATAAAGGAATGCCTTTTTGCGCCAGCTGCGTTTGTAACGCGTTTAGTTGAGCCTGCAAAAATGCCGCCTGGCGTGGCGCCATATGATGCTGCTGCCACTGTTTCGGCGTGGCAATAAACAACGCGATCACCTTCGCCTGACGATCCCGACAGGCGGCGGCCAGCGCCAGATTATCGTGCAGGCGTAAATCGGTGCGAAACCAGACCAGATGGGTGGTCATAACTCTCCGGTTAATGTCCGTAACGTAAGCGTAAGGCTTCCGGCCAAGGATCGAAATAGCGCTGCCCGGCCAGATAAGCATCAGGAAATTCAGCCATATAGTGTTTTAACAACGTGACGGGTGCAAGCAACGGCTGCGTGCCCTGCCGATAGCGATCGATAAGGTCTGCCAACTCTTGCCGCTGTCGACTATTAAGCTGTTTGCGAAAGTAGCCCTGCACGTGCATCAAAACATTGGTGTGATTGCGGCGAGTTGCCGGATGTGACATCAGCGTCATCAGACGCTGGCGATAGTCGACAAAGTAGTCCTCCAGCGACGTCCATTCCGCCATCGCCGCCACAAAGCGCCCGAGATCACGGTACAGCGGCTGAGAATGCGCCAGCAGTAACAACTTATAGCGGCTGTGAAAGGCCATTAATTCACCGCGATTCAGGCCCCGTTCGCGAAGAGCATGCAACTCATGCAGAGCATAAATACGCTCGACGAAGTTCTCGCGAAGAACAGCGTCCTGTAGACGCCCGTCTTCTTCCACTGGCAGCCACGGGTACGTTTCCATCAGGATCTGGGTGTAAATGCCTCGTCCAGATTTGCGGCTATATTGACCGTCGGTCTCGTATACCCGCACTCGCTCCATACCACAGCTTGGCGATTTTGCGCACACGATATAGCCGCACAGCTTTTCGAAACGGGTAATCCGCTGACGGGTAAAATCGCGCATCGCCTCGGTTAAATCACCGTCGCGTCCATCGCTAAAACGCAAATTCGTGCTGCCCTGCTCGTCTTTCATCAATCGCAGCGCGGGTCTCGGCACCGGTAAGCCAATGGCCATTTCCGGGCAGACGGGCTCAAACGCCACCAATGGGCTGAGATCCTCTACTGCAAAAGTCAGGCGTTTATGCCCGCCGTCAAAACGAACGGGCTCGCCTAATAAACAGGCGCTGATGCCAACCGGGATTTTCTCACTCATAACCGCTCCTTTCAGGCATATGAAAGAAGTGTAGACGCCCAAAAAACGAAAAAGGCCGCACAAGGCGGCCTGGACGTAATTCGGTAAAATTTTAGGATTCTATCCAGCGGGATCGCGACAGATCAGTAAAAATCACAGGTCGCTTTTTCGGCCTGATCCATCCATACCGGTTTTTCACTGGTTTTAGACCAGACACGGTGCAGATAGCTGTAAAAACGTCCACGATCTTTCCAGAATAGCATCACTGGCAGCGCCAAAACACCCGCCACAACGGCGAAAGTACGACGCATCAATACAACATGTGCAGGAAACTCTTTGTACATAATCTCTCTCCCCTTTTATGGCCGGCAACGCACGCCGGTAAACGTTATCTGGGTCAAATAATACCGCTTTGGTTGTAATTTTGCTACTCATCCGACCACTTTTTTTGGCCGCCCTGGGCTGATTTACACTTCTCACCGTAATAAAGTTACATAAAAGTTAAATTAATACTAACCAGTAGTTAATTAATGGTCTTTGCCATTTTTATATTATTTTTACACCCGGCCCTGCGTTTTTTGCGAAATCTTTGCACCGAAAAACTTACCGTTACCGCACGTCATTAAACACCTGGAGGTGGACTGTGAGTGCAGGCGTGCTAACTGGTATGGTACTGGTTTTCCTGTTATTGGGTTATCTGGTTTATGCCCTGATCAATGCGGAGGCCTTCTGATGGCAGCGCAAGGGTTTTTACTCATTGCCAGTTTTTTACTGGTCCTGTTCATTCTGGCGCGCCCTTTAGGCATCGTGCTGGCACGGCTCATTGCCAATACGCCTCTGCCCGGAACAGCCAGAGTTGAAAGCGGTCTTTGGCGCCTGATGGGCATATCCGCCCAAGAGATGAACTGGCGGCAATATCTGCTGGCTATCATGATGCTCAACGTATTGGGGATAGTGGCGCTGTTCGCCATGCTGATGTTGCAGGGCGTCCTGCCGCTGAATCCGCAACACTTTCCGGGGCTCTCCTGGGACCTGGCGATGAACACCGCCATCAGCTTTGTCTCCAACACCAACTGGCAGGCGTACAGCGGTGAAAGTACGCTGAGCTATTTCAGCCAGATGTCCGGGCTGGCAGTGCAAAACTTCTTATCTGCCGCGACTGGCATCGCAGTCGTGTTCGCGCTAATCCGCGGTTTCTGCCGCCACAGCACCACCACGCTGGGTAATGCGTGGATGGACATCGTGCGCGTTACGTTGTGGATCCTGCTGCCGCTGTCGCTGTTGATTGCGCTATTTATGATCCAGCAAGGCACGCTGCAAAACTTTCTCCCGTACCAGCATTTCACTTCGCTGGAAGGCGTAAAAGGTCTGCTGCCAATGGGACCGGTAGCGTCGCAGGAAGCCATCAAAATGCTCGGCACCAACGGCGGCGGCTTCTTTAATGCCAACTCCAGCCATCCATTTGAAAATCCAACGGCGCTGACCAATACGGTGCAAATGCTGGCGATTTTCCTGATCCCAACCGCGCTGTGTTTCGCCTTCGGTGAAGCGGTCAACGACCGCCGCCAGGGACGCGCGATCCTGTGGGCGATGTCGGTCATTTTCGTCATTTGCGTAGCGGTGGTGATGTGGGCTGAGCTCAGCGGGAATCCTCACTTCCTGAAACTCGGGGCCGACAGCGCCATCAATATGGAAGGCAAAGAGAGCCGGTTCGGCATTCTGCAAAGTAGTCTGTTTGCGGTGGTGACGACCGCGGCGTCCTGCGGCGCAGTGAACGCCATGCACGACTCCTTTACCGCGCTCGGTGGAATGGTGCCAATGTGGCTGATGCAGATTGGTGAAGTGGTGTTTGGCGGTGTAGGTTCCGGGCTGTACGGCATGCTGCTGTTCGTGCTGCTGGCGGTGTTTATCGCCGGGCTGATGATTGGCCGTACGCCGGAATATCTTGGTAAAAAAATCGACGTGCGCGAAATGAAAATGACCGCGCTGGCGATCCTCGTGACTCCGACACTGGTCCTGCTTGGCACCGCGCTGGCGATGATGACCGACGCCGGGCGCGCCGGGATGTTCAATCCGGGTATTCACGGTTTCAGTGAAGTGCTGTACGCCGTGTCATCCGCCGCCAATAACAACGGCAGCGCCTTTGGTGGCCTGAGTGCTAACTCTCCATTCTGGAACTGCCTGCTGGCCTTCTGCATGTTCGTCGGACGCTTCGGGGTGATCGTGCCTGTCTTGGCCATCGCAAGCTCGCTGGTCAGCAAGAAAATTCAGCCCGCCAGCACCGGCACGTTACCGACCTTCGGCCCGCTGTTTGTTGGCTTGCTGATAGGCACCGTGATTTTGGTTGGCGCCCTGACGTTTATTCCCGCCCTGGCGTTAGGCCCGGTCGCAGAACATCTCTCTTCGTTATAAGACAGCTGGAGACACGTTTTATGAGTCGTAAGCAAACGGCAATTTTCGAACCGGCCCTGGTTCGCCAGGCCCTGCTGGATGCCGTAAAAAAACTGAGTCCAGCCGTACAATGGCGCAACCCGGTGATGTTTATCGTCTGGCTGGGCAGCGTGCTGACTACCTTGCTCGCCGTGGCGATGGCCTTTGGAAAAGTGCCCGGTAGCGCCGGTTTCACGGCGGCAATCAGCATCTGGCTGTGGTTTACCGTGCTGTTCGCTAACGTCGCCGAAGCGCTGGCGGAAGGCCGCAGCAAGGCGCAGGCCAACAGTCTGAAAGGCATTCAGAAAACGTCTTTCGCCCGTAAACTTCGCGCGCCGCAGCATGGTGCTCAGGTCGATCACGTTCCGGCAGATGACCTGCGCAAAGGCGACATCGTTCTGGTGGAGGCGGGTGACATCATCCCATGCGACGGTGAAGTTATCGAAGGTGGTGCGTCGGTGGACGAAAGCGCGATTACCGGGGAGTCCGCGCCAGTTATACGCGAATCCGGCGGCGACTTCGCCTCGGTAACGGGTGGCACACGCATTCTTTCCGACTGGCTGGTTATCCGTTGCAGCGTTAACCCTGGCGAAACCTTCCTTGACCGAATGATCGCCATGGTCGAAGGTGCTCAGCGTCGTAAAACGCCAAACGAAATCGCCCTGACCATTTTACTGGTCGCTCTGACCATCGTGTTCCTGCTGGCTACCGCCACCCTGTGGCCGTTCTCCGCGTACGGCGGAACGGCGGTCAGCGTGACAGTGCTGATTGCGCTGCTGGTTTGTCTGATCCCGACGACCATCGGCGGGCTGCTGTCGGCTATCGGCGTGGCCGGGATGAGCCGGATGCTTGGTGCCAACGTGATTGCCACCAGCGGTCGTGCAGTTGAAGCGGCGGGCGATGTGGATGTCCTGCTGCTGGATAAAACCGGCACCATCACGCTCGGCAATCGTCAGGCATCTCAGTTCCTGCCTGCTCCTGGCGTCGATGAGAAAACCCTCGCAGATGCCGCGCAACTGGCGTCATTGGCCGATGAAACGCCGGAAGGCCGCAGTATCGTGGTGCTGGCAAAACAACGCTTCAATCTGCGCGAGCGTGACGTACAGGAATTGCAGGCCACATTTGTGCCCTTTACTGCGCAGACCCGCATGAGCGGTATCAATATTCACGACCGCATGATCCGTAAAGGCTCTGTGGATGCGATCCGTCGTCACGTAGAAGCCAACAACGGGCACTTCCCGAAGCAGGTCGATACGCAGGTCGAAGGCGTGGCGCGTCAGGGTGGCACTCCGCTTGTGGTGGCGGAAGGTGCGACGGTGCTCGGGGTGATTGCACTGAAGGATATCGTTAAAGGTGGCATTAAAGAGCGTTTCGCACAGCTGCGCAAAATGGGCATTAAAACGGTGATGATCACCGGCGATAACCGCCTGACGGCCGCCGCCATCGCCGCTGAAGCAGGCGTGGATGATTTCCTGGCGGAAGCGACACCGGAAGCCAAGTTGGCACTGATTCGTCAGTATCAGGCAGAGGGCCGTCTGGTGGCGATGACCGGCGACGGTACCAACGACGCCCCGGCGTTAGCGCAGGCTGACGTGGCCGTGGCGATGAACTCCGGAACCCAGGCCGCAAAAGAAGCAGGCAACATGGTCGATCTGGACTCCAACCCGACCAAGCTGATTGAAGTGGTTCATATCGGTAAACAGATGCTGATGACCCGTGGGTCGCTGACCACTTTCAGTATTGCCAACGACGTGGCGAAGTATTTTGCCATCATCCCGGCGGCGTTTGCGGCTACCTATCCGCAGCTCAACGCGCTGAACGTGATGCACCTGCACTCGCCCGCGTCGGCCATTCTCAGCGCCGTTATCTTTAACGCCCTGATTATTGTGTTCCTGATCCCGCTGGCGTTAAAAGGCGTGAGTTATAAGCCACTGACGGCCGCAGCAATGCTGCGGCGTAACCTGTGGATTTACGGCCTCGGTGGCCTGCTGGTGCCGTTCATCGGCATCAAAGTGATTGACCTGTTGCTGACCCTGTCTGGTCTGGTGTAAGAGGAAATGAAAATGACGACGTTACGCCCTGCTCTGGTAGTTCTGATTTTTTTAACCCTGGTCACCGGGGGCGTGTATCCGCTGCTCACCACTGCGCTTGGACAATGGTGGTTCGCTGACCAGGCCTACGGCTCGTTGATTCATCAGGACAACCAGATGCGTGGTTCTCGCTTGATTGGTCAGCAGTTTTCCGCGCCGGGATATTTTCACGGTCGCCCTTCCGCCACCGCCAATAGCCCCTATAATCCAGAGGCATCCGGCGGCAGCAACCTGGCAGGCAGTAATCCCGAGCTGGATAAAGAGGTGGCGGCGCGGGTGGCGCAACTGCGTCAGGACAATCCGCAGGCAGACGCACAGGTTCCCGTCGAACTGGTGACGACGTCCGCGAGCGGGCTTGATTACAGCCTGACGCCGCAGTCGGTAGACTGGCAAATACCGCGTGTGGCGCAGGCCCGTCACGTGTCGGTAGAAATGCTGACAACGCTGGTTGCCGAACACACACAGCAGCCACTGGTGAGTTTCCTCGGCCAGCCGGTGGTGAATATTGTTGAGCTGAATATGGCGCTGGATGCCCTGAAACAACCGTAAGGATTGAGCATGACCGACGAGCCCTTTCGTCCCGATCCCGACCGCCTACTGGAGCAATCCTCCGGCTGGCATCGCGGAAAACTGAAAGTCTTTTTTGGCGCCTGTGCTGGCGTAGGAAAAACCTACGCCATGCTGCAAGAGGCGCAGCGCCTGCGGGCGCAAGGGCTCGATATTCTGGTGGGCGTGGTTGAAACCCACGGCCGTCAGGAGACCGCCGCTCAGCTTAAGGGACTGGCGACTCAGTCCCGAAAACGCATTCACTATCGCGGTCGACAAGTCGAAGAATTTGACCTCGATGCCGCCCTCGCCCGCCGCCCGGCACTGATCCTGATGGACGAACTGGCGCACACCAACGCACCCGGTTCACGTCACCCCAAGCGCTGGCAGGATATAGAAGAACTGCTGGAAGCGGGTATCGACGTTTTTACCACCGTCAACGTTCAGCATCTGGAAAGCCTGAACGACGTAGTCAGCGGTGTGACCGGTATCAAAGTGCGCGAAACCGTGCCGGATCCTTTTTTCGATTCTGCTGACGAAGTGGTTTTGGTGGACCTGCCGCCGGACGATTTGCGCCAGCGCCTGCATGAAGGCAAAGTGTATATCGCCGGGCAGGCCGAACGTGCCATCGAGCATTTCTTCCGTAAAGGCAACCTCATCGCCCTACGCGAACTGGCACTGCGACGCACCGCTGACCGCGTGGATGATCAGATGCGCGCCTGGCGAGACCGGCAAGGCGAAGAAAAAGTCTGGCATACCCGCGATGCGATTCTGCTGTGTGTCGGCCACAGCGGTGGGAATGAAAAACTGGTGCGGGCCGCCGCCCGTCTGGCCGCCAAGTTCGGCACCGCATGGCATGCAGTCTATGTCGAAACCCCCGATTTACACCGTCTGCCAGAATCACAGCGGCGCAATATTCTCAGTGCACTGCGTCTGGCACAGGAGCTGGGCGCGGAAACCGCTACGCTGTCAGACCCGGCGGAAGAGAAAGCTATTCTGCGCTACGCCCGCGAACATAATCTCGGCAAAATCATTATTGGTCGGCGTAATAAACGACGCTGGTGGAGCCAGGAATCGTTCGCCGACAGGCTCGCCCGTCGTGCGCCGGATCTCGATTTACTGATTGTTGCCCTTGAAGATCAGCCGAGCACCAGCCCAACCCGAGGCGCCGATAATCGCCCGTGGCTAGAACGCTGGCGCGTTCAGCTTCGTGGCTGCATCGTTGCCGTGGTGCTCTGCGCCTTAATTACGGTCTTCGCCAGCCATTTCCTGATGGCGTTTGATGCCGCCAACCTGGTGATGCTCTATCTGCTCGGTGTGGTGATTGTGGCGCTGTTCTACGGACGCTGGCCATCGGTGCTGGCTACTGTCGCCAACGTCGTCAGCTTTGATCTGTTCTTTATTGCTCCGCGCGGCACCCTCGCCGTTTCCGATGTGCAGTACGTTTTAACCTTCGGCGTGATGCTGACCGTCGGGCTGGTTATTGGGAATTTAACCGCAGGCGTGCGCTATCAGGCCCGCGTCGCGCGCTATCGTGAACAGCGCACCCGGCATCTGTATGAAATGTCGAAAGCGCTGGCAACCGGCCGCCGCGCACAGGATATTGCCCAAACCAGCGAGCAGTTTATTCACTCCACTTTCCAGGCGCGCAGCCAGGTGTTGCTGCCCAATGCCGATGGCGGGCTTCACCCTCTGACCGACGGCAACGACATCACGCCGTGGGACGACGCCATCGCCCGCTGGAGCTTTGACAAAGGCCAGCCAGCAGGTGCGGGAACCGACACGCTGCCCGGCGTACCCTATCTGATCCTGCCGTTAAAAAGCGCCGAGAAAACCCACGGCGTGGTGGTGGTTGAACCGGGTAATTTGCGCCAGTTGATGATCCCCGAACAGCAGCGACTGCTGGAAACCTGCACCTTGTTGGTCGCCAGCGCCCTGGAACGTCTGGCGCTGACCGCAAGCGAAGAGCAATCGCGGCTGGCGAGTGAGCGAGAAAGCATTCGCAACTCGCTGCTGGCGGCACTTTCACACGACTTGCGCACGCCATTGACCGTGCTGTTTGGTCAGGCGGAGATTCTGACGCTGGATTTGGCCAGCGAAGGTTCAAAGCACGCCCCACAGGCCAACGAAATTCGCCAGCATGTGCTGAACACCACCCGGCTGGTGAACAATCTGCTCGATATGGCGCGCATTCAGTCCGGTGGATTTAACCTGCGCAAAGAGTGGCTGACGCTGGAAGAAGTGGTGGGCAGCGCTATTCGCACCCTGGAAATGGGCCTCGGCGGGCGGCATATTCAGCTGGCGCTGGGCGACCCGCTGACGCTCATTCACGTTGATGGCCCGCTGTTTGAACGGGTGCTGATTAACCTACTGGAAAACGCCGCGAAGTACGCGGGCCCGTCGGCCACCATTGGGATTTCCGCCGAACGCCTGCCCGAACAGCTACAGCTGGACGTGTGGGACTCCGGTCCCGGTATCCCTGCTGGTCAGGAACAGGCGATCTTTGCTAAATTCTCCAGGGGCCATAAAGAGTCGGCCATTCCCGGCGTGGGGCTTGGCCTCGCTATTTGCCTGGCGATTGTCGATGTACATGGCGGTGAACTGCACGCGTCTAACCGCCCCGAAGGCGGGGCCAGTTTCAGGATTATCCTACCGCTTGATGCGCCCCCGGAGCTGGATGAACTTCTTGAGGAACTGTGATTAACGTACTTATCGTTGAAGATGAACAGGCTATTCGCCGTTTTCTGCGCAGTGCGCTGGAAGCCGATGGTCTGCGCGTGCACGAAGCCGAAACGTTGCAACGTGGGCTGCTGGAAGCGGCCACGCGTAAACCTGATCTGGTCATTCTCGATCTCGGTTTACCGGATGGCGACGGCATCGATTTCATTCGCGATTTCCGTCAGTGGAGCCAGGTGCCGGTGATTGTGCTTTCCGCTCGCGCCGAAGAGACGGATAAAATTACCGCGCTCGACGCCGGGGCCGACGATTACCTCAGCAAGCCATTTGGCATTGGCGAATTACAGGCCCGTTTGCGTGTCGCCCTACGCCGTCACGGGAGCGCGGAACAAAATCAGCCCGTGTTTAATTTCGCCAATATTCAGGTCGATATTGCCAGCCACCGCATTCAGCGCGACGGCGAGGAAATCCACCTGACGCCTATTGAATTTCGCCTGCTGGCGGTGTTACTCAACAACCACGGCAAGGTATTGACCCAGCGCCAGTTGTTAAGTCAGGTCTGGGGGCCGAATGCAGTTGAGCATAGCCACTACCTGCGCATTTATATGGGCCATTTACGCCAGAAGCTGGAAATTGACCCGGCGCGTCCGCAGCATCTGTTAACCGAAACCGGAATTGGTTATCGGTTTATGCTTTAATTTCGTCGTATGCCAAATAGTTTTGACCATTATTATTGAGCATACGCCACTCCATTTAAACAATAAAAACCCACAGTTCATTCACATTAAAATAACAACCCAGCATTTAATTCGGAAAAACCTCAACACCTCAATCAATTAATTCTGTAACGATCATTTTTTGTTGATCATCTTCACAGATTGCAATCCATATCCAGATAGAATGCCTGTGCTTTCACACATTCATGAAGGTATATATTATGGAAAACAATAGCCGACTCATGCCCCATATAAGGCGAACGACGCACATCATGATGTTCGCCCACCGCAACAGCTTCGATTTTCACTTCTTTAATGCCCGATAGTCTTCCGACTACGGGCGCTCAGCATACAGGTCACTCCTGACTTCCTGATAATACAGGCACTTGCCTGTAGCTCCTGCGCTCGCCTTGATAAATTCTGTATTCCGGCAACCGGGCCGGTGGGATTTATGACTTCTGAAAAAGCAATAACCTGATTTTATTATCAGTGGGACACCATTGCCTTTTCACCGGAATAATCAATTTCGTGTTTAAGAAATTGAGGACCTGCTATTCCTTGAAATTAAAGAGATGAAAAATGTCAGAATTAAAAATCGCCGTCAGTCGCCATTGCCCTGATTGTTTTAACAGCACCCGCAGTATTGTTGACACATATAACACGCAGTTCATCGATGTCGCCGCTGCGGTATTATCTGTAAAAGATGTCGAGTGTGGGAAACTCGATGAGATAGATGCCACCGGTTATAACCTGCCGGTGTTTATCGGTATTAATAAAGATGAAATCGTGCCCGCAGAATATCTGTCGCGCATTCATGGCGTGTTTGAACATGATGACACACGCAACGACTTCTATGGTCGCCAGCTTGAAGCCGCCGCGCATAAATATGAAACGCAGCTACGCCCGCCGTTCTTCCGTGCATTAGTGGATTACGTTAATCAGGGCAATAGCGCGTTCGACTGCCCTGGCCATCAGGGCGGTGAGTTTTTCCGTCGCCATCCGGCGGGCAACCAGTTTGTCGAATACTTTGGCGAGACGCTGTTCCGCGCAGACCTCTGCAACGCCGACGTGGCGATGGGTGATTTGCTGATCCACGAAGGCGCGCCCTGCGTGGCGCAGCAGCATGCAGCTAAAGTGTTCAACGCCGACAAAACCTATTTCGTCCTGAACGGCACGTCATCGTCGAATAAAGTGGTGCTTAACGCGCTGCTGACGCCGGGCGATCTGGTGCTGTTTGACCGCAACAACCACAAATCCAACCATCACGGTGCACTGTTACAGGCTGGCGCCACGCCGGTATATCTGGAAACCGCGCGTAACCCGTACGGCTTTATCGGCGGAATTGATGCGCACTGCTTTGAAGATACTTACCTGCGGGAATTGATTGCCGAAGTGGCACCACAGCGTGCGCGACTGGCCCGCCCTTTCCGTCTGGCCGTCATTCAGCTCGGGACCTACGACGGCACCATTTATAACGCTCGTCAGGTGGTCGATAAGATTGGTCATCTGTGTGACTACATCCTGTTTGACTCCGCATGGGTCGGCTACGAACAATTCATTCCGATGATGGCTGACTGTTCGCCGTTACTGCTGGAGCTTAATGAAAACGATCCGGGGATTCTGGTGACCCAGTCGGTCCATAAACAGCAGGCCGGTTTTTCTCAAACCTCGCAAATCCACAAAAAAGACAGCCATATCAAAGGCCAGTCGCGCTACGTACCGCATAAACGCCTTAACAACGCCTTTATGATGCACGCCTCTACCAGCCCGTTCTATCCGCTGTTTGCCGCGCTGGACGTCAATGCGAAAATGCATGAAGGTGTGAGCGGCCGTAATATGTGGATGAGTTGCGTGGAAAATGGCATTGATGCGCGCAAACTGATCCTGGAGAACTGCCATCATATTCGCCCGTTTGTGCCGCCGATCATCAATGGCAAGCCTTGGCACACCTGGCCTACCGAGCAAATTGCTCGCGATCTGAGCTTCTTCCATTTCGTGCCGGGTGAGCGCTGGCATGCGTTTGAAGGCTACGCTGAACACCAGTATTTCGTCGATCCGTGCAAGCTTTTGCTGACCACTCCGGGCATTAATGCCGCCAGCGGTGAGTACGACGCGTTTGGCGTTCCGGCAACTATTCTCGCTAATTTTCTGCGTGAGAATGGTGTGGTGCCTGAGAAGTGCGACCTTAACTCGATTCTGTTCCTGCTGACCCCGGCGGAAGATATGGCGAAGCTGCAACAACTGGTTGCACTGCTGGTGCGCTTTGAAAAACTGCTCGAGGTCGATGCGCCATTGCAGGAGGTTTTACCGTCACTGTATCGCCAGTACGAGCATCGCTACGCCGGATATACTTTGCGTCAGCTGTGTCTGGAGATGCATCAGCTATATGCTCGTCATGACGTGAAACAGCTGCAAAAAGAGATGTTCCGCAAGACGCATTTCCCGCGCGTCAGTCTGAATCCGCAGGAAGCGAACTACGCCTATCTGCGCGGTGAAGTTGAACTGGTGGCGCTGCCGCAGGCTGAAGGTCGCATTGCGGCGGAAGGCGCCCTTCCTTATCCACCGGGCGTGCTGTGCGTCGTGCCGGGGGAAATCTGGAGCGGTGCGGTACTGCGTTATTTCACCGCGCTGGAAGAAGGCATCAACCTTCTTCCAGGCTTCGCGCCAGAACTTCAGGGGGTTTATATTGAGGACGTCGACGGCCGTAAGCAGGTGTGGTGCAACGTCATTAAGTCCCGCGATGCTCAACAGCCGCTCCTGAAAGGGGAGGCATTATGAGCAAATCGAACAAGATGGGCGTCGTTCAGCTCACCATTCTGACCATGGTGAACATGATGGGTTCCGGGATAATCATGCTGCCGACCAAGCTTGCGGAAGTGGGCACGATTTCGATTATCTCCTGGCTGGTGACCGCCATAGGCTCTACCGCACTGGCGTGGGCATTTGCCAAATGCGGGATGTTCAGCCGTAAATCCGGTGGCATGGGCGGCTATGCGGAGTATGCCTTCGGCAAATCCGGCAACTTTATGGCCAACTATACCTACGGCGTGTCGCTGCTGATTGCCAACGTGGCAATTGCCATTTCAGCGGTGGGTTACGGGACCGAACTGTTCGGGGTCACGCTCAGCCCGATTCAGATTGGACTGGCGACCATCGGCGTACTGTGGCTGTGCACCATCGCCAACTTTGGTGGGGCGCGGATCACCGGACAAATTAGTAGCGTCACCGTCTGGGGCGTTATTATTCCGGTCGTGGGATTGTGCATTATCGGCTGGTTTTGGTTCAGCCCGACACTGTACGTAGAATCCTGGAACCCTCACCACGTGCCGTTCTTTAGCGCGGTCGGGTCGTCTATCGCAATGACGCTGTGGGCGTTTCTCGGTCTGGAATCTGCCTGTGCCAATACCGATGTGGTGGAAAACCCGGAGCGTAACGTGCCGATAGCGGTTCTCGGCGGGACGCTCGGTGCAGCGGTGATTTACATCGTCTCCACTAACGTGATTGCCGGGATTGTACCTAACGTCGATTTAGCCAGCTCCACCGCCCCATTCGGCCTGGCCTTCGCGCAAATGTTCACCCCGGAAGTCGGGAAAGTGATCATGGGCCTGATGGTAATGTCATGCTGTGGTTCGCTGCTGGGCTGGCAGTTTACTATCGCCCAGGTGTTTAAATCGTCAGCGGATGAGGGCTATTTCCCGAAAATATTTTCGCGCTTATCCCGCGCTGAAGCCCCGGTTCAGGGCATGCTGATGATTGTGGTGATTCAGTCCGGTTTGTCGTTGATGACCATTAGCCCGTCGCTGAATAATCAGTTCAACGTGCTGGTGAATCTGGCGGTGGTGACCAACATTATTCCCTACATCCTGTCGATGGCGGCGCTGGTTATTATTCAGAAAATGGCGAACGTCGCGCCGGGCAAAGCGAAGGCCGCGAACGTGGTGGCGTTTATCGGGGCGATGTATAGCTTCTACGCGCTGTATTCGTCTGGTGAAGAAGCGATGCTGTGGGGTGCCATTGTGACCTTTATGGGCTGGACGCTGTATGGCCTGGTGTCTCCGCGATTTGAGCTGAAGAATAAACACAGTTAAACAAAACAAAAACGGCAACCCTGAGGTTGCCGTTTTTACTATTTTCGCCCTCTCCTTCAGGGAGAGAACATCAGCCCGCATTGAGTCTTTTACCCGGCAGCGCTTTGCTTGCCGGGCCGACAAAACACTATGCGTTTTTCAGCACTTCACTAACAATCTCTACCGCTTCTTTCTCAATCAGCTTACGGTGCTCGGCACCGAGGAAGCTTTCACAATAGATTTTGTAGGCGTCTTCTGTGCCGGATGGACGTGCTGCAAACCAGCCGTTTTTGGTCATCACTTTCAGACCGCCGATGGATGCGCCGTTGCCTGGCGCTGCCGTCAGACGCGCGGTGATGGGATCACCGGCCAGCGTATCAGCGCTAACCATCTCCGGAGAGAGTTTAGACAGCGCAGCTTTCTGGGCAGAAGTTGCAGATGCCTGCAGACGGTTGTAGCTCGGTGCACCAAAGCGCGCGGCCAGTTCGTCGTAATGCTGCTGCGGATTTTTGCCCGTGACGGCAGTGATTTCAGCCGCCAACAGGCACATGATGATCCCGTCTTTGTCGGTAGACCACGGTGTGCCGTCGAAACGCAGGAAGGATGCACCCGCGCTCTCTTCGCCGCCAAAACCAAAGCTGCCGTCGAACAGACCGTCAACAAACCATTTGAAGCCTACTGGCACTTCCACCAGCTTACGACCCAGATCATCAACCACACGGTCAATCATCGCAGACGACACCAGGGTTTTACCCACGGCGACATCTTTGCCCCACAGTGGGCGATGCTGGAACAGGTAGTTGATCGCTACGGCCAGGTAGTGGTTCGGGTTCATCAGACCAGCCGGCGTCACGATACCGTGACGGTCGTAATCCGGGTCATTGGCAAACGCCAGGTCAAATTTGTCACGCAATGCCAGCAGGCCTGCCATCGCACACTCTGATGAGCAGTCCATGCGGATAGCGCCATCTTTGTCGAGGTGCATGAAACGGAATGTCTGATCGACGTGATCGTTGACGATGGTCAGATCAAGCTTGTAGAACTCCGCGATACGTTTCCAGTATTCGATCCCGGAGCCACCCAACGGATCAACACCAAGCTTCAGGCCCGCTTTCTGAATGGCTTTGATATCAACGATATCTGCCAGCCCTTCGATAAACGGCTGAACCAAATCTTGCTCTTTGATATGCCCGGATGCATACGCCGCATCCAGAGACATGCGCTTCACGCCGTTCAGGCCATCAGCCAGTAATGCGTTTGCGCGGTCTTCAACCACTTTGGTAACGTTGGTATCAGCCGGACCACCGTTTGGCGGGTTGTACTTGATACCACCATCGTCCGGCGGGTTATGGGACGGGGTGATGACGATGCCATCAGCCTGTGCGCCACCTTTTTTATTGTGAACCAGGATAGCGTTGGAGACCGCAGGCGTTGGAGTGTAGCCGTTGTTTTCCTGCACAATCACATCCACACCGTTGGCCGCCAGCACTTCCAGTACAGAAATGATCGCTGGCTCTGACAGGGCGTGGGTATCCTTGCCGACATAGCACGGCCCGGTAACGCCATTTTTTGCGCGTTCTTCCGCAATCGCCTGCGCAATGGCCAGGATATGCGGTTCATTGAAGCTGTGACGCGCAGCGCTACCACGGTGGCCGGACGTTCCGAATTTTACCGCATGTTCTGCGTTACCCACTTCCGGTTTCAGCACGTAGTACTGAGACGTCAGCTGGGCGACGTTGATCAAATCACTCTGCTGTGCAGGCTGACCCGCACGGTTATGAGTTGCCATTGCCTGGTCCTTCTTATGCTTAGATGGTGCCGCAAACCTTTTCAATTAATTCCGCGGGGAACTGCATTGACTGCATGATGTGTTCAACCATGCTGCATTTACGACCGGTATTGGTGTTGGTGATAACCCAGTAAGGGGTTTCTGGTACCTGCTTAGGCTTGGTCTGATTGCCGTTTTTCAGCAGCGTTGCTTCGTCAGAGGAGAAGTAAACGCGCGTACGGCCATGCAGCGACTCGGTAGCCTGAGCAAATGACTTGCTGTCTAAAGCGTAAAGTGTAGTCAGCACCAGCAGGAAGCGGTTGACCGCTTTTTTCTGCTCGGCGTATTCGTCAGAAAGCATCAGCTCGCGCATGGCGCGAACGTTATCTTTTGTTGAAGACACTTTTTTAACCGCAGCGACGACCGGTGCAGACGCGGATGCCGGAGTTTCTTTGGCTACGGTTGATGCTGCCGCCTGCGATACGGCAGAAAATTTCAGCATACGCCTTAAAATGTCGGATGCGCTCTCGCCAATGTGCTTAGTGTGGCTGGCAATAAAGCCGTAGAGTTCGTCATCAACTTCGATCGTTTTCATCTTAATCCAGTGAGATATCTTTTCTGAATACAAGTTGTTGGGATTATAAGGACAAAACCCAACAGCGGATAGCGTGTCGGCAAAAACTCAGACGACTACTGAGTGTTGCAGCCGGGCGGCAGAATGTTCAACATGATACCCTAACCCGACGTAGCGAAAAAAAGAACTTTGCCATGAAATTAAACAGCCGAGCGCAAACTGCACAAAACCTGCACACTAATTCTCCCATCGTCCTCGTTCACGGCCTTTTCGGTAGCCTTGATAACCTCGGGATCCTCGCCCGGGATCTGGTTGCCGACCACAATATCCTGCAAGTCGATATGCGTAACCATGGCCTTTCCCCTCGCGACCCGGAGATGACCTACGCCGCAATGGCGCAGGATCTTGTCGATACGCTCGATGCAAACGGCATTGAGAAGGCGAGTCTGATTGGCCATTCAATGGGCGGTAAAGCGGTGATGGCGTTTACGGCGCTAGCCCCTGAACGTGTTGAAAAACTGGTGGCGATTGATATCGCTCCGGTGGCTTATCAGGTGCGCCGTCACGATGAGATTTTTGCCGCCATTAACGCCGTGACCGACGCAGGCGTGTCCAGCCGCCAGCAGGCCGCGGATGTAATGCGCCAGCATATAGATGAAGAAGGCGTGATTCAGTTCCTGCTGAAGTCGTTCGTCGACGGTGCGTGGCGATTCAACGTGCCAGCGTTGTGGGATCAATATCCCCATATCGTTGGCTGGGAACCGATTCCTGCCTGGGACCACCCTGCCCTGTTTATCCCTGGTGGAAATTCGCCTTACGTCACCGCAGAGTACCGCGACGCGTTACTTGCACAGTTCCCGCAGGCCCGCGCGCACGTGATCGCGGGTGCCGGACATTGGGTTCACGCAGAAAAACCGGATGCGGTGCTGCGTGCGATTCGTCGATACCTGGCAGAATGATTAAAATCCGAGCAAGCAAGCGCCATTGTGCCTCCCGGCGTTGGCGTCCGGGTTTCGCTGATGTATGATTGCGCGCTATCTGCGCCGGGCCTGTCGTCTGGCGGCTTGTTTCCCCGAAGTCACTCTGAATCATGGCAAAAGAACAAACGGACCGAACGACATTAGATTTGTTCGCAAATGAGCGTCGCCCGGGAAGGCCGAAAACCAATCCGCTCTCGCGCGACGAACAATTACGCATAAATAAGCGTAATCAGCTTAAACGCGACAAAAGCAACGGTCTCAAACGCGTTGAGCTAAAGCTCAATAACGATGCCGTGGATGCGCTCAATGAACTGGCTGATGCCAGAAATATGAGCCGCAGCGAGCTTATCGAAGAGATATTGTTGCAACAACTGGCTGCATTACACGGCCAGGAACTTGTCTGAAAATACGGCAAAAAATCACTTTCATTTAGCAGAGAGTGCAGTACGGCGCGATTGCAGTTTCCGCGCACTTCTCCTCCTGCTATCATTGCCTTTATCTGTGGGCAACATTCCACCATCATTTCAATACGTTTCAAGAGGTTATTTTACTCATGGCAATCACAGGTATTTTTTTCGGCAGCGACACGGGTAACACCGAAAATATCGCGAAGATGATCCAGAAGCAGCTTGGCAAAGACGTTGCCGAGGTGCATGACATTGCCAAGAGCAGTAAAGAAGATCTCGAAGGTTTCGATATTCTGCTGCTGGGTATCCCTACCTGGTACTACGGTGAAGCACAGTGTGACTGGGACGACTTCTTCCCGACGCTGGAAGAGGTAGACTTCAACGGTAAGCTGGTCGCACTGTTTGGCTGTGGCGATCAGGAAGATTACGCAGAATATTTCTGTGATGCGTTGGGTACCATCCGCGACATCATCGAACCGCGCGGCGCAACTATCGTTGGCCACTGGCCGACCGAAGGCTACCATTTCGAAGCCTCTAAAGGTCTGGCTGATGACGCCCATTTTGTGGGTCTGGCCATTGACGAAGATCGCCAGCCAGAGCTGACCGCTGAGCGTGTCGAAAAATGGGTGAAACAAATCTCCGAAGAGCTGCACCTCGAAGAGATCAAGAACGCCTAATGATTTAGTACGGTGCAGCATCCGTGCTGCGCCGTATTAGCGATACGTTGTGTTAAATTAATAGATAAAAGCAATTAAATTAATCGCTACAAATTTTTAACTTTTGAGCACATGTCTGTACAATGTCACCTGTTTTGACGAGGTCGGATGTTTCGCTTTGCAGATGATGCCTCGTTTTTGAAAAGCATACTTTGCTCAGGGTTTACGTTCCCATTTAGGCCAGGCAGTCCTATAATGAGACGCATTATCCTGAATTCATTCTTAGTAATACTTCCCCATAGGGAAGTGTATCGCCTAGCAACAGGACTGATTCCGCATGACTGACAACAATACCGCATTAAAGAAGGCAGGCCTGAAAGTCACGCTTCCTCGTTTGAAAATTCTGGAAGTGCTTCAGGGGCCGGACAATCACCATGTCAGTGCGGAAGACCTTTATAAACGCCTCATTGATATGGGCGAAGAGATTGGTCTGGCAACGGTTTATCGCGTTCTGAACCAGTTCGACGATGCCGGCATTGTCACCCGCCACAACTTCGAAGGCGGCAAGTCTGTTTTCGAACTGACTCAGCAGCATCATCACGATCACTTAATCTGCCTCGACTGCGGCAAGGTTATTGAGTTCAGTGATGACTCTATCGAAACGCGTCAGCGCGAAATCGCCACTCGACATGGCATTCGTCTGACCAACCATAGCCTTTATCTTTATGGCCACTGCGCAGAAGGCGACTGCCGTGAAGATGAACACGCACACGACGCCGCTGAGAAATAATCAGCGTTTGCTCAAAAGCAAAAAGCCAACCTCGCGGTTGGCTTTTTTTGGCATAAATTTCAGGCAATCACAGAGGCCGATAGTTGAGGGTTATGGCTTTGTGGTTGTCGTGTTGTTGTTACGAATTTCCTTCCAAATCTGGTCACAGCGGGCTTTCACCGCCTGATCGTTGCCGGTATGCGTCGCCTGGATGCACTGTTGATAATCCAGAACCCGCACGGTTTCCTGATTGGCAAACTGCTGATGTGACTTCTCGGTTTTCAGTACGTCCAATACATTCTGACACGCCTGGATTTTATCCGGGTTGCCTTCGGCGGTGTTAATACACGCGCTGTACGCCTCTTTGAGCTTGTTATCTTCCTGTGGCGCCTGGGGTTGTGCGCATGCAACCAGCCCGGATGCCATCATAGCGATGAGAATCAATTTTTTCATGATACGGCCTCATAGGCGCGCGGCGACGTTAACGCTGCCGCGCGACTTGTCAGAAAATGGTGAACGGGGCGATAACAATGAATTTCACGTCACGCTCATCCTGGAAGATATTGCCGTACCCCCCGCCATAGCTCGGGATGTCGGAGTGGTTGTCGTATTGAGTAAAGTGCAGCTTGAACAGCGTGCCTTTCGCTCGCCCTTCCTGAACGGTGTACATCGCGTCGAGGCTGTAAGCTGACTCTTTAATTTTGTTTGAGGCGATATCTTCGCGCTGACCTGCACTATTGATAAGCCAGTCAGACGGTTTAGCATCCCAGGCATAAACATAAGACGCGCCCACGGCCCAGCCCGGCATATCCCAGTTTTTCAGATCATACATACCGCCGAAGAACACCGCTTTTTCGCCGTTGGCGTTGAAGTCTGAGCGGTTATCCCACCAGATATCCAGTCGGCCGTTGGAAGAAGCATAGGTTGGGGTCATACGCTGAAGGAAGTAACCCTGCTGCCCTTCCGCTTTTACCCATGTTCCTTCGAGACGCAGGTCAACAACGTCGCCCACTTTATAACCTAAGGTCAGAGCCTGTAGCCACGCGGTACCGTCATAGATATCGTTGATAGTGTTGCTGCTGACGGTGTCACGCGCACCGTAGAACTGGTAGCTGGTCGAGAGCGGCGCCCCGGCGACATCAAATTTATAGCTGGCTTTGGCGAAGTACTGATCCATAAAGCCTTCAGCCTGACCAAATGCTGCTTCGAGCACCAGGTCATTTTTGAAGTCGTATTTAGCACCGATGGAGTGCAGATACTCCACTTTGGTTTTCTTGTCGTTCTGATAGAAATGATCAGTTTCAAGGTGCCACGGAGCTTTGTACTCGTTGGTCCACATATACGAGAAGCTCAACGCCCCGGCATCCCCGTAGTCAAAGTTTGCCCCGGCTTCAGCACCCTGATAAGTACCCGGCATGAAGCTCCAGTGCGGCGCTAACAGGGTCTGGCCAGTAGGCTGAATATAACCTGCGCGTGCCCAGGTCGGCCCCAGTTTAAATTTCGCGGCGGCTTTATACAGACTGATCCCACTCTTATCGCCAGACCAGTCTTCGTCATAGCCTTTATTAACAGAGGAGAACGCGATTTCGTTTGGGTGACCGCTTTCGGCGGATTCAGCCATTTCGATTGCGGTGAAGGCCGCAATATCCAGGCCGATAAAATCTGCAGCATAACCCGACTGGAAGTCGAGATTGGCGTTCCAGGTGGAGTGAGAAAGGTTGGTTTTGTACTTGTCGCCGTCGGTTACATCTTTACGGTCACGCTCGCGCTGCCAGTAATAGATGCCGCCGGTTAAGGTTGAATCGTCTATGAATCCTGCTGCACTGGCTTGCGGAACTGCCAACCAGCCCGACATTGCGGTGACCCCGGCAATAGCCAGCGCCAGCGTACTACGTTTGCCACTGAACGTACGCATGTGTATATCCTCTTTGACTTTTAAAAACGCGTTCGCAAAGCGAACAGCGATAAAAATTAAGTACTGCAAAAAAGTAGCGAGGCAGAAAAGTCCTAACGCTATGCATGTAGACTATTTTTCGCGACGCGAATTATCAATCCTTTTTCCGCACGAAAATGCAAGATTATGACAGGGCGCACATATTTGATTGCGTTTTGTTACACATGCACGTTTCAGCATGAAGCGACGAAAACCGCTAATAGCAGGGGCTTATCAATAAGAAAGGGAAAATGGCACTAAAAAATGTAACAAGGCCGAGGCGCTGTTTCATGAATGAAAATGATATTATTTCGCATCACGAAAATGACATAAAAAAAGCGCCGCATTGCGCGACGCTTTTTATTTTCAGCAAAAGCGAAACTTATTCGCCCGCTTTTGCCCAGGTATCACGCAGGCCAACGGTACGGTTAAATACCAGCTTCTCTGCGGTGCTGTAGCGGCTGTCGAGACAGAAGTAACCTTCACGTTCGAACTGGTGCGCTTTACCCGTTTGCGCGGCTTTCAGCGACGGCTCAGCATAGCCCTGCTTGATAACCAGTGATTCCTGGTTAATGACGGACAGGAAATCTTCTGCCGCGCCCGGGTTTGGTACGCTGAACAGACGATCATACAGGCGAATCTCAACCGGCAGCGCGTGACCTGCGCTTACCCAATGGATAACGCCTTTCACTTTACGGCCATCAGCCGGATCTTTACTCAGGGTTTCCGCATCGTAAGTACAGAAGATGGTGGTGATGTTACCTTCCGCATCTTTTTCAACGTGTTCGGCTTTGATGACGTAGGCATTACGCAGACGCACTTCTTTACCCATCACCAGGCGCTTGTACTGTTTGTTCGCTTCTTCTCGGAAATCAGCACGATCGATCCAGATCTCGCCGCTGAACGGTACATCACGGCTCCCCATTTCTGGTTTGCTCGGGTGGTTCGGCATAGTGACGATTTCGCTTTCGCCCTGCGGATAGTTTTCGATAACCAGTTTAACCGGATCGATAACCGCCATCGCACGTGGCGCATTTTCATTCAGATCTTCACGAATGCAGGATTCCAGAGAGGCGATTTCTATGGTGTTGTCCTGTTTGGTCACGCCAATGCGCTTGCAGAACTCGCGGATAGACGCGGCGGTGTAACCACGACGACGCAGACCGGAGATGGTTGGCATACGCGGGTCATCCCAGGCTTCCACATGCTTGTCGGTCACCAGCAGGTTCAGCTTACGCTTCGACATTACGGTGTATTCCAGGTTCAGGCGTGAGAACTCGTACTGACGCGGATGAACCGGGATGGAAATGTTGTCGAGCACCCAGTCATACAGACGACGGTTGTCCTGGAATTCCAGCGTACACAACGAGTGCGTAATGCCTTCCAGCGCATCGCTGATGCAGTGGGTGAAGTCATACATCGGGTAGATGCACCACTTACTGCCAGTCTGGTGGTGATCGGCAAATTTAATGCGATACAGCACCGGGTCACGCATGACGATAAACGGAGACGCCATGTCGATTTTGGCACGCAGACAGGCTTTACCTTCTTCGAAACCACCCGCACGCATTTTTTCAAACAGCGCCAGGTTCTCTTCCACGCTGCGGTCGCGATACGGGCTGTTTTTGCCCGGCTGCGTCAGGGTGCCGCGATATTCACGGATTTCGTCGGCAGAAAGTTCGTCCACATACGCCAGACCTTTATTGATAAGCTCAATCGCATACTGATGCAGCTTATCGAAGTAGTCAGAGGAGTAGCAAATCTCGCCGGACCAGTGGAAACCTAACCACTCAACGTCTTGCTTGATGGACTCAACGTATTCGATGTCTTCTTTCACCGGGTTGGTGTCATCGAAACGCAGGTTGCATTGGCCCTGGTAATCCTGAGCAATGCCGAAGTTCAGGCAGATAGATTTTGCATGACCAATGTGCAAATACCCGTTCGGCTCAGGCGGAAAACGGGTATGAACGGTCGTGTGCTTACCACTGGCCAGATCTTCATCGATAATCTGGCGAATAAAGTTAGTCGGGCGGGCTTCTGCCTCACTCATCGCGGGTTCCTCAAGGCGTAAACAACATATAACGGCGTATGATCTTATAAGCTGCGTGCAGAGACAACCCTTACTTAGAGAAAAAGCGCGGTTAGCTGTTGATCTGGGTTGTCCTGGCTCCATAAAAAAGCGGCGGAGGATAACCCCCGCCGCTAAGGCACATAATATTACCCGTCATACTTCACGTTGCTTGTACGTTGGCTGCATCCGCTCACCCCAGTCACTTACCTGAGTAAGTGACTGGGGATCCTCAGACTTGCCGCCTTCCTGCAACTCGAATTATTTTGGGTATACTCAGGAACGATTACTTGCCTTTAATCTCATACAGTGGTGTTACGCCTGCAACAACCTGACCCTGCGCCTTGATAACCAGACCGCTGAAGTCGTCGATGTTGCTGCAAACCACCGGGCTTATCATCGAGCGCGCATTGGCGTTCAGGAAGTCCAGATCCATTTCCAGGACCGGCTGACCTGCCACCACTTCTGCACCCTCTTCTACCAGGCGAGTAAAGCCCTGGCCGTTCAGCGCAACGGTATCGATACCCATATGGACAACGATTTCCGCGCCATTCTCGGTTTCGAGACAGAACGCATGATTGGTGTTGAAGATTTTAACGATGGTGCCTGCAGCTGGAGAAACGACCATTTTTTCGGTTGGTTTCACTGCCACGCCTTCACCGACAGCTTTGCTGGCGAAGGCTTCATCAGGAACCTGCTCAAGGGCAACCACATCTCCGGTCACTGGCGAAACCAGCGTGGCGATAGTTGCTGCATTTGGCACCGCCTGCGGTTTTGCTGCTGGTGCAGCGGCTGCAACCGGAGCGGCTTCTGCTGCCGCTACAGGTCCGGTGGTTTTCATCGCGTTAGCGATTTTTTCTGCAACAAAGCCGACGATAATCTGCACGCTGGTTTTGTTCAGACGAATCACACCCGACGCACCCAGGCGTTTCGCCAGCGCTTCGTTGACCAGAGAGGAGTCTTTCACGTTCAGACGCAGACGGGTGATACACGCATCGATCCCGGTCAGGTTGTCTGAGCCGCCAACGGCTGCAATGTACTGGCGAGCCAGTTCAGTTGCGTCCTGCTCTTTGCCACTGCTCACATTCACGTCCTGGCCATCGGCTTCGCTACCGGCAACAGCCAGTTCACGACCCGGAGTCATCAGGTTGAATTTGTTGATAGTGAAACGGAACACCACGTAGTAGATAACGAAGAACACCAGACCCTGAGGGATCAGCATGTACCAGTGGGTTGCCAGCGGGTTACGGACCCAAAGCATCATATCCACCAGACCGGCGCTGAAACCAAATCCGGAGATCCAGTGCATGTTGGCAGCGATGAACACGGAAATACCGGTCAGTACCGCGTGAATGAAGTACAGAACCGGCGCCACAAACATGAAGGAGAATTCCAGAGGCTCGGTGATACCGGTGAAGAAGGCCGCGAACGCGCCCGCCATCATGATACCCAGCACTTTGGCTTTGTTTTCCGGACGGGCACAGTGGTAAATCGCCAATGCCGCACCTGGCAGACCGAACATCATAATCGGGAAGAAGCCCGCCTGATAACGACCGGTGATACCAATTTCAGCTTTACCGGCAGCAATAGACTGCGCGCCGCCAAGGAAGTTAGGGATATCGTTAATACCGGCAACATCAAACCAGAACACGGAGTTCAACGCGTGGTGCAGACCCACCGGGATCAGCAGACGGTTGAAGAAGGCATAAATACCCGCACCCGCAGAGCCCAGCTTTTGGATGTGCTCACCGAAGTTCACCAGACCGTCGAAGATTATCGGCCAGATGTACATCAGGATGAAGGCTACGACGATCATGACGAAGGAGGTCAGGATTGGCACCAGACGGCGGCCGCTGAAGAACGACAGCGCTTTTGGCAGCTCAACGCCGCTGAAGCGGTTGTACAGTTCCGCAGAGATGATACCGACGAGGATACCGACGAACTGGTTTTCAATTTTCCCAAATGCCGCCGGAACCTGGTCCGCTGGAATTTTTTGGATCATTGCTACTGCAGCCGGTGAGCAGAGAGTTGTTAATACGAGGAAACCAACAAAGCCGGTCAGTGCTGCTGCACCGTCTTTATCTTTGGACATACCGTAAGCCACACCAATCGCAAACAATACGGACATGTGATCGATTATAGCCGAACCCGATTTGATCAATAGAGCAGCAAGAGCGTTATCACCGCCCCAACTCACCGGGTCAATCCAGTAGCCGACACCCATCAGGATGGCTGCGGCAGGCAGCGTGGCCACTGGCACCATCAGTGCGCGACCAACTTTTTGTAAATAACCTAGAACACTCACTTTTATTCCCCCTATGAGACCCCGAGCCGACTTAGTTAAAGCCGTATATTTTTATAGTGTGACTATCTTAAAGCACAGCAATGTATCACTAGCTCTAAGAGTGTGTGGAAAATTAATTCGCCTCGCAAATTAAAAGCACCTTTTTTGTGACTTTTATCACCAAATATCGTCTTCACCCCCTCTTCCGACTGGCTAACAGTGAAAACTTATTTTATCATTCGAAAAATCAGGACGGATTACCGCCTCTTGCAACCAAACCAGGTTACTCTTAACAGAGATACGGTACCAATCCGCCAACATTTATATTAACTATTGAGGTGAACAATGAGACTGATTCCCCTGGCGACAGCAGAACAAGTAGGCAAATGGGCCGCCCGTCATATCGTCAACCGCATCAATGCGTTCAAACCAACCGCGGATCGTCCATTTGTTTTGGGCCTGCCAACCGGTGGTACACCACTCACCGCATATAAAGCTCTCGTAGAGATGCACAAAGCGGGCCAGGTTAGCTTCAAACACGTTGTGACCTTCAACATGGATGAATATGTTGGTCTGGCAAAAGAACATCCGGAAAGCTACCACAGCTTCATGCACCGCAATTTCTTCGATCACGTTGATATTCCGGCGGAAAACATTAACCTGCTGGATGGCAATGCACCAGATATCGATGCAGAATGCCGTCAGTATGAAGAAAAAATCCGCTCTTACGGCAAAATTAACCTGTTCATGGGTGGCGTAGGTAACGATGGCCACATTGCATTCAACGAACCGGCTTCTTCCCTCTCTTCACGTACCCGTATTAAGACCCTGACCCATGACACCCGCGTGGCAAACTCCCGCTTCTTCGACGGTGACGTGACTCAGGTGCCAAAATACGCACTGACCGTGGGCGTGGGCACGCTGCTGGATGCTGAAGAAGTGATGATTCTGGTGCTGGGCCATCAGAAAGCACAGGCGCTGCAAGCGGCTGTTGAAGGTAACGTGAACCACATGTGGACCATCAGCTGTCTGCAGCTGCACCCGAAAGCGGTGATGGTGTGTGACGAGCCGTCCACCATGGAACTGAAAGTGAAGACGCTGAAGTACTTCAACGAATTAGAAGCCGAAAATATTAAAGGTCTGTAATTGAATCCCCGTCCCTTTTCGGAGGGGCGGAAGCATTTTTGATACCGGGGGTCGTATGTATGCATTAACCCATGGCCGAATTTATACCGGCCACGAAATTCTGGATGACCATGCGATTGTTATCGCCAATGGCCTGATTGAACGTATCTGCCCACAGGCCGATTTGCCGTCCGGGATTGAGCAACGCTCGTTAAATGGCGCCATCCTTGCTCCCGGTTTTATCGACGTCCAGCTGAACGGCTGCGGCGGCGTGCAGTTCAACGACAGCCCGGATGCGGTGACCGTTGAAACGCTGGAAATCATGCAGAAAGCCAACGAGAAATCGGGCTGCACCAGCTATCTGCCGACACTCATTACCTCCAGCGACGAATTAATGAAGCAGGGTATCCGTGTAATGCGCGAATACCTGGCGAAGTACCCGAATCAGGCGCTGGGTCTGCACCTGGAAGGACCATGGCTCAACATCGTCAAAAAAGGCACTCACAATCCGGATTTCGTGCGCAAGCCAGACCACGAGCTGGTCGATTTCCTGTGTGCTAACGCCGATGTGATAACCAAAGTCACCCTGGCCCCGGAAATGGTACCTGCCGAAGTGATCACCCGTCTGGTTGACGCCGGGATTGTGGTCTCTGCCGGTCACTCCAACGCGACGCTGAAAGAAGCGAAAGTCGGTTTCCGCGCAGGTATCACTTTTGCCACGCATTTATATAACGCCATGCCTTACATCACCGGGCGTGAGCCGGGTCTGGCAGGCGCGATTTTCGATGAAGCTGACGTTTACTGCGGCATCATTGTTGATGGCCTGCATGTTGATTTCGCTAACGTACGTAACGCCAAACGCCTGAAAGGGGACAAGCTGTGTCTGGTCACCGACGCCACGGCTCCGGCAGGCGCACACATTGATGAGTTCATTTTTGCTGGTAAAACAATATACTACCGGGATGGACTGTGTGTGGATGAGAACGGCACTTTAAGCGGTTCAGCATTGACCATGATCGAAGGCGTGCGTAACCTGGTAGAACACTGCGGAATCGCGCTGGATGAAGTACTGCGTATGGCGACACTCTACCCGGCCCGCGCTATCGGCGTTGACAAACAGCTGGGAAGCCTCGCACCAGGCATGGTAGCCAACCTGACCGCGTTCACGCGCGATTATAAAATCACTAAGACCATCGTTAATGGTAACGAGGTCGTTGCTGAGTAAGTAAAGTATGACATCAGGCGGACAAGCTCAAATTGGTAATGTTGACCTCGTTAAACAACTTAACAGCGCGGCCGTTTACCGCCTGATTGACCAGCATGGTCCTATCTCGCGCATTCAAATTGCCGAACAGAGCCAGCTTGCTCCCGCCAGCGTGACCAAAATCACGCGTCAGTTAATAGAACGCGGCCTGATCAAAGAAGTCGATCAGCAAGCCTCCACGGGGGGCCGCCGCGCTATTTCGATAATTACCGAAACCCGCAATTTTCACGCTATCGGCGTGCGCCTTGGGCGTCATGACACGACCCTCACGCTCTACGATCTGAGCAGTAAAGTCATCGCCGAAGAACACTACCCGCTGCCGGAGCGCACCCAGGAAACGCTGGAACACGCGCTGCTCAACACCATCGCCACCTTTCTTGAAAACAGCCAGCGCAAAATCCGCGAGCTGATTGCTATCTCGGTCATCCTGCCGGGGTTGGTCGATCCGGAAAGCGGCGTTATCCGCTATATGCCGCATATTCAGGTGGAAAACTGGGGCCTGGTCGGCGCGCTGGAAAAACGCTTCAAAGTGACCTGCTTTGTCGGCCACGATATCCGCAGTTTGGCTCTTGCAGAGCACTACTTTGGTGCGACGCACGACTGCGATGACTCTATTCTGGTGCGCGTTCACCGCGGAACCGGCGCCGGGATCATCTCTAACGGTCGCATTTTTATCGGTCGTAACGGCAACGTCGGCGAGATAGGTCATATTCAGGTCGACCCGCTGGGCGAACGCTGTCACTGCGGCAACTTCGGCTGTCTCGAAACCGTCGCCGCCAACGCTGCCATCGAACAACGGGTACGCCTGCTGTTGGAAAAAGGCTATCAGAGCAAAGTCTCGCTGTCTGATTGTTCCATTAAAGCTATCTGCAAAGCTGCGAATAAAGGCGATGCGCTGGCCAGTGAAGTGATTGAACAGGTTGGCCGCCATCTGGGTAAAACCATCGCCATCGCCATTAACCTGTTTAACCCGCAGAAAGTGGTTATCGCGGGTGAAATCACCGACGCGGAAAAAATCCTGCTGCCCGCGATTGAAGGTTGCATCAATACGCAGGCACTGAAAGCGTTCCGTCATAACCTGCCTGTGGTGAAATCTGAACTGGATCACCGCTCCGCGATTGGCGCTTTCGCCCTCGTCAAACGCTCCATGCTCAACGGAATGCTGCTCCAGCGTCTGCTGGAAGGTTAACCGCCCTTCCCTCCTCCCGCAGCACAGGCAGACGGGAGGATAATGTGTATAATTACGCCTTTCCTAAATAAGACGTCGGACAGTCCATGACCCTTCAGAACATCATTTGCGATATTGACGGCGTGCTGATGCACGATAACGTCGCCGTTCCCGGCGCGGCGGAGTTTTTGACCCGCGTGCTGGAGAAAGGCATGCCGCTAGTATTGCTGACTAATTACCCTTCGCAAACCGGTCAGGACCTGGCCAACCGCTTCGCCACCGCGGGTGTCGACGTGCCGGACAGCGTGTTTTACACCTCAGCAATGGCAACGGCCGATTTTCTGCGTCGTCAGGAAGGTAAAAAAGCGTATGTGGTCGGCGAAGGGGCGTTGATTCACGAGTTGTATAAAGCCGGGTTTACCATCACCGATGTGAATCCCGATTTTGTTATCGTGGGTGAGACGCGTTCCTTTAACTGGGAAATGATGCACAAAGCGGCATTCTTCGTGGCGAACGGCGCACGTTTCATTGCCACTAACCCGGACACCCACGGCCGTGGATTCTATCCGGCCTGTGGCGCATTGTGTGCAGGGATCGAGAAGATTTCCGGGCGCAAGCCGTTCTATGTCGGCAAACCCAGCCCGTGGATCATCCGCGCCGCACTGAACAAAATGCAGGCCCATTCAGAGCAGACTGTTATCGTCGGCGATAACCTGCGCACCGATATTTTGGCGGGCTTCCAGGCCGGTCTGGAAACCATTCTGGTGCTCTCTGGCGTGTCGACCGTGGATGACATCGATAGTATGCCGTTCCGACCGTCGTGGATTTATCCGTCGGTGGCCGAAATCGACGTAATCTGAATGAAAACCACGTCCCCGGGCGTGGTTTTCTGTTTTACACACCGCAAAACAGAGTCACATCTAATAAAACACGCTATAAATTGCACAATCGTTAATCTTGATGGCAATTAACTACCTGTTTTTCACTATTCCCTAATCCTCATTGCATTATTTCCTGTAACTCCGGTAATTCTCTTGCGCACTCGCCCGCTTTACGGCATTTTTTAAGTCATGCAACGCCACAACAACACGCAACAGAATTAACGGAGAAGTCGCTATGTGTTCTATTTTCGGTGTACTGGATATCAAAACGGACGCGGTTGAGCTGCGTAAAAAAGCGCTGGAGCTTTCTCGCCTGATGCGCCATCGCGGCCCGGACTGGTCAGGCGTATACGCCAGCGATAAAGCAATTCTGGCCCATGAGCGTCTGTCTATTGTCGACGTCAACGCCGGTGCCCAGCCGCTGTACAACGAAAAGAAAACCCACGCGCTGGCCGTAAACGGTGAAATCTACAATCACCAGGCGCTGCGTGCAGAATACGGCGACCGTTATCAGTTCCAGACCGGATCCGACTGTGAAGTCATCCTGGCGCTGTATCAGGAAAAAGGCCCGGAATTCCTCGACGAGCTGGAAGGTATGTTCGCTTTTGTGCTGTACGACAGTGAAAAAGATGCCTACCTGATCGGCCGCGATCACATCGGGATCATCCCGCTGTATATGGGTCATGACGAACACGGCAACCTGTACATTGCCTCTGAAATGAAAGCGCTGGTGCCGGTTTGCCGCTCCATTAAAGAATTCCCGGCAGGCAGCTACCTGTGGAGTCAGGACGGTGAAATTCGTCCTTATTACCAGCGTGACTGGTTCGATTACGACGCAGTAAAAGACAACGTCACTGACAAAGCCGAGCTGCGTCAGGCGCTGGAAGATTCCGTGAAAAGCCACCTGATGTCCGACGTGCCTTACGGCGTGCTGCTCTCGGGCGGTCTCGATTCTTCTGTGATTTCTGCTATCACCAAGAAATTTGCCGCCCGCCGCGTGGAAGATCAGGAACGTTCTGAAGCCTGGTGGCCGCAGCTGCACTCTTTCGCAGTCGGCCTCGACGGTTCACCGGACCTGAAAGCCGCACAGGAGGTGGCAAACCACCTGGGCACCGTGCACCATGAAATTCACTTCACCGTGCAGGAAGGTCTGGATGCCATCCGCGACGTGATTTATCACATCGAAACCTATGACGTCACTACCATCCGTGCCTCCACGCCGATGTACCTGATGTCACGTAAAATCAAAGCGATGGGCATCAAGATGGTGCTGTCCGGTGAAGGTGCTGACGAAGTGTTTGGTGGCTACCTGTACTTCCATAAAGCGCCAAACGCGAAAGAACTGCATGAAGAAACCGTGCGTAAACTGCAGGCGCTGCACATGTTTGACTGTGCTCGTGCCAACAAAGCGATGTCTGCCTGGGGCGTTGAGGCGCGCGTGCCTTTCCTCGACAAAAAATTCCTCGACGTGGCAATGCGTATTAACCCGCAGGATAAAATGTGCGGCAACGGCAAAATGGAAAAACACATTCTGCGTGAATGCTTTGAATCCTATCTGCCGGCAAGCGTGGCATGGCGCCAGAAAGAACAGTTCTCCGATGGCGTAGGCTACAGCTGGATTGATAGCCTGAAAGAAGTGGCTGCAAAGCAGATTACTGACAAGCAACTGGAAACCGCGAGCTTCCGCTTCCCGTACAACACGCCGTCTTCCAAAGAAGCGTATTTGTATCGTGAAATCTTCGAAGAGCAGTTCCCTCTGCCAAGTGCGGCAGAATGCGTTCCTGGAGGCCCGTCAGTCGCCTGCTCTTCCGCTAAGGCTATCGAATGGGATGACGCGTTCAAAAACATGAACGATCCGTCAGGCCGTGCGGTAGGCGTTCATCAGTCAGCCTACAAATAACGTCACGCTTTTAACAATGGGCCCTTCGGGGCCCATTTTGCGTTATGGTCGATAATCGGACGGATAAAAGACGTAATAATCAATTATTGCCGATAAATTCGCCTCGCTGTTCGCAACCTAACCAAACAGTCACATTCCGGCCATTTTCCTTGAAAAAGAAGTTGACGCTCATTGGCTCAATACGCATAATGCGCCCCGCAACGCCGATAAGGTAACGCGAAAAAAAGATGGCTACGTAGCTCAGTTGGTTAGAGCACATCACTCATAATGATGGGGTCACAGGTTCGAATCCCGTCGTAGCCACCATCTTTTTTTGCGGGAGTGGCGAAATTGGTAGACGCACCAGATTTAGGTTCTGGCGCCGCAAGGTGTGCGAGTTCAAGTCTCGCCTCCCGCACCATTTCCAATAAGCGTTGCACGGATGGGGTATCGCCAAGCGGTAAGGCACTGGTTTTTGATACCAGCATTCCCAGGTTCGAATCCTGGTACCCCAGCCATTTTTTCCCAGACTAAGCGTTTTCACGTGAGTCAATTGGGGTATCGCCAAGCGGTAAGGCACTGGTTTTTGATACCAGCATTCCCTGGTTCGAATCCAGGTACCCCAGCCAGTCTCACTGGCAAAACAAAATTCAGGCTACGTAGCTCAGTTGGTTAGAGCACATCACTCATAATGATGGGGTCACAGGTTCGAATCCCGTCGTAGCCACCATATTTTTGGGGTGTCGCCAAGCGGTAAGGCACTGGTTTCTGATACCAGCATTCCGGGGTTCGAATCCCTGCACCCCAGCCATTTAGTAAACGATGTACAAATACTGAAAAGAACACCTGATGGGGTGTCGCCAAGCGGTAAGGCACTGGTTTCTGATACCAGCATTCCGGGGTTCGAATCCCTGCACCCCAGCCACTTTTCAATCAGCATCGTAAAGCATCAAGAATTCTGTTGGGGTATCGCCAAGCGGTAAGGCACTGGTTTCTGATACCAGCATTCCGAGGTTCGAATCCTCGTACCCCAGCCACATAAACAAAAAGCTCGCTTCGGCGGGCTTTTTTGTTTTTGTCATTCTGCTGATTGATGGTTAATCGCGGCCTTTCGACCGCATCAGTTCTCACAATCCTAATGCATACTTCAGTGCCTGGCGTTTGAGTACGCCCGCGCGTTCTGCGGCCATCAAGCCGACGTTTCGCAGCATTCTGAGCGGTGCAAGATTATTACTGAAGCTTGCATAGAACAGGTCCATGCCCGACTGCATCAGGTAATTATCCGCCATCCGGCGCGTCTGATAGCGCTTAAGCACCGGCAAACTTGCCCAGTCTTCACCCTGACTATGGGCATTCGCCAGCACGTCCAGCAGCGCGTCGACATCACGATAGCCGAGATTCACGCCCTGCCCCGCCAACGGATGAATGGTGTGCGCCGCATCGCCCACCAGCGCTAAACCTGGCAGCACGTAACGCAATGCGTGACGACGCGTGAGAGGGAATGCACCCGCCGCAACGGGTTTTATTTGCCCAAGACGCGCCGGGAACGTACGTACAATTTCCTGTTCAAGCTGCGCCATCGACAGCGACTGAAGCTGGCGAATGCGCGCCGGAGTGTCGTACCACACCAACGATGCCCAGCGGTCGAACAGCGGCAGGAATGCACGTGGCCCAGTGGGCGTGAACTGCTGCCAGGTACTGTCGCCCGGTTCGTTCTCGCACTTCACGGTAATCAGCATGCAGGACTGCGGATACTGCCAGGCATGAACGCCGATCCCAGCCATTTGGCGAACCTGAGAATTTGCACCGTCGGCCCCAATCACCAATTTTGCCTTCAGCTCACTGCCGTCGGTAAAGCCCAGTTGATAGCCTTCGCTACCGTGCAGCATCGTTTCCAGCGACGACGGCATGCACAATCTGACGTTGTCATGTGCCTCCAGTGCCTGCCACAAGGCGAGCTGTAAAACGTTGTTCTCCACCATATAACCGAGTTCGGGCAATTTGAGCTCCGCGGCGTTAAACACCACGTGTGCGTTTTCCCATTCCCAGGTTTCCAGCTGGCAATAACGGTGAGTGCGCATAGCCTGAATCGCCTCCCACACGCCAAGCCCGCGCAGTAAACCGACCGACGACGCGCTGATGGCGGAGATCCTCACGTCTGGGTGGCTGGCTGCATCAAATGCGGGCGGTGCCGCCTGTTCAATCACGGTTACGCTGAATCCAAGCTGTGCCAGCCCCAGCGCCAGCGCGCCCCCGACCATCCCACCGCCAACGACGGCGACATCAGTATGTTGATTGCTCATGGCTCGTTTCCTTAAACCTCAATCCCTTAAGTTTACCGGATTTTTTTGTCCTTTGGGCGCCGGGTGGGTCATACTGGTCACACTCGCTACAAAGCATTACAATACGCGCCCTGCGTTTCCTGAGCATGAGCAAAGCTAAGTCGATGACAAAAAAACTCCATATTAAAACCTGGGGCTGTCAGATGAACGAATACGATTCATCAAAGATGGCCGATCTGCTGGATGCCACTCACGGCTATCAACTGACTGACATCGCGGAAGAAGCCGATGTACTGCTGCTGAACACCTGCTCGATTCGTGAGAAAGCGCAGGAAAAAGTGTTCCACCAGTTGGGACGCTGGAAACTTATCAAAGCCAAACGACCGGACGTGATCATCGGTGTTGGCGGTTGTGTCGCCTCACAGGAAGGCAAACTGATCCGCCAGCGCGCCCACTACGTCGATATTATTTTTGGCCCGCAGACGCTACACCGTTTGCCAGAAATGATCAGTTCCATTCGCGGTATGCGCGATCACCGCAAACCGATCGTTGACGTCAGCTTCCCTGAAATCGAAAAATTCGACCGCCTGCCAGAGCCACGCGCTGATGGCCCGACCGCGTTCGTGTCGATCATGGAAGGCTGCAACAAATACTGCACTTACTGCGTCGTGCCTTATACCCGCGGAGAAGAAGTCAGCCGTCCGTGCGACGACATTCTGTTTGAATGCGCCCAACTGGCGGCTCAGGGTGTGCGCGAAATACACCTGCTGGGCCAGAACGTCAACGCCTGGCGCGGTGAGAACTACGACGGTAGCACCGGTTCGTTTGCCGAACTGCTGCGCCTTGTGGCGGCTATCGACGGCGTCGACCGCATTCGTTTCACCACCAGCCATCCGATTGAGTTTACCGACGACATCATCGATGTGTACCGTGATACGCCGGAACTGGTGAGCTTCCTGCATTTGCCGATTCAGAGTGGCTCCGACCGCGTCCTGAATCTTATGGGACGTACCCACACCGCGCTGGAATACAAAGCCATTATTCGCAAGCTGTATGCCGCGCGCCCGGACATTCAAATCAGCTCTGACTTCATCGTCGGTTTCCCTGGCGAAACCGATGAAGACTTCGAGAAGACCATGAAGCTCATTGCCGACGTGAATATGGACGTCAGTTACAGCTTTATTTTCTCTGCGCGTCCTGGCACCCCTGCGGCAGATATGATCGATGACGTCTCAGACGACGATAAAAAGCAGCGTCTGTACATCCTACAGGAGCGTCTCAACCAGCAGGCCATGGCCTGGAGTCGCCGTATGGTCGGCACTGTCCAGCGCATTCTGGTGGAAGGCACGTCCCGTAAGAGCATCATGGAATTGACCGGGCGTACCGAGAATAACCGTGTGGTGAACTTCGAGGGCACGCCAGAGATGGTCGGTAAATTCGTTGATGTGGAAATCGTCGACGTTTACACCAACTCCCTGCGCGGCAAGCTCATCCGCACCGAAGCGGAAATGGGTCTGCGCGTGGTGGAATCTCCGGAATCCGTGATTGCCCGTACCCGCAAAGAGAACGATCTCGGCGTGGGTATTTTCCAGCCGTGATCCTGTGGCCTGCCCCGTCGGGCAGGCCCTTGCATTTTCCCGCCCTGCCCCCACATCAATCGCAGTGCTTGCGCCTTTAATCACTGGCGTGAATAATTTCCGTATACACGTTCAAAAACGCCCACCATGGCGCCTGGTAAAAGAGGAACAGCTTGAATACAGAAACCCGTGAAGTAACCCTCGAGCCGGCAGACAACGACCGCCTGCTGAGCCTCTGTGGCCCGTTTGATGACAACATCAAACATCTGGAGCGACGACTGGGTATCGAAATCAACCGCCGCGATAATCATTTCAAACTCACCGGACGCGCCATCTGCGTAAACGCAGCGGCAGATATCCTGCGCAGCCTGTATGTCGATACGGCCCCAATGCGTGGCCAGACTCAGGATATCGATCCGGAACAGATTCATCTGGCTATCAAAGAAGCCCGCGTGCTGGAGCAAAGCGCCGATAGCGTGCCGGACTACGGTAAAGCCATCAATATCAAGACCAAGCGTGGCGTGATTAAACCGCGCACGCCGAATCAGGCGCAGTACATCGCCAATATTCTTGACCATGACATCACCTTCGGCGTAGGCCCTGCGGGGACGGGTAAAACCTATCTGGCGGTTGCAGCCGCCGTCGATGCGCTGGAGCGACAAGAGATTCGGCGCATTCTGCTGACGCGTCCGGCGGTAGAAGCGGGTGAAAAACTCGGCTTCCTGCCAGGGGATCTCAGCCAGAAAGTCGACCCGTATTTGCGTCCGCTGTATGACGCACTGTTCGAGATGCTCGGCTTTGAAAAAGTAGAGAAGCTGATTGAGCGCAACGTGATTGAAGTCGCGCCGCTGGCCTACATGCGTGGGCGCACGCTCAACGATGCGTTCATCATCCTGGATGAAAGCCAGAACACCACCATCGAACAGATGAAGATGTTCCTGACCCGTATCGGCTTTAATTCGAAAGCGGTTATCACCGGTGACGTTACCCAGATTGACCTACCGCGCAATATGAAATCCGGCCTGCGCCACGCCGTTGAAGTGCTGGCGGAAGTCGACGAAATCAGCTTCAATTTCTTCCACAGCGAAGACGTGGTGCGCCACCCGGTGGTCGCCCGAATCGTTAACGCCTATGAGGCGTGGGAAGAGGCCGATCAAAAACGTAAAGCCGAGCAGTCCGCCGAGCGGAAACGCGAAGCGCTGGCATCGCAGGAGCAAGAGCACAAATGAGTTCGGTAATTCTGGATTTACAAGTTGCGACCGAGGACGAAAACGGACTGCCGCAGGAAGCGCAATTTCAGCGCTGGCTGGACGCCACCATTCCGGCGTTTCAGGCAGAGTCGGAGGTGACCATTCGTCTGGTCGATGAGGCAGAAAGCCACGAGCTGAACCTGACCTATCGTGGTAAAGATAAGTCGACCAACGTGCTCTCTTTCCCGTTTGAAGTCCCGCCAGGCATTGAACTGCCGCTGTTGGGCGACCTCATTATTTGCCGCCAGGTGGTTGAACGCGAGGCAGAAGAGCAAGGCAAACCGCTGGAAGCCCACTGGGCGCATATGGTGGTTCACGGCAGTCTTCATCTGCTGGGTTACGACCATATTGAAGACGAAGAAGCTGAAGAGATGGAAAGTCTGGAAACAGAGATAATGCTTGCTCTGAACTATGATGATCCGTACATTGCCGAGAAAGAGTAACCTGTGCGGCGGCTTGCCGCCGCGCTGGCATTTTATGCCGCCTAAGGCTGAATTTACGCCAGGCTGCAATCATTCTATTAACATGAGACCCCATACGACGCCATGAGCGACGACAACTCACACAGTAGCGACACCTTAAACAGCAAAAAGGGATTCTTCTCCCTCTTACTGAGCCAACTGTTCCACGGCGAACCTAAAAACCGTGATGAACTTCTGGCGCTAATCCGTGATTCCGGGCAAAACGACCTTATCGACGAAGATACGCGCGACATGCTCGAAGGGGTAATGGATATAGCAGACCAGCGCGTCCGCGACATCATGATCCCCCGTTCTCAAATGATTACCCTGAAACGCAACCAGACGCTGGACGAGTGTCTCGATGTCATTATCGAGTCCGCCCACTCTCGTTTCCCGGTGATCAGCGAAGATAAAGATCACATCGAAGGGATTCTGATGGCTAAAGATTTGCTGCCGTTTATGCGCAGCGATTCCGAAGCTTTCAGCATGGATAAGGTGTTACGCCAGGCGGTGGTGGTGCCGGAAAGCAAGCGGGTTGACCGCATGCTGAAAGAGTTCCGCTCTCAGCGCTACCACATGGCAATTGTGATTGACGAATTTGGCGGCGTCTCGGGTCTGGTGACCATCGAAGACATACTGGAATTGATCGTCGGCGAAATTGAAGACGAATACGATGAAGAAGACGACATCGATTTCCGTCAGCTGAGCCGTCACACCTGGACCGTTCGCGCGCTGGCCTCTATCGAAGACTTCAACGAAGCCTACGGCACGCACTTCAGCGACGATGAAGTCGATACCATCGGCGGTCTGGTGATGCAGGCGTTCGGGCATCTACCTGCTCGCGGCGAATCCATTGACATTGATGGTTACCAGTTCAAAGTTGCGATGGCTGACAGCCGCCGTATCATCCAGGTACACGTCAAACTTCCGGAAGATGCGCCACAGCCCAATCTGGAAGATTAATTTTACGGGACGACAACGCTAAATGGCATTTGCCTCTCTGATTGAACGCCAGCGCATTCGCCTGCTGCTGGCGCTACTTTTTGGTGCCTGCGGAACGCTGGCTTTTTCCCCTTATGATTTCTGGCCAGCGGCGATCGTTTCGCTGATTGGGCTTCAGGGATTAACCCTTAACCGCCGTCCGCTGCAAAGCGCCGGGATTGGTTACTTCTGGGGCCTCGGCTTATTCGGCTCCGGCATTAACTGGGTCTACGTCAGCATCGCGCAGTTTGGCGGTATGCCGGGTCCGGTGAATGTGTTCCTTGTGGTGCTCCTCGCCGCCTATCTTTCGCTGTATACCGGGCTTTTCGCCGGTGTGCTTGCGCGTCTGTGGCCAAAAGCCAACTGGGTCCGCGTGGCGATTGCTGCCCCTGCGATATGGCAAATCACCGAATTCCTGCGCGGCTGGGTCCTGACCGGATTCCCGTGGCTGCAGTTTGGCTATAGCCAGATTGATGGCCCACTGAAAGGCCTGGCGCCAGTGATGGGCGTGGAAACCATTAACTTCCTGCTGATGATGGTCAGCGGTCTGCTGGCGCTGGCGCTGGTAACCCGTAACTGGCGTCCGCTGGTGGTGGCCGTAGTGCTGTTCGCGCTGCCGTTCCCGCTGCGCTATATCCAGTGGTATCAGTTGCTGCCTGAGCGCACGACCCAGGTCTCGCTGGTGCAGGGCAATATTCCGCAGTCGCTGAAGTGGGATGAGAAAGAACTCATCAATACGCTGAAGATTTATCTTGATGCGACCGAAAAAGTGATGGGTAAATCGCAACTGATTATCTGGCCTGAGTCAGCGATCCCAGACCTGGAAATCAATCAGCAGCGCCTGCTCAGTATGATGGACGATATGCTGCGCGCCAAAAACAGCTCGCTGATTACCGGCGTGGTGGATTCCCGTCTTAACGCGAAAAACCGTTATGACACCTACAACACCATCATTACGCTAGGCAAAGATAACCCATACAGCTACAACTCTACCGACCGCTACAACAAGAATCACCTTGTGCCGTTTGGTGAGTTTGTGCCGCTGGAGTCGATTCTGCGTCCGCTGGCACCGTTCTTCGACCTGCCGATGTCATCGTTTAGCCGCGGGCCGTACGTTCAGCCGCAGCTTTCTGCGCATAATCTGAAGCTGACCCCTGCTATTTGCTACGAAGTTATTCTTGGCGAGCAGGTGCGCGACAACTTCCGTCCGGACACCGATTTCCTGCTGACCATTTCTAACGATGCGTGGTTCGGTAAATCGATTGGCCCATGGCAGCACTTCCAGATGGCGCGGATGCGTGCCCTGGAACTGGCACGTCCGCTGTTGCGTAGCACCAACAACGGGATTACGGCGGTTATCAACCCGCACGGTGACGTGCAGGCGATAATCCCGCAGTTCACCCGCGATGTGCTGACCACCACGGTGACGCCAACGACCGGTTTGACCCCGTACGCGCGTGCCGGAAACTGGCCACTGTGGGCACTTACCGTGCTGTTTGGCTTTGGCGCACTGGTGATGAGTCTTAGACAGCGTCGTCGCTAACGCCCTTCTCACTTCATGAATCTAAACGGCAATCCTTCGATTGCCGTTTTCGTCTTCCCCCGCGCCCCAACGCCCCTTTTCTGGCACGCCAATTGCTTAGTTACTTCAGTGAGCTGCGTAATTTGCCATAGTGCAACCCGGTCGCACCAGCAGCGCTCAACGGTGGCACCATTTTGGTGCGGCAGAGCATTTTTGCCTTAAAACGGTGCGGCGCACTTCGCAAAAACAAACAATAACGCAGCAAAATCTTTACATTAAGCCAAACTAAATGTTAACAAACTGGCTTAACACTGCACACTAAAGTTGCAGGCAATAACAACACAACACTCACATGGGTATCCGTGCGTCCCTGACGCTACGATAAGGAGTTGGATATGCAATTACGTAAACTGGCCGCAGCAATGCTGGTGATGGGAATATCCGCAGGCGTGGCGCACGCCGACGACGCAGCACAGGCTTCAGGCCAGAGCACGCTGGATAAAATCGCCAAAAACGGCGTGATTGTGGTTGGGCACCGTGAATCATCCGTACCGTTCTCTTATTACGACAACCAGCAAAAGGTTGTGGGCTACTCGCAGGATTACTCCAACGCTATCGTTGACGCTATCAAGAAGAAACTCAACAAGCCGGATCTGCAGGTTAAGCTGATCCCAATTACGTCCCAGAACCGTATTCCATTGCTGCAAAATGGCACCTTTGACTTCGAGTGTGGTTCCACCACGAACAACCTCGAGCGTCAGAAGCAGGCTGCATTCTCTGACACTATCTTCGTGGTCGGCACCCGTCTGCTGGCCAAGAAAGGCGGCGCAATCAAAGATTTCGCCGACCTGAAAGGCAAAGCGGTTGTTGTGACGTCCGGGACCACCTCTGAAATTCTGCTGCACAAGCTGAACGAAGAGAAAAAAATGGACATGCGCATCATCAGCGCCAAAGACCACGGCGACTCTTTCCGTACCCTGGAAAGCGGCCGTGCAGTGGCGTTCATGATGGATGACGCCTTGCTGGCAGGTGAGCGTGCGAAAGCGAAGAAACCTGACAACTGGGAAATCGTCGGTACCGCGCAGTCCAAAGAAGCCTACGGCTGCATGCTGCGCAAAGACGATCCGCAGTTCAAAAAGCTGATGGATGACACCATCGCTCAGGCGCAGACCTCCGGTGAAGCCGCGAAGTCGTTCGATAAATGGTTCAAAAATCCAATTCCGCCGAAGAACCTTAACATGAACTTCGAGCTGTCTGACGACATGAAAGCGCTGTTTAAGACACCAAACGACAAAGCACTTAACTAACTAGAACAATAATGGGCGGGCTCGCCTGCCCTCTCGATTGCGAGGAAATACGGACAGACTATATGGTGAATGGTCGTTCCCCATTCACCATGAACAACTAATTACACAAAATCATTCAGGCTGTATCGCGGCGGCAACTAAGCGAATCCGCAGGAGCTTACATCAGTAAGTGACTGTGGTGAGCGAAGGCGGCCAACAAAGATACAGTGTGAAGGATGACGTGTAATCGTTTCCTTAGCAGTCTTAGAGGGTAGCGCTGCTACCCTTTTTTTTTCGGAGTCCATTTATGTCAATCGACTGGAACTGGGGTATTTTTCTGCAACAAGCCCCGTTCGGCAACACCACCTATCTTGGCTGGCTGTGGAGCGGCTTTCAGGTCACGGTGGCACTGTCCATCACCGCCTGGATTATCGCGTTCTTCGTCGGCTCACTGTTCGGCATTCTGCGCACCGTACCAAATCGGTTCTTATCCGGGATCGGCACGCTGTACGTGGAACTGTTCCGCAACGTTCCGCTGATCGTTCAATTCTTTACCTGGTATCTGGTGATACCGGAACTGCTGCCGGAAGACCTCGGCATGTGGTTTAAGTCTGAGCTTGATCCTAACATTCAGTTCTTCGTTTCCTCGATGCTGTGCCTGGGGCTGTTTACCGCTGCCCGCGTATGCGAACAGGTGCGGGCGGCCATTCAGTCGCTGCCGCGCGGTCAGAAGAATGCTGGTCTGGCGATGGGCCTGACGCTGCCACAAACCTATCGTTATGTACTGCTGCCGAACGCCTATCGCGTGATTGTCCCACCGATGACGTCGGAGATGATGAACCTGGTGAAAAACTCAGCCATCGCCTCAACCATCGGGCTGGTGGATATGGCTGCTCAAGCGGGCAAACTGCTGGATTACTCGGCGCATGCCTGGGAATCCTTCACCGCAATTACCCTCGCTTACGTATTGATTAACACGGTTATCATGCTGGTAATGAATCTGGTTGAACGTAAGGTTCGCCTGCCGGGCAATATGGGAGGCAAATAATGTACGATTTTGACTGGAGTTCTATCGTTCCGTCGATGCCTTACCTGCTCGCAGGTCTGGTTATCACGCTGAAGATTACCGTCACGGCGATAATCATTGGTATCGTCTGGGGCACCCTGTTGGCGGTGATGCGTTTATCCACCTTCAAACCGTTGGCCTGGTTTGCGACCGCGTATGTGAACGTGTTCCGTTCTATTCCGCTGGTGATGGTACTGCTGTGGTTCTACCTGATTGTGCCGGGCTTCTTACAGCAGGTCCTTGGCCTGTCGCCGAAAGCCGATATTCGCCTGATCTCCGCGATGGTGGCTTTCTCGATGTTCGAAGCTGCCTACTATTCAGAAATTATTCGCGCCGGTATTCAGAGCGTTTCTCGCGGCCAGGGCAATGCAGCCTTAGCTCTGGGGATGACTCACTGGCAGTCGATGAAGCTCATTATTCTGCCGCAGGCTTTCCGCGCAATGGTGCCGTTACTACTGACTCAAGGGATTGTCCTGTTTCAGGATACGTCGCTGGTGTACGTGCTGAGTCTTGCCGATTTCTTCCGTACCGCCTCTACCATTGGCGAGCGTGACGGAACCCAGGTTGAGATGATCCTGTTCGCAGGAGCCGTCTATTTTGTTATCAGTTTAAGCGCCTCGCTGTTGGTCAGCTATTTGAAGAAAAGGACCGTGTAATGATTTCCCTGAAAAATGTTTCGAAATGGTATGGTCACTTTCAGGTGCTCACCGACTGCTCCACGGAAGTGAAAAAAGGCGAAGTGGTGGTAGTTTGTGGCCCGTCGGGGTCCGGTAAATCCACGCTGATTAAAACCGTTAACGGCCTTGAGCCGGTTCAGCAGGGCGAGATTCTGGTTAACGGCACGCAGGTGACCCACAAGAAAACCGATCTGGCAAAACTGCGTTCACACGTCGGCATGGTGTTCCAACATTTCGAGTTATTCCCCCATCTGTCGATTATCGAAAACCTGACCCTGGCGCAGGTCAAAGTACTGCGACGTGATAAAACTGCAGCGCGTACCAAAGGGCTGAAATTACTGGAACGCGTCGGACTGACTGCCCATGCCGATAAATTCCCGGCGCAGCTTTCCGGTGGCCAACAGCAACGTGTGGCGATCGCCCGCGCGCTGTGTATGGATCCAGTAGCAATGCTGTTTGATGAGCCCACATCGGCGCTTGATCCGGAGATGATCAACGAAGTGCTGGACGTCATGGTCGAACTGGCGCACGAAGGAATGACGATGATGGTGGTGACTCACGAAATGGGCTTTGCCCGTAAGGTGGCGAACCGCGTTATCTTTATGGACGAAGGCAAGATTGTGGAAGACTCCGATAAAGACGAGTTCTTTAATAATCCGAAATCCGACCGTGCGAAAGATTTCCTGGCGAAAATCCTGCACTAATACTTCATGCTGTTCCGGTCTGATGCCCTCTCCCACAGGGAGAGGGCACAAACATTAAAACGGCAATCCAGGGGTTGCCGTTTGCATTTACCTAGGGCTCAAACGCTTTGCGCTGGAACTGATCGTGACCGCATTTCGGGCACAACGGCAGCACATCCGGCGAATACACCGCTAAGTGGAAGTGGCATTTCTCGCACACCAGATTGCCCAACCCCACCACTTCCCCGCTGTGATACACCCCGTGGTGATTCAAGTCCTGGAATACCTCCCGCCACTCCAGTTGCGTTTTGTCAGTGATGTCCGCCAGTTCCTGCCAGATGCTCTCTTTAATCACCCGGAGAAACACACTGTCTTTCAGCTCATCCTGGCTTTCGTTATAACTGATGGCGAACTCTTCCAGATCCCGACGAACGGCTCTTGTCAGCTCCTCCACTTCGGTTCGGGTTAACTCCCCGGTCTGGCTAACGCGCAGACGCGCCTGCTCGACCAACGCGTCAATATCGCGGTCTCCATTACGCAGGCGTTCGGTTAGCGTCGTCACCAGTTCACGATAATATTGAGCGACCTTGTTCATTGTTTCATCTCCCGGGCGGTTAACGTCCTCTAATGATAGACCTTATTTCCTTATCGCTTTGTCAGGTAAGCCACAGACACGGTAAATAAACGCCAGCCTGGTGTGTGCGAAAGGCTGTTTTGACGTGCCCGTTTGGGCTATGCTATGCGGATCTGAATGACCACATCCATTGGCTACGTTTGTAGCTGTATTGAAAACAGGACCACTGGCTGCCATGCAAGAGCAATACCGCCCGGAAGAGATAGAATCGAAAGTCCAGCAACACTGGGACGATAAGCGCACATTTGAAGTAACTGAAGACAACAGCAAAGAGAAATACTACTGCCTGTCGATGCTCCCCTATCCTTCTGGCCGACTACACATGGGCCACGTGCGCAACTACACCATCGGTGATGTGATTGCCCGTTACCAGCGCATGCTGGGCAAAAACGTGCTGCAGCCAATCGGCTGGGATGCATTTGGTCTGCCGGCTGAAGGCGCCGCGGTAAAAAACAAGACCGCGCCTGCACCGTGGACCTACGACAACATCGCCTACATGAAGAACCAGCTCAAAATGCTGGGCTTCGGTTATGACTGGAGCCGCGAGCTGGCGACCTGCACCCCGGAATACTACCGCTGGGAGCAGAAGTTCTTCACCGAGCTCTACAAAAAAGGCCTGGTGTACAAGAAAACCTCCGCCGTTAACTGGTGCCCGAATGACCAGACCGTACTGGCGAACGAGCAGGTTATCGACGGCTGCTGCTGGCGCTGCGATACCAAAGTTGAGCGTAAAGAAATTCCACAGTGGTTTATCAAAATCACCGCTTACGCTGACGAACTGCTCAACGACCTGGATAAAATGGATCAGTGGCCTGACACGGTGAAAACCATGCAGCGTAACTGGATTGGCCGTTCTGAAGGCGTAGAAATCACCTTCGACGTTGCAGATTACGCTGACAAGCTGACCGTTTACACCACGCGTCCTGACACCTTTATGGGTGCAACTTATCTGGCCGTGGCTGCAGGTCACCCACTGGCACAGCAGGCCGCACTCAATAATCCTGAACTGGCAGCCTTCGTTGATGAATGCCGCAACACCAAAGTTGCTGAAGCTGAAATGGCGACGATGGAGAAGAAAGGCGTCGACACTGGATTCAAAGCGATTCATCCACTAACGGGCGAAGCGGTTCCAGTATGGGCGGCTAACTTCGTGCTGATGGAATACGGCACCGGTGCGGTGATGGCTGTTCCGGGCCACGACCAGCGCGACTACGAATTTGCGACCAAATACGGCCTGACCATTAAGCCTGTGATTCTGAAGGCTGATGGTTCCGAGCCGGACCTGTCTGAGCAAGCCCTGACCGAAAAAGGTACTCTGTTTAACTCCGGTGAATTTAGCGGCCTGAGCTTCCAGGAAGGCTTCAACGCCATTGCCGACAAGCTGGCAGAACTGGGCGTGGGTGAGCGTAAAGTCAACTTCCGTCTTCGCGACTGGGGGGTTTCCCGTCAGCGTTATTGGGGCGCGCCAATTCCGATGGTGACCCTGGAAGACGGTACTGTGATGCCAACCCCAGAAGATCAGCTGCCGGTTATCCTGCCGGAAGACGTAGTCATGGACGGCATCACCAGCCCAATCAAAGCCGATCCTGAGTGGGCGAAAACCACCGTTAACGGCCAGCCAGCGCTGCGTGAAACCGACACCTTTGACACCTTTATGGAGTCTTCCTGGTACTACGCGCGTTATACCTGCCCTGACTATCAGGAAGGAATGCTGGATTCCGACGCTGCCAACTACTGGCTGCCGGTGGATATTTATATCGGCGGGATCGAGCACGCCATCATGCACCTGCTGTACTTCCGCTTCTTCCACAAACTGATGCGTGATGCGGGCATGGTGAACTCTGACGAACCGGCAAAACAGCTGCTGTGTCAGGGTATGGTGCTGGCAGATGCTTTCTACTATCTGGGCGAAAGCGGCGAGCGTAACTGGGTTTCCCCGAAAGAAGCCATCGTTGAACGTGACGAGAAAGGCCGAATCGTGAAAGCGAAGGACGAAGCAGGCCATGAGCTGGTATATACCGGCATGAGCAAAATGTCTAAGTCCAAAAACAACGGCATCGACCCTCAGGAAATGGTTGAACGTTATGGCGCGGACACCGTTCGTCTGTTCATGATGTTCGCGTCTCCAGCAGACATGACCCTTGAGTGGCAGGAGTCTGGCGTTGAAGGCGCTAATCGCTTCCTGAAACGCGTGTGGAAACTGGTTTACGAACACACCTCGAAAGGCCCAACGGTTGCCCTTAACGTCGAAGCGTTAAGCGAAGATCAGCAGGCGCTGCGTCGTGACGTTCACAAAACCATCGCTAAAGTGACAGATGACATTGGTCGTCGTCAGACCTTCAACACTGCCATCGCGGCCGTGATGGAACTGATGAACAAACTGGCGAAAGCCCCTGCTGAAGAAGAGCAAGATCGCGCTCTGCTGCAGGAGGCTCTGCAATCAGTGGTACGTATGCTGAACCCGTTCACCCCTCATGTTAGCTTCACCTTGTGGCAGCTGCTGGGTGGCGAAGGTGATGTCGATACCGCACCATGGCCGGTAGCCGACGAGAAAGCGATGGTGGAAAACACCACCCTCATCGTGGTACAGGTTAACGGTAAAGTTCGCGGTAAAGTGACTGTGCCGGTGGATGCAACTGAAGAGCAGGTTCGTGAACGTGCAGGCCAGGAACATCTGGTCGCAAAATATCTGGATGGTATGACCGTGCGTAAAGTCATTTACGTGCCGGGCAAACTGCTCAACCTGGTCGTTGGCTAAGCGCGGGAGGAAGCGTGCGATTTCTGACAACGTTATTGGTATCTCTGGCGGTGCTTGTCACCGCTGGTTGTGGCTGGCACCTGCGCAGTTCGACGCAGGTTCCGGACAATATGAAAAAGATGATTTTTATCTCAGGCGATCCTAACGGACCGTTGAGCCGCTCGGTACGTAACCAGTTACGCCTGAACGGGATTGAGATTGTCGAAGCCAGCTCTATTCGCCAGGATATTCCATCCCTGCGTCTGGGCGGTGCATCGATTGGTAAAGATACCGCGTCCGTATTCCAGGACGGCAGAACGGCGGAATACCAGATGGTCATGACCGTCCATGCCAGCGTGCTTATCCCGGGTCACGACATCTATCCAATCAGCGCCAAGGTTTATCGTTCGTACTTCGATAACCCACAACAGGCGCTGGCGAAAGATGCCGAGCAGGAGATAATCGTCCAGGAGATGTACGACAAAGCCGCTCAACAGCTGATTCGTAAGCTGCCAAGCGTCAAGGTGGCGGATGCTGAAGCCACCAAAGAGGACGAGCAGTCTGCTACGGATGCTAACGCAACCGAAGCACCGGCCGGAACTCGCGTCTCCACGACTCTGGGTAACTGATGATTCGGCTGTACCCAGAACAACTCCGCGCGCAGCTCTCTGAAGGGCTGCGCGCGGCGTATTTACTGCTCGGAAACGACCCTCTTTTGCTTCAAGAAAGTCAGGATGCCATTCGCCTCGCGGCAGGGGCTCAGGGCTTTGATGAACACCACACCGTCACGATAGACGCAAGTACCGACTGGAATGCGCTGTTTGCGCTTAGCCAGGAACGCAGCCTGTTCGCCTCGCGTCAAACGCTGACGCTGGTCCTGCCGGATAATGGTCCGAATGCGGCCATTAATGAACAGTTCATGGCGCTGATTGGCCTGCTCCACGACGAATTGTTGCTGATTATCCGCGGTAATAAACTGACCAAAGCCCAAGAAAATGCGGCCTGGTATAACGCGCTTTCCGGACGTGCAGCGCAGGTTTCCTGCCAGACGCCTGAACAAGCACAGCTCCCGCGCTGGCTCGCCACGCGTGCTAAACAGCTAAATTTGCAGCTCGATGACGCCGCAAGCCAACTGCTTTGCTATTGCTATGAAGGCAACCTGCTGGCGCTGGCCCAGGCGCTTGAACGCCTGTCACTCCTGTGGCCAGACGGTAAACTGACGCTGCCGCGGGTTGAGCAGGCGGTAAATGATGCTGCGCACTTTACACCGTTTCACTGGCTGGATGCGCTGCTGGCAGGAAAAAGCAAACGCGCATTGCATATCCTGCAGCAGTTACGCCAGGAAGGCAGTGAGCCGGTTATTCTGCTGCGAACCCTTCAGCGCGAACTTCTGCTGCTGGTGAACATGAAGCGTCAATCGGTCAACACGCCGCTGCGTGCACTGTTCGATAAGCACCGCGTCTGGCAGAATCGTCGACCGTTATTTACTGAGGCGCTGAACCGCCTGAGCCCGGAGCAGCTGCGCCATGCGGTGTCTCTTCTGGCGCGAACTGAGCTCACGCTCAAACAGGATTACGGTCAGTCGGTCTGGGCTGAACTCGACGGTCTGTCGCTGCTGCTGTGTCACAAAAATCTGCCCGACGTTTTTTTTGAAGGATGATATGACGGCGTTAAAGGCACTCTACGGCGGCACGTTTGATCCCGTACATTATGGTCACCTCAAGCCGGTTGAAATTCTGGCAAACCTGATTGGCCTGTCAAAGGTCATCATCATGCCGAACAACGTCCCGCCGCATCGTCCACAGCCGGAAGCGACCAGCGCCCAGCGAACCGAAATGCTGGAGCTGGCTATCGCCAATAAACCCTTGTTTGAACTCGATGAACGCGAACTGCGCCGTGATACGCGTTCGTACACATCGGAAACACTGCGCGAATGGCGACAGGAACAGGGTCCAACGCAGCCGCTGGCCTTTATTATTGGTCAGGACTCGCTGATCAACTTCCCATCATGGCACGACTACGAAAGCATTCTGGATAATGCGCATCTGTTGGTTTGCCGTCGTCCAGGCTATCCGATGGCGATGAAAGAGGAAATGCATCAGCATTGGCTGGATCACCATCTGACGAACTGCGCGGATGATTTACACCGCACTCCCGCAGGGAAAATTTATATCGCTGAAACACCTTGGTTCAATATTTCCGCCACGCTGATTCGCGAGCGCCTCCAGCAGGGAGAATCCTGCGACGAAATGTTGCCACAAGCCGTGCTGCGTTATATCCACCAACAAGGGCTTTACCAATAACTTTCCGGGGCTTACTGTGTGTAAACTCTGCGATATTCCTATTTTCATCGCCAACCTCCCTTCAGACCATTGACACCCCCTGACAGGCTGTTATTCTCCGCAGCCAGACTTGTCCCACCACACTGATTTACAGAAATTGTTTTACAAAAATGGCGATGCAATCATAGCCATTGGGTGGGATGATAGCGCGCCGGTACTGTCCGGCAGGCGACATTTGTCCGACTTCGTCCTGGTTTCAGGTATACTTACGGGCTGTTTATATTTTTCATCACCTGACCAGGGGGAAACTTGCAGGGTAAAGAACTCCAGGATTTTGTCATCGACAAAATCGACGATCTTAAGGGCCAGGACATCATCACTATCGATGTTCACGGCAAATCCAGTATCACCGACTGCATGATTATCTGCACCGGTACGTCCACCCGTCATGTGGTGTCCATTGCCGATCACGTTGTCCAGGAATCTCGCGCTGCCGGTTTATACCCGCTGGGTGTAGAAGGCGAAAACGTCGCTGACTGGGTTGTGGTTGATCTCGGCGAAGTGATTGTTCACGTTATGCAGGAAGAAAGCCGTCGCCTGTATGAACTGGAAAAACTCTGGGGTTAATGCGTGAAGCTGCAGCTCATTGCCGTGGGAACCAAAATGCCGGACTGGGTTCAGACCGGTTTCACGGAATACCTGCGCCGCTTTCCGCGAGACATGCCGTTTGAACTAGTGGAAATTCCTGCTGGTAAACGCGGTAAGAATGCCGATATCGCTCGCATTCTGGAAAAAGAAGGTGAATTGATGCTGGCTGCGGCCGGCAAAAATCGCATTGTCACGCTGGATATCCCCGGAAAACCGTGGGATACACCGCAGCTGGCCCATGAGCTTGAGCGCTGGAAACAGGATGGGCGTGACGTCAGTCTGCTGATCGGTGGCCCCGAGGGGTTATCCCCTGCCTGTAAAGCTGCCGCAGAACAAAGTTGGTCGCTTTCCTCGCTCACTCTCCCTCACCCGTTGGTACGTGTGCTGGTTGCAGAAAGCCTTTATCGGGCGTGGAGTATTACCACCAACCACCCATACCACCGCGAGTAATGATGACCAGGTTAGATTAAGCAGCGGATGAAATTACAGAATTCTTTTCGCGACTACACGGCTGAGTCCGCGCTGTTTGTGCGCCGGGCGGTAATCGCATTTTTGGGCATACTCGCGCTCAGCGGCGTGCTGGTTGTTAATCTCTATAATCTGCAGATTGTCCGCTTTACCGACTACCAGACCCGCTCCAACGAAAACCGCATCAAGCTGGTGCCAATCCCACCGAGCCGCGGCATTATCTATGACCGCAACGGCACTCCGCTGGCGTTGAACCGCACCATTTATCAGTTAGAGCTGATGCCGGAAAAGGTCGATAACCTCCAGCAAACGTTGAACGATCTGCGAAGCGTGGTCGACCTTACCGACGACGATATCGCCAACTTCAAGAAAGAGCGCGCCCGCTCTCACCGTTTCACCTCCATTCCCGTCAAAGTTAACCTGACAGAAGTTCAGGTCGCTCGTTTTGCGGTGAATCAGTACCGTTTCCCTGGCGTGGAAGTGAAAGGCTACAAACGTCGCTACTATCCTTACGGCTCCGCACTGACGCATGTGATCGGCTACGTCTCGAAAATCAACGACAAAGACGTTGAACGCCTCGATAAAGAAGGCAAAACCGCTAACTACGCCGCAACCCACGATATCGGTAAGCTGGGCATTGAGCGCTATTACGAAGACGTGCTGCATGGAGAGACCGGTTATGAAGAGGTTGAAGTTAACAACCGCGGCCGCGTTATCCGTCAGCTGAAAGAAGTCTCGCCAACCGCCGGGCATGATATCCATCTGATGCTGGATCTGCAGTTACAGCAATATATTGAAACGCTGCTGGCGGGCAGCCGTGCAGCTGTGGTGGTCACCGATCCTCGCACTGGCGGCATCCTCGCTCTGGTTTCAATGCCAAGCTATGACCCGAACCTGTTCGTGGATGGCATCTCCAGTAAAGATTATTCCGGGCTATTGAACGACCCGAATACGCCACTGGTGAACCGCGCCACGCAGGGTGTTTATCCTCCAGCGTCGACGGTAAAACCCTACGTTGCGGTCTCCGCATTGACGGCTGGCGTGATCACCCGCAATACTGGCCTGTTTGACCCTGGCTGGTGGCAGCTACCGGGCTCTGACAAACGCTATCGTGACTGGAAAAGATGGGGCCACGGCCACCTGAACGTCACCAAAGCGCTGGAAGAATCTGCGGATACCTTCTTCTATCAGGTCGCCTATGACATGGGTATCGACCGCCTTTCTGAGTGGATGGGCAAATTTGGCTACGGCCACTATACCGGAGTCGATCTCTCCGAAGAGCGCTCCGGCAACATGCCAACCCGTGAATGGAAACTGAAACGCTTTAAGAAACCGTGGTACCAGGGTGACACTATTCCGGTCGGGATCGGCCAGGGCTACTGGACGGCCACGCCAATTCAGATGAGCAAAGCGCTGATGATCCTGATTAACGACGGCGTGGTAAAAGTGCCTCACCTGCTGATGAGCACCGCCGAAAATGGGAAACAGATTCCCTGGGACCAGCCCCACGAAGCCCCTGTCGGCGACGTGCACTCTGGCTTCTGGGAAATTGCCAAAGACGGGATGTACGGCGTGGCCAACCGTCCAAACGGGACGGCGCATAAATACTTTGCTGGCGCACCGTATAAAGTCGCTGCGAAATCCGGTACCGCACAGGTCTTTGGTCTGAAAGCCAACGAAACCTATAACGCCCACCGCATTGCGGAACGCCTGCGTGACCACAAGCTGATGACGGCGTTTGCGCCATACGATAATCCGAGAGTGGCAGTAGCGATAATCCTCGAAAACGGCGGCGCTGGCCCTGCAGTCGGGACACTCATGCGTCAAATTCTCGACCACATTATGCTCGGTGATAACAACACCGTACTGCCGGCAGAAAACCCGGCGGCCGCAGCCGCGGAGGACCAATAAAATGACGGATAATCCGAACAAACGTTCGATGTGGGACAAAATCCACCTTGACCCGACCATGCTGCTTATCCTGCTGGCGCTGTTGACCTACAGCGCGCTGGTTATCTGGAGCGCCAGTGGCCAGGATATGGGCATGATGGAACGTAAGATCGGCCAGATTGCAATGGGTGTTGTAATCATGGTCGTGATGGCGCAAATCCCGCCACGTGTTTACGAAGGCTGGGCGCCATGGCTCTATATCTTCTGTATCGTACTACTGGTCGCGGTTGACGCCTTCGGGGCTATCTCTAAAGGTGCTCAGCGCTGGCTGGATTTAGGTGTCGTCCGTTTTCAGCCCTCGGAGATTGCGAAAATCGCCGTACCGCTGATGGTGGCTCGCTTCATTAACCGTGACGTCTGCCCGCCAACGCTCAAAAATACCGCCATTGCGTTGATACTGATTTTCCTGCCAACACTGTTGGTTGCCGCACAGCCGGACCTCGGTACCTCAATCCTGATTGCGCTGTCTGGCCTGTTCGTTCTGTTCCTGGCAGGTCTGAGCTGGCGTCTGATTGGCGTCGCCGTGCTGATGGTCGCGGCCTTCATCCCGATCCTCTGGTTCTTCCTGATGCACGACTATCAGCGCCAGCGCGTGATGATGCTGCTTGATCCGGAAACCGATCCGCTGGGTGCGGGCTACCACATTATTCAGTCTAAAATTGCTATAGGCTCCGGCGGACTTCGCGGTAAAGGTTGGCTGCACGGCACCCAGTCCCAGTTGGAGTTCTTGCCCGAGCGCCATACTGACTTTATCTTCGCAGTATTAGCAGAAGAACTGGGCCTGATAGGCTTCCTGGTGTTGTTGGCGCTCTACGTCCTGCTGATCATGCGCGGATTGTGGATTGCCGCCCAGGCGCAAACCACTTTCGGCCGCGTCATGGCCGGTGGCTTAATGTTGATTTTATTCGTTTATGTCTTCGTAAATATTGGTATGGTGAGTGGGATCCTGCCGGTAGTTGGCGTACCCTTGCCGCTGGTCAGCTATGGGGGCTCTGCCCTGATCGTACTGATGGCCGGGTTTGGTATCGTCATGTCGATACACACCCACAGAAAAATGTTGTCGAAAAGCGTATAAGAAGGGGTGCGCAAAGATGCGTAAACAATGGCTTGGGATCTGCATCGCAGCTGGCTTACTGGCAGCGTGTTCGAGTGATGATGGGCAGCAACAGCAGACCGTCACCGCACCGACACCGGCGGTCTGTAACGGTCCTGTTGTAGAAATAAGTGGTGCCGACCCGCGCTTTGAACCCCTGAATCCGTCGGTGAATCAGGACTATCAGCGTGACGGGAAGAATTTCAAAATTGTGCAGGACCCATCGAACTTTAGTCAGGCTGGTCTGGCCGCAATTTATGATGCCGAGCCGGGCAGTAACCTGACCGCGTCCGGCGAACCGTTTGATGCCACGCAGCTGACCGCTGCACATCCAACACTGCCGGTGCCGAGCTATGCGCGAATCACCAACCTGGCGAATGGCCGCATGCTTATCGTGCGCATCAACGATCGTGGCCCTTACGGCAACGATCGTGTGATCTCGCTTTCTCGCGCCGCCTCCGATCGCCTGAATACGTCGAACAATACCAAAGTGCGAATTGACCCGATTATCGTGGCGCAGGACGGTACCATGTCCGGCCCGGGTACCGCCTGTACTACCATTGCGAAACAAACTTACGCCCTGCCCGCTCGCCCGGATTTGAATGGCGGCATGGGAAGCGTATCGTCAACGCCACAGGATGCAACGCCGCAAAGCGACGTCCGTGCCATCAGTAATGACACGCTGAAACCGGAGGACGCCACTGGCGCACCTGTTAACAGCACCGGCTTCCTTGGTGCACCGACTACGCTGAACAACGGCGTACTGGAAAGCAGCACTCCGGCGGAACAGCCTGCCGCTCAGCAGGCAGCCCCGGCAGCCACTCAGCAGCCGGCACCGTCGCAAAGCGCACCGGTGACGGCCCCGGGTTCCACTCAAGGAAGTGTTGCACCAGCCACTGCCGCAGCAGCAGCCTCTACGGCCGCCAGCGGCAGCTATGTGGTTCAGGTGGGTGCAGTGAGTGACCAGGCCCGTGCGCAGCAATATCAGCAGCGTCTGAGCCAGCAGTTTTCTGTGCCCGGTCGCGTCATGCAGAACGGCGCCGTCTGGCGTATTCAGTTGGGGCCGTTCAGCAACAAGACCGAAGCCAACACCGTACAACAGCGCCTGCAAAGCGAGGCGCAATTACAGTCATTTATTACTCGCGCCAACTAAAACAGGGCTGGCATCCTCAGCGCACTGCGTATGTTAAAACCATTAACACTCTCATACGCATTGCTGGATGCCGGGTTCCCTTGCATTTGCTATAGTTAGGCACTTTTTTAACTCATCACGGATGTCGTTGTTCTGACCATGAAGACCTCTTTTTCTGCTCGTTTACTTATCACGGCTCTGTCCGTCGCGGCACTGACCTCCGCTGCCCACGCTGATGACCTGAACATCAAAACCATGATCCCAGGCGTTCCGCAGATCGATGCGGAATCCTACATTCTGATCGACTACAACTCAGGCAAAGTCCTGGCCGAGCAGAGCGCTGACGAACGCCGTGACCCAGCAAGTCTGACCAAAATGATGACCAGCTACGTCATCGGTCAGGCAATGAAAGCGGGTAAATTCAAAGAATCTGACCTGGTCACCGTCGGTACCGACGCATGGGCCACCGGTAACCCAGTATTTAAAGGTTCATCCCTGATGTTCCTGAAACCAGGCATGCAGGTGCCGGTTTCCCAGCTGATTCGCGGGATTAACCTGCAGTCCGGTAACGATGCCTGTGTTGCAATGGCCGACTACGTCGCCGGCAGCCAGGACGCCTTCGTTGGCCTGATGAACAGCTACGTCACTGCCCTGGGCCTGAAAAACTCCCACTTCCAGACCGTTCACGGCCTTGATGCAGACGGCCAGTACAGCTCCGCGCGCGATATGGCGATGATTGGCCAGGCGTTGATCCGCGATGTACCGAACGAATACACCATCTATAAAGAGAAAGAATTCACCTTCAACGGCATCCGTCAGATGAACCGTAACGGTTTACTGTGGGACAACAGCCTGCAGGTCGACGGCATCAAAACCGGCCATACTGACAAAGCGGGCTACAACCTCGTGGCGTCGGCAACCGAAGGTCAGATGCGTCTGATCTCTGCGGTAATGGGCGGTCGTACTTATAAAGGCCGTGAAACCGAGAGCAAAAAGCTGCTGACCTGGGGCTTCCGCTTCTTCGAAACCGTGAATCCGCTGAAAGCAGGTAAAGAGTTTGCCTCTGAGCCCGCCTGGTTTGGCGACAACGATCGCGCATCCCTTGGTGTAGATAAAGACGTATACCTGACTATTCCACGCGGTCGCATGAAAGACCTGAAAGCCAGCTACACGCTGAACAACGTGGAACTGCACGCCCCACTGCAGAAAAACCAGGTTGTCGGCACCATTAACTTCCAGCTCGACGGTAAAACTATCGAACAGCGTCCGCTGGTGGTGCTGCAAGAAATTCCTGAAGGTAACTTCTTCGGTAAGATCATTGATTACATTAAATTAATGTTCCACCATTGGTTTGGTTAAAAATTGCACACTTGAAAGTGTGATTTCCATCCCCATATACTTAGCATGACAATAACTGCTCCCGTGCCCTGCGCGGGAGCAGTTCTTTTTAAACCACCGGAGCTGACATGAAAACCAAACTTAACGAACTGCTTGAATTCCCTACTTCATTTACCTACAAGGTAATGGGTCTGGCGAAGCCTGAGCTGGTTGACCAGGTGGTGGAAGTGGTGCAGCGCCATGCGCCAGGTGATTACTCTCCGCAGGTAAAACCAAGCAGCAAAGGCAACTACCACTCGGTATCCATCACCATTAACGCCACCCACATCGAGCAGGTCGAAACCCTGTACGAAGAGCTGGGGAATATCGAAATCGTTCGTATGGTGCTGTAACCCTGTTGCCCGGAGCTCTCCGGGCAATTCCTTTCCCACGCTGTGATATACTCTTCGCCCATGTTTTCCCGTCCCGCGGAGATGTCGTTTTGGATCTGAACACCCTCCTCGTCCGCCAGCTTGGCGTACAACCCTATGAGCCTGTTTCTCAGGCGATGCATGACTTCACCGACCGCCGTGATGAAACCACTCCAGACGAAATCTGGCTGGTTGAGCATCAGCCCGTCTTTACACAGGGTCAGGCTGGCAAAGCGGAACATGTGCTGGTTCCCGGTGATATTCCGGTCGTTCAAAGCGATCGCGGTGGCCAAGTGACCTATCACGGACCCGGCCAGCAGGTGATGTACGTCCTGTTAGATTTAAAACGCCGTAAGCTTGGGGTGCGTGAACTGGTGACACTGCTGGAACAGACGGTGGTTAACACGCTGGCTGAATTTGGAATCGAGTCGCATCCGCGTGCCGATGCGCCCGGAGTGTATGTCGGTGAGCAGAAAATTTGTTCATTAGGGTTACGTATTCGAAAAGGCTGTTCATTTCACGGGCTGGCGCTGAATGTCGCCATGGATTTATCGCCCTTTCTACGTATCAACCCTTGCGGTTATGCGGGGATGGAAATGACGCAAATGCAGCACTGGCATGCAGATTCAAAACCGGAAAATATTTCCCCCGTTTTAGTGTCGAAATTTTTAGCACTGCTAAACAATCCACCCCATCAATATATTGCTGCTTAATATATTATACACTTGGGCCTGATATTTTGTCGGGTCCAGGGCTCTTTCAGCTCGTTTTTCTTTACATTATTCACAACTTTCTATATTTTTTCTGCGCTCGACGGATAAAAGACTTCTTCGCATACAAAGATTTACGTTAACACACCACCAAAACATAAGGTAGTTTCGCAGTTCGCGATCTAACTCATTGTTAAAAATGGTGTAAATCCTGCCTCCGCGTAAAGTCGCCTCTCAAATGCATAATAACAATAAATATTTTTTCAACTATCATTCATATTATGAATGAATACGGAGCACAAGTGTGGAATATAACGAAAAGCCGGAAAGCCGAATAAACCCTCGAGTTGAGAGTGATACACCGCAAATCTTCCGAACTCTGCGAAATATCGACCTCAATTTGCTGACGATTTTCGAGGCTGTATATGTGCATAAAGGCATCGTTAATGCTGCGAAAATTCTGAATCTCACGCCTTCCGCTATTAGCCAATCAATTCAGAAGCTGCGCACCATATTTCCTGACCCGCTTTTCATCCGCAAAGGCCAGGGCGTGACCCCCACTGCCTATGCCACGCATTTGCACGAATACATCAGTCAGGGTCTGGAATCGATCCTTGGCGCATTAGATTTGACCGGAAGCTTTGACAAACAGCGCACTATCACCATCGGCACCTCGCCGACGGTCGGAGCAGTGGTTATGCCCGCTATTTATCAAACCATCAAAGACAAATTCCCACAGCTGCTGCTGCGCAACATTCCGGTTACCGACGTTGGCCTTCAACTGAGCCAGTTCCAGACTGATTTGATCATCGACAGCAACCTGCATAGTGCGCGAGCGTTAAGCCATCATGTACTTTATAGCGACAAAGTGGTGCTGGTCGCTCGCGAAGGTCACCCGGTCCTGAAAATGCCGCCTACCGTAGAATCGCTGAGCCGCTACGAATATACGTTGCTGATGATGGAAGGTGCCTCACACACAGAACTGCGTAAACGCGTGCATGAGATATTCCCTGAGCGACGCATCAGCTTCAGCAGTTACAACCTTGTGACCATTGCCGCGCTGATTGGCAGTAGCGATCTTATCGGGTTAATGCCAGCGCGATTCTTCACGCTATTCTCTCGCTGTTGGCCGCTTCAGGTTATTGATTTCGCGCCACTGCGTGAAGAATCGGTCGAATTTTCACTGCATTACAACAAACTCAGCATGCGTGACCCGTTGCTACAAAGTGTTATCACCGCTATTCGACAGGCGTTCTGAGAGATCCGGGGGCCACCCCGTTCTGCTGCTTTGCTCGTCAATAAGCACATAAAGCAACATCTGGTTTACAAATTGCCGGGCTGGCAGGCTGCTTTATCGCCCTGATTAATGCTATACTGCCACCCGTCTAATTCAAAAATAGTTGATAAATACAACATTCCTTGAATTGAAACGCTTTCTTCGTTACCCGCAACTGGAACACGCACGCTATGAGTAAACCCATTGTGATGGAACGCGGTGTTAAGTACCGCGATGCCGATAAAATGGCCCTTATCCCGGTTAAAAATGTGGCTACCGAGCGCGAAGCGCTGCTGAGGAAACCGGAATGGATGAAAATCAAACTTCCGGCCGACTCGACCCGTATTCAGGGTATCAAGGCTGCGATGCGCAAAAATGGCCTGCACTCGGTGTGCGAAGAAGCCTCTTGCCCTAACCTCGCAGAATGTTTTAACCACGGAACGGCCACCTTTATGATCCTCGGTGCGATTTGCACCCGCCGCTGCCCGTTCTGCGACGTTGCCCACGGTCGCCCTGTTGCGCCAGACGCCAACGAACCGCAGAAACTCGCACAGACCATCGCCGATATGGGTCTGCGCTACGTGGTAATTACCTCCGTTGACCGGGACGATTTGCGCGACGGTGGTGCACAGCACTTTGCAGATTGCATCGACGCCATCCGTGAGAAAAACCCAACCATCAAAATCGAAACCCTGGTCCCAGATTTCCGTGGACGCATGGATCGTGCGCTGGAAATTCTCACCGCCACGCCACCGGATGTGTTCAACCACAACCTGGAAAACGTGCCGCGCGTGTACCGCCATGTCCGTCCGGGCGCTGACTATAACTGGTCCCTGAAGCTGTTGGAGCGTTTTAAAGAAGCGCATCCGGAGATCCCGACCAAGTCAGGGCTGATGGTTGGCCTGGGTGAAACCAACGCCGAAATCATCGAGGTTATGCGCGACCTGCGTCGCCACGGCGTAACCATGCTGACTCTCGGTCAGTATCTGCAGCCAAGCCGTCACCACTTGCCGGTTCAGCGCTACGTCAGTCCGGATGAGTTCGAAGAAATGAAAGCAGAAGCACTGGCGATGGGCTTCACCCATGCGGCTTGCGGTCCTTTCGTGCGTTCTTCTTACCATGCCGATCTGCAAGCCAAAGGTCTCGAAGTTAAATAACCTTTGCCGCTGAGCACCTAGGCCGCCGCGTTATCGCCGCGGCCTTTTTATTTTGGCGCAATCCTCATGCCCTTTCGCACCATCAGAGTGCAAACATTTGGTCACTGAAACTTTTGACTCACAGCCTGACGCCCGTTGTTTCCTTTAAATCAGCGAACATCACAGGTATTGGTTCATTTCACCCTCTCTTTTAATTTCTGGATCGTTTCATGCATTACCTTCTTATCGAGAAAAGAAGGAGTGGCACAATGTCCGCACAAGAACCTGGCGATATGATTTACGGTCTGGAAGATAAACCCGCCCCGCTTCCGGCATTTTTAACCGCACTCCAGCACGTGCTTGCGAGCCTGGTTGGGATAATCACCCCGCCACTCATCGTCGGTTCGGTGCTGGGCCTCAATGCTTATTTGCCGTGGCTTATCAGTATGTCGCTGATTGTTTCCGGCATCGGCACATTCCTGCAAGCGAGGCGCCTCTTCGGGATTGGGGCGGGCATGATCTGCCTGCAAGGCACCAGCTTTGCATTTCTGAGTGTTATTCTCGCCGCCGGGTTTAGCGTCAAAAGCAAAGGTGGTGGGCCAGAGCAAATCATGGCGATGATTTTCGGCCTGACGCTGGTTGCCGCATTTATTCCGGTGGTAGTCAGCCGTTTTCTCGGCCAGCTTCGCAAGGTTATCACTCCGCTGGTCAGTGGCACCGTGGTTTGTCTGATTGGGATCAGCCTGATTAAAGTCAGCATCACCGACTGGGGTGGCGGTCATAATGTGAAAGATTTCGGCGCACCGGGCAATTTGCTGCTCGGCCTGCTGACGCTCGGCACAATCGTGCTGTTCAGCCGCGCGCAGAGCCGCTGGCTGCGTCTGGGCGCAGTCATTCTTGGGATTGCCATCGGCTGCATTGCCGCGTGGTTCAGCGGAAAACTAAGCTGGCAGCCTTACAACCAGGCGTGGATTGCGCTGCCGCAGCCCTTCCGTTTCGGCTTCGATTTCGACTACAGCCTCTTTTTACCGTTGGCGCTGATCTCGCTCATCAGCATTCTGGAAGCGGTCGGCGATCTCACCGCCAACTGCCTGCTATCCCGCCAGCCGATTGAAGGCGAGCGTTACGTGGCGCGCCTTAAGGGCGGCATTCTTGCCGACGGCGTGAGCTGCATTCTGGCGGCGATGTTCTCTGCTCTGCCGAGCACCACCTTTGCCCAGAACAACGGTGTTATTCAGATGACCGGCGTAGCCAGCCGCCACGTTGGTATCTGGATTGGCGCCCTGCTGGCGTTGCTCGGGCTGTTCCCGGTGTTTGGTGCCGTAGTACAACAAATTCCTGCCCCGGTATTGGGCGGCGCGACGCTGGTGATGTTTGGCAGCGTTCTGGCCGCTGGGATCCGCATCATGACCCAGTCTCCGCTGAACCGTCGTGACATGTTGATTATCGCCGTATCGTTTGGCATCGGCTTGGGCGTGGAGGCCGAGCCGGAATTTCTGAGTCATCTTCCGCCGGTGTGCAAAAGCCTGTTTGGGTCAGCAATCACCAGCGGTGGCTTGATGGCGATGCTGCTCAATCTGGTTCTGCCCGCAGAGCGGAGTGACGCCAGCGCAGCCAATCTGCCGGTGGTCGAAAAATAGCACTGCGCACTACGCGCCCCTGGATCAGCAGACAGGGCATAACTGAGCTGACTCTCTCATTCATCAACAGGAGGAGTTAGCGATGTGCGCTAGCCGTATCTGGATCAAAAACCCGCAAGCCATTTTCACCCCGGACGACGTGGATGCCCGGGGTGGTATTATCGTCGAAAACGGTAAAATCAGTGCCCTTCTCGCGGCCGGAGAAACCCCGCCCCAACCCTGCGATGCCGTATTCGATGCGCGCGAGCACGTTGTACTGCCGGGGCTTATCAATACTCATCACCATTTTTATCAGACCCTGACCCGCGCCTGGGCACCTGTCGTCAATGAACCGCTGTTCCCGTGGCTGAAAACGCTCTATCCGGTGTGGGCACGACTGACGCCGGAAGCGCTGAAGCTGGCGAGCCAGGTCGCAATGGCTGAGCTGCTGCTTTCCGGATGCACTACCACCAGCGATCACCACTACCTGTTCCCTGAAGGGATGGAAAACGCTATTGATGTGCAGGTTGAAGTGGTGAACGAGCTGGGGATGCGCGCGATGCTGACCCGAGGCTCGATGAGTCTCGGTGAAAATGATGGCGGCCTGCCACCGCAGCACACTGTGCAATCGGGTGAAGCTATTCTCGAAGACAGTCTGCGCCTGATTCGTCGCTATCATCAGCGCGGCGAAGGGGCGCGCATTCAGATTGCTCTCGCCCCGTGTTCACCGTTTTCAGTCACCGAAGAAATCATGCAGGAAAGTGCACGTCTGGCCGCGGTGGAAGATGTCCGGCTACATACCCATCTGGCGGAAACCCTCGACGAAGAAGATTTTTGTCTGGCGCATTTTGGCCTGCGTACCGTCGACTATCTGGAAAAAGTCGGCTGGCTGAGCGACAGAACCTGGCTTGCGCACGGCATTCATTTCAATGCCGATGAAATTCAGCGCCTCGGCGCAGGGGGGGTCGGGATTTGCCATTGCCCGGTGTCGAATATGCGTCTGGCATCCGGCATTTGCCCAACGCTCGACCTGGAAGACGCAGGGGCGATTATTGGCCTCGGCGTTGATGGTTCGGCCTCAAACGACGCTTCCAGCCTGATGTTTGAGACCCGTCAGGCGTTGTATCTGCAACGTTTACGCTACGGCGCAAAACGCATCACCCCGCAAAAAGTCCTCGGCTGGGCGACAGAAGGTTCTGCTCGTCTGTTAGGTCGGTCCGATCTCGGGGAAATTCGTGTGGGCAAACAGGCTGATCTGGCACTGTTCCGTCTTGACGATCTGCGTTTTAGCGGCAGCCACGATCCGCTTTCTGCAATGATCCTATGTGGCGCCGATCGTGCCGATCGGGTCATGGTGGGCGGGGAATGGCGAGTGGTCGACGGTGAAATTTGCGGACTGGATTGCGAACGTTTGAAAGTACTGCACCGCGAAGCGGCGAAACAGTTGGTTGCAACTTTCTAATCAGGCGGACGCTAAAATGACAAGAGGCCGCAACGGAACCTGTTGTGGCCTCTCTGGCTAACTCGTTGACGTGGGCGAAATGACCTGCATGAGCAAACGGCTACTGCACGTCGTTTCTGGCTGCGCCTTTACTCTTTATGAGAGAGTTTTTCTGCCGGGACGTCATCTTCAGCGCTTTTCTTGGCACTGGTGTCGTCTTCGTTCATGGCTTTCTTAAAGCCTTTGATTGCAGACCCCAGGTCTCCGCCCAGCGTACGCAATTTCTTGGTACCAAACACCAGGACAATCAGTGCGGCAACCACCAGCAGTTTGGTAATACTAATCTCACCCATAGATACCTTCTTGATTAAAACAGGCTACAAAACGCGCCAACAAAACCGTAGCTAATTAACGGTCATTTAGCGAGGGCACACAATAGCAATCTGTAACAAGGTGAATCAAGCATTGATTAAAAAAACATCACATTATTTGCGGTGGCGCAAAGCGACGGTTTTTAAGTACCGGTAATTGCGCACGTACCTGTTGCAAAACCTCGAGACTGATGTCTGCAAAAATCAGCTGTTGGGCATAGCCCGCCCCGGCCAGCGTGACCCCCAGCGGATCAACCACGCGGCTCTGACCAATGTTCTTGTTGCCGCACTCCCCCGCCGCCACGATGTAACAGGTGGTATCCAGCGCTCTCGCCGCCAACAGCGTCGCCCAATGATGCTCCTTCAGCGGCCCACGCACCCACGCCGTCGGCAATACCAACAGCTCTGCACCCTGCAAGGCATGCGCCAGCGCGATTTCAGGGAATCGCAGGTCGTAGCAGGTCATCAGGCCAATCTTCACGCCGTCGACCTCAATCAGCGGCGGCAATGCGTTTCCGGCATCGACGCGCTTTGATTCCTGAATGTTGAACGCGTCATACAGATGCAGCTTCTGGTACTCGGCAATAATCTCACCGCTGCGCAGTGCCACCAGCGTGTTGGCCGCTCGCCCTTCGGTAGTGGGGACATGAACAGTCAGGACCGTGGTCATGGTGTTATGGCGACTTTCATCAAGCAATAGCCGTAAAAAACCGCCATCGAGCGTCTGAGCGGATTTTACCGACATATCCGGGTCATTATCGTCCCGGGCTAACAACGCCTCAGGCAGCACCAGCAGCGCCGTCTGCGCCCCCGCAGCCTGCTGCATTAATGATACGCAGGTCCGGGCGTTCGTTGGCCAGTCCGGGGTAACAGCAAATTGTCCTGCAGCAACGCGCATAGTGTCTCCGCATGTTTATTGCCGTAGCCATGAACCAAGCCCGGCGCTAAGATGATATCTTCAGTATTCAAATAGCAGGAATTGGCGGTGTTACAAATACTTTTAGCAGTTTTTATAGGTGGCGGAACCGGGAGCGTGCTGCGCTGGTTGCTCGGGATGCGCTTAAACCCAATGCATCATGCGATTCCTGTTGGCACATTAACCGCCAATCTGCTGGGCGCGTTTATCATCGGTGCAGGGCTGGCGTGGTTCAATCGGATGACGCACATTGATCCCATGTGGAAACTGCTTATCACGACGGGTTTTTGCGGCGGTTTGACCACCTTCTCAACCTTTTCGGCGGAAGTGGTGTTTTTATTGCAGGATGGGCGTTTTGGCTGGGCGTTGCTGAACGTGGCTATCAACTTGCTCGGATCGTTTGCCATGACGGCCGCCGCCATGTGGATTTTCTCGGCGGCACGCTAACGCTTTTCTGCCTAACTCTTTTGGTTAAGCAGCAAGCAAAAAAAAACCCGTCATTGACGGGTTTTTGTATTCTACTGTCGAAATGCTTAGATAGGCATTACGTTTGCAGCAGATGGGCCTTTGGCACCGTTAGTGATTTCGAACTCTACACGCTGGCCTTCGGCCAGAGTTTTGAAACCGTTGGACTGGATTGCAGAGAAGTGTACGAATACATCTTTGCTGCCATCTTCCGGAGTAATGAAACCAAAGCCTTTGGACTCATTAAACCACTTAACGTTACCTTTAATCTTAGACATCAATATTACCTTTACATGAAAATGGACACAAATGCTGTGTCGGCTAACAGTACAGCAATTGTGGTGCGTTTTGTCCAGCTTAACTTAACGAAAAAGTGATAAATGTCGCTAAATTTTATTGAAGCTGAGAGTTAGTCGTTGTTTTTGCATACGACGCAAACACCACCGCTGTGAATCACCTCTTTTGTACACTAAAACTGGAAACGCATCCACGCAAAATAGACGTTCCCATTGTTATAAGTCCCTGGAATGTAAGTCATCTGGAACGTAACCGGACCATAACCGACAGAAGCCAGCGGCAGCACCACCGGAATGGGAATATAGTTCCAGTTGTCACGCGCGGTGGCCCCAACGGTGTAGCCAAGCCCTAAATGGAAGTTATCATCCGATAACGGACGCCAGGTTTTCTCCCAGCCATAACCGCCAATCGGTTCCCATTTGTTGAACGAGTCCTTAAAGGCCATCAGATACAGGCCGTGCCAGTTGCCTTTATCATCCCACCGCGACTGACCAAAACCTGCGCCCCACGGACGCTCGTTATACGTGTCCGTCTTCTCTTTGTCATAGGCAAAACGCGCATGCCAGGTAACAGAGGGAACGTACAGATCGTAATGTTCAGGTGACGCCCAGGTTTGCGCAATATTATCCCCGAGTGTTGAAAAAGCCTCACTGACCGTTGAAGTCATATTTGCCTTTGCGCAAGAGGAAAATAACACTTGAGTGGTTAATACCCCTGCAAGCATTAGGAGTTTAATGATTTTCGCCACGAAAATAACCACTTGTCGTTCATAGCTGTACAGAGTAACAAGCGTAAAATTAATAAAACCTTAACAGGAGCGGAATCGTCCTTTATGACAACGAAAATTCAGCGCCGGATAGGCGCTGAATATATTTTTTCAAGACAAAAACAACTAAGATTACTCTCGTTTATCGCGGTGCAATAATTTATAAACCGCCGGAATAACCAACATCGACAGTAGCGGCGCGGTAATCATTCCTCCAATCATCGGCGCGGCAATACGACTCATGACTTCAGACCCGGTTCCACTTCCCCACATGATAGGCAGTAGTCCCGCCATAATGGTTGCAACGGTCATTACCTTCGGGCGAACGCGGAGCACTGCGCCTTCATGAATAGCCCGCAGCAGCGAACCGTTATCCATTTCATCGACATGGCCTCGATATTTGGTTAATGCGGTGTTGAGATACAGCACCATAATAACGCCAAACTCTGCGGCCACACCTGCCAGGGCAATAAACCCGACGGCACTCGCCACCGATAAATTATATCCCAGCAGCCACAGCAACCAGACGCCACCAATCAGCGAAAACGGTAACGTCCCCATGATCAATAACACGTCGGAAATACGACGAAAAGTCAGCCACAGCAGCACAAAAATAATCATCAGCGTCACCGGTAAAACTATTTCCAGTTTGGCTATTGCGCGCTCAAGATATTCAAATTGCCCGGACCAGGCGAGTGAAACACCCTGAGGCAGTTTTACCTGCCGGGCAACCCGCTGCTGCATCTCCTCAACGGCAGATTTAAGGTCACGCCCGCGCAGGTCGACATAAATCCAGTTCGACAGCCGCGCGTTTTCACTCTTAAGCATCGGCGGACCTTCGCTGATGCTGACCTCCGCCAGCTCCCCGAGCGTCACCTGGCTGCCGTTAGCCGTCACCACCGGAAGCTGGCGCAGCTTTTCCACGTTGTCACGCAAATCCCGCGGATAGCGAACGTTAATCGGGAAGCGCTCCCGCCCTTCAAGGGTCTGCCCGACGTTTTCCCCACCGACCAGCGTGCTGACTAACGACTGCAACTCCTGCACCGATACCCCATAACGTGCAGCCTGCTGACGGTTAATCGCGATATCGACATAGCGCCCGCCAGAAAGCCGCTCCGCCAGCGCCGAGGTCACGCCCGGCACGTTTTTCACCACCTGTTCAATCTCACGCGCCACCCGCTCAATATCAGCCAGATTGTTGCCGTTCACCTTGATGCCCACCGGGCTTTTAATCCCGGTCGCCAGCATATCCAGTCGATTGCGAATGGGTGGCACCCACACGTTGGCAATTCCCGGCACCTGCACCGTTTTATCCAGCTCTTCGATGAGCTTCGCGGTGGTCATGCCCGGTCGCCACTGGCCACGCGGTTTAAAATGGATGGTGGTTTCCAGCATCGTTAGCGGCGCGGGATCGGTCGCGGTGTCCGCCCTGCCCGCTTTGCCGAACACGCTTTCGACTTCAGGCACCGTTTTGATCAGGCGATCGGTCTGTTGCAGTAATCGACTGGCCTCGCGCACCGAAATGCCCGGCAGCGTGGACGGCATATACAGCAGGTCGCCTTCGTCGAGCGGTGGCATAAACTCGCTGCCCAGTCGACTCAGCGGCCACAGGGTCAGCGCCAGCAGCGCCACTGCCAGCATCAGCGTGGTTTTCGGTCTGGCCAGCACCTTATCCAACAGCGGCTCGTAGGCGCGGATCAGCCATCGATTAATCGGGTTGGCATTTTCATCCGGGATCTTCCCGCGGATAAAATAGCCCATCAGCACCGGGATCAGGGTGATCCCAAGCCCAGCAGCCATCGCCATTGACCAGGTTTTGGTGAACGCCAGCGGGGAAAACATCCGTCCTTCCTGAGCCTGCAGCGAAAATACCGGGATGAACGACAGCGTAATGATGAGCAGACTGCAGAACAGTGCGGGCCCGACTTCCACCGCCGCCTTCTCCGCAAGATGCCAGTAATCCGGCTGTTTACCCGGATTATCGTGTCGCCACTGTTCCAGCACTTTGTGCATATTCTCGATCATCACAATCGCCGCATCAACCATCGCGCCGATGGCGATCGCAATCCCTCCGAGCGACATAATGTTGGCGTTGATCCCCTGATAATGCATAACGATAAACGCGCCGAGAATGCCCAACGGCAATGACACAATCGCCACCAGCGCCGAGCGGAAATGGAACAGGAACAGCGTGCAGACCAGCGCCACCACGATAAACTCCTCAATGAGTTTATGGGTCAGCGTGTCGATGGCGTTTTCGATAAGTCCCGAACGGTCGTACACCGGCACAATTTCCACACCGTCCGGCAGCGTTTTTTGCAGGCTGGCAAGTTTGGCTTTCACCGCGTGCAGCGTGTCGAGCGCGTTCTTACCGTAGCGCATCACGATGATGCCGCCCGCCACTTCGCCTTCGCCGTTCAGTTCTGCCACACCGCGCCGGATTTCTGGCCCAATTTGCACCGTCGCCACATCTGACAGCATCACCGGCACGCCTTCACGGCTGGTAATCACCACATGGCGAAAATCGTCGAGCTCTTTCAGGTAGCCAGTGGTACGCACCATATATTCGGCTTCGCCCATTTCAACGACAGCACCGCCGCTCTCCTGGTTCGCCGCTTTTAGCGCCACCACCAGTTGCTGATGGGTCACGTTGAGCGCTCGCAGCCGGTCAGGATTGACCACCACCTGATACTGACGCACCATGCCGCCGACGCTGGCGACTTCGGATACATTCGGCACCGTTTTCAGTTCGTACTTCAGCGTCCAGTCCTGAAGCGCGCGCAGGTCCGCGAGGCTGTGTTTGCCGCTCTTATCAACCAACGCATATTCATAAATCCAGCCCACGCCGGTGGCATCCGGCCCCAGTTCTGCCTTCACGCCCTCTGGCAGTTGTGACTGGATCTGACTTAAATATTCCAGTACCCGTGAACGCGCCCAATACAGATCGGTGCCGTCTTCAAACAACACGTACACGTAGGCGTCACCAAACATCGAAAAGCCGCGCACGGTTTTTGCGCCCGGTACCGATAGCATGGTCGTCGTCAACGGCCAGGTGACCTGATCCTCAATCACCTGAGGCGCTTTTCCCGGGTAGCTGGCGCGCACAATAACCTGTACGTCCGAAAGGTCAGGCAAGGCATCGAGCGGCGCGCGCTGCACCGACCACACGCCCCAGACCGCCATGCCAATCGCCGCCATAATCACCAGCAGACGGTTGCGTAAAGCACCACGAATAACAGCTGCAATCATTGTCCTGCCTCCACGCTGTGATGGGCGTGCTCATCGGCAGGCGCAGTCGGAAGCGCGCTGCGCAGGCTGGCTTCTGAATCAATCAGGAATTGACCGGAAGTCACCACCCGATCGCCTGCTTTCAGACCGCGGCGGATTTCGGTCCAGCCATCGGCACTCAGGCCCGGCGTGACGTTCACCGCCTGGAAATGCCCTTCTCCAGTGGCAACAATCACTCGATTACTGCTGCCGGTGGCGATCAGTGCCTCTTCCGGAACTGCCAGCAACGGCGCGGAAGCTCGTTTCTGCGCCAGCGCAACGCGCAGATACATTCCCGGCTTCAGCTTCTGCTGCGGGTTATCCAACACGATGCGCGCTTTCAGGGTACGGGTCGTGGTTTCCAGCTGTGGGAGCAACTCGCTAACGCGGCCGTGGAAAACGTCGCCAGGCCAGCTGTCGGACGAGGCGGTCACATCGCTGCCGACCGCCAGCGAGGCGGCCTGACTTTGCGGGTAATCCACTACCAGCCACACCGGATCGAGACTCGCTAATTCAAACAGCGGCGCAGTGGCAGTCACCTGCGCGCCTTCACGGGTATCAAGTTTCGCCACGTAGCTTGCCTTTTCGGCGTGTAATGTGAGCCGCGTTTGCGGCTGCCCGCTGCGTTCAACCTGGCGCACGACAGACTCTGGCATAAACTGCAGCGCCAGCCGTTCGCGAGCCGCACGCGTCAGGGCCGCATCGCCCAACTGGCGCACCGCCAGATACTCCTGCTGCGCAGTGGTCCACGTCGGGATCCACAATCGCGCCAGCGGTTCACCGGCCTTCACCCACTGCTGCGGGGCGCGAACGAATAGCTTTTCAACCACGCCATTGGCGGGTGATGGAATAGTTTGCAGGCTGCGTTCGTCGGTGGTGACCGTCGCCCACGCCTGAAACGCCGGTGCCAGGCTGCGCATCTGTGCGGTTTGTATCACCATGCCCAGATTCTGCTGCTGTTGTGGGCTGATGCTCACCCCGGTTTGCGTCTGGCCTTCATCGGCATAGCGCGGCACCAGCTGCATATCCATAAACGGGGATTTTCCCGGTTTATCAAAACGTTGCCCTGGCACCATAGGGTCATACCAGTAGAGCACTTTGCGCGCCGCTTTTGCGGTGTCGACAGGTTGAGTCGATCCATGCGAACCGGCGTAATAACCACTTGTCGCCGCCAGAATGGCAACGGCCAGCGTCGTCAGAATAATTTTTTTCACTGAGCAGTCTCCTGGGGGATCAGGAAGTGGATCGCGGCCCAGCTACGGGCCACGGTTTTTGCCGCAAGATTTGCGGCAAGCGTGGTATCGAGCAGATCACGACGGGCAGCCAGCAGCGCGGTCAGGTCCGATTGGCCGGCACGATACTGGGCATTCAGCAGTTTCACCCGCTGTTGCTGCAACGGCAGAACGTCGTCGCGCTGGCGTAACCACAGGGTTTGCGCCGCCTGATATTCGGCAATCAGCGTGCTGAGCTGGGCCGCATGGGCACGGGTGGTCAGCGCCAGTTGGTCGTTCGCCTGTAGGGTGCGCGAGACGTCGGCCGCGTGGTCTTTGTCCTGACGTTTTGACTGGAACAGCGGCAAATCGACGGTAAACATCACCCCGGCCATGTCGTCGTAATCCTCAGAGCGGTGCGCGTAATAGACCTCCACATCCACATCCGGGATCGCCGCAATCGCTGATTCCGAGGAACGCGCTTTAGCGGTATTCGCCTGCCGCGCCGCCGCAATCACTTCCGGATGCAGGGCGATCCCTTCATTCAGACTGGCTTCATCGGCGGGAAGCCGCTGCCACGCGGGCATTGGCCCGCTGACGCCGCTCACCTGTTCGCCGGTTAGCTGCAATAATCGCGCCTGCGCCAGACGCACATCACGTTCCGCGACGGTCACTTTGTCGCGCATCGCAATCAGGCCAACCCGCAGCGTCAGCACGCTGTCAGCCGTCGACGACCCCGCCCCTACGCTGGATTTCTGCACACTCAGCTGGCGCTCAGTTTCGTTAACCAGCCTGCGGGCCGCTTTCAGCGCCTGTTCGGAGAGCGTCAAGTCCAGCCACGCCTGTGCGGTGTCGCGCTGGAGATTAGCCAGCAAGGTTTGCGCCTGGGCATTCACACTTTGCGACTGCGCCTGTAGCGTTTGCGCTTTGCGGTCGCGTTTCTCTTCGCTGACGTAGCGCTGCATGATGCCTATCTTCTGCATGGTCATGCCTTCCCGGGTAAATCGGGCATCGTTATTGCCCTGCACCGGAACGTTTTCAATACCAAATTTCAGCTTCGGATCAGGCAATTCGCGGGCCGAATCGGCCATCGATTCGAGCGCTTTGGCCTCATTACGACTGGCCGAAAGCTCGGCGGAATAATTGCGTGCGGCGGTCAGGGTCTGGGCGAGCGTCCACGTTTCTGCATAAGCAGACGCGTGAACGAGCGCGAACAGCACCCCGCCGAGCCACAGGCTCAACGTTGGTTTGTTCATGGATTTCCCCGGCTTAGTGACGAACGGTCAGCGCGATAATTTCGTAGCGGCCATCAAGTAAACTGACGTCGAAATCCACCGGGTCATTGACGCTGAGCGCTGGCAGCTCAAGATTTTTCGCCAACGCAAACGGCATGGTCATGGGCGGCCATTGCAGTTCGGGCACCGCGTCATGGGACAGCGTCAGGGCATGAGGGGAAATGGATTTGATAACGCCTTTCACGTGATACACCGGGGCCGGGACGGCCTGGTTAACAGCGAAAACGGAATCAGCGGCCTGCGCCGGGGAAGAGACGAAGACGAGCAGCGCGCCTAACAGCGCAGTAGAAAGCGGAAATTTCATGGTGTTCTCCAGATAATCGTTAATAAGTTGAAAATTAAGCGAGTTATCGGGAGTGTTTATTCTCTGAACCGGCAAAAACGGATCGTTGCCGGGGGGCCTGCGGCGGGCGGAGTGAGAGTCCAGTCAGAGCGGGAGACTGACGGGCACGGGGTTTCGATGACCGCCAGGGCGACGGTGGTCGGCAGCGCGATGACGGGCGGATGATCGCCGGTTTTTTGGACGTTGTCCGGCACGCAGTGTTTTTCGCACAGCGGCGTTTTCATCATCACCGACGACATGCTCTGATGCTCCACATGTTGGAGCATCGCGCTGTCACCCAGCGGATTCAGGTCACACTGATGAGAGGCCAGCGCCAGCTGGCTTTGCAGAACAAGCACGCCAAACGCCACCAGCAGCATCGCAAGATGCCGCCGGAAGAAACGCAGGCGATAAGTCCATTGAGCGTTCATCATCAGTGCCGAAGAGAAAAAGTGGCCTGAGTATACCCAGCAGAAAATTATCATCGATAGCGATTTTTAAACTTTTTACACTTCGGGCTGAAGCTGCTGATTTTGATTAACTTTTTTGCTTCATTTTCGTATCAACAGAACACAAACATTCATCAAATAAATATATATAATGTGATAGCCGATTTGGTTTGGCTTCAAGGAAGACCATGGTTGTCGGTTTATTGATTTTCGTCAGTAAGTTTTGACCGTTAATTGGGCACATTTTCAGACTTCTTTTTTTGAAAACATTTTTGACAGAATTTTCTTTGGGCATCAGGAAGACAGGAATCCATCATGCTAACGTTGTTTGAGCTCCTTATCGGAGTGGTCGTCATTGCGGGTGTCGCTCGCTATATCATTAAAGGCTATTCCGCAACGGGCGTGCTGTTTGTCGGCGGCCTGGCTCTGTTAATTGCCAGCGCCCTGATGGGCCATAAAATCCTGCCGGCCAGCGCCAGCAGCACCGGCTACTCCGCCACCGATATTGTCGAATATATAAAAATCCTGCTGATGAGCCGCGGTGGCGACCTCGGCATGATGATTATGATGCTGTGCGGTTTTGCAGCCTATATGACCCACATCGGTGCCAACGACATGGTGGTGAAACTCACCTCCAAGCCGCTGCGCTACATTAACTCGCCGTACATCCTGATGATTGCCGCTTATTTCGTGGCATGTCTGATGTCGCTGGCGGTTTCTTCTGCCACCGGCCTCGGCGTACTGCTGATGGGTACGCTGTTCCCGGTGATGGTGAACGTCGGTATCAGTCGCGGCGCGGCGGCGGCTATCTGCGCCTCACCGGCAGCAATCATTCTTTCACCCACCTCCGGTGACGTGGTGCTGGCTGCAAAAGCGGCCGAAATGCCGCTGATCGACTTTGCCTTCAAAACGACCCTGCCGATTTCGATTGCGGCGATTGTCTGTATGGCCGTGGCGCATTTCTTCTGGCAGCGCTATCTCGATAAGAAAGAGAACATTTCCCACGAGATGCTCGACGTCAGCGAAATCACCACCAATGCGCCATCGTTCTACGCCATTTTGCCATTCACTCCGATTATCGGCGTGCTGATTTTTGACGGCAAATGGGGCCCGGAGCTGCACATCATCACCATTCTGGTTATCTGTATGCTGCTGGCCGCGATCCTTGAATTCTTCCGCGGCTTTAACACTCAGAAAGTCTTCTCCGGACTGGAAGTGGCCTATCGCGGGATGGCCGACGCCTTTGCAGGCGTGGTCATGCTGCTGGTCGCGGCAGGCGTCTTTGCTCAGGGTCTTAGCACCATCGGCTTTATCGACAGCCTGATTTCCATCGCCACCTCGTTCGGCTCTGCCAGTATCATTCTGATGCTGGTCCTGGTGATCCTGACGATGCTAGCGGCGATGACGACCGGTTCCGGGAATGCACCGTTCTACGCCTTCGTCGAAATGATCCCGAAACTGGCGCACAGCTCCGGCATCAACCCGGCATACCTGTCGATTCCAATGCTGCAAGCCTCCAACCTCGGCCGTACCATTTCACCGGTATCCGGAGTGGTTGTCGCGGTTTCCGGGATGGCAAAAATTTCGCCGTTTGAAGTGGTGAAACGCACCTCCGTGCCTGTGCTGGTCGGTCTGGTGGTGGTGATTATTGCCACCGAACTGATGGTCGCTTCTGCGAGCGTCGTCGCAGGCTAATTCCGCGCGTGAACGTATTATCAGGGGAAGCCACGGCTTCCCTTTTTTATTTCGCTTCCCGACGCCCAATTGTAACCAGCTTGTTTATTTTATTTTTCCTTGATGTAAACAAAATAATTATTTCTGTCGCGTATTTCCGCAAATTAATTAAACCCATTAAAACCACAAAACCGTTTGTGAATCAGTTCATATCTCCCGTCGTCATTCCTCTTTACGATCCTTTCTAAATCTGAGAAACGTCAGCAGAGACAGGATCGACCTATGTTCAGCAATACCGTATTCACCCGGGTCAGGCGTGCGGAGAATAATAAAGTCGCCGTTATCACCCAATTTCTCCATGATAATTCGCTGAACATCGATACCACGGTTGAAATATTTATCACCGCCACCCGCAACGGCACAATGATTGCCTGCGGTGGGCTCGCCGGAAATATTATTAAATGCGTGGCTATCTGTGAATCAGTGCGGGGCGAAGGTCTGGCGCTGACATTAGCCACAGAACTTATACAACTCGCCTATGAATTAAATCGCCCGCATCTTTTCCTTTATACAAAAATAGAAAACGAAGCCTTGTTTTCCCAGTGCGGATTTTACCCCCTGACCCGCGTGCCAGGCCTGATGGTGCTAATGGAAAATAGTGCCACTCGTATTAGCCGTTATGCCCAGGAACTTTCACCCTTCCGTCGTTCGGGAAATAATATTGGCAGCATCGTAATGAACGCCAATCCTTTTACCAACGGGCATCGTTATCTGGTGGAAAAAGCAGCCGCGCAGTGCGACTGGCTGCATCTATTTCTGGTCAAAGAAGACACCTCGCGCTTTCCCTATGCCGACCGACTGGCATTAGTGCGGGCCGGAACGCGGGATATTCCCCGCCTGACGGTGCATCAGGGCTCGGACTACATCATCTCCAGGGCGACGTTCCCGTGCTATTTCATCAAAGAGCAGGCGGTGATTAACCACTGCTACACCGAAATCGACCTCAAAATTTTCCGCCAGCATCTGGCGCCGGCGCTCGGCATTACGCATCGCTTTGTTGGCACCGAACCCTTCTGCCAGGTCACCGCACAGTACAACTGCGATATGCGCCACTGGCTGCAAACCCCGGAACTGGCCGCTCCGCCCATTGAACTGGTGGAAATCGAACGGCTGCGCTACGGCGATGAGCCGATCTCCGCCTCGCGGGTGCGCAAACTGTTAGTCAAAAAAGAATTTGACGCCATCGCCCCGCTGGTGCCCGCCGACACGCTGGCCTGGCTGCGGGCGTTCTCCGCCCCGCGCCCGACCGCCTCACAGAATCTTCCCGAACTGGTTACAGGTGAAAAATGAAAATAACCCAACCCGCCGTTGCAGGCACGCTGGAGTCGGGCGATGTGATGATCCGCATCGCGCCGCTTGAGTCACAGGACATCGACCTGCAAATCCACAGCAGCGTAGAGAAGCAGTTTGGCGACGCCATTCGCGCCACGGTGCTGGAAACGCTGGCGCGCTACAGCGTGCGCGGCGTACAGCTGACTCTCGACGACAAAGGCGCACTGGACTGCGTGATCCGCGCCCGACTGGAAACGGTGTTAGTGCGCGCCAGTGACGTCACCGCCCTGCCCTGGGAGCGTGCCCAATGATGACCCTCTCCTTGAGCCAACGAAAACAGCGCACCCGCCGCAGCATGCTGTTCGTGCCTGGCGCTAACGCCGCCATGGTCAGCAACGCATTTATCTATCCGGCTGACGCACTGATGTTTGACCTGGAAGACTCCGTCGCCCTGCGCGAAAAAGATGCCGCGCGCCGCCTGGTATTTCACGCCTTGCAGCACCCGCTATATCAGGAGGTTGAAACTATCGTGCGCGTGAACGCACTCGATTCAGAATACGGCTTGCAGGATTTGAATGCGGTCGTGCGTGGCGGGGCGGATATCGTGCGCTTACCGAAAACCGACACCCCGCAGGATGTGCTGGATATTGAAGCGGAAATTCTGCGCATTGAGTGTGAATGCGGGCGCGAACCGGGCAGCACCGGTCTTTTGGCCGCCATCGAGTCGCCCCTGGGAATAACTCAGGCCACCGCCATCGCTTTCTCCTCTCCGCGACTGATCGGCATTGCGCTGGGTGCCGAAGACTACGTGCGCAATCTGCGAACCGAACGTTCAGCGGAAGGAACTGAACTGCTGTTTGCTCGCTGTGCCATTTTGCAGGCCGCGCGCGCCGCCGGTATTCAGGCGTTCGATACCGTTTATTCCGATGCCAATAACGACGCCGGATTCCTGCACGAAGCCGCTCACATCAAACAGCTCGGCTTCGATGGCAAATCGTTAATCAACCCGCGCCAGATTGATCTGTTGCACAACCTGTTCGCGCCGACGCAGCAGGAAGTGGATCACGCCCGCCTGGTTATCGACGCCGCTGAAGCCTCCGCCCGGGAAGGTCGCGGCGTAGTGTCGCTGAACGGGAAAATGGTCGACCAGCCGATTATCGAGCGTGCCCGCGTGGTGCTCTCGCGCGTCGCCCTTTCCGGCCTTCGAGAAGAATAAGGAATACTCATGACTGAAATCACACAGCCGAAACTTTGCGCCTCGCTGGAAGAGGCCATTCGCCGCAGCGGCCTGCGTGACGGCATGACCGTCTCGTTTCACCACGCCTTTCGCGGCGGGGATCTCACCGTCAATCAGGTAATGGACGCCATCGCCCGGCTCGGGATTAAAAACCTGACGCTGGCTTCCAGTTCGCTCAGCGACTGCCATGCGCCGCTGGTGGAACACATTCGTCACGGCATCGTTTCGAAAATCTACACCTCTGGCCTGCGGGGTCCCTTGGCCGACGCTATTTCCCACGGGCTGCTCGATGAACCGGTGCAGATCCACTCCCACGGCGGGCGCGTGCAGCTGGTTCAAAGCGGAGAACTGCACATCGACGTGGCGTTTCTCGGCGTACCCGCTTGCGATGATTTTGGTAACGCCAACGGCACCAGCGGCCCCGCCAACTGTGGCTCGCTGGGCTACGCCAAAGTCGATGCCGCCCACGCTGATTGCGTGGTTCTGCTGACCGAAGCACTGCGGCCATATCCCCACTATCCGGCGAGCATTTCCCAGGACGAAGTGAATTTGATCGTGCAGGTCGAACGCGTGGGGGATGCGGAAAAAATCGGTGCCGGTGCGACCCGCCTGACGACTAACCCACGCGAGCTGCTAATTGCCCGCCGCGCCGCCGACGTCATTGCTGAATCCGGTTATTTCAAGGACGGTTTCTCCCTGCAAACCGGCACCGGTGGAGCATCTTTAGCGGTCACGCGTTTCCTGCACGACAAAATGCGCCGCCAGAACGTGCACGCTTCGTTCGCGCTGGGTGGTATCACCGCCTCGATTGTCGACCTGCACGAAAAAGGCTTCATCACCACGCTGCTCGACGTGCAAAGCTTTGACCGCACCGCCGCAGATTCACTGGCCCGTAATCCCGGTCATCGCGAAATCAGCGCCAACCAGTATGCCAATGGCGATTCGAAAGGCGCGTCGGTCAACCGGCTCGACGTGGTGGTGCTGAGCGCGCTGGAAATCGACACGCAGTTTAACGTCAACGTGCTGACCGGCTCCGACGGCGTTCTGCGCGGCGCGTCCGGCGGACATTGCGATACCGCCGCCGGTGCTGCGCTGGCGATTATCGTCGCCCCACTGGTACGCGGGCGCATTCCAACTCTGGTCGACAAGGTCATCACTTGCGTCACACCGGGTTCCAGCGTGGACATTCTGGTGACCGACCACGGCATCGCCGTGAATCCAGCACGACCTGAACTTACTGAGCGCCTGTTTACTGCGGGCATTCCCATTGTGCCCATCGCCAAGCTTCGACAGCGCGCCCGGCTGCTCACCGGCGATCCACGCCCCATAGAAGTGACCGACAAGGTGGTGGCCGTGGTTCGCTATCGCGACGGATCTGTTATCGACAATGTGCTTCAGGTGAAGGAATCAACCTGAGGTTCGGCGTCGCCCTTACATAAAAAATGCTTACCGGAGAATCGGTTATGTCGATTACAAAAGATAAGATATGGAAGTTAATTGCGCCGCTGCTCGTGATGCTGGTGCTGTTCTTAATACCGGTTCCCGACGGGATGCCGCCGCAGGCGTGGCACTATTTCGCGGTGTTTGTGGCGATGATTGTCGGCATGATCCTCGAACCCATTCCGGCAACTGCCATCAGCTTTATCGCTGTCACCCTTTGCGTTATCGGCAATCAGTTTTTGCTGTTTGACGCCTCGGAACTGGCCAACCCCGATTTTGAAGCCAGCTCGCAGGCATTGAAATGGGGGCTGGCGGGCTTCTCCAGCACCACCGTCTGGTTGGTGTTCGGGGCGTTCATTTTTGCACTGGGTTATGAAGTCACCGGGCTGGGACGTCGTATCGCGCTGTTTATGGTCAAGTTTATGGGCAAACGAACCCTGACACTCGGCTATGCGATCGTTATCATCGATATTCTTCTGGCCCCGTTTACGCCGTCGAATACCGCCCGCACCGGCGGCACCGTTTTCCCGGTGATTAAAAACCTGCCGCCGCTGTTCCAGTCATTCCCCAACGATAAATCGTCGCGGCGCATCGGCGGGTATCTGATGTGGATGATGGTTATCAGTACCAGCCTGAGTTCCTCGATGTTCGTGACCGGCGCGGCACCCAACGTGCTAGGGCTGGAATTCGTCAACAAAATCGCCGGAGTGAACATCAGCTGGCTGCAATGGTTTCTGAGCTTTTTACCGGTAGGGCTGATTCTGCTGGTGGTGGCGCCGTGGCTGTCGTATGTGCTGTATAAACCGGAAGTGACGCACAGCGAGGAAGTCTCGGGCTGGGCGGCCAACGCGCTGCGTGAAATGGGCGCCCTGACCCGCAAAGAGAAAACCCTGATTGGCCTGGTGATCCTGAGTCTGGGGCTGTGGGTGTTTGGCGGGGAATACATTGAAGCCACCGCCGTTGGCCTGCTGGCGGTGTCGCTGATGTTGGCGCTACACGTGGTGCCGTGGAAAGAGGTCACCAAATACACCGGGGCGTGGAACACGCTGGTGAACCTTTCGACGCTGGTGGTCATGGCCAACGGCCTGACCCGTTCCGGTTTCATCAAATGGTTTGCCGATACCATGAGCATTCATCTGGAAGGGTTCTCGCCGAACGCCACAGTCGTGGTGCTGGTGCTGGTGTTCTATTTTGCACACTACCTGTTTGCCAGCCTCTCAGCGCATACCGCCACCATGCTGCCAGTGATTCTGGCCATCGGGAAAGGCATTCCGGGCGTACCGATGGAACATCTGTGCATTCTGCTGGTGCTGTCGATTGGTATCATGGGCTGCCTGACGCCGTACGCCACCGGACCCGGCGTCATCATCTACGGCTGCGGCTACGTAAAGTCGAAAGATTACTGGCGGCTGGGGGCGATTTTCGGGGTAATTTATATCTCCATGCTCCTGTTGGTTGGCTGGCCGATCCTCGCCATGTGGAGCTAAATGATTTTTCAGTGCTCACAGTCGCTATCACAATGCCAGTCAATTAAACCTGATTGGCATTTTTATGATTAAATAGAAGGTATTCGGCGTTTCAATTACCCACGGACCCTCCTATGAAAAGCTTATGGAAAATGCTGCCCATGCTGGCTGCGATCAGCCTCCCTGTGCTGGCCGCAGACAGCATGCCGTTACAACCTGCAAAGTACCCTGATTTCGACAGCTATGTGCTGGCGCTCTCCTGGCAAACCGGCTTTTGCCAGAGCATGCAGGATAATCACCGTAACGAACCGAGCGAATGCCGGACCCAGAAAGAAGTGGCCGATAAAACAAATTATCTGACGGTGCACGGCCTGTGGCCGAGCCTGCCTAAATCCATCGCCGCCCGTGGCGTGGACAATCGTCGCTGGATGCGTTTCGGCTGTGCGACGCGCCCGGAGCCGAACATGCCCGAAGTCCGTGGTAACCGGAAATGCTCGGCGGCAGAAACGGGCCTCTCGCTGGAAATGGCCAACAAGCTGAACAATGTGATGCCAGGCAGCGGCGGCGGCTCGTGTCTGGAACGCTATGAATACGCCAAGCACGGCGTCTGCTTTGGCTTCGATCCGGATGCCTATTTCGGCACCATGGTGCGCCTGAATGGCGAGATCAAGCAGGGCGCTTTAGGCTCTTTCCTCGCGCAACACTACGGCAAAACCGTCAGCCGGAGTGACTTCAACGCCGCCGTGGCCAAAAGCTATGGCAAAGAAGGTGTGAAAGCGTTCAAGCTAACCTGCAACGGCAAACCGGCCTACCTGACCGAAATGCAGATTGCTATCAAATCCAGCGCCATCAATGCACCGCTGTCAGAAGGCTCGCTGCTGCCACAGCCGCATCCGGGCAACTGCGGTTCTCAGTTCGTGATTGATAAAGCCGGAAACTAACCTCGACGCCGGGCATTGCATGTTTGCCCGGCTCGCTTCACCACCCGTACTCTCCCCTTCTCCTTTTAGCTTTCAGCACGTTAATCCTTCGTCTTATTCCATCGATTTTGCTTATAAGCGGACACGCATCACATTTCCCCGCTCGCGCATCAAAAATCCAGAAAATGCATTATTTGTCTGGTAACGGAACCCAGAAGGCTCTGAGCATAATCAGTTCCGACTTTAATAAATGGAGTTCACCATGGCGAAGAAACTGATTGCACTTTGTGCCTGTCCGATGGGACTGGCCCACACCTTTATGGCGGCGCAGGCGCTGGAAGATGCCGCAACCGAAGCCGGTTACGAGGTCAAGATTGAAACCCAGGGGGCCGATGGCATCCAGAACCGGCTGACGGCGCAGGATATCGCCACCGCCGATATCATCATTCACGCCATCGCTATTACCCCGGAAGACAACGAGCGCTTTGAAACGCGCGACGTATATGAGATTTCCCTCCAGGACGCCATTAAAAATGCCGCGGGCACCCTGAAAGAAATCGAAGAGCTGATAGCCGCCGAGCAACAATAATCCTCAACAGCAAGGGTGTGTGAAATGGCAATAAAAAAACGCAGCGCCATTCGTCCTGTCTCGTCTGACGGCGAGACCATTGCACTGGCAACAACGCCCGTAGAATCGGGCTCTTCCTTCTGGAAAGAACTCCCTCAGCATATTATGTCGGGCATTTCCCGCATGGTGCCGACGCTTATCATGGGCGGGGTTATTCTCGCCATTTCGCAGCTGATTGCTTACGTCTGGCTGGAAATTCCGCCGGACACCGGGATTATGGACGCGCTGAATTCCGGCAAATTCACCGGGTTTAATCTGTCGGTGCTGAAGTTCGGTTACCTGACGGAATCGTTCGGCGGGCTGCTGTTCAGCTTCGCCATCCCGATGTTTTCCGCCTTTGTGGCGAACTCCATCGGCGGCAAGCTGGCGTTTCCGGCGGGCTTTATCGGTGGACTGGTTGCCACTCAGCCGACGCTGGTGCTGAATTTCGACCCGGAAAAACTGAGCTGGCTGGCCAGCAAACCGGTGCCATCGACCTTTATCGGCGCACTGATTATCGCTATCGCCGCCGGGTATCTGGTGAAATGGTTGAACGCCCGAATCGCCGTGCCGCAGTATCTGCTGGCGTTCAAAAGTACCTTCTTAATTCCAATCCTCTCCGCGCTGTTCGTGATGCTGGCGATGTATTACGTCATCACCCCGATTGGTGGCTGGCTGAACGGCGGTATGCGTACGCTGCTGCTGGCGGCAGGTCAGGCTGGCTCAATGATGTACGCCATCGGCATGGCGGCGGCCACGGCCATTGACCTCGGCGGTCCGATTAATAAAGCGGCCGGATTTGTGGCGCTCGGTTTCACCACCGACCACGTGCTGCCGATCACCTCCCGCGCGGTGGCGATTGTGATCCCGCCGATTGGTCTGGGCCTTGCCACGTTGATTGACCGCCGTCTGACCGGCAAACGCCTGTTCAGCCCGCAGCTTTATCCGCAGGGTAAAACCGCGATGTTCCTCGCTTTTATGGGCATCAGTGAAGGTGCAATTCCGTTCCTGCTGGAAAACCCAATCGCCACCCTGCCCGCCTATATGACTGGAGCCATCGCAGGTGCAATGACTGCTTCGGCGCTCGGCGCGGTGCAATGGTTCCCGGAATCAGCCATCTGGGCGTGGCCGCTGGTGACCAACCTCAGTGCCTATATGCTGAGTATTGCGGTCGGCGCGGTGATCACCGCCTTGCTGGTGGTACTTATCCGCAACAGCCTGCACAAACGTGGCAAGCTGGCCATCGACGCGATGTAAGAGGAAAACGGATATGGCTTTACTGTCGGCGATACGTGACTGGATGACACATCAACGGATAGACGCGTTGCTCCTCTCGTCACGCCAAAACAAGCTCGCGCATCTGGGCTTTTCGAGCGGTTCGGGCTACGTGCTGGTGACCCGGCGACACGCGCACATTTTGGTGGATTTTCGCTACTACAGCGACGTCGTCACCCGCACTCACGGCTACCAACTACACCGGCTGGAAAGCGGTCGCCCGATGAGCGCCATCGTCAATCAAATTGCGGAAGAAGAAGGGTTGCAGCGCATCGGTTTTGAAGGTGAACAGGTCAGTTGGCAAACGGCGAGCGAATGGCATGATTCGCTGGGCACGACGCTGGTTAGTGTGTCGCCTGATACGCTGCGGCAGGTAAAAACCGCTGAGGAAATCGCAACGATTCGCGAGGCCTGTCGCATTGCAGACGCCACTGCCAGCCATATCCGTCGTTTTATCCAGCCCGGTATGCGGGAACGCGAAGTCGCCGCCGAGCTGGAATGGTTTATGAAACAACAAGGGGCGGAGAAACCCTCGTTCGATACTATCGTTGCCAGTGGCCCTCGCGGCGCGCTTCCTCACGGCAAAGCGTCCGAGAAAATCATCGTGGCCGGCGAACTGGTGACGCTCGATTTTGGCGCCCAATACCAGGGATATTGTTCCGACATGACCCGCACCTTTCTGGTCGCGGGCCGTTATTTCAACGTGGAAACGTCACCGCTGTACGCGGTGTACCAGACGGTGCTTGAGGCGCAACTGGCGGCCATTGCCGCCGTGCGTCCGGGTGTCGCGTGTCAGACCGTCGACGCCACCGCCCGGGAACACATTACCCAAGCAGGCTACGGGCCGAAATTTGGTCACAACACCGGACACGCAATCGGCATTGACGTGCATGAAAATCCACGCTTTTCGCCGACCGACACCACCCTGCTGCGCCCCGGAATGCTGCTCACCATTGAACCGGGCATTTACCTGGAAGGCGAAGGCGGCGTACGCATTGAAGACGTAGTGCTGGTCACCGAGGACGGTGCGGAAGTGCTGTATCACACCCCGAAAACGCTGCTAATGACAGGAGAAGCGTAATGGATTTCGCGTTACTGAAAGCGCTAAGTGAAGCCGATGCCATCGCCGCTTCCGAACAGGAAGTCCGACAAATTCTGCTGCGCGAAGCTGACGCATTGGGTAAAGAAGTGCAGTTTGACGGACTCGGTTCAGTGCTTATCCGCCTGAACGAAAGCCACGGCCCGAAGGTCATGGTCTGCGCGCACATGGATGAAGTGGGCTTTATGGTGCGCAGCATTTCATCGACCGGCGCTATCGACGTTATCCCCATTGGCAATGTGCGCATGACCGCGCGTGAACTGCAGCCGGTAAGGATAACCACCCGCAGCGGCGGCAAAATCAACGGGCTACTGGATGGCGAGCGTTACGGAAACGATGTGGCAAAACTGCGCGTCGATATAGGGGCCTGCAGCGCAGACGAAGTGGTCGAAGCAGGCGTGGAACCTGGCGATCGCGTCACATTCGCCACACCGTTTAGCGAATTGCCGCACAACCGCGTAATGGGCAAAGCCTTCGACGATCGCCTCGGCTGTTATCTGTTGATTACGCTGCTGCGCGAGTTACATTCCACGCCGCTGAATGCCGAAGTGTGGCTGGTCGCAAGCTCAAGCGAAGAGGTTGGCCTGCGTGGCGGGCAAACCGCCACCCGCAAACTTCAACCCGATCTTGCGCTGATACTCGACACCGCCTGCTGGGCGAAAAACTTTGATTACGGCAGCGACAACCATCGCCAGATTGGCGAAGGCCCGATGCTGGTGATGTACGATAAAACGCTGATTGCGCCACCGAAACTCACCGGCTGGGTAGAAGACACGGCTGCGCAGCAGGCCATTTCCCTGCAACGGGATATGTTCAGCAACGGCGGTACCGACGGCGGCGCGGTGCATCTTTGCGGCAACGGCATTCCAACGGTGGTGCTCGGCCCGCCAACCCGCCACGGCCACTGCGCCGCCTCCATTGCCGACGCCGGAGACATTGACCTCACCCACCAGCTGCTGGTGGCGCTGCTTCACGATATCAACGCCAAAACCGTTTCTCGTCTGATGGATTTCAGATGCTGATTTTGCGCTTACAGGAACCGCTATGCTGACTCTCGATTTTCTCTGTCCGTTGCCCAACGGCCTGCATGCTCGCCCGGCCTGGGCGCTGAAGGAACAATGTAGTGCATGGCAAAGCGATATTCGCTTTATCAACCACCGTCTGAGCACTCACGCCGACGGCAAAAGCTCACTGGCGCTGGTCAGCACCGGCACATTATTCAACGACAGCTGCTCACTGGAAATCAGCGGCAGCGATGAAGAACCGGCCCGCCGTGCGCTGGAAATTTATCTCGAACAGCACTTTATCGACAGCGATAGCGTGCTGCCCGCCGTGGCCTCGCCTACAGCGCACCCGCTACCGCGTTCGCTTTCGCGCCTGAATCCACGTTTACTGACCGGCAACGTACTTGCAAGCGGCATCGGATTTGGGGAAATCAACCTCTGGCGCAGTGACAGCCTCGATGGCTACCGCGCTATTGCGGCAAGCCCGGAAGACATGACCCGACTGGAGCACAGCCTGGCGGAACTCGCCGACAGCCTGAACCAGCAACTGCGGGTGCTCGGCGGCGAAAGCAAAACTATTCTCAGCGCCCATTTATCGCTGATTCAGGATGAAGAGTTTGCCAGCAATATCCGCCGTATTATGCGTGACAATAAGCAGGGCCTGGCGGCGGCGATTATCGATAACATGGACGCTATTTGCGACAAACTACTGGCATCGAGCAGCGATTATCTGCGTGAGCGCGCCAGTGACATTCGCGATATCAGCGAGCGCTTACTGCACATCACCTGGCCGCAACAGCGCAATCAGGACGTACTGCACCTGACCCAGCCGACCATTCTGGTGGCGGAAGATTTAACGCCCAGTCAGTTTCTCGGCCTTGACCTGACGCAGCTCAAAGGAATGGTGCTGGAGAAAACCGGTCGCACCTCGCACACATTGATCCTTGCCCGCGCCTCGTCCATCCCGGTACTCAACGGCTTTAGCATGGCGGAACTCAGCGGGCTTGAGCATCGCCAGGCGGTGCTCGACGGACAGTGTGGTGTGCTGGTTCCGGAACCGGACGACGCGGTAATGGGCTATTACTCCCTCGCACAGGAACTCGACGACAAACGCATGGCGCGCCAGACGCAGGACGCCGCGTTAACTGCGCTGTCACGCGATGGACAGCGCATCGAAGTGGCCGCCAACATTGGCAGCGCGCTGGAAGCGCCAGGCGCATTCAGTAACGGTGCGGAAGGCGTGGGCCTGTTTCGCAGTGAAATGCTGTACATGGACCGCCAAACCCCGCCGGATGAGCAGGAACAATTTGAGGCCTATCAGCAAGTGCTGCTGGCAGCGGGCGATAAACCGGTTATTTTCCGCACCATGGATATCGGCGGCGATAAGCCACTAAGCTATCTGAACATTCCGCATGAGGAAAACCCGTTCCTCGGCTACCGCGCGGTGCGGATTTACCCGGAATTTGCCGGGCTGATTCGTACCCAGTTGCGGGCTATTCTGCGGGCGGGCGCTTACGGAAACGCGCAGTTGATGATCCCGATGGTACACAGTCTCGACCAAATCCTGTGGATCAAAAGCCAACTGCAGCAGGTTAAAGCCGAACTTCAGGCGGAGGGATTGCGCTTTGCCGCCAGCCTGCCACTGGGGATCATGGTTGAGGTGCCGTCGGTGTGTTACATCATCGACCATTTCTGCGACGAGGTGGATTTCTTCAGCATCGGCTCCAACGATATGACGCAATATTTATACGCCGTGGATCGCAATAATCCCCGTGTGTCGACGCTGTACAACCCAATAACGCCGTCGTTCCTGCGGATGCTGCGCCAGATTGTCAGCGTCGCCCATCGACACGGAAAATGGGTTGGCATTTGCGGCGAGTTGGGCGGCGAAAGCCGTTATCTTCCGCTTTTGCTCGGGCTGGAACTGGATGAGCTGAGCATGAGCGGGCCGCGCATTCCAGGGGTGAAAAGCCTGCTGCGCCAGCTCGACAGCGCTGCCTGCCGCGAACTGGCCAACAAAGCCTGTGAATGTCGCAGCGCCGAGGACATTGAAGCTTTGCTACACGAATTCACACTGGAGGATGACGCACGTCCGCTGCTGGCACTGGAGAACATTCTGTTCACCGACCGTTCTTTGTGCAAAGAGCAGATTATCCAGCTGCTGTGCGGCAATCTGGCGATCAACGGACGCACCGAGCATCCGCTCGAGCTGGAAGAGGATATCTGGCAGCGCGAAGAAATCGTCACTACCGGCGTAGGGTTTGGTGTGGCGATCCCGCACACCAAGTCGGCATGGATCCGCCACTCCAGCATCAGCATCGCGCGGCTTCCGACGCTGACTGACTGGCAGTCGGATATGGGCGACGTTGAACTGGTGATTATGCTGACGCTTGGCGAGCATGAAGGCATTAACCATGTGAAAGTCTTTTCCCAGCTGGCGCGCAAGCTGGTCAACAAAACCTTCCGTCAGTCTTTGCTGGAAGCCACCGATGCGCAGGCAATTCTGACGCTATTGAGCGAAGAGCTGAGCCTGTAATCGCGCTTACTGGAAGCGTGCGCGGTACTCTCCCGGCGTCAGCCCAAACTGACGCCGGAACAATCGACTGAAATAGTCCCCATCCGGATAACCACAGCGCAGCGCCACATCGCCAATCGACAGCTGGTATTTCTGCAAAATCATTCGCGCTTTCGCCATTCTCACCCAGCGCAGATAATCGACAAAACTCATGGTGCCCTGCTGGCTAAACAGTCGCGACAAGTGATTTGGCGTGATATTGAAAAATGCCGCCACGTCTTCGCGCGTCAGGGGTCTGGCGTAGTTATCCTGGATCCAGTTGCAGATACTTTGATAGAGAAACTGCGTGCGTGACGGCACGGCATTCATTTCCGTGACCGTGCTTTTTCGACACAGATGTAAAAAGCTTAACATCAGCGGCTGGATAATTTGCTGCTCCAGCGGAGAACGGCTGAGCAACGTCAGCGCAGTCAGCATCGCCTCCCCTTCACCGTGCTGCTGATGCACAAACTCCACCTTACGCAGCGGCGCGGGCGTGTTGTCATTGCGGCTGTCGTAAAACGCCATCCCGGTCCACGCCGGGGCGAAAACCATACTTAGCACCATCGCCGAACGCCTAAAGATCGGCTGATTGGCGGCGCGCGGTGGAATGAACAACATTTCGCCCTGAGCCAGCGTATGCTGCGATTCATCCAGCGCATTGCCGTATTCTCCGCGCAGCACGATTTCAAGGCGCGGCATGTCCAGACACAACGCTCCTGCGGGCAGTGATTTCGCCGAACTGGCAAACCATATGCGGCCCAGACGCTGTGGATTGAGCACCAACCCACTGAGCAAATCAGCAAAGAAACGGCGGTCGGCTGGAAGGAGGGACACTGGCATCATCTGGCCCTGAAAAAGGGGAAAAGAAGAGTGTAACCCGATGGTGATAAATGTGAACGCCCGGCACGTCACGTACCGGGCTGAGTGATTACGATTTGAGGAACGTCAGCAAATTTTCGTTAATTTGCTGTTTATGGGTGGTGCAGATGCCATGAGAGCCGCCTTTGTAGACCTTAAGCTCAGCGTCCGGCAGAATTTCCGCCGCCACTTTGCCACAGGTTTCGAACGGCACAATCTGATCGTCATCACCGTGAATGACCAGCGTCGGGATGGTCATGCGCTTTAAATCTTCCCGCAGATCGGTTTCTGAAAACGCTTTAATGCAGTCATAAAGCCCTTTGATAGAGCCCTGTAACCCCTGCGCCGCAAAGCTCGCCCGCACCGCTTCCGAGACGCTTGCCCCTGAGCGGTTATAGCCATAAAACGCCATCGACAGCTCATGGAAGAATGCGCCGCGATCGTTCACGACGCCCTGACGGATACCGTCGAACACCTCAATGGGCACACCGTTGGGGTTAAAATCAGTTTTCACCATAATTGGCGTCACCGCGCTGATCAGCACCGCTTTTTCCACCCGCGCTGTACCGTGACGGCCAATGTAGCGCGCCACTTCGCCACCGCCGGTGGAATGCCCGACGTGTACGGCATTCTTCAAATTAAGATGGGCCGTGAGTTCCGCCAGATCGTCGGCATACTGATCCATGTTATTTCCGTCCCATGATTGCGAGGATCGCCCGTGACCGCGCCTGTCGTGGGCTATCACCCGGAAGCCTTTCTCGCCCAAAAAAAGCATCTGGTCTTCAAACGCATCCGCCGTCAGAGGCCAGCCGTGGCTGAATACCACGGGCTGCCCGCTCCCCCAATCTTTGAAATAGAGAGTGCTGCCATCTTTTAGGGTCAATTTGTCGTAACCACTCATGGGATCTCCTGCTTGCTGGTCATGCTGGCGCCGGATGGCGCAGCGGTGCTTAACAAGAATATGCCAGATTTGAAATCGATCACGTTTATCGAACAAATATTGTCCAAATCGATAATTCTTTCGGATATTTGAAGTGGCTCCCAAAGTGTTAATAAATGTGTCGAAGCATATTTACAACACCCGCTATGTTACCAGTATCATGTTACCGGTATCAGTGATAAACGCAGGGATTAAGCCAGACTATCACTACCCTTTTCGCTGTCACGTTACAGAGGATATAAAGATGACAGAAGTTACGAACGCATTGGGAGCCGGTACGCTGCTCGGCATCGCAGCAGGGGCAGTCGCCCTGTTGCTGGTCTTGATCATGCGCTTCAAAGTGCATGCCTTTTTAGCCTTAACCCTGGTCAGCATCGTGGTGGCACTGCTGACGAAAGTGCCTTTCGACAAAGTGGTGCCGACGCTGCTGACCGGCTTCGGCGGTACGCTGGCTGGCGTTGCGCTGCTGGTGGGTCTGGGGGCGATGATTGGCCGACTGCTGGAGGTCTCCGGCGGTGCAAAAGTGCTGGCTGATACGCTGATTAACAAATTTGGTGCGCACCGCGCGCCGTTCGCGCTGGGTGTGGCGTCGCTGCTGTTCGGCTTCCCTATCTTCTTCGACGCCGGTCTGGTGGTGATGCTGCCGATTATCTTCAGCGTCGCCAAACAGTTTGGCGGTTCTACGCTGAAATATGCCTTCCCGGCAGCGGGTGCGTTTGCGGTCATGCACGCGCTGGTTCCACCACATCCAGGCCCCGTTGCCGCGGCTGAACTGCTCGGCGCGAACATTGGCCTGCTGGTGATTGTCGGCCTGATTATCGCCCTGCCAACCTGGTACCTCGGCGCATACCTGTACGGTCTGTACGCCGGGAAAAAATTCGACATTAAACTGCCGTCTTCTTTCCTCGGTGCGGTCGAAGCCGATCCCAACCACAAGCCGCCTTCATTCGGTATGGTGCTGACCATTCTGCTGATGCCGCTGGTGCTGATTTTCCTGGAAACTGGCCTCAATACCGCCATTGTGCTGGGTTGGGTGGCGAAAGACGATACGCTGGTCAACTTCCTGCGTATGCTCGGTAAAACGCCGGTGGCGCTGCTGATTACCGTCTTCTTCGCCCTGATGGTATTCAGCCGTCAGCACAGTCGTAAGCATCTGGAAAAAATCTGTGATGGGGCATTAGGCCCAATCTGCGGCATCATTCTGGTCACGGGTGCAGGCGGTATGTTCGGTGGCGTTCTCCGCGCCAGCGGGATTGGCGATGCGCTGGCAGGCGTATTGTCCAATACCGGAATGCCGGTCATCGTAGCCGCGTTCGTGATTGCGACAGCGCTGCGCGTGGCGCAAGGTTCTGCCACGGTTGCGTTGACCACTACCGCCGCGCTGGTTGCGCCGATGGTCCACGCCACTACCGGTATCAGCCAGCTCGACCTGTGCTTTATCGTGGTCGCTATCGCCGGTGGCGCAACGGTGCTGTCCCACGTGAACGATTCCGGTTTCTGGCTGGTCGGTCGCTTCCTCGAAATGGATGAAAAGACCACGCTGAAAACCTGGACGGTGATGGAAACGCTGCTTGGCGGCCTCGCCTTCCTGTTCGCGCTGATTGGTAGCCTGATCTTCTAATGTGAGCTATACCCAAAATAATTCGAGTTGCATCGCGGCGGCAAGAGAATGCGTCCCGATGAACTTAGTAACCTAAGTGATTCGGGCGCGTGAACATAGCCAACAAAGATGCAGCTTGAAGAATGACGGGTATAAATCACTTCAAAGATCCGACCACAGTCAGTATCATGATCAGACCCTAAACCCTCGTCCTGTACGACGAGGGTTTTCTTTTGGAAACAAGTAGCTGGATCTCACCCTGGAAAACATGGAGTCAACAATGACCAGACCCGCCATCATCATTAATGAGTTAGATGCCGAACGCATCGACCGCCTGCTGGAACGACCAGAGTGGGCAACCTCCCCGGTTGCGGCTGCGCTGAATGACGAACTGGATCGGGCGCAAATGTGCTCCCCGCAGGAGATGCCGCACAATGTGGTCAGCATGAATAGCCAGGTCCGCTTCCGCGATTTGAGCACCCAGGAAGAACGCGTGCGCACGCTGGTATTCCCGGTCAATATGACCGACAGCGCGACGCAGCTATCGGTTCTGGCACCGGTCGGGGCAGCCCTGCTTGGCCTTCGCGTGGGCGATTCCATTCACTGGTCGCTGCCGAACGGCACCGAAACGCATTTAGAAGTGCTGGAGTTGCTGTATCAGCCCGAAGCCGCCGGTGAATTTAACCGATAAGCGCGTCTGACCCGCCTTTTTCAGAGGATGTTCCCCACATCCTCTTTCCGTTTTCCTCCCCCACAAAACTTTACCCTCCCAGCACCGTCTGAAGGTGATATTTGCGACGTGAATGGCACAAAGAAGTCGACGAATATGCTTGTATATACCCAAAATAATTCGAGTTGCATCGCGGCGGCAAGAGAATGAGTCCCGATGAGCTTAGTAAACTAAGTGATTCAGGCGAGTGACCGTAGCCAACAAAGATGCAGCCTGAATGATGCCAGGTATCTAAGCCGTATCGTTACATGGAGGCCATTGTATGTATAACACCATCATAATGCCGGTTGATGTCTTCGAAATGGCGCTGAGTGACAAGGCCGTACGTCATGCGGAATTTCTCGCCCAGCAGGAAGGCATTATCCATCTTTTGCATGTCCTGCCCGGTTCCGCAAGCCTGACCATGAGCCGCTTCGCCGCCGATTTACGTCGTTTTGAAGAACATCTTTACCATGAGGCGGAAACGCGCCTGAAAACCATGGTTGACCATTTCAGCATCGACCCTTCGCGGATCAAAACCCATGTGTTGATGGGCAACGTGCGTGACGTGGTGAACGAACTGGCCAAAGATCTCAAGGCCGACGTGGTGGTGATTGGCTCGCGCAATCCGTCAATTGCCACGCACCTGCTCGGCTCCAATGCTTCGAGCGTGATTCGTCACGCGCATGTGCCAGTGTTGGTAGTGCGGTAATCCCCTGCCAGTCCACGCGTAAAAAAAGAGGCTACCTTTCGGTAGCCTCTTTACATTGCAGGTGTGGTCTTACTTTTTTTGTATTACGCCGTTTTGGTGCGTATCAGGTAATCAAACGAACTCAGAGAGGCTTTGGCACCTTCGCCGGTAGCGATAATAATTTGTTTGTACGGCACGGTGGTGCAGTCGCCCGCCGCAAACACGCCTTTCACGCTGGTTTCGCATTTAGCATCAATGATGATTTCGCCCATGCGGTTGCGCTCAATCGCGCCTTCCAGCCAAGTGGTGTTCGGCAGCAGACCAATCTGCACAAAGATGCCGGACAGCGGGATCTGATGCGTGTCGCCGCTGACGCGGTCGCGATACTCCAGCCCAACCACGCGGGTACCGTCGCCTTTCACTTCAGTCGTTTGCGCGTTCAGAATGATGTCGACGTTTTTCAGGCTGCGCACTTTGTCCTGCAACACCTGGTCGGCTTTCATTTCTGGGGCAAATTCCAGCAGCGTAACGTGCTCAACAATACCCGCCAGATCGATAGCCGCTTCAACACCGGAGTTACCGCCGCCGACCACCGCCACGCGTTTGCCTTTAAACAGCGGGCCATCGCAGTGCGGGCAGTAGGTCACGCCTTTGGTACGATATTGGTCTTCGCCCGGGACGTTCATGTTGCGCCATTTCGCACCGGTGGCAATGATAACGCTGCGCGCTTTCAGCACCGCGCCAGACGCCGTTTCAATCTGATGCAAACCGCCTTCTACTGCCGCAGGCACCAGTTTACTGGCGCTCTGGGAATCAATAACGTCCACATCATAGTCTGAAACATGCTGCTTGAGCGCGCCCGCCAGTTTCTGACCTTCGGTTTTCGGCACGGAAATGTAGTTTTCGATGTCGACGGTGTCGAGCACCTGGCCACCAAAACGCTCGCCCATCAGGCCAGTGCGGATGCCTTTACGGGCAGAGTACACCGCCGCCGCCGCGCCCGCCGGACCGGAGCCAACAATCAGCACATCGTAGTTATCACGTTTGTTCAGCTCTTCCGCCGCACGTTTTTCCGCGCCAGTGTCCACTTTCGCCACGATGTCCGCCAGCGTCATGCGACCCTGACCAAACTCCTGACCGTTCACAAACACCGCCGGAACGCCCATCACATTGCGATCGGTAATTTCATTCTGGAACACGCCACCGTCAATGGCGGTGTGCTTGATCCGCGGGTTCAGCACCGCCATCAGGTTCAGCGCCTGAACGACATCCGGGCAGTTGTGGCAGGAGAGCGAGTAATAGGTTTCGAATTCGAAATCGCCGTCCAAATCACGGATTTGCTCCAGCAGCGCCTGCGCTTCTTTTGACGGATGACCGCCGGTCCACAGCAGTGCCAGCACCAGCGAAGTAAATTCATGACCCAGCGGGGAGCCTGCAAAGCGCGGCCCGTGGGTGGAGCCCGGGTTGGTAATCAGGAAAGAAGGCTTGCGCACCGGCAGGCTGTTATCTTCTTTGAAGGTTACCTTCGGGGAGAGTTCGGCGATTTCCGCCAGCAGTTCCTTGATTTCTGCCGATTTAGCGCTGTCATCCAGCGTGGCAATCAGCTCAACAGGTTTCGTCAGTTTCTCAAGGTAGGCCTTGAGCTGGGTTTTCATGGTTGTGTCGAGCATCGTTCTTCCCTCTCATAAAACATCATCATGCAAGCAGCCTTAAACGGGCAGCCTGAATGCAGCTTGCATCATGGGATTTGGATTGAAACGGGTGCATAACAGCACCCGTTTCGGAGAATCAATTTCCACGTATTTCGCGTCACAGGAAGGCGTCTAGCTTGTGAAACCCCGGGAGCTTACAAACAGTAAGTGACCAGGGTGAACACGTGACGCCAACGCATCTGTGCCGTGAAAGACACCGGAAATTTTAGATTTTGCCAACGAGATCTAATGAAGGCGCTAATGTGGCGTCACCTTCTTTCCATTTCGCCGGACACACTTCGCCTGGGTGGGAAGCGACGTACTGTGCCGCTTTCACTTTGCGCAGCAGGTCAGATGCGTCACGGCCGATGCCTTCAGCGGTAACTTCAATGGCCTGAATGATGCCCTGCGGATCAACGATGAAGGTGCCACGGTCGGCCAGGCCTTCGTCTTCACGCATGTTTTCGAAGTTACGGGTCAGGGCGCCAGTTGGATCGCCGATCATCGCGTATTTGATTTTGGCGATGGTGTCGGAACTGCTGTGCCACGCTTTATGGGTAAAGTGGGTGTCAGTAGAAACGGAGTAAATATCGACACCCAGTTTCTGGAATTCTTCGTAATGGTCGGCCACGTCGCCCAGTTCGGTCGGGCAAACGAAAGTAAAGTCAGCCGGATAGAAGAAGAACACACTCCAGCGACCTTCGGTGTCTTTCTCCGTGATTTCTACGAATTCGCCGTTTTTGAAAGCCTGGTTTTTGAAAGGTTTGATTTTGGTGTTAATTAAGGACATCTGTACTTCCTCCGTGTTGTCGTTGGGAAGTAAGGTAACTAACTTTGACTCAACGGGCTAATGCGTTTCCTTTATCAAATCAATAAGCGTTAGCTAACAAACCGCCACAACAATTTTAATGAACCCTGAACGTAAAAAGGCCACCTTTTCAGGCGGCCTTGTTACCTGAAAGCCCCTGGGGGTGTTCAGTGCCAGCAAGCTGGCTGTGCGTTGCGCTCTACAAAACCTCGTTAAAGGTCGTAATAGCAGGAAGGATTAGACCACTCCCCTTTTGTAAGAGCAATTGCACCACGCCTGGGTCTTATCTATGGTTGTGATAGGCTCTACCATTCATTGGATATCACCCACTTATTTTACAAGGAGTTACTATGCGTAAGCTCGCCCTGCTGCTCACTCTCGCCCCCTTTCTGACCACAGCTGAAGAGCTGCCCGCGCCGGTAAAAGCGATAGAGAAACAAGGGATTACGATAATCAAACCTTTCGACGCGCCGGGCGGTATGAAAGGCTATCTCGGTAAATATCAGGACATGGGTGTGACCATCTATGTCACGCCGGACGGCAAGCACGCCATTTCGGGTTACATGTATGACGACAAAGGCACTAACCTCAGTGAACAATTGATTCAGAAGGATCTTTACGCCCCGGCGGGCCGCGAGTTGTGGCAGAAGATGGAGAAAGCGAGCTGGATCCTTGACGGTAAAAAATCGGCGCCACGCGTGATTTATGTCTTCGCCGATCCGTTCTGCCCGTACTGCAAACAGTTCTGGCAACAGGCGCGTCCGTGGGTTGAATCCGGCAAAGTGCAACTGCGTACGCTAATGGTGGGCGTAATCAAACCAGAAAGTCCGGCGACGGCCGCCGCGATCATGACCAGCAAGGATCCGGCGAAAACGTGGCATGATTACGAACAATCCGGCGGCAAACTGAAGCTCGACGTGCCGACATCGGTCGATCCGGCGCAGATGAAAATATTGAACGATAACCAGAAAATCATGGACGAATTAGGCGCCAACGCCACGCCAGCGATTTATTATCTCAACGCGGATAATACGCTCCAGCAGGTTGTCGGCCTGCCTGATGCTGAAAACCTGAAAGCGATGATGGGCGAAAAATAAATGAAAGGGTAAGGCGAGAGCTTAATTGCCTTACCCTATTTACCTTCCATGCTATACATCTATTACCCTGCCCACCTTAATATTCATAAAGTGTATACTTAATAAATTATTATACAGACAATATATATTTAAAGTTGCAGAACACAATTTACTAAAATGCTTATTTTATATATATTGCTTTTATAAAAGGACACAAATAAAGGCAATTGAATGTCGATGTATAAATTCCCTCTTCAGCAAAACGTCTTAACCGCAGCAACAGACAGAATAAATTGGATGATCAATAATTTTGACCGTGTTTGCATCTCATTTTCCGGTGGGAAAGATTCTACGGTTATGCTGCACCTGGCCGGAATAATAGCCAGAAAACAGAATAAGAAGTTCAGTGTTTTATTTATTGACTGGGAAGCGCAGTTCAGCAGCACAATTCAACATTGTAAGGACATGCGGGCGGAATATGCCGATGTCATCGACACTTTTTATTGGGTTGCGCTGCCGTTGACGACCCCCAATGCTTTAACGCAATTCACACCGGAGTGGTGTTGTTGGGAACCCAATACGCCGTGGGTACGCCAGCCACCCGCCGATGCAATAACGGATCCGGCGTTTTTCCCGTTTTACCAATCGGGCATGACGTTCGAAGAATTTGTCACTCATTTTGCCGGTTGGTTCTCTCAGAATCGTCCCGCAGCAATCAGTATCGGGATCCGTGCTGATGAATCCTACACCCGCTTTTTAGCCGTAGCCGCAAAGGACAAACTGCGATTTGCCGATGACAAACCCTGGACCAGCATGGCACGGGGCGGCCACAGCTGGTATGTCTACCCCATCTATGACTGGAAAACGGCCGACATCTGGACATGGTTTTCACGCACCACGCTGCGCTATAACCCATTGTACAACCTGATGTATCAGGCCGGCGTCCCGCTGCGCTATATGCGTATTTGCGAACCGTTTGGCCCCGAGCAGCGCCAGGGGTTGTGGCTCTATCACGTTCTCGAGCCAGGGCGCTGGGCCGCTATGTGCCAGCGTGTCGGAGGCATCAACTGCGGCGGGATTTACGCTGGCCGCGACAATCAGTTTTACGGCCACCGAAAGATGGAAAAACCCGAAGGTTACAACTGGGAAACCTACGCCCTTTTTTTGCTCGAAACCATGCCGCCCTCAACCGCAAACCACTATCGTAATAAAATTGCCGTGTACCTTCAGTGGTACAAAAAGCATGGAATGGACGTCATCCCCGATACACAGCCGAAGGATATTGCGGCGAAAGATACCCCTTCCTGGCGACGGATCTGCAAGGTGCTGCTGAACAACGATTACTGGTGCCGAATGCTGTCGTTCAGCCCAACAAAGGCCAAACACTATCAGCGCTATAACCAGCGCATCGCGACTAAACGTCAGGAATGGGGAATTTTATGCAACAGCAAATGATTGAACAGATGACGGCCTGGCTGACCACGCTTCCGGAAAAAGCACGTATTGAGGCAATCAATAATGTCCGTCGAGCGCTGCATCGGGAAAGTCCATTCCGCGATGAGCCCGTGGACTGCGTATTATGGATAAAACAGGAGAACATCGCCCCGAATGATTACAACCCCAATAATGTCGCCCCGCCTGAAAAACGGCTGCTGCTGAAATCGCTGGAAACCGACGGATTTACTCAGCCGATTGTGGTGCATGGCCCGCATAATAATCAGTACGAAATTGTGGATGGTTTTCACCGACATCAGCTGGTGAAATCAAAACCCGTGCTCAAAAAGCGGCTGAAAGGCTATGTGCCCGTCAGCATCCTGCATTCAGAAATCGAGGATGAGCCCGCGCGTATGGCATCGACTATCCGTCACAACCGGGCGCGCGGCCGCCATCAAATCAACGCCATGGCAGAAATCGTGCGGGAGCTCACCCAGCTTGGCTGGACGGATGAAAAAATGGGGGTGGAACTTGGGATGGATGCCGATGAAGTCCTGCGCTTACGGCAAATTAACGGTCTGCTGGATATGTTCAGCGACCGCCAATTCTCCGAAGCGTGGACGGTAAAATAATCAGAGTTTGCACAGCCGTTCAGCGGCAGCCAGCAGCGTCGATTCCTGTTTAGCGAAGCACAGTCGGATAAGCTTGTGTGGGAAAGGATCGGCGCAGAATACCGACAGCGGGATCGCCGCCACCCCCACTTCTTTGGTCAACCACTGACAGAAACTCACATCATCGAGGCTGGAAATGGCGCTGTAGTCCGCGAGCAGGAAATAGGTGCCTTCGCAGGGCAGAATTTCGAGACGACTGCTGCCGAGCGCTTCAATAAACAGATCGCGACGTGCGCGGTAGAAATCCGGCAGTTCCCGGTAATGTTCCGGCTCGTTGCGCAGCATATCCGCCAGCGCCAGCTGTGCCGGGGTATTCACCGCAAACGTCAGATACTGATGCACTTTTCGCAGCTCGGCACTGATTTCCGCCGGAGCCACACAGTACCCGACTTTCCAGCCGGTCATGTGGAAGGTTTTACCGAATGACGACACCGCCACAGAGCGCTCGCGCAACTGAGGATGCGCCAACACGCTGGCGTGCCCTTCAGCGGCAAAACAGATGTGCTCGTACACTTCGTCGCTCAGGACGTAGATTTCATGCTCGGCAATCGCCTGCCACAGCGCCTCAAAATCACTTTTCTGCCAAACAGTGCCCGACGGATTGTGCGGCGTGTTAAGAATAACCAGCCGGGTTTTGTCGCTCAGCAGTTCGGCAAACGCCTGCCAGTCCACGCGAAAATGCGGTGGCTGCAGGGCAATACGCTTGAGAATGCCGCCGGACAGTTCCACCGCAGGCGCATAGCTGTCATAGCTCGGGTCAAAGCAGATAACTTCATCACCTTCACGCACCAGCGCGGTGATCGCCGCATACAGCGCTTCGGTCGCCCCGGCGGTGACGGTGATGTCGGTATTGGCATCCGGCGTGTGTCCGTAAAGCTCCGCCGTTTTCGCCGCAATCGCCTCACGCAGTGCCGGCACACCGGTCATCGGCGCATACTGATTTGCACCCTGAGCCACGTGGCACGCCAGGCGTTCTTGCAAATAGCGTGGGCCGTCGAAATCAGGGAACCCTTGAGACAGGTTAATCGCCTGATATTCGTGCGCCAGGGCGCTCATCTGCGTAAATATCGTGGTGCCCAAATTAGGGAGTTTACTCTGCGGAATCAGTCGGTTATGGATCATTATCGTTTTACCCGAATGTAATGCGGTTGTTGCTGACACTATAACACGATGTTAGTATTTGGCAATCAAGACGCTTAGACGTCTAAACAACAACGCACTCACCGGCCCGGAGAATGGCAAGATGATTGAAAACCTGCAACTCGATGCCCTCGTCGACGCCTGTCGTTGGATAGGCGCTAAAGGCTGGGCTCCCGCCACCGGCGGAAACATGTCCGTACGCGAAAATGCTAACCGGTGCTGGTTGAGCGAGTCCGGCAAAGACAAAGGCAGCCTCACTGGCGACGATTTTTTGCAGGTGGACATCGCCACTCATCAGGCGCCATCCGGGCGTAAACCGTCTGCCGAAACCGGGCTTCATACCCTGATTTATCGTCTGTTCCCGGAAGCCGGCGCGGTGCTACACGTTCACACCGTGAATGCGACGGTGCTGTCACGGGTCGAAAAATCTGCCGAACTGGTGCTTCGCGGCTATGAAATGCAAAAATCCCTGCGCGGTCAACGCAGCCACCTCGACGGCGTGGCGATCCCGGTATTTGATAACGACCAGGATATTGACGCCCTCGCCCGCCGCATCGAACATTACGCCACAGAGCGCCCGCTCAGCTACGGTTTTCTGCTGCGCGGTCACGGCCTGACCTGCTGGGGACGCGACGTCGCAGAAGCGCGTCGTCACCTCGAAGGGCTGGAATTTTTATTTGAGTGCGAACTGCGACTACGCCAACTGGAGAAACCATGATCCGCGCTATTGTGACCGACATTGAAGGCACCACCAGCGATATTCGCTTCGTCCATGACGTGCTGTTTCCCTATGCACGCGCGCGCCTGGCGGCGTTTATCAACGCGCAGCAGTTTGCCGAACCGGTGAAGTCAGCTCTCGACACACTGCGTGCCGAAATCGCGCAGCCCGAAGCCAGTGCGGAAGCATTGACGCAAACATTATTCGCGTTTATGGATGAAGACCGCAAATCAACCGCGCTGAAAGCGTTGCAAGGACTCATCTGGCGCGACGGTTATGTGAACGGCGACTTTACCGGTCATCTCTACCCGGACGTGCTGCCGACGCTCGAAAAATGGAAATCGCAGGGCATTGATCTGTATGTTTATTCCTCCGGGTCGGTGGCGGCGCAAAAACTGTTATTTGGCTACAGCGATGAAGGTGATATTACTCATCTGTTCAGCGGCTATTTTGACACCCACGTCGGCGCCAAACGCGAAGTGCAGTCTTACCAGAATATTGCACAGCAGATTGGGCAGTCGGCCGGGCAAATCCTGTTCCTCTCCGATATTCACCAGGAGCTGGATGCCGCCGAACAGGCCGGTTTCCGTACCGTGCAATTAATTCGTGGCGACGGCGACACCGCCAGTCACCATCATCAGGTTTCCCGTTTCGACGACATTCATCCGGAGCAGATCCCCTCATGAGCGCCCTGACTATTTTCTCTGCTAAAAACGCCAACGAGCCAACCTGGCACAGTACCGATGGCCATGCCATTCAGCAGCAGTTGAACGCCAAAGACGTGCGTTTTGAGCGCTGGGAAGCCGACCGGGATCTGGGCCTAAACCCGACGCCGGAGACGGTGATTAACGCGTATCAGCACGCCATCGACAAACTGGTTGAGGAGAAAGGCTATCAGAGCTGGGATGTGATTAGCCTGCGCGCCGATAACCCGCAGAAAGACGCGCTACGGGCGAAGTTTCTCAACGAACATACTCATGGCGAAGACGAAGTGCGCTTCTTTGTCGAAGGCGCGGGGCTGTTCTGCCTGCACATCGGCGATGAGGTGTATCAGGTGCTGTGTGAGAAAAACGATTTAATTTCGGTGCCAGCGGGTACGCCGCACTGGTTTGATATGGGTTCAGAGCCGAACTTTACGGCTATCCGCATTTTCGATAACCCGGAAGGCTGGATTGCGCAGTTCACCGGGAGTGAGATTGCGACCGGGTATCCGACGCTGGCTTAAGCTCTGCCTTTTATTTTGCCCTTTCCCCCGGGAAAGGGCATTCGACCACCTTATGCGGCACGAGAATGAAGACGTTCTTGATGTGCTCCGCCGTGGTCCAGCAGGTCGACAGCAGCTCGCGTGGTGCATCCACCACGCGCTCCAGCTTCAGGAAAGTATTCGGGTCAAGAGTCACGATAATCTCCTCTGTAAGGGAACCCCTTAAAGCGAGACGATTCAGGCGAATTTCCCTGCGGCGACCTCTTCTGGCGTGACCACCCCGATGTCCAGCACCCAACCGCTGATTAACGCGGCGGGAGTGACGTCGAACGCCGGGTTATACACGCGGGCATTTTCGGGCGCCCACTGCACATCGCCGAAACTACCCGCCACCCCGGTGACTTCCGCCGCCGCGCGCTGCTCAATCGGGATTGCCTCGCCGTTCGGACAGTTCGGATCAAGCGTGGTCTGCGGGGCGGCAACGTAGAACGGAATACCGTGGAATTTCGCCAGTACCGCCAGCGAATAGGTGCCGATTTTATTGGCCACATCGCCGTTGGCAGCAATGCGATCCGCGCCCACCCAAACGGCGTCGACCAGCCCTTTCGCCATCAGGCTTGCAGCCATCGAATCGGTAATGAGCTGATACGGCACGCCCAGTTCACCCAATTCCCACACGGTGAGCCGCCCCCCCTGCAATAGCGGACGCGTTTCATCGACCCAGACGTTAGCGACGTTGCCCTGCTGATGGGCAAAATTAATCACGCCCAGCGCCGTACCCACGCCCGCCGTCGCCAGCCCGCCGGTGTTACAGTGCGTCAGCAGACGGCTGCCAGGTTTTACCAGTTGGCTGCCCGCGATGGCGATGCGCTCGCAAAGCTGCTTGTCTTCCTCAATCAGTCGCAGTGCCTCGGCCACCAGCGCCGGAACGACGTCTTCCTGCGCCAGCGCAAGCTTCATGCGGTCGAGATTGTTCATCAGGTTGACCGCCGTCGGGCGCGAGGCCCGCAGCGTTTCCAGCGCATTGAGCAGCGCATCGCGATTCAGGCCGCGCTCAGCCAGCAGCGCCAGCAGCAGGCTGGCGGAAAGGCCAATCAACGGCGCACCGCGCACCCGCAAAGCATGAATATGGCCGACCAGCGCCTCAACGCTGTTGGCGTCCAGCCAACGTGACGTCTGAGGCAGCGCCTGCTGATCCAGAATAAAAAGCTGATTGTCGCGCACCCACAGGCTGGTGGTCTGTAATGTCTGCATATCGTTAAATCCCTGTTGCGTTGTTGTGTCACATTGTGTCAGGATGAATTACAGATGTATAGACGTCTGAATGGCTTTATTTCTGGCTATCTCATCACGAGAACATGAGGATCGAGGCAATGTCGCAATACCATACCTTCACAGCCCACGATGCCGTGGCTTATGCGCAACAATTTGGCGGACTCGACGACCCGTCCGAGCTGGTTTCAGCGCAGGAGGTCGGCGACGGCAATCTCAACCTGGTGTTTAAAATCTTCGACACCCACGGCGTGAGCCGCGTTATCGTCAAACAGGCGCTGCCGTACGTACGCTGCGTGGGCGAATCCTGGCCATTAACGCTGGATCGCGCGCGCCTCGAAGCGCAAACGCTGGTCGAGCATTATCAGCACGCGCCGGAACACACGGTGAAAATCCACCATTTCGACGCGGAACTGGCGGTGATGGTGATGGAAGATTTATCCAACCACCGCATCTGGCGCGGCGAGCTGATTCAGGGCGCATATTACCCACAGGCGGCGCAGCAGCTGGGGCATTACCTGGCGCAAACGTTGTTCCACACCAGCGATTTCTACCTGCATCCGCATCAGAAAAAGGCCCAGGTGGCGAATTTCATCAACCCGGAAATGTGCGAAATTACGGAAGACCTGTTTTTCAACGACCCGTATCAGGTGCACGAGCGCAATAATTATCCGGCAGAGATTGAAGCCGACGTGGCCGCCCTGCGTGACGATGCACAGCTGAAACTGGCGGTAGCATCACTCAAGCACCGCTTCTTCTCACAGGCGGAAGCGCTGCTGCACGGCGATATTCACAGCGGTTCTATTTTTGTCGCCGAAGGCAGTTTGAAGGCCATCGACGCAGAGTTTGGCTACTTCGGCCCGATCGGTTTTGACATCGGCACGGCGGTGGGCAACCTGCTGCTGAACTACTGCGGATTACCGGGCCACTTAGGCATTCGTGATGCCGCCGCAGGGCGCGAGCAGCGTCTGGTGGATATTCAGGAACTGTGGAATACCTTTGCCGAACATTTCCAGGCGCTGGCGACGGAAAAGACCCAGGATACCGCGCTGGCTTACCCGGGTTATGCGAGCGAGTTTCTGAAAAAGGTGTGGCATGACGCGGTGGGCTTCTGCGGCACCGAGTTGATTCGCCGTAGCGTCGGGTTGTCTCACGTGGCAGATATCGAGACCATCAAAGATGACACCATGCGCCATGCGTGTTTGCGCCATGCGATTTCGCTGGGGCGCGCACTGATTGTGCTGGCGGAGCGAATTGACAATGTTGATGAGCTGATTGCGCGGATTCGGCAGTACAGTTAACCCCCTGCCCCGCCTCTCCCGCGCAACGGGAGAGGCGTTTCTCACTTTATTGCTTGTTTTTCGCTTCTAGCGTCGCAAACCACGGCGCGACGAAATCTTCGGTCTGCCCCCAACCTGGAACGATTTTACCAAGGCTTGCCACGTTCACCGCCCCCGGCTGAGCCGCCAGCAGCGCCTGAGGAATCGCCGCCGCTTTGAAATCGTAGGTCGCAGGCGTAGGTTCTCCGGCGATTTTATTGGCAATCAGGCGCACGTTGGTGGCACCAATCAGCTTAGGATCCACCGCCACGCTCACTTTCCACGGGCTGTTCGCTTCACGCATCAGCTGTAAATCCTGGTTAGAGACATCGATGCTGTAGAGTTTAATTTCAGTGCGACCGTTCTCTTTCAGCGCCTTATACGCACCCTGGCTGAACGCATCCCAGGTGCCCCAGATAGCATCGATTTTGCCTTTCGGATACTTCGCCAGCACCGCACCGACTTTATTGGCGGTGTCGCCCTGCACATCAGAAGAGACCGCGCCGATAGACTCCAGTTCGTGAATGCCTGGATTCTGCTTCAGCAGCGTCTGGTACTGCGCCTGGCGGCGTTCCATCGGCGGGAATCCTGCCACCCACAGTTTGATGATGTTGGCTTTGCCGTTGAAATCTTTCACCAGTTGGCCGAAAGAGAGATCGGTCAGCGAGCCATCATCCTGCTGAGTGACGGTCACTCCCGGGATGTCGCCGTTCACCGCGGTATCGAACACCGCCACTTTGATGCCTGCATCGACCGCTTTTTTCACCAGTTCGGTGGAGTACGGATCGCGCCCCTGCGACAGGATGATCCCGTCATATTTCTGGCTGATGGCCTGGTTGACGAAGTCCTGGAATTTGGCGTCGTCGCCGTTGCTCAAAAAGGTACTGACTTTGAAGCCGAGCTTTTTTCCTTCCTGAATGGCACCGGAGACGAACTGTGTGGTGTTGTCGTCTGAACCGAGATTACGCACAATCGCGATGCGGATTGGGCCGCTGTGGTTGGCGATCGCCGCCGGAACTGGGGTTGGCGTTTCGGCATAGGCAGCGACGGAATTGAGCAACCCGAGCGCGATGAGTGACAGCGTGATTTTTTTCATTATGTTTACCCTGATTGTTGTTATGTCTGAACTTTTGTTATCTACCAATGGTTATGTCCGACGCTGGAAATAGGTCAGCGCCAACGCGCCAGCCAGCACCAGACCTTTGATGATGTCCATCGCGTAATACGGCACCGACAACATCACCAGTCCGTTTGACAGCACGCCGAGAATCACCGCCCCCACCAGCGTGCCGAGCGCGTTCGGTTTACCCGAACCTGCCAGCGAGAAGCCAATCCACGCCGCCGCGACCGCGTCCATCAGGTAGCCGCTGCCCGCATTCACCTGCGACGAACCAATGCGCGACGCCAGCAGAATGCCGCCCAGTCCGGCGAGCAACGAAGCAATCACGTAGGCTGCCACTTTGTAGCGCGTGGTGCGAAGGCCCGACAGGCGCGCCGCTTCCGGGTTGCCGCCAATCGCATACATCCGGCGCCCGTGAGTGGTCAGCGACAGCACCAGCTGCGCCACCACTGTAACCACCAGCATGATAATCACGATCGTCGGCACCTGGCCGAGCAGGCCAAACGCCGCTGGAATCGTGCCTTCCGCCATATCGCCGCTCGGAAGCACCATGTTTTCAGTTATCGAACCGCCGAAGCTGTAGGTCGCCGCCACGCCCTGTACCACGAACAGACTGGCGAGCGTCGCAAGCATGTCCGGAATGCGCAGAATGACAATCAAAAAGGCGTTAAACAGCCCCACCAGCGTGCACAGCAGCAGCGTGACCACAATCGCTTCGGTAGTGCCAAAGCCGTGCCAGACGAACAGCGAAATCACCAGCGCATTCGCCAGCGACGCGGTCGAACCGACGGACAAATCAAAACCGCCGACGGTGAGGGAAATCGACACGCCAACGGCAATTACCGTCACGATGGCAATCGAACGCAGAATGTTGATGATGTTGAACGGATCGAGGAAATTGTCCGACGCAAGGCCGAAAATGGCCACCAGCGCCACCACGGTCAGCAACATGCCCCACTTATAGAGAAAATCGAAAAACTGCTGACGGCCTGATACCGCCGCTTTAACTGTCAGGGCCTTGCTCACGACGCCGCTCCTCCGGTGGAGTAATAAAGTAGGGTTTCTTCACGGGCTTCAGCGCCCGCCACTTCTGCCACAATTCGTCCGTCCCACAACACGCAGATCCGGTCGCATAAACCGACCAGCTCCGCAAATTCGCCGGAGGCGTAAATCACCCCTTTGCCTTCGCGGGCCAGGCCGTCAATCAGATTGAACAAATCGGTTTTGGCTTTAACGTCCACGCCTTTGGTCGGCTCGTCAAAAATCAGTACGTTGGCGTTGCCGCGCAGCCATTTGCCAATCGCCACTTTTTGCTGATTACCGCCCGACAACCTGCGCAGCGTCTGCCCCGGGCCAGTGGTACGAATGCCGACGCGGGCGATAACCTCTTCCGCCCAGCGCCAGGCTTTTCGATGCCCGAACATGCTCCAGCGGGAAAAGCTGTTATCCGCCCCCACCGCCAGATTCATGCCGATAGACTCATCGATGAAAATACCCTCTTTGCGTCGCTCTTCCGGCACTAACGCCAGCCCGCGCAGCACCGAATCCGCCGGATCACGCGGCCGCCACGGTTGCCCGTTCAGCTCGGCGCGCTCAACGCGGCTTTTACTGGCGCCAAACAGCGCCTTGCACAGTTCGGTTTTCCCGGCCCCCGCCAGCCCGGCGATGCCCAGAATCTCGCCTTTGCGCAGCCGCAAAGAGATGTCCTGCAACCGCTGTTCGTCATGTAATCCGTCGACCTGCAACACCACTTCGTCGCTGTGAACCGGGCGCGCCGCCGGAAAAATATCGGTCAGCTCGTGGCCGAGCATTTTTTCCACAATCTGCTCGCCGCTCAGCGCCGCCATCGGTCCACTTTCGATTAAGCGTCCATCGCGCAATACCGTCAGGGTGTCGCAAATGGCTTTTAATTCGTGAATGCGGTGAGAGATAAACACCATGCCAATCCCCTGCAATTGCAGACGTCTGACCACCGTAAACAAGCGTTCGCTTTCGTGACTGTCGAGCGGGGCGGTCGGCTCGTCGAGGATCAGAAAACGGCAATGGTGCGACAGTGCGCGTGCCAGTAAAATTTGCTGTTTCTCTGCCAGAGAACAGCTGTCGATGGTGCGCTTCACATCGAGTTGCACGTCGAGCTGCGCTAACGCTGCTTTCGCCTGCTGACGCACCTGCCGCCAGCTAAAGCGGTATCCCGGCCCGGCCAGATGGTCGAGCATAATGTTCTCTGCCACTGACAGACCCGGCACCAGCGCCACGTCCACTTCCTGCTGCACCAGATGAATACCCGCTTTTTTTGCATCGCGCGGGGAGCGAATAATCACCGGCTCATTGTCGAGAAAAATCTCGCCGTCATAGTGGTCGTACGTGCCACACAACACGGCCATCAGCGTCGATTTGCCTGCGCCGTTGGCCCCCGTCAGGGCATGCACAGACCCGCCGGTGAGGGTAAAGGTCACCTGCGTCAGGGCCTTAAAACCGGAAAAGGCCAGGCTGATGTCGCGCATCTCGAGGCAATTGGCTGCCATTCGCTGAAAACCTTCTTGTTAATCGTCTGATTCGAGGACTCTTTCACAGCCGTACTTAACTGACAACGGCGTAAAAGGCATAAGATAAAGCAAAATAATATTAGCCATCCGGATGTCCAGACATACTATCCGGATAGCGATAATACACAAGAAAATAACAAATGAGCAACACCGATATTCGTGTGGTTGTTGGGCCAGCCAACCACTTCTCGCATCGCGGCAGCTTCCAGCGGCTGGCCGACTTCTGTCGACGCGCTAAGCGCTTCATTCTGAACGTCTCGCTTAATCTCCCCCGTCTGGCGCATTGACGGGGGAAGTTTGCCCTCTATACCTAATGATGACTCTCATCCATGTTCATCACTCTCTCTGGGGCAACTATGCATATCTCTCTGACAGGTAAACGCGCGCTGGTGACCGGGGCCAGCCGCGGGCTTGGGCGTGCTATCGCGCTTTCACTGGCGAACGCTGGCGCTGACGTGGTTATTACTTACGAAAAATCAGCCGATAAGGCGCAGGCGGTGGTGGAAGAAATCCGCGCTCTGGGCCGCAAAGGCCATGCTATTCAGGCAGACAGCAGCAATGCACAGGCTATCGTGCAGGCGGTTAATGCGTCAGCCGAAACCCTGGGCGGGCTGGATATTCTGGTCAACAACGCAGGGATCGCCCGCGACGGCCCGCTGGAATCGATGTCGCTGGAAGATATTGATGCGGTGATTGGGGTGAATATTCGAGGCGTGGTGATTGCGACCCAGGCCGCGCTGGCCCATCTAGGTCAGGGGGGACGAATCATTAATATCGGCAGTTGTCTGGCGAACCGCGTGCCGTTTGGCGGCATCTCGGTCTATTCGATGAGCAAATCGGCGCTGAACTCGTTCACCCGTGGGCTGGCCCGCGATTTAGGCCCGAGAGGCATCACCGTCAATCTGGTGCATCCTGGTCCGACCGACAGTGACATGAACCCGGCCGACGGCGAACAGGCAGAGGGCCAGCGCCAGCAAATTGCGATTGGTCATTACGGTAAACCGGAAGATATCGCCGCCGCCGTTACGTTCCTCGTCAGCCCCGCCGCCGGGCAAATCACCGGCACTGGACTCGACGTTGATGGTGGTCTGAACGCCTGACGCTAACAGCACTTCGCGCCGCCTTTGCCGCCGTAGCGTGCATCCTGGCGTTCACGGAAAAATTCTTCATAAGTCATCGGCGTCTGATCCGGATGGGTCAGGCGCACATGTGCGACGTAGTTGTCGTAATCAGGTACGCCAATCATCATTTTGGCTGCCTGCCCGAGGTATTTACCGGCTTTTGAGAGGGTGTCGAACATGGTAGCTCCTGTGCGGTTTGCCCCTCACCCTAACCCTCTCCCCAAAGAGGTGAAGGCCGGGATGAGGGGCGTTAAACGACTTAATGCGCGTTTTTCGCCTGAGCGACAATCTGCCCGACGTTCTCCGGCATCGGTTCATACGGCGTCTCTTTCGCGGTCGGTTTATCTTCCTTCAGCGCCGCCAGTGCGGTTTTCACCGAATAGAGCGCCAGCACCACGACCACCACCATAAAGAAGATAGTCAGCCCGGCATCGAGCCGGTTATTGAACACCAGCTGTGAGAGCTGAGATTCAGTGTATTGCGCCGGAATTTTACCACTGTCGATCATCGCCTGGAACTTGTTCGCAATCGCGAGGAAGCCCACTTTGGTATCCGCACTAAACGCTTTCTGCCAGCCCGCCGCGAGGGTACAAATCAGCAGCCACGCGGTCGGCACCAGCGCCACCCAGGCATATCGCTGACGTTTCATTTTGAACAGCACCACCGCGCAAAGCATCAGCGCCATTCCGGCCAGCATCTGGTTGGCGATGCCAAACAGCGGCCACAGGGTATTAATGCCGCCTAACGGATCAACCACGCCCTGATGCAGGAAGTAACCCCAGGCCAGCACGCACAGCGCTGTTGCCAGCAGGTTCGCGGGCAGCGAGTCGGTGCGTTTCAGGTTCGGGCTGATAACGCCGAGTAGATCCTGAAGCATAAAGCGGGCCGCGCGCGTTCCGGCATCGACCGCGGTGAGAATAAACAGCGCTTCAAACAGAATCGCGAAGTGATACCAGAAGGAGATGTCCATCAGCCCGCCAAGCGAACCGTGCAGGATGTACGCCATGCCAACCGCCAGCGTCGGCGCCCCGCCCGCGCGGGAAATAATCGACTGCTCACCAACTTCTTTTGCAATCTGCGTAAGCGTATCCGGCGTGACCACAAAGCCCCAGCTACTGACAACCTGTGCGGCTGACGCCACCACATCCGTGGTTCCGGCCGGCGCCAGCACCGCCATCGGGCTGTTCATCGCGAAGTAAACGCCCGGATCAATAATACAGGCCGCCACCAGTGCCATGATCGCCACGAAGGATTCCATCAGCATCCCGCCGTAGCCGATAAAGCAGGCCTGGCCTTCATTCGCCAGCATCTTCGGCGTGGTCCCGGAGGCAATCAGCGCGTGGAAGCCCGATACCGCCCCACAGGCGATAGTGATAAACAGGAACGGGAACAGGCTACCGGTCCAGACCGGGCCGGTGCCGTCGATAAATTTCGTCAGCGCAGGCATGGTCAGCGTCGGACGCAGGATCAGAATGCCGATTGCCAGGCCGAGAATGGTGCCGATTTTCAGGAAGGTAGACAGGTAATCACGCGGGGCCAGTAGCAGCCACACCGGCAGCACCGCCGCCACGAAACCGTAGCCCACCAGCATCCAGGTCAGTTGCACGCCGGTGAAATCAAACCACGGCGCCCACGTCGGGCTTTCCGCAACCCAGCCACCCGAAATAATGGCGAACACCAGCATCACCAGGCCAATCACCGACACTTCACCAATGCGACCCGGGCGCAGATAGCGAATGTAGATCCCCATGAAAATCGCCAGCGGTATGGTGAAGATCACGGTATACGTGCCCCACGGGCTATGAGTCAGGGCTTTCACCACGATCATCGCCAGCACCGCGAGGATGATCACCATAATGATAAAAGTGGCGATTAACGCGATAACGCCCGCGGTGGCCCCCATTTCCTCTTTTACCAGTTCGCCGAGCGAACGCCCGTCGCGGCGCGTGGAGACAAACAGCACCATAAAGTCCTGCACCGCCCCGGCCAGCACTACACCCGCCAGGATCCAAATCATCCCCGGTAGATAGCCCATTTGTGCCGCCAGCACCGGGCCGACCAGCGGTCCCGCTCCGGCAATCGCCGCAAAATGGTGACCGAACAGCACTTTTTTGTCGGTCGGAACGTAGTCGAGCCCGTCGTTATGGCGCACCGCAGGCGTCATCCGCGTCGGGTCAACCTCCAGCACTTTTTTAGCGATGAACTGGCCGTAAAAACGGTAGGCAATGAGATAAATACAGACTGCCGCCACGACAATCCATAAGGCATTTATCTGTTCACCGCGGTTAAGCGCAATATAGCCAAGGGCGAAGGCTCCCACGATCGAGAGAACGGCCCATATCAGGTATTTCCCTGGGTTATTCATGGTCTAATTCCGTCAGTGGAGGGGAAGTTGTTACATTTTGTATCTATAACACCCCTTCCGGATTTAACAACCTGATAACCGAGGAAAACAGAGATAATGGGGGGTATTTACATGACATTGTTAAGTCGATCACTCTCCGCCGCTGCGCTTCCCCTTCCGGGAAAACTCTGAACATCACACTTTTCGCATTTGCTTTCTCTCCCGCCATTATCAAATGATTTGTATCATTTTTTTTCAGCATCTTATCGCCAGAATGAAGCGGCAACATACACACTACAAGGAAATGGAGATGAGTTCACAAGCGCAGGAAAACAGAGTTGGACCCGGTGCGTACTTCGCTCTGGCTTTTGCCGCCGTTTTTTTCTCAGGCTTGCTCGGCGGTAAAGAATGGTATGGCGTGTTTGATTTCACCACTCTCAACGGCGCCTTCGGCAAAGTCGTCAGCGGGGTGAATCAACAAGGAGAAACGATAACCACAACGACTTCCGCGTTTCGCGGTAGCGGCGGTCATGGCGCAATGGACGGATTCCTGTTCGCTCTGGGGCTGATCCCCGCCGTGATGTTCGCCCTCGGCATGATCAACGTGCTGGAACATTACGGCGCGCTGCGGGCCGCGCGTCGCCTGCTGACCCCGCTATTACGCCCGCTGATGGGTATCCCCGGCACCACCGGGCTGGCGCTGATTGGCAGCCTGCAGAGTACCGATGTCGGCGCCTCCCTGACCCGCAATCTTGCCGATGAAGGACAGATAACCGAGAAAGAGAAAGATATCTTTGCTATGTTCCAGTTCTCTGCTGGCGCGATGATCACCAACTTTTTCTCCTCAGGTGCGATCCTGTTTACCCTGGTCGCTCTTGACGGTAGCTCAGCAGTTCCCACCTCGATTGGCGCCTGTGTCGCCGTGATGTTCATTATGAAAATTGTCGGTGCCAATATCATGCGGCTGATCCTGACCTTTACAGAGAAGAAAGCCACAACCCCAACTAGCGCGACCGCCGCACAAGGAGAAGCCTCATGAGCGCCCCCACTGCAAACCCGGTCATTACCGATGTATTCGTCGCTGGCGCCCGCAAGGGCTGGAATATCGCGACAACCAGTACCCTGCCTAATGTGGTGATGGCGTTCATCATCATCAAAGCGCTCGAAATCACTGGCGCACTGAAGGGGCTGGGGATCGTCTTCGCACCGCTGATGGGGTTGTTTGGTCTGCCAGGAGAAGCCGCCGCAGTGCTGATTGGCGGCTGGATGTCGATGGGCGGCGCTATCGGTGTCGCTATCGGGCTATTTGATAAAGGTATTCTCACCGGCGAACACCTGGCGATTCTGGCCCCTGCTATCTATCTGATGGGTTCGCAGGTTCAGTACCTGGGCCGCATTCTCGGGGTCATAGGCACCCGCGCCAAACGTATCCCTCTGATGATTGCTATCTCGGTCATCAATGCCTTTTTAGCCATGCTGCTGATGCGCATTATTCTCTGAACAGGACGTCACAATGAATCTGAATCAATACATTGAAGAACTGAAAACACTGGTAAATGTCGATTGCGGCACCCGCACACTGGACGGTGTCGCCACGGTAGCAGGGATTATGCAATCGCTCTGGCAGGCTGAAGGCTGGCATACCAAGCGCGTGGATTTGGGCGATAAAGTCGGCCCGGGCCTGTTTGTCAGCAACAAGCCACACGCTGAGCAATTCGATGTCCTGCTGGTGGGCCACCTGGATACGGTTTTTGCCGCCGGTACCGTCGCCGAACGGCCAATGAGTGCAGATGAGAACCGCCTGTACGGCCCAGGCGTTTCGGATATGAAAAGTGGACTGCTGAATATTCTGTGGGCTATGCGCGGGCTGAATGAAGCTGATAAAGAAAGGCTGGCAATTGCAGTGGCGATGAACCCGGATGAGGAGACCGGGTCAGTCTGGTCGCATGAATGGATAGGCTCGCTCGCCAAACGCTCACGCTGCGTGCTGGTGTGCGAAGCTGCTCGCGCCGATGGGTCGCTGGTGAAAGCACGTAAAGGGATGGCCGGTTATCACCTCACCTTTACTGGCGTGGCAGCGCATGCGGGCAACGAACCAGAGAAAGGCCGCTCGGCCATTAACGCTCTTGCCCAAAGCATCCTCGCCATCAATGCGCTGGCAGACACCGCTCGCGGCACCACGCTCAATGTTGGCGTGATTCAGGGGGGCAGCGCAGCAAATGTAGTTGCGGACAGCGCGGGAGCGGAACTGGATGTCCGCTTCTGGGAAAACGACGAATATGATCGGGTGCATTACGCCCTGAGATCACTGTGCGAAAAAGGGTTTCTCGACGGTGTAACCACCACGCTGACCCGCGTGAACCATAAACCGGCGATGGCGGCGAGCGAGGGGACGCAATACCTGATGCAGCATGTTGAAGCGGCGGGAAAAGAGGAAGGCATCGCCATTAGCTGGCAGGCCGTGGGCGGCGGCAGTGATGCCAACCATACCGCAGCACTCGGTATCCCAACGCTCGATGGTTTAGGGCCGATTGGTGCAGGTTTCCACAGCCCGGCAGAGTGGCTGGATAAAGCGTCGATTGAACCACGAATTCGCTTACTGAAACGGGTGGTCTCAATGCTGTAAAGTTCTGTCCCGGCCCTTTTACTTATGCGTATGGAGCCGGGACCGTACAGGTTACCCCAATACCCGGGTACTCAACCGGCAGGTACAGCAGCGCCGCCCTTGCTCGTCGAACACCACAATCTCCCAGCTTTGGGTCTGCTTACCGAGGTGTAGCGGCTGGCACACGCCGCGCACTTTCCCCTGTGACACCGCGCGATGATGGGTGGCGTTAAGCTCGGTACCCACGACACACTCACCTTCACGGGTCATCAGATAACCCGCCATCGACCCCAGCGTTTCCGCCAGCGCGGCTGATGCGCCGCCGTGCAGTAGACCAAACGGCTGATGCGTACGCGCATCCACCGGCATGTCGGCCTCCAGCGTGTCGTCGCCGAGCCGGGTATACACGATGCCCAGATGTGCCACCATCGTCGCCGCACTGGTGGTGTTCAGCTCTTCAAGCGATAAATGTCGAATCCAGATCATCACGCCCCCAGCGTCGAGCCGCCGTCCACCACGATATCCTGCAACGTGATGTGGCTGGCGCTATCCGAGGCGAGGAACAGAATGGTACTGGCAATCTCCTGCGGGCGCGCAATTTTACCCAGCGGAATGCCGAGCTTAAACTGCTCGCCGAAGCCGCGAATACGTTGCTGTTCCGCGTCGTCACTGACCCACAGCGTACGCTGCATATCGGTATCGGTCGAACCCGGTGAAACCAGATTACAGCGCACGCCGCTGGCCGAAAGCTCCAGTCCGACGGTCAGCGCGAGGCTTTTCAACGCCGCTTTTGACGCGCCGTACGCGCTCATGCCGATGCGTGGCGTGTGTGCGGCATCCGACGCCACGGTAACAATCGCCCCGCCCTGCTGCTGGCGAAACTTCGCCATCGTCTGCTGGAACAGGTTGAACGCCCCGCCGACGTTAACCGCAAACGTCTGCTGCCAGTCGGACAGGCTCAGGGTATCCGTGTCACCCATGCGCAAAATCCCGGCGGCATTCACCAGCACGTCAAGGCGCGCCAAATCATGCAGCAGCGGCGCGCAAACCAGCATCACCTGCTGCGAGTCCGCCACGTCCATTTTTATCGTGGTGAACGGATAGTCGGCCTGGTCGAATGCCAGATCAAACCCGGTCACCTCTGCGCCCGCCTCAGCAAACGCCTGCGCAGTGGCGAAGCCAATGCCTTTGCCCGCGCCGGTGACCCATACGGTTTTGCCGTGAAAATCGAATCCGGCCATCACTTAACCTCGCGGGACAGCAGCGCCCACCAGGCATCAATCGTGGGTTTTTTGGCTAACATCACAAAGTCGATATCCGCATGGACTTTGCGCCAGCGCGTCGCCAGGGCCATCATCCGCACTGAATCCAGACCGTAATCAATCAGGTTTTCGTCATCCTGCGGCTCGTCGGATTCATCCAGCAGCGGCAGAATGGCAGCCCGCAGCGCCGCTTTTGACGCAGGCAACGGCAGCAGTTCTTCGGTCATCACTACCCGACCGGAACGGCCCGCGACGTATTTCAGCGACATCAGATGTTCTTCGCGGCTGAAATCCGCCAGCGCATCGGCAACGAAAAACGGTTTGATGTCGCGCATAAACGCGTCGGTGGCGGTCGTCATGCAGCCGATGTGCGCGTAAACGCCGGTGATAATCAGCTGATTACGCCCGGTCTCTTTCAGCATTTCTTCCAGCGGCGAACGATGGAATGCGCTGTAGCGCCATTTCACCAGCACGGTGTCGGCTTCATCCGGGGCGAGTGCGGTAATCACGCGCTGCTGCTCCGGCGAGCGGGTCAAACCCGGCCCCCACATGTCGTTCAGCAGTGCCCGGTCTTCGTCGCTCTGCTCTTTCGGCTGGGCGGTGTAATAGACCGGAATGTTGTTCTTTTTGGCGAAGTCGCGCAGGGCTTTGATGTTCGCCACCACGGTTTCCATCATCGCGCTATTTTCACCCCAGAAATTGAGGAAATACTCCTGCATATCGTGGATCAGCAGCGCCGCACGGGCAGGTTCAAACACCCAGTTAACTTTGTTGGCCGGAATATCAGCGGCGGTTGGCAGTGCGTAGGCCTGCAGTTTTGGAATTGCCATACTCTTCTCCTTCAGGCCAGGGTGCGGTTCGCAATCCACTGACGTAATTGTTTTTTATCAACTTTCCCGACCGGCGTCAGCGGCAGTGCGTCCACGCACTCCACGCGATCCGGCAGTTTGAATTCTGCGACGCCCTGTTCACGCAGGAAGCGGCGTACCGCCACCGCCCGTAATGGCGTTTTGGTCACCAGCCAGGCGCAGCTCTTTTCGCCGAGCAGGCTGTCTTCCATGCTGACCAGCGCCGCATGAATCACCTCGTCGTGGCGCAGCAGCAGGTTTTCAACCTCTTCGGCGGCGATCTTTTCACCCCCACGGTTGATCTGATCTTTCTCGCGGCCCTGCACGGTGACGTAGCCGTGTTCATCGATCGAAATCAGATCGCCGGAGCCGTAAAATCCGTTGGCATCAAAGGCGCTGGCGTTGTGCTCCGGGCTTTTGTAATAGCCACGGAAGGTGTACGGCCCTCGGGTCATCAGGCGACCCACTTCGCCGCGCGGCAATGGATTACCGTCAGCATCGGCCACCCACACTTCGTCGTCGGGCGACATCGGGCAGCCCTGGGTGTTGATAATGCGTTCCGGAGGATCGTCGAGCCGGGTATAGTTCACCAGCCCTTCCGCCATGCCAAATACCTGCTGTAACTGACAGCCAATTTCTGCTGGGATACGCGCCGCCAGCGTGGCCGACAGACGCGCGCCGCCCACTTGCAGCAGCGTCAGCGAGGCTAATGCCGCATTGCTGTTCCATTCGTGAATCGCCTGTAGCCACAGGCTTACTGCCGGAGGCACCAGCGCCGCGACGGTAATCTGATGCTGTTCAATCAGCGGGAAACAGAGTGTGGCGCTTGGGTCCGCCGCCAGAATCACGCAGCCCTGGGCGAGGAAAACGCCGAGCGCACCAGGGGAACTTAACGCGTAGTTATGCGCCGCAGGGAGCGCACACAGGTAGCGCGTGTTCTGGTCAAAGGCGCAAATCTCATTGCTGCGACGAATGCTGTAGGCGTAATCGTTGTGGGTGCGCGGGATAAGCTTCGGCGTCCCGGTACTGCCGCCGGAGAGCTGGAAGAATGCCACTTCACCCGCGCCGGTCGGCGTCGCCACGAAGTTGTCAGCCGGATGCGCTATCGCCGCCGCCAGATTGTGCTCGCCGTCGTCATTATGCAGCAAAACCGCTCGCACGGAACGGTGCGCATCGACGAAGGCGTTGAGGAACACGTCGTCGGCAAACAGCGCATGCTGGCGGTCAGCAATCAAAATGGCCGGTTCGATTTGCGCGGCATAGGCCTGCAGTTCGCTGCGCTGATGGCTGAACAGCGCATTCACCGGCGCCACGCCGATGCGCAGTAAAGCGAAAAAAGTGACGTAAAATTCTGCCACGTTGCCCAGTTGCACCAGCGCGGTATCGCCCGTTTTCAGCCCCTGACGCTGCAACGAAGACGCGAGGTTATCCACTCGCTCGTTGAGTTCGCGATAGCTAAAACAACGAGCGCCGTCGATCACCGCCACGCTTTCGCAGTCTGCATGACGCGTCAGAAAATCGGTCAGCGGTCGATCCTGCCAGTAGCCTTTCTCGCGGTAGCGGGCCGCTAAATCGTCCGGCCAGGGCGTAAATGCAACACTCATCATTAATCCTTAATTAAGGCCAAACACATTCAGCATGGTGGTGAGTTTGACGCCGGTTTCGCGCCATTCACCGAGCGGTGAAGAGGCAGGCACAATGCCCGCGCCAGCAAACAGACGAATGTGGTTGGCGCGCACTTTCGCGCAGCGGATGGTGACCACCCATTCGCCGTTGCCTTCGGCATCGCACCAGCCGACGATGCCGCCGAAAAGCTCGCGTTCGAATGGCTCCAGTTCGGCGATCAATTGTTTGGCGACGTCATGCGGGAAGCCGCTCAGCGCCGGAGTCGGGTGCAGCAAACAGGCCAGTGACAGCGCGTTTTCATCCGCTTTCGCTTCGCCTTCAATCGGCGTCGCCAGATGCCACAGCGTCGGGGTGGTGATGAGCTGCGGTGAGGACGGCAGCGACAGCATTTCACTGCGCGGCGTCAGGACGTTCTTCATCGCCTGGGTCACTAAATCGTGCTCATGGCGATCTTTCTGTGAAGCCAACAGACGGTTGCCCGCTTCCCGGTCCAGCACGTTATCAGGCTGACGACGGGCAGAACCCGCCAGCGGCAGCGAGCTGAAATGCGCCCCCTCTTTGCGCAGCAGCAGCTCTGGGCTCGCGCCCAGCAACACACCGCCGTCGGGCAGCGGCACGTGGAAGTTGAAGCTCGCCGGGTTCTGCGCAATCAGGCGTTCCAGCAGTGCGCCGGTGTCCACATTCACGTCGGTGGTCAGTTCAATCAGACGCGACAGCACCACTTTGTCAACTTTCGGGGTGGCGGTCAGCTCCGCAGCGCTCGCCACCATTGCCATAAACAGCTCCTGCTCAGGAATGTCCTGACGCGCCTCTACCTGCATCGGTTTCATGCTGGCGGCATACGGCGCGGAGTGCTGCTTAGCGGTGCGGGAAAACGCCGCGCTGCGTTGGGGAATAAACAGCGCGGAAGGCTGAGTGGTATCAAACGGAATGGCACCGACCAACATCGGGCGGGCGATACCGGCCGCTTTGGCGTCAGCAAAGGCGCTGGCGAGGGTGCGCTGGAACGCGCCCGTCAGATCTTCACCGCCTTCCACGGGCTGTTCGATACGACGAAAACAGCCGGAGGTGGTGAAACTGCGGTACGGCGACATAAAAAAGAAGCTATCAGGTGACAGCGTTGGTGCGACTTCCTGCCCGGCGTCGGCCAGTGACGTTTCCATATCATCCTCCAAAACGATAAAGATATTACGAATAATTATCATTTATATTTTGGTTCGGTAAGCTAAAAGTAAAACGCCCCCTTGTCAACTTCAGACTGATCATTCGGCTTGCATCTGTGGCACACTGAAGTGAAAATGAGATTCATTAACATCAACCAAACAGGACTTTGACGTCGTGAAATTCCCCGTTTTCCTCCGTAATACCCTGCTGTTTTCCGGGCTTTGCCTTTTAGGATTAACCTCATCCTTCGCCGCCGACTGGCCGCGTCAGGTCACCGATAGCCGAGGCGCGCATACGCTAGAGCACAAACCACTGCGCATTGTTTCCACCAGCGTAACCCTCACCGGCTCGCTGCTGGCGATTGACGCACCGGTTGTAGCCAGCGGGGCAACCACCCCGAACAACCGCGTGGCCGACGAGCAGGGTTTTCTGCGTCAATGGGGCGAGGTGGCGAAACAGCGCAAACTCACCCGGCTGTATATCGGTGAGCCAAACGCCGAAGCGGTTGCCGCGCAAATGCCGGATTTAATCCTCATCAGCGCCACCGGTGGGGATTCTGCGCTGGCCCTGTACGATCAGCTGTCGACCATCGCCCCAACGCTTATCATTAACTACGACGACCAGAGCTGGCAGGGTTTGTTGACTCAGCTTGGGACCATCACCGGACAGGAAAAACAGGCCACCCAACGCATTGCGCAATTTGATAAGCAGCTCGCGACGCTCAAACAGCAGATGAAACTGCCGCCGCAGCCGGTCAGCGCGCTGGTGTACACCGCCGCAGCGCACAGCGCCAACCTGTGGACGCCGGAATCCGCGCAGGGAAAATTGCTCGAACAGTTAGGCTTTACCCTTGCGCCGCTGCCTGCCGGGCTGCACACCAGTCAGAGTCAGGGCAAACGGCATGACATCATTCAGCTTGGCGGGGAAAATCTGGCGGAAGGCTTGAACGGTCAGTCGCTGTTCGTGTTTGCCGGGGATCAGAAAGATACCGACGCCATCGAAGCGAATCCGCTGTTGTCGCACCTCTCCGCCGTGCAAAACAAGCGGGTGTATGCGCTCGGCACCGAAACATTCCGCCTCGATTATTACAGCGCGATGCGGGTATTGCAGCGCCTGGAAACCTTATTTGGCTGATGACCGTGCCCGGTGGCGCTACGCTTACACGGGCCGACAAGACACCTTCTGGAAGCCCGGCAGCTGGCGCCGCCGGGCAAATATCCGCCATTCAGGCCGTTGCCGTTTGCTGGCGGAAGCGGCGCAACTCACCCAGCAATAGCACCAATATTACGCCGACAATCGCTAACGCCCATCCGCTGGCGGATGCCGCCGCGACCGGTGTGAGCATTGCGCCAAACCCGCCTAAAATCGCCGCGCCGATGGCATCGCCGGTGACGTTCTGCGCCGTCCACAAACCGTTAATTCGGCCGAGCATCGCTTCCGGGGTTTGCGTCTGAATCAGGGTGTATTGCAGCAGCGAACTGATGGCGCTCAACCAGCCAAACAGCGCCAGACACAGCGCGCCCAGCGCCCACACTGGCATCAGGCTGAACATCCCAATCGCCACAAACGAGCCCACCGTGGTGAACAACATGATTTGCCCCGGCTTTTCGCTACGCGCCAGATTGCCGCTGGTCAAGGCGCCAAACGCCGCGCCGAGCGGGATCGCCGCATACAGCAAGCCAATCTGCGCCGCCGACATCTGCCAGCTCATCGCCAGCGCCGGATACAGAACGCGTACCGCGCTGGCCATGGTCACAAGAGCGCCGAGCAGCGCGATACCGCCAATCAGCGGGCTGTTAAACAGGAAACGCAGCCCGGCCATAAGGGATTTCAGCGGATGCTCTCGCGGCGATGGCGGCGGGGGCAACTGCGGCAGGCGCAGTAATGTCAGGGTGGTGATAAAGGTGCCGAGCGCGGCCAACAGGTAGTTCCAGGAGAAACCGCCGCTCGCCAGCAGCAGCCCGCCGACCATCGGTGAAATCACCGAACCCAGACGCACGGTGAGCATCGTAATCGCCCCCGCCTGCATCAGGTTCTCGCGCCCGACCAGCGCAGGCGTCGCCGCCAACAGCGCGGTCACGCCAATCGATGCAAACAAGCCGTCCCAAATGCCAAGCAGATAAATCGCCAGCAGCGACGGTTCAGGCAACAGCGCATTGAGCCACAGGCCTAGAAAACCAATGCCGCAGGTGCCGCGCGCCAGCAGAATCAGCTTTTTGCGTTCGTAGCGATCAGCCAGCACGCCGCCAAGCATCAGGCCAATAAACATCGCCGCGCCGGTGAGCGTCACCGCCAGCCCGACGTGCCAGGTGGAATGGGTCAACGACTGGATTTGTACCGGCACGGCAACGCCGAGCAGGCCAAGAGAAAGAATGGAGATAAAACGGGCAATAAAGACGGCGCGAAACGCCGGATGAGTCTTGAGCAGGCTGAGATTCAACAGCCAGGATTGTCTTTGCATGACGGGGCCTTCAACGAACTTTCGGTACCATTTCCGGGGCCGCACATGCTAACATAGGCGAATAAGATCGAGAACGATAATTACTATCATTATCACATCATGGACGTTGCTATGTCGTTTTCTCCCGCCGCGCTGCGCGCCGTCGCCGTGCCCGGATTACTCATTCTGCTTATTGTCGCTGCCGCGATCAGCCTGCTGATTGGCGCTAAACCGCTGCCGCTGAATGTGGTTTTCGACGCCCTGTCCGGCAGCTGCCAAAGCGCCGATTGCACCATTGTTCTCGAGGCACGATTACCGCGCACCCTCGCCGGTCTGTTAGCGGGCGGAGCACTCGGCCTCGCGGGGGCGCTGATGCAAACCCTCACCCGTAACCCCCTGGCCGACCCCGGCATTCTTGGCGTTAACGCCGGAGCCAGCTTTGCGATTGTGCTGGGTGCCGCACTGTTTGGTTTCACGCTGCCGCAGGAACAGCTACTACTCGCCTTTTGCGGCGCGCTGATTGCCTCGCTGCTGGTGGCGTTCACCGGCAGTCAGGGCGCTGGCCAGCTTAGCCCGGTACGTCTGACACTGGCGGGCGTTGCGCTCGGCGCGGTGCTGGAAGGTCTGTCAAACGGCATCGCGCTGCTCAATCCCGATGTCTACGATCAGCTGCGTTTCTGGCAGGCCGGGTCGCTGGATATTCGCTCCCTCGACACGCTGAAAGTGGTGCTGGTGCCGGTGGTTATCGCCACCGCCGTGGCGCTCGCTTTAAGTCGTTCACTGAATAGCCTGAGCCTCGGTGCGGATACCGCCACCGCACTCGGCAATAAAGTGGCGCGCACCCAAATTCTTGGCCTGCTGGTGATAACCGTCCTGAGCGGCAGCGCCACTGCTCTGGTGGGGCCAATTGCGTTTATCGGGCTGATGGTGCCGCATATTTCGCGCTGGCTGGTTGGGGGCGATCACCGTTGGTCACTTCCGGTCACACTACTCGCTACGCCTGCCCTGCTGTTGTTTGCCGATATTATTGGCCGTCTGCTGGTGCCGGGTGAGCTGCGCGTGTCGGTGGTGAGCGCCTTTATCGGCGCGCCGATGCTTATCTGGCTGGTGCGCCGCCAGCCGTCGCGCGGAGGTGTCGCATGATGGCCCCTTCCCGCCGACTGGTTGTTAGCATTGGGTTGCTGATTGTGGCGAGCCTGGCTATCAGCCTCTGGAGCCTGCGCAGCGGCGTGGTCACGCTGGATTTCAGTCAGGTTATCGCCGCCCTGTTCGGCGACGCGCCGCGCAACGTGACGATGGTCGTCACCGAATGGCGTTTGCCACGGGTGCTGATGGCGCTACTGGTCGGCGCTGCACTGGGCGTCAGCGGCGCAATTTTCCAGTCGCTGATGCGCAACCCGCTTGGCAGCCCGGACGTAATGGGCTTTAACACCGGCGCCTGGAGCGGCGTGCTGGTGGCGATGGTGCTGTTTGGTCAGCATCAGACAGCGATTGTTTTCGCTGCGATGGCGGGTGGAATTGTCACGTCTTTGCTGGTCTGGCTGCTGGCGTGGCGCAACGGAATTGATACCTTCCGGCTGATCATTATCGGCATTGGCATCCGCGCGATGCTGATGGCGTTCAACACCTGGCTGTTGCTGAAGGCCTCACTGGAAACTGCGCAGTCTGCCGGGCTGTGGTTCTCCGGGTCACTCAACGGCCTGACGTGGGCAAAAACTACTCCCGCAGCGCCCATTCTGCTGGTGATGCTGGTCTTTTCCGCGCTGCTGGTGCGCCGTATGCGGCTGCTGGAAATGGGCGACGACAGCGCCTGCGCGCTCGGCGTACGAGTCGAGCGGTCGCGCTTATTGATGATGCTGGTGGCGGTCATACTGACCGCAGCCGCCACCGCGCTGGCGGGGCCAATTTCCTTTATTGCGCTGGTGGCCCCGCATATTGCGCGGCGCGTCAGCGGCACCACGCGTTGGGGTTTGACTCAGTCGGCGCTGTGTGGCGCGCTGCTGCTAACGCTTGCTGATTTCAGCGCGCAGCGGCTGTTTATGCCTTACCAGTTGCCAGTGGGTGTGGTGACCGTCAGCCTGGGCGGTCTGTATCTCATCGCCTTGCTTATTCAGGAGTCCCGTAAAAAATGACCGCTTCCACCGCCCGCCTGCGTGGCGAAGAACTAACGCTGAGCTACGGCAAAAAAGTGATTGCCGAGGGGCTTAACGTTGCCATTCCAGACGGTCATTTTACCGCGATCATTGGTCCCAACGGCTGCGGAAAATCGACGTTGTTGCGCACCCTAAGCCGCCTGATGACGCCGCAGCACGGCCAGGTTTTTCTCGACGGCGAACAGATCCAGCGTTTTGCCAGCAAAGAAGTGGCGCGGCGAATCGGCCTGTTGGCGCAAAACGCCACGACGCCGGGAGACATCACGGTGCAGGAGCTGGTGGCACGCGGCCGTTATCCCCACCAGCCGTTGTTCACCCGCTGGCGCAAGGAAGACGACGACGCGGTGAACCATGCGATGCAGGCCACCGGCATGGTAGAACTGGCGAATCAGAGTGTGGACACGCTGTCGGGTGGCCAACGTCAGCGGGCATGGATTGCGATGGTTCTGGCGCAGGAAACGGCGATCATGCTGCTCGACGAGCCGACGACCTGGCTGGACATCAGTCACCAAATTGATTTACTGGAACTGCTGAGCGAACTCAATCGTGAGCGCGGATATACGCTGGCGGCGGTGCTGCATGATCTCAATCAGGCGTGTCGCTATGCCACGCATTTGATTGCCCTGCGTGACGGGCAGATTGTCGCCGAGGGTGCGCCGAAAGAGATTGTGACTGCGGAGCTTATCGAGCGGATTTACGGTTTGCGCAGTCTGATTATTGAAGACCCGGTGGCAGGTACACCCCTGGTTGTACCGTTGGGAAAACGGTAGTCCCTCAACAGAACCTTCATCCCGGCTCTCTCCTCAACGTGGCGAAGAAGAAAAACAGCGCTCCGGTATCCGGGGGAGAAAGCCGTGACTCATCGCGAGCGTGAAAAACGGCACCGGGCGATCCTTTCCCCTTTTCATTCCGTGAATTAAAATAAGCACTCGTTGCCTGCCAGACACTCTGAAAATAAATTCTGGGTCAGCTTTTGATCTTTTAATCCATTGAGGAAATGCAGTAATTCACAATCGGAATAAAGATTAAATTTGGTCATGATCATCCGTTTATGCGCGTATACGGTTTTCACGTTGAGCTGCAAATCGCTCGCGATTTTTTCCGTATTATACCCGCGATAAAAATGGGCGGCGACTTTAACCTGCTGCGGCGAGAGCGTTCGGTGCAGGCAATACTGGCAATTACGCCTGATATTTTTACAGCCAGCCAGAGTGCTATCCCCCCAGCCACGGACAATTGCCGCCCGGGTTTTAATCAGGCTTTCGGCCCGGTTGATAAACACAATATTATTGACGCATAACGGCAATTCACCAATATGTGGGTTGGTATTCCCTTCATAAATGCCGAGCAATAAACTGTCTGGTTTGCGCTCGCGTAATATCGGATTGCAAATATAGCTCTCTCCTGGTTCAAAGTATTTCACGATAATATCCGCGATGGCCACGTGCGCTTCGGTCAGGGTCAGGAGTTCAATCAGCCTACCTTCTTCATGCAAAAAAATCTGTTCAAGAAAATTCTCCATTCCTTTTTGGTATAATGTGTTTTTATCGCCTATCACTATCTGTAACATTTCCCCCTCCTTACAAACAGCACGATCAAATAAGACCCATTATTGATAAACAAATGTCGCCTGAAGTGTCGCGATAATGGTTCCCGACGTCGATTGCCCCTTGGCATACACCCGACTTTGTAGATTAAAGGTTGCGGTACGGTCCGCCTGAATAGGCAGTGTTATTGTGGTGCCAGGCCCTTGTAAGGTGCTGGCTTGAAAAACTTCTACCGCAACGTTGGTTGCCGTCCCGGTGTTCAGATAGCGGCCTGGCGCGTCAGCATCTTCTGTTCCACCAAAGGTCAATATCGCGTTAGTGGTGGCCGCCGGGCAAGACTTCACAACGAGATGAAAAGGAACCGCGGTCGACACCTGCCCGGGAGTCGCGAGATCGGTAGATGGAACAGCCCCCAGATTGACATTCTGGTCTGAGTTGGCTGTATCCAGAGTGCAAGGCGAGGCAAGGACTCTTCCGGTGATATTCACCACCACCGTATCGGCATACGCCATTGAACTCAGACAACTTAGTGTGAGCAGTGCTACCCCGACGAATAAACAGCTATTTTTCATCACTCTTTCCTTTGTTCTGTCTGGTCCGTCATAGCTAAATCCATCAATCTTACTGATAGGTCATCGTTAATGTGGCGGTAGCATTAGCGCTCCCCGCAGCCATATTTGCAGTTGTACGGAAATAACGTGCCGTGAAAGGTAAATTTTCCGTCCCACCATTGGAAAACCTAACGGGCATATGCGTACCCAGTGGCATAGGGGTCGTCCCATTTAATATTTGAATTCCCACCCCCTGAGAAGCACTGGCGGTCCCATAATTATCTATTTGCAGCACACCATCCGCTGTGGAATTATTATCCTGAACACCATTGAGCTGAGCGTAAATATACACCCCGGACTGACAATTCAGCCCCACATTAAATAATTGTTCTTTTGCAGTGCTTCCTGTTACGGGCAAATCTTCTGGCGAGACGTCGGCCAGTCTAACATTCAGGCTTGCCGTTGTTACATTACAAGTACTGGCTGTTATATTTAATGTAAAACTGCTGGACTGAGCAAACCCTTGCCCCATTTTCGTACCTATCGAATCTAACATATAAGCACCGACCAGATACAATGGTGGAATAGTATATACTCCCGGAGTTAACGTTCCCGTGGAGATGAATTTTATTTTTACATCAACATTAATAGCATTGCCTTCAGACTGCCCGGTGTTAGATAAAAGCGTAAAAGTGCCAGTCCCTGGAATGGGCACAAAAACACCGCTGGTGCCTGCTTTAATAGCAGCAATAAATCCTACCCCCGTAACCCCTGAAACTAAAACAGGATAGGTGATCCCATTTTCAGTATAGGTCATACCGGTTGATGAATTATAGGAATTAGCGCTAATCGAATAGATAGGCGAAGGGCAATTAGATGCAAAAGGCGAATTCATTTCAATCCAGTCACTAATAACAGCCCCCATTGGCACACCCGCAGATGGCATATTATAGGTTTCGGTAGGCACGGTAACTAATGCTGTATTTGCTGTGCAGCCTTCAGCCTGGGCTATATTTACAATCAGCCCACCACTCAGTAACACGAGAACAAATATAAAATGTATTAATCGTTTCACACTCTCGACCTCAGTGACAACGCGCTGTCAGCGTCTGAACACTCGCAGCATCAGTTGTTGTTTGCGCCAAGGTGAAGCTCACTTGGCATTTTTGATCCGCGCTGTTGCCCCATTTCGCCGCCAGCGTTCCGCTGTTCGCGAGCCCGGTCAAATACACTTGCCCCGCGTCTCCGACGATAAATCCCTGCGCATTATTTTGTGCCAGGTCCGTCACCAGGGTGCCAAAGGGAACCGGCATACCATTTGGTTTTAACAACGTCATCAGCGCCCGTTGTCCAACATTGGCAATGTAGCGTGCCCGGACGACAGCCCCCCGCGTGGGCACTACGCTCTGGGTGGTCAATGTGAGATCAACGTTATCGGGCAGCGTTTCCGTATTGAGCTGTATGGCATTCCGGCGATATGGGCTGGTGTAAGGCACAATGGCATAACCTCTCCAGTCCGTTTTCACCCCAGTCTGGTTAACGATGCCAATTGCTTTTGCACCCGGAGCCTCAACTAGCGTCACGGTCTCACCCATCGGTTGGCCAAAGGTCACGCCATTCTCGTGCACCACAATTCCACCCTGTAAGCCGTAGTTAACGCGCTGTGTATTGTTGTCGTAGGCGTATCCACCGGTTACTTCGCCATAAGTAGCCCGATAATCAGCATTGAGGTTGCCGCTATTGCCCACGCCCTGGCTGCCGTACCCTTCCTGAACGCTCCAGCTCAAATTCTTGTCTTCCAACGCCGTGCCATTCAGACCCACGCTTTGGGTCGTATTGCCCTTTTTGCTGGTGTTGAGTGTATAGCTGGCATAGGTATTCGGCATAAATGCGCTGAGCGGCACGTTAATATTGAGGCTAAAGACCTGATCGCGGTCGTACACGCGACTGACTTGCGTCCCGTCGGTGGTGACCGAGTTCTCGTTATAGCTATAGTTCAGGCCGTAACTGACGCCGTTCCACGAATTGTTGTACCCCGCACCGATCGAACGCATGGTCCGGTCGCTATTCCAGTAGTTTTCGCTGATCCAGCTCACGGATAACGAACCGGCGTTTTCCCACAGGTTCTGACTAATGGTCAGCTCACTGCGGTTGCGTCGACGCTCCGGTAATGACAGCGCGTTATTGCCTTCGTCACGCCAGGTATTCAGCACTTCCTGCAGGCTGTAGAAGCCACTCGTCGAGTAGCGATAACCCGCAATCGCAAAGTTAGTGCCGGTCTGGACGATATTTTTGCTGTAACGCACCCGCCATGACTGACCGCTGTCTTTGCCCTGATCGTGTAAATCGGACCATGCCTGAGTGACATCGGTGGACAATGCCCCGAAGTCACCGAGGTTTTTACCTACGCCGAGCGCCATGGAGCGATAGTGATTTGCGAACTGGCTCCCACCGTAGGCGGTAAACCCTTTCGGCAAACCATAAATTAATGTGGCCTGGCTGAAAGACGTATTGTCGACGCTGTGGTCATAGGAACGATACTGTCCACCGGTGATGCTGTATTTCAGGCGACCTTCGCGTTGCAATACCGGCAGTGAGGCAAACGGCACCACGGTGATATGTTCGCTGCCATCTGCTTCTTTGATGGTCACGTACAAATCGCCGGAGCCACCGGTCGGGTACATGTCGTTGATTTCAAACGCACCGGGCGACACGTAGCTTTGGTAAATGATGTAGCCGTTCTGACGGATGATGACCTGCGCGTTAGTACGGGCGATGCCGCGCACCACAGGGGCATAACCTTTCTGGCTGTCAGGCAACATATCATCATCAGAGGCAAGCTGAGCGCCCCGGAAAGGCACGCTGTCAAACACATCAGACGGTGATGTGCTGTCGCCCATCACTAGCTGACTTTTCAGCGAAACAATGCTGCGTGCGGCATAGGTATAAACCGTATCCCACTTGTCCTGACCACTGCTGTCGCGACTCCAGGTGGTGTAGTTTCGCAACCGCCACGGACCGATGTTGATACCTGGACGCAGGTTGGCATATTGGCTGTCGTTATCCCGCCCGTTACCGCTTCGGGCATAATTATTCGCCCCGCTCACACTGTAATTGAGCAAAAAAGCGGGGATGCCGTTGTCCCATTGCGTTTCAGGCACGTAGCCGCGAGCACTCTGTGATACCGCCATCTGCGGAATACTCAGCAACAGCTGCTGGCCGCTGAAGCGGAACTCCGCTTTAGCCTGGGGAATCGCCCCGAGCTGAGCGCATTTGGCGCTGTTATCGCCCAATCCCGGGAATAACGCGGTTTTGACCCCCATCTCATTCAGTTCAGCCACGCTCAGGCATGGCTGCAAACTCGTGTTACCCGAGATGTCTTTTTGCAGGCTGAATTCAACGTCACGTGTATCCTGAAAATCGTTGTTCAGATAAATATCGACGTGATAAATACCCGGCGGCTGGCCTGCTCCGTTTTCAAAAACGGAGAGATCCGTCGTCCCCTGGTGAGGCGCGTCCACTTCCAGCAGCGCCGGGTTAAATACATCACGCGCCAGGGCGCTGAACGGAAAACAGCCCATCAGCACAAACTGCCCGGCAATCAAATACGCCAGCTTGCTTACTCTGAGTTCGGGCATGTGCCTGCCCTGTTTAATATTGCTATTCATCCATTCACTCCTGCCCCGCAGGGACTGTCCTGACAAAACATCTTTTGCTTTTCAGCTGTGTTTTTATGGGGTCGTTGCTTTTACATTGAGCTCTTGTGTTCCGGGCCGATGGCGCCGTAATCACTGATAATTTTCCAGCTGACGCTGCCGCCGCTAACGCCGGATGGCAGATCAAATTTCGCCGTACTTTGAGGGCCGACCCACGTCACGTTTTTCAGCGCCTTCCCCGCCACGCTGATTTGCATAAAGTTCATGTAAAACGGCGTTGGGTTGGTGACCAGCACGCTGTCACCGCTGTGCTGCCATGTGAGCTGGTGGGTCACGTCTTCAGGCGTGCCTTTCAGACCTGTCGGGCGGTAGATGAGCTTGATTCGCGTTTTGACCGCAATTTGCAGGGTGTTCTGATTAGGAGTGACCTCTGCGGCAGGAATCGCTTTGATGTTCATCCAGTACAGGGATTCTCTGTCGTTTGGCAGATTGCCGCCCGCACGGACCACGCGCAGAACGTTCTGCTGTCCGCCATCCAGACGAAACAGCGGAGGGGTCACCATAAAGGGGGCTTTCTCAACGCCACCGGAGGTGGTATCAACCCAGGACTGCACCAAATAAGGTGCCTTGTCGGGGTTACTGACGCTCAGTGAAGACTCCTTCTTACTCCCGTCATAAATCAGACGTGTGCCGCCCACAATCACACCCGCCTGCGCGAAGGTTGATGTGACCAGCAGTGCCGTCAGTATCAAACCCGTAAAAATTTTCATATCCGTTTCCTGTCGAGGAGATAAAAAATGGCCGGCACTGTTACCGCCGGCCAGTGAACTAATCTCCAGCCCTGACGGGCGTCGTATTAGTTGTAAATAACGCTGAAGTTAGCGACAGAGTTGGCTGGGCCTGCGGTTACGGTCGCGGCTACGGATTTGTAGCGAGCGGTGAACGGCAGGTTATTCATGGTGCTGCCAGACTGCAGCGAGTAGGCCATTGATTGCTGGGCCAGAGGCAGTACCCCACTTTGGTCAGAGATCTGGATGCCCACGCCCGTTGCCACTCCTACGCCTTGAGTCAGCGCCAATACGCTGTTATCGCCATTCAGCGCCGCGCCGTCGAACTTGATGCTGGCGGTAGAAACGGAGATCGGGCAGTTTGTCAGCTGAATGTTGAAACCTGTCACTGCGGCGGTATCGCCGGCGTTCACAAACTCAGATTTAGCCACCTGCCCCAGGTTCACCTGCAGTGGGTTAGAGACGGTGTTGATAACATCGCAACCCGCATCGATAATTTCGCCAGTGAAATTAACCTGGCCAGACGTAGCGAATGAGTTAGCCGCAGACAGCACAGCGGTCGCCGCGATAGCCATAGCGATTACATTATTTTTCATAATAATTTCCTTTATTGTATAAGTTGTGCCAACGAATTCAGGCAATACAATGCCGTTCAATTACAGGAGAGTAATTGACCATTATGTTGAGCACTTCCTTGCATCATCAATTGAGGCGTGCAGCAAACCCTTATTAATGAGAATAAAATAAACCTACCGCAAAATACTTTCAGCCGGTCAAATAAGAACCTTTGGCGCAAACTGATATGCATTCAAGATTAATCTAACTCACCAATCACTAATTCACCGCATGAATCAATTTTCATTAAATGGCACAATAAACTCAAGGTATTTTTCGGTGTAATTTTACACCGCAACATTTATTCACTTAATAAAAGTTCTTTACCATAATGCAGCCACTTATTAACGTCGAAAGAATGTTCCTGGGTTTGCGAGAGGTGACATAAATGACTGTAAATGAACAACAAAAGTTCTTTTTCTCTGATGATGCGTATCTCAGAAACAAAAAGCCCACCGCTGAAATAGAAAAAATGCTTTATCACCTCACGCCATTTTCTAACAAATTTGAAACACAAGATCGCCAGATAATTAACTATGTGGATGACGAAAAGCGTAAATGCTTTTTGTTGCATAAAGGTTGCGTGTCGCTTTACCGTAGCGTTGATGGGATGGTACTGAATACCGAATCTGCGCCCTTTATTTTCGGAATGAGTACGCAAATGACGGATCCTGAATATCTTTTCATTCGCACCCATGACGTGTCCGAAGTGAGCTGGATGCCGCTGGAGGTTGCCAATCAGATTATTGCCGACAATAATCTCTGGCGATCATTATCGCAGATGCTGATATATACCGTGACGCGGGTTTACGATCACTGCACTAAAATATCGTCACTGTCGTCATACGATATTATTCGTTATCAGCTGTATGAATTAATGAGCGAACCGGAAGTGATTCGCCAGAGCGTGACTATCGCTAACTATGTGCAAAGCAGAACCTTTTTGTCGCGCAGTAGCATCATGAAAATCCTGGCGCAGTTGAAAACCGGGGGCTACATCACGACCGACAAAGGGTTACTGCTGGATATCCATAACATTCCGCTGAAGTATTGATGTACGCAAGCGCACGCTGTTGCTAAATTTAAGGTAATAAATTGCAACCTGATACGTGCTGATATGAAAGAGTCTTTTCTGCAAGGCATGACGACGCAGGCAAAGTCGCAGGCAACGCATGATCTCATCGACCTGATCACGCCCTATGTCGTGTTTGAAGATGTTCCGGCCCGCACACAGCTGCACTTTTCCGTTAATAACGTGAATATGTGCTACATCCTGCGTTCTGGTCTCGTGAAGATGGGCAGAAGCACGGATGACTTTGTTCTCTCGTCAATCCCAACGCCAAACATCATAGGCATTACTGACCGAGTTCCGCATGAGTCAGGCCTGTTTCTGGAGACGCTGAGCGCCGCTCAGATAGCCACCCTGACCACAGAAAGGGCGCATCACATCATTGGGCAAAATAACGCCTGGGAGCTGTTGGTCAAACACATGACCGCCGTCGCCACCAATCTCTTTAAAAAAAACGTAATTATGACCGCCCCCAGTACCTACGACGTGATGAAGTTTCAGCTGGTGACGCTGATGCGGGAGCCCGCAGACCTGCGTGAATCGATCTCAACGGCAAAATACATTCTCGAAAGAACGCGTCTGTCACGCAGCACGGTGATGAAAATGCTCTCACAGCTTAAGCAAGGTGGATATATCGAAATGGAAGACGGTGTACTAAAAGCGGTGCATCGTTTGCCGGATAAGTATTGAGCCCTTTGCCCCTCACCCCGGCCCTCTCCAGGGGGCGAGGGAGAAAGCCAGCGCCGAGCGGTCCTCTCTCCAAAGGGCGAGGGAGAAAAGCAGTATCGAGCGGTCCCCTCTCCAAGGGACGAGGGAGATAACCAGCGCCGAGCGGTCCCCTCTCCAAGGGGCGAGGGGAAAACCAGTGCCGAGCGGTCCCCTCTCCAAGGGACGAGGGAGAAAGCCAGCGCCGATCGATCCCTCTCCAAGGGACGAGAGAGAAAGCCAGCGCCGATTGATCCCCTTTCCAAGGGGTGAGGGAGAAAGCCAGCTCCGGTCGGTCCCCTCTCCAAGGGACGAGGGAGAAAGCCAGCGCCGAGCGGTCCCCTCTCCCTTTTAGGGAGAGGGTTAGGGTGAGGGTAAAGGTCTGATGAATGGCTCAATCCCCACTACTGCGCCACATGGATCCGCTGAATAATGGCACGCCGCCCATTTTACTCCAGCCCGCCTGCAGGTAACTCCACGATCCAATCGTCGACGAGGTTTTGAATAATTCCAGCCCATAACGCTTCACGCCAGTCAGACGCGTAGCGGGTTGGTGCCATAAGGGCAATAGAAGTATAGCGGGCAGCATACTGGCTACCCGCCGTTTCAGCCTACCCCAATATTTCCCTCAGCACCGGGCCGATGGCCTCAAACGCCTGCGGGGAGATGATGTCCACGTGAGCGCAGTTCTGGCGATAAACCTCAAGTTCTTTCACCCACGGGCCCCAGGCGCGATGCGGGTCCTGTCCCGGCGTCAACGTTTTTTCCGCCACAAACAGTGTCGCTTTGCCGTCGAACGTCACGCTGTGTGCGGTGGTTAACAGGCGCACCGCATCGGCGTAATTGCCTTCAATCGCATTGAACAATTCACCGGACGCTTGTCCCTGTTGCGCCGCCAGAAACGCTTCACGCTCGCGGTTAATTTCCGCCAGCACTTCCGGATCCAGGCCGTTGGCTTCCTTTTCCGACCAGTTCTGCGTTTCCGGCGGCCAGGTATCCAGTAACCCGAGGAACGCCACCGCTTCACCGCGCTGACGTAAACGCGCCGCAATACCCTGCGCCAGCGTGCCGCCGAGCGAGTAGCCGAACAGATAATACGGGCCGTGCGGCTGCTGTTGCAGTAGTGTCGTCAGATGGTGCTCGCACAGCGCATCCAGATTTTCTGCGCTGACCATTGGTCCTTCCGGACGAGGCGATTGAATGCCAGTTATCGACCAGTGCGGGCTCAGCCAGCGGGCCAGCACGCTGAACTGCCAGGCAAAACCGGACGCCGGATGGAAACACCACAGGGTTGGCCCACTGCTTTCACGCAGCGGTAGAATCGCCTCATAACCCAGACGCTGAGCCTGCGCATCGTTCACCGAATCCAGCAGATGACTGAGCTTACCGACTGTCGAGGCGACCATCACCTGTCCCGGCGTGACCTGACGCGCAAAGGTTCGGCTGAGCTGCGCCGCCAGACGCATCGCCAGCAGCGAATGGCCGCCGAGCGCGAAGAAATCAGCATCGACGTCGCCAATCTCACAGCCCAGCAGCGCTTCGAACGCTTTAGCCACCGCGTGCTCAGTGGTGCTTTCCAGCGCACGCCCCGGTGCTTTTTGCGTCAGTTCCGGCAGCGGCAAGGCTTTACGGTCCAGTTTGCCGTTGGCGCTCAGCGGTAGCGAGGCCAACGAGATAATCGTGACCGGCACCATGTGTGGCGGCAGTTTGTCACGCAGACTTTCCAGTAGCAGGTCACACACTATCGGCAACCCGGAATCGGACACCACATAGCCCACCAGTTGACGCGCATCGCCTCCCACCGCCGCGGCCTGATTCAACACACAGGCATGTGCCACAGCCTGAGCCACGCCCGGCAAACTCAGCATCATGCGCTCAATTTCACCGAGCTCTATACGTTGCCCGCGAATTTTGAGCTGATCGTCGCTGCGGCCCAAATATTCCACCGCGCCGTTATCGAGCCAGCGCGCCACGTCACCGGTGCGATACATGCGCTCACCCGGCGCAAACGGATCGGCGATAAAGCGGCTGGCGGTCAGGTCCGGACGCCCCATGTAGCCCTGCGCCAGCTGAATGCCGGTGAGGTATAAATCTCCCGCCACGCTGAACGGAACCGGGCGCATTTGCGCGTCGAGAATGCGTAACCCGGTATTCCACACCGGGAAACCAATCGGCACACTATTGCCGCTGACCGCCACCAGTTCAGGGCCAAATGCCGGATACCAACTGACGTCCACTGCCGCTTCCGTCGGGCCGTATAAATTGTGCAGCGGCGCATGAGTGAGCGCTTCCCATTCGCGGCACAGCGTGGTTGGCAGCGCTTCGCCGCTACAAAAGACCTGCTTCAACATGCGGCACGATGCCACGTTTTCGTCCGTTAATGAGGCCACGAACGCCGCCAGCATCGACGGGACAAAGTGGGTGGTGGTCACGCCGAAATCAGCGAAGAACCGTTGCAGCGCCTGCGGATCGCGATGGGCGTCCGGCTCGGCCATCACCAGTTTTGCACCGGTGATAAACGGCCACCAAAATTCCCACACCGAGACGTCAAAACTGCACGGCGTTTTCTGCGCTACCACGTCGGCGGCAGTCAGCGGATAGTGATCCTGCATCCACAGCAGGCGGTTGACGATCGCCGTCTGCCCAACCATTACCCCTTTCGGGCGGCCGGTCGATCCGGAGGTAAAGATAATGTAGGCGGTGTGATCTGGCTGCGACAACGCCAGCGGTGTGTCGTTCCCCGCGGCCAACGGCGTGCTGTAGCACAGCGTGTCGATCCCGGGAAAACGGCTGAGCTGATCCTCAGACGTAATAAGCAATGACGGCTGCGCATCTTCGAGCATCATGTGCAGACGATCGTCCGGATAGCCGGTGTCGAGCGGCAGCCAGGCCGCGCCCGCTTCCACGATCCCGTGCAGCGCCAGGGTCAAAAAGACCGAACGGGGCAGCGCCACCGCCACGCTGTCGCCGGGTTTGACTCCGCGCTCACGCAGCAGATTCGCCAGGGCGACCACCTGCTGGCGCATTTCGCGATAGCTGAACTGCAGCCGGGCATCTGCCAGCGCGGGCGCGTCAGGCGTTTTCACCGCCTGGGCCGCCACCAGCGCACTGAGCGTGCTTTCCGGTAGCATCATACCGGTTTCATTAATCTGTTCGAGGCGCTGATATTCCGTGTCTGACACCAAATCCACGTCGCCGCAGCGAAGCGCAGGATTGGCGGCAAACTGTGTGAGCATCGCACTTAATCGCGCCATATGCTGGCGTAACGTCAGCTCGTCGTAGCGCTGTTGGTTAGCCAGCACTTCAATGGTCAGGCCGCCCTCTTCGTCCGGGAACAGCGCCAATTCCAGGTCATTCACCGGCCCGGTGGCGAGTGTATGCGTGGTGGTGTGAACGCCGTCGATCTCAAGCTGATAATCGAACACTTTGACGTTAAAAACGGGGCCAAACAGGGGGGCGTCACCCGCAACCTTTCCGGCATCGCGTACGATTTGTTCAGCGTCATAGCGCTGATGGCGCCGCATTTTTTTCAGTTGCGCCCCCAGACGATTGGCCAACTCGGACAGGGTTTCTTCCGGTTTGAGAGTGACCGCCAGCGGCAGCACGTTCAACACCGGTCCGGTGGCGGTGAGCGCCGCCGAACCTAAACGGCGCATGAAAATGTAGCCCGCCGCGTAGTCGTTACGGCCACACAGTCGGCCCAACCACAGCGCCGCCAGCGCAAGGGCTAAATCGGTGCGCGGGCTGGCGGTGGCAGCCGATAAACGGCTAAACGCCTGTTTGTCGGCACTGAGTTTTAAACGCCAGATGGCGGTGGTCGAGGCGCGGCCCGGCAACGGTACAGCAGATAGCGAGGCCGGAGACGGCAACTGCTGGCGCTGCTCAGCCCAGAAAGCACCGTCGCGGGTCCAGGCGTCGCTGTCGCGATAGTGCTGATATTCATCGACCACTTCCGCAAAGGGCGTAAACGGTGATGCCGGCAACGTTTCGCCTTTCAGCAACGCGCGATATATGTGTACGATCTGTCGGGTGATGGCGGGAAAACTGAAGCCATCAACCAGCAAATGGTGATATCGCTGATACCAGTACCAGCGGTTGTCGGCCACACGTAACAGCTGATGACACACCAGCGGGTTGCCGCTGTCGACGCGGGTGTTTTGCGCTAAATCAGCCTGCATGTGTGCGAGTGCGGCGGCGTGCGCGTCGGCTTCATGACGTAAATCCTGCACCGCTGAAACACCCGGCGTGAGCGCGTCATCCACCCTTTGCCACGGTTCACCATTTTCTTCGGTGAAGCACATACGCAGAGTATCGGCCTGCGCCAGCCCCATCGTTATGGCCTGCTGTAACAGTGACGCGTCAATCGCGCCGTCGAGTTCAACGTAATGGGCGACGCTCCAGGCATTTGGCAGCGTGGAGAGCTGTTCCGCCATCCAAATCCCGGGCTGGGCCGCAACCAGCGGTAACCGTTCAGTCATGGCGACCTCCGGCAAAATGGGCAGGGTTCAGCGTGGTCCAGCGCGCCGCCAGCCAGGCGTTGCAGACCTCGGCGCTTTGCGGTTCACAGACGATTTCCCAGCCCGCCGGGAGGGCGCACTGCTGCGGCCAAAGGCTGTACTGCTGGCGAGAATTTTGCAGGATATAAAACTGCCCTTGCGCATCATCGAAAGGGTTACTGATTTGCATACCAAACTCCTGTCGTAAAGCGCGCTTTATGCATCGACCAGCGGCTGCCAGAGCGCAATCAGCCCCGCAGTAAGCCCGCCACGCCAACACAGCGCATCGTGTCCGCCGTCAACCTGACGCCAGAAAACCGGCTGCTGTTGTAGTTGTTGTAAGAGGGCCTGATTGGCCTCAAAGATGACCGGCTCGCGACGTCCGGCTTCAAGCCAGATGCGCAGGCCTTGCGCTGAAAATTCACCGCGAGAAAGTTTTTCAAGAATAACGCCGCCATGGCGATCGCCACGTTTCGGCCACCAGTAGGAGCCGGACTGGCTCAGCACGCAGCCAAAACGCCGCGGCCAACTGAGCCCGGCGAACATGGCTGCCAGTCCGCCGAAGCTTTGCCCGGCGACAAGCGTGCGTTCCGGCTGCTCGCTGAACGGCGCGATGCGCTGAATCTGTGGCAGTAATTCTGCCTGTAACGCCTGCCAGAAATCGGTGTTGCACGGCATTTCCGCGCTGCGATGGGCGGTGTCGATGGCATCCACCAGCACGTACACCGCTGCGGGAAGCTGCCCTTCGCTGGTCAGTCGGGCGAGCGGAGACCACACCGGCATACTTTCAGCCCAGAATTGACCATCAAGCAAAATCGCCAGCGGCCGCGCATGCTGCGACGGTTTTCCGGTGGTGTAAATCCACACCCGGCGGACGTTCCCAAGACGCTGACTGCGCCATTGAATACACACCGGCGGCGTGTACGGTTCGTCAGGGCGGTCCCAGCCTGGCTGTTCAGGGGCATCGGGCAGTGACAATGCCGATACCGCATGCCCGCGTCCACCGCGCCAGCTGTGCTTATTGCGCGGATCGGCCATCGCCTGCGGCAACAATTTTCGCCAGCCTTCGCGCAACAAAATGCGATTTGGCGCGTCGCCGTTAAACAGCGCTGCATCGAAATCATCGTCACGTTCGGAAGGAATAAAACAGTAGCTGCCGCGCCAGCTGGCAGGTAGCCGCGTGTGCCACTGCCAGACGTCGGTGCCCGGCACACGGGACAGCGTCTGCGGCACTGAATTCTGGTGATGATCGGTCACGCCGGTGATGTAAAGCCACACCCGCTTGAGAGTCGAATGCTGCTCGCTGCCCGCCGGATCGCGCCAGAAAAACGTGACGTGGCAAAACTCCCCTTCCCGCCGCCATTGTGGCCCGTCAATGCGTTCCCACCAGGCAGCACTCCCTGTCGTTACCGTCTGCGCCACGTCAACCCCGCGTTATGTGTGGAATTTTGTTACACCTCAAAATTTATTGATAATATTATTGATAACTATTTGCATTTGCAATAGCGTATTGGCGCGCGTTTAGAACATTTACAGCCTCAGAAGTATGCCGGGGCTTTACACTTACAGCAGGACGTTGGCTCACAATGAATAACAAACTCAAATCTCTGGCCTTACTGGTCAATCTGGGTATTTACGGGGTGGCATTACCAGCATTCGCAGAAGAGACCGCAAAGGCAAAAACTGCAGACGCTGAAGAAACCATGGTGGTTACCGCGGCGCAGCAGAACCTTCAGGCGCCAGGTGTTTCAACCATTACCGCCGATGAAATCCGTAAACGCCCGCCCGCTCGTGACGTTTCCGAAATTATCCGTACCATGCCTGGCGTTAACCTGACCGGTAACTCCACCAGCGGCCAGCGCGGGAATAACCGCCAGATTGATATTCGCGGCATGGGCCCGGAAAATACCCTGATCCTGATTGACGGTAAGCCTGTCACCAGCCGTAACTCCATTCGTCTGGGCTGGCGCGGCGAGCGTGATACCCGTGGCGACACCAGTTGGGTTCCGCCAGAGATGATTGAGCGTATCGACGTTATTCGTGGCCCAGCGGCGGCACGCTACGGCAATGGCGCAGCAGGCGGCGTGGTGAACATCATCACTAAGAAAGCCAGCAATGAGTGGCACGGGACATGGGACACTTACATGAACCTGCCGGAGCATAAAGATGAAGGCTCCACGAAGCGCACCAACTTCAGCCTGACCGGCCCGATGGGCGGCGATTTCAGCTTCCGCCTGAACGGCAACCTGGATAAAACTCAGGCCGATGCCTGGGACATTAACCAGGGCCATCAGTCTGAGCGTACCGGAATTTACCAGAACACCCTGCCCGCCGGGCGCGAAGGGGTGGAAAATAAAGACATCAATGGCGTGCTGCGTTGGGACTTTGCGCCGATGCAGTCACTGGAACTGCAGGCGGGCTATAGCCGTCAGAACAACCTGTACTCGGGTGATACCCAGAACACCAACACCAATGATTTCGTCAAAGAGAACTACGGCAAAGAGACCAACCGTCTGTACCGTCAAACCTACTCTCTGACCTGGAACGGCGGCTGGGATAACGGCATCACCACCAGCACCTGGGCGCAGTACGAACACACCCGCAACTCGCGTAAAGGTGAAGGCCTTGCGGGCGGCACGGAAGGTATCTTCAACTCAGATAAATTCGTCGATATCGATCTGGACGATGTGCTGCTACACAGCGAAATCAACCTGCCTATCGACTTCGTGTTCAACCAGACGCTGACTGTGGGCACCGAGTGGAACCAGCAGCGCATGAAGGATATGGCGTCGAACACCCAGACCTTTATGGGCGGCACCGTTCCGGGCTACAGCAGCACCAACCGTAGCCCGTATTCGCAGGCCGAAATCTTCTCGCTGTTCGCGGAAGACAACATTGAAGTGACCGACACGACGATGTTAACTCCGGCGCTGCGTTTCGATCATCACAGTATTGTCGGCGATAACTGGAGCCCGTCCCTGAACCTGTCGCAAGGGTTGTGGGATGATTTCACACTGAAAATGGGGATCGCCCGCGCCTATAAAGCGCCGAGCCTGTACCAGACCAACCCGAACTACATTCTCTACAGTAAAGGCCAGGGCTGCTACGCCAGCGCCAGCGGCTGCTACCTGCAAGGGAATGAAGACCTGAAAGCGGAAACCAGCATCAACAAAGAAATTGGTCTGGAATTCAAGCATGATGGCTGGCTGGCGGGTGCCACCTGGTTCCGTAACGACTATCGCGACAAAATTGAAGCAGGCTATGCACCGGTGTACACCAACGGTTCCGGGACCGATCTCTACAAGTGGGAGAACGTACCAAAAGCCGTGGTTGAAGGCCTGGAAGGCACCTTGAACGTCCCGGTGAGCGAGACCGTAAACTGGACCAACAACATCACCTACATGCTGCAAAGTAAGAACAAAGAGACCGGCGATCGTCTGTCTATCATCCCGGAATACACCCTCAACTCGACCCTGAGCTGGCAGGTGTATCAGGACTTCTCCGTGCAGTCGACCTTCACCTGGTACGGCAAGCAGCAGCCGAAGAAGTACAACTACAAAGGCCAACCGGCGACCGGTACTGAGCTGAACGAAGTGAGCCCTTACAGCATTCTTGGCCTGAGCGGCACCTGGGATGCGACCAAATACGTAAGCTTCACCGCGGGTATCGATAACCTGTTCGACAAACGCCACTGGCGCGCGGGTAACGCCCAGACCACCGGCGGCGCGACGGGCTATATGTACGGCGCGGGTGCAGAGACCTATAACGAGTCTGGCCGCACTTACTACATGAGCGTGAATACACACTTCTGATAACGAGGCAGCCCTCTCCTGCGGGAGAGGGTATCGCGATGAAAACAGAGCACAGCACCTTCTCCCTCAGCGGTTATACGCTTCACCGGATTGATTTCGACCCCGCGACCTTCACCGACACCGATTTACTGTGGCTACCCCATCACGCTCAGCTTTCGCCTGCTGGCAAAAAGCGAAAAGCGGAACATCTGGCGGGTCGACTGGCAGCATTTTATGCCTTACAGCAACATGACCTTCGATACATCCCGGCTATCGGCGATAACCGACAACCGCTGTGGCCCTACGGCTGGTACGGGGGCATCAGCCATAGCGGCACGACTGCGCTGGCGGTGGTGTCACGGGAACCGGTTGGGGTGGATCTGGAAACGGTATGTAGTACGGAGATTTGTGACGAGATTGCTGACAGTATTCTTTCGTCCGCAGAACATGAATTGCTGAAAAGTTCTGAGCTTCCTTTCCCGTTGGCGCTGACGCTGGCGTTTAGCGCCAAAGAGAGCGTGTATAAGGCGTTAAGTTTCGCGACCAACGACATCCCCAGTTTTACGGCCGCCCACGTTGTGGCGATTAACGGGCAACACATCACGGTGCAGCTGACCGCCGCCTTTGCCCCCGCGCTGGCGGGGCGAATTTGTCGGCTGGCATGGCTGCGGATCAATAATCAGCTCGTGACCCTACTGCCAAAAACTCTCCAGTCGGCGTAGCTGCTGACCTTTATCATCAAAGTTGCTTTCACCAAGCCAGGCCTGAAGCGCGGTATTAATCGCGGGCCATTCGCCGTCAATTATTGATAGCCAGTCGCTGTCGCGGTTACGGCCTTTGCGCACCATTTTTTGACGGACACGGCCCTCGAAGGTGAAGCCGAGGCGCTCCGCAGCCTGTCGCGACGCGGTGTTCAGGGAATCACATTTCCATTCCACACGGCGATAGCCACAGGCGAAGGCTTCGCGCAGCAGCAGCCAGACCACTTCGGTGCTGATGACGCTGCGCTTCATGCGCAGTGACCAGCTGACATGACCGATTTCCACCGTGCCGTTGGCGTGGTCGATTGCCATCAGGCACACCAAGCCTGCAGCGCGTTCGCTACGTAAATCAATGACCGCGAATGGCACTAGCGCAGCATCATCCACTTTGCCCTGTAGCCAGGCATTGGCTGCTGCAACGGACGCAGGGCGCTCGCTGCCGAGCCATGTCCAGTCGCTTTCATCCACCGCCAGGGCGAAAGCCTCGAACAAATCGGCGGCATGATGCGCAGCGTTCAGTGGTTCCAGTCGACAGGTTCGGCCCGTTAACGGTTTACGTTCCAGGATTCCCGCGCCCTGCCAGTCAGGCAGTGAATCACCCACTAATTGTCCGTACTCGTTGATTTCCGCCACGCCGCCTCCCAATAATGATTCATCAAGGTTATATCACTTAACCCTACGGCTTCGCATCTTCCCTGGCTGGCGGCGTCCTGCTGCCGGGCAGGTTTTTTGTCATTCCGAATGAGCGTCTCGCTGAACTGATTTTTTGTCGCCTATACTGACAAAAAAACTGCCGGACGTTGCCATGTCACTACCTGACTTTCATATTTCCGATCCCTACACCCTCGGCATTGAGCTTGAGATGCAGATTGTTAACCCGCCGGGTTTCGACCTGAGTCAGGACTCTTCGAGGCTGATTGATGAGATTGGCGAGACGGCTTCGGCAGGTGAGGTCAAACACGACATCACCGAGAGTATGCTGGAGATTGCCACCGGCGTGTGCCACGACATCCACCAGGCCAGCAGCCAGTTTTCCGCACTTCGCCAGACGGTGCTGAAAGCCGCGTCGAATCAGCACCTGCAAATTTGCGGCGGCGGGACCCATCCGTTCCAGAAATGGCAGCGCCAGGAGGTGTGCGATAACGAGCGCTACCTGCGCACCCTGGAACAGTTCGGTTATCTTATTCAGCAGGCGACGGTGTTTGGCCAGCATGTTCACGTCGGCTGTCCCAACGGGGATGACGCCATTTACCTGCTGCACGGCCTGTCGCGTTTTGTGCCACACCTGATTGCCCTCAGCGCCGCATCGCCCTATTTACAGGGCGCAGACAGCAAATTCGCCTCGTCGCGTCTTAACGTTTTTTCGGCTTTCCCGGACATGGGCCCGATGCCGTGGGTCGCCAACTGGCAGGAGTTTAAAGGATTGTTTCGCCGCCTGAGCTATACCAGCCTCATCGACAGCATCAAAGATTTGCACTGGGATATTCGCCCCAGCCCGCATTTTGGCACGGTTGAAGTGCGGGTGATGGACACGCCGCTGACCCTGGCACACGCGGTGAACATAGCCGGGCTGATTCAGGCCATTTCCAGTTGGCTGTTGGAAACACGGCCATTCAAGCACATGCCGCAGGATTACCTGCTGTACAAATTTAATCGTTTCCAGGCCTGTCGTTACGGGCTGGCGGGGGTGCTAACCGACGTGCATTCGGGGGAACAGTCGACGATATCCGATGACATTCAGCGCCTGCTGGAGAAAGTCGCGCCGTGGGCCGATACGCTACAGGCCAGCAGCGCGATTGACGATCTTGCGCGGAGGGTACAACAAGGCTACAGCGAGGCAGACCGGATGCGTGAATTTATCGCCGACGGTGGCTCGTTGATATCGCTTGTGGAAAGGCACTGTGAAATCTGGGCGGCGTGAACCAGAACCGGGCCAGCAGGGTTGCCGTCAGCGGGCGTTTCCAGGACAATGTCCTTTTTTAACTGCTGATTAACAATACCATGAAGCATCCGCTTGAATCTCTGGTCACCGCTGGCGGCATTTTGCTGATGGCCTTTTTGTCCTGTTTGCTGCTGCCCGCCCCTTCCCTGGGGCTGACATTGGCGCAAAAATTAGTGTCCGTGTTCCATCTGATGGATCTCAGTCAGCTGTACACCATCCTGTTCTGCATCTGGTTTTTGGTGCTCGGCGCGCTGGAGTTTTTCCTGCTGCGCTTCGTCTGGCGTCGCTGGTTCTCACTTGCGGACTAGCCCGGTAAAATCACGCATCCCTTCCACCAACGCTTCGCACCACGCGGCATAATCATGGCCGCTGGACGACGGGTGGAAGCTGACGCGATACCCTTTGTCACGCAGCACCTGCTCAAACTCCCGCGTGTTCGGGTAATTTCCGCCGCCGGGACCGCGCGTTTCAAACGTGCCAGCCTGGAGCCAGAAACGAATCGGATAGCGCGGCGCCTGCTGATATTGGCGCGTCAGCCAGTCAGTGGCTTCGCCTTTTGGCGCCCACCAGTACGAACCGGACAGGCTTAGCACATTGCCAAACAGGTTCGGATAACGCAGCGCCACCCACGCCGATGCCAGCCCGCCGTAGCTCGACCCCGCCAGCACCGTTTTATCCCGTTGCAGACTCAAACCTTTACGATGCAGCCATGGCAGAAGTTCGTGCGCCATAAAATCGGCAAAGCGCGGATTCGGCGGCAGCTCTGCTCCGCGTCGGGCGTTATCCAGCGTATCGATAAACACCACGTTGACCGGTGGCAGCACGTGCCGCGCAATCAGATCGTCGAGCACGTTGGCAAAATGGTAATCGTCCTGATACTGCTTACCGTCAAACAGCAAAAGCGTCCAGCGCGCGGGCTGCGATACGCGTGGGCGATAAATTTTGATTTCGCGCGTGTTGCCGAGAAAATCGCTGTCAATCTGATGGCGCGTCAGCTGCCCGTACTGAATCGGCTTTTTCATGCGCTGTAAGGTGCAATAACGCACCGGATCCAGCGCCAGTAGCGAATAACGGTTCCAGCGATCGCTGGCAGGATTGAGGCTGTCAGGATTGAACGGATCGGCCTGCGCACTGACCAGGATCGCCCGCTGCTGTTCGTGCGGATTACCCTCGATTTTCGGCACGTCCGGGGCCAACTGGTATTGCATCAGCGTGTCAGTGGGGACGACATAGCTGCGAAACCAGACGTCAGAATTGCCGAGCCGGAAAAGTGGATCGTGCTCGCCCGCAGGCGATCCGAGCAGGAACACATTCTTATGCGCCCCGCGCCACAGGAACGTCACCCGTTTATGCCGCGAATCGACCGGCTCCACCAGCGGTGTGCCCTCAAGCTGGCGCGCCTGCCAGAAGGCTTCAGTCGTGGCACCGCGATCAAGCTGTTTCGCCAGGGTTTGCAGTAGCGGGCTGGCAGGGTCCGGTTTGTCGCCGCTGGGAATTGCCGATGTTTCTTTCATGCGCCACTGAAAATGCCAACGGTCGCCTTCATTACCCTGCAGCACGAGCGTGGTGGTTTGGTTTGGCGGGAGTGAAAAAAGCAGCGTTTGCGTACCGTCCGCCGGGCCGCCTTCAATCAACGCGCGGATTCGGCGGTTGTCACGGTCGAGTAAACGGGCATCCGTTACGCCTGAAAGCGTCGCCTGCACATAGTTTTCGCCCAGCTCTGGCAGCTCAAAACAGACCTCCCCGCTGGCATCAAATTTTCCCTTTTGCTCTCCCTGAACGGAAGGCGACTCGCAGGCCACCGCCGCGGTGGGCACCGTACTCAGCCCAATCAACAGACCTCTCCATGCCATCTTCATTACGTGCTTTTTCCTGTAGAAATGGGAAAACAACGTTAATGCAAATGGGAATGGTTTTCAATATTACATAAAAGAGGGGTAATAAAATCCTCGCCGTCGATGTGCTTGAATGGGCCTACCGTGCTGAATCGTAAGCCCATTCAATAACGCGCGGCCAGCTAATGCGCGCGGCTTTGGTTCTCTTTACGCCACGCACCAGGCGGCTGCTTGAAGGTGCGCGTAAACACGCGAGTAAACGTCTGCTGTGAGTCAAAACCGTACTTCAGGCAAATGTCGTACACCTTCTGATCGGTATCGCGTAATTCCTGTGCCGCTAACCGCAATTTGCGCTCGCGAATATAGCGGCCAAGGCTTTCCCCTTTTTGCTGCATAAACAGGCGCTGCAAATGCCATTTCGAATATCCCGCATGTCGGGCGATATCGTCAATGCGCAGCGGCTGATGCAGGTTGTCGTCAATCCACTCGACGATGGTGTCAATAACCTGAGCGGAAATCGTCATACCTTCCTCCCCTTTTCTGAACTGTAAGGTGGTTATTCCCACCAGGCACGGAACTGCTGATCACGATTGGCAACCCACACTGGCTCACCCTGAACCGGCGTTAGCAGGCGATAATCTTTCCCTTCGCTGAAGGTGCTCAGCTGTTTGTACGGGTCATCCCAGGTATGTTTCGCCAGAACAAATCGCCCTGCATGGCCCGGTAACACCGCCCGAGCGTTCAGGTCGACCGCAGCCTGCGCTGTTTCTTCCGGGAGCATATGAATGTATTTCCAGTCCTGGTCGTACTGGCCGTTTTCCATAATGGCTAAATCAACGTGACCAAACTGCTCGCCGATGGCCTTGAAGTGCGGGCCATAGCCGCTGTCACCGCTGTAATAAATATTCTGCTCTGGCGTTACGAACATGAAACTGCCCCATAACGTCTGATTGCGCTTCAGACCACGGCCGGAGAAATGGCGCGCCGGAAGCACATGCACGGTCAGTTCATCGCTGATGTCGACCTGTTGCTGCCAGTCCGCTTCGGTAATGATCGCGCTGTCCATTCCCCAGTAACGAAGGTGCGATCCGACGCCCAGCGGGGTGACAACGCGTTTAATCTTCGGCATCAGCGCCTTGATAGTGGCGTGATCCAGATGATCGTAATGGTCGTGAGAGATGATGAGCAGATCGATGTCCGGCATCGCTGCGGCGGTCCACGGGTACTCCCCTTCAAATGCTTTATTGAGGAATGAGAACGGCGCGGCGTAGCTGCTGAACACCGGGTCAATCAGGATGCGCTTCCCGGCGAGCTGCAAATACCAGGACGAATGGCCGAGCCAAATCATCACATCCTGCTGCACCGGCAGGTTCGCGAGATCGGTTTTGACCATCGGCAATGGCTGCTCTGGTCGAGCGTTCGGACGTTTAGTGGTCAGAAACTCCCAAATTGCGCGCGGCATACTTTTCTGCCCGGACCAGCTTGGCGTCGGCTGCTGGTTATGAAACTGACCGTCGTGATAGTGCGCGGAGCTTTCCACAGCATTCAACTGTGCGCCCTGCGGCGCCTTGCCGAAACCGGCATTCAACACGAACGGTAAACTCGCTGCACTGGCAATTAACATAATGACAACCACACTTAAAAGAGGACGCTGCATATCCTGGCCCGATGACACGCTCCATCCGGCTGGAGACAATTAGGAGAAAACTTGATTATGAGTGAGTAAGCACTCATTATAGGAAGGACGCGAAAGTCGTCAAGCCGATTTTCAATTTTTGACATTCAACATTGAAGTGCTGTCAGGGGCATGTTTCAATCGGTGTCTTTTCTAACCTGAGAGGTAAGGTGTAGTGGCTCGTCCTAAGAGTGAAGACAAAAAACAAGCGTTACTGGAAGCCGCGACGGCCGCTATTGCTCAGCAAGGTATCGCCGCCTCAACGGCCCTGATCGCCCGCAATGCGGGGGTTGCCGAGGGAACGCTGTTTCGTTATTTCGCCACCAAAGACGACCTGCTCAACACCCTTTACCTGCATCTGAAAAGCTCGCTGTGTGAGACCATGCTGACGGGCATTACCGATGCCGTCACGCCGAAAGATTTCACGCGCTGCATCTGGAACAGCTACATTTCCTGGGGCGTACGTAATCCTGTCGGCCATAAAGCGATTCGCCGTATGGCTGTCAGCGAAAAAATCACCGCAGAAACCAAGCAGCAGGTCACCGACATGTTCCCGGACCTGCACAAACTGTGTCAGCGTTCGGTGCGCAATATCTTCCTCACTACCGCCTTTCAGGCCTTTGGTGACGCGCTGTTTTTATCGCTCGCCGAAACCACCATCGAATTTGCCAGCCATGAACCTGAGCGCGCAAACGATTTAACCGCCCTCGGATTTGAAGCCATGTGGCTGGCACTGGCCGAAGAAACCACCGCATGAATGGCGACGCATTAGTCAAACACGCGCACCAGTTTGCGCTGGAACTGCCCTTCACCGAACAAAGCTGGCCATTTGGCCCGGAATATGATGTGTATCGCGTCGGCGGTAAAATCTTCATGATCGCCATGACCCTGCGCGGAAAACCACTTATCAATCTGAAAGCCGACCCGCAGAAAGCCCTGCTGCATCAGGAAATTTATAAAAGCATTGAGCCGGGTTATCACATGAACAAAAAGCACTGGATAACCGTTTACGGCGGTGACGACATCAGCCCCGAACTGGTGGAGGATTTAATCACCGACTCCTGGCACAAGGTGGTCGATAAACTGCCGAAGCGCGCTCAGAAACACCTGCGCCCGCAGTGATTTTCTGGCGCAAACGATAAGTGTTATCGCATTTTTGACACTTATCATTTGCCGACACTCCCTGTACTCTGCTCCCACTGAACGCGCTTAAGGCGCTGTAATCCTTGAAGGGGAGTCATCATGGACATTATTTCTGTTGCGTTAAAACGCCATTCAACCAAAGCCTTCGACGCAAGCATGAAGCTGAGCGATGAACAGGCCGAAAACCTGAAAACCCTGTTGCAGTACAGTCCCTCCAGCACCAACTCTCAGCCGTGGCACTTTATCGTTGCCAGCACCGACGAAGGCAAAGCGCGCGTCGCGAAATCTGCCGCCGGTGGTTTCGTGTTCAACGAAAGCAAAATGCTGAATGCATCCCACGTGGTGGTATTCTGCGCCAAAACGGCGATGGACGATGCATGGCTAGAAAAAGTGGTCGATCAGGAAGAAATTGACGGCCGTTTTGCGACCCCGGAAGCAAAAGCAGGCAACCAAAAAGGCCGCGTGTTCTTTGCCGATTTGCACCGCAAAGAGCTGAAAGATGATGCACACTGGATGCAGAAACAGGTTTACCTGAACGTCGGTAACTTCTTGCTCGGCGTAGCGGCAATGGGTCTCGATGCCGTACCAATTGAAGGTTTTGATGCGGCGGTGATGGACAAAGAGTTTGGCCTGACCGAGAAAGGCTTCACCAGCGTGGTGGTGGTGCCGGTTGGCCGTCACAGCGTGGAAGATTTCAACGCCGCGCTGCCGAAATCTCGTCTGCCGCAGAGCACAACGCTGACTGAGATTTAAGGTTACAGCCCGGTCTGTGTACTGCGACCGGGCATTTTCAGTAAAGCTGGATCAGCGGTGATTCCACGCCGCAGGCCAACGCGTACCGCGTCAGGGTATCCAGACTGGCGCGTGTCACATTAGCTTCCATTCGCGATACTGTCGGCGCGCTAACGCCCATGCGCTGGGCGACCTGAGAACGGGTTAAGCCCGCGTGTGCCCGCCATTGCGCCAGCATTTCGCGCAATCTTTCCTGACGGAGTTCTGCATCGTAAGCCACCTGCACGCCTGGCAGCGCCAGCATCTCTGCTCGCACATCGTCCCAGTTAATGATTTTCTTGCTCATCCTGCATCTCCTTTAACCGTTTCATCGCCAGCGACAGTTCCGCTACAGGTGTTTTTTGCGTCTTTTTCACAAACACGCGCAGCAGCCAGATAGTTCTGCCATGGCGATACACATAAATTCCACGGATGTGAAAAAAGCCCACCGTACGGATCTCAAACAGGCCGTTACCCAAAGGCTTAGTATCCGGCTCTCGCAGCGCCGTTGGATTCTGACGTAGCTTGTCCAGTTGGCGTATTATTTTGCCCTGTACACTGGGCGGCAACGCAACAAGTTCATCACGTACTGCACCGTGCATATCTAATATGAACATCCTGTTCTTTCTCCCGAAGAGATTAGCATATAAGGCAAATTGCATTAAAGGCTAAATGCAGCCCCGTGCCCGAAACGTAGCGTATCGGACAAACGAAGTCACAACGGGTGAACAGAACGTGAAACACGCTCGAGAAAAAACGTTTACACGGGGGTTTCTGGGGAAATTACTTTGTAAGTCGAACGTCACCATATGCAGCGTGCCTGTTTGCGGGCGACGTTCATCTCTTTCCTTCGATTGTCATCGGGTTATTGCGACTCAGCCCTGCTGTGCAAACCACGCCAGCGCTTTCTCACCTTCTTCGTCTACCGGTAAATAGACCAGCAGACGCGAACCGTTGCGCGGCGCGGAATACCAGTACATCTGTTGCAGGCTAAACGCACCGAGTTCAGGGTGGTTAAACCGTTTGATTTGATTCTCGACGCCGCGCACTTCGTAGCGCTGATGCCACAGGGCTTCGAATTCCGCCGAGGCCGCGAAGAACCGCGCCAGCTTGTTTTCCCACTCCGCCTCCCCACGATGTTCAACCATTGCAGCACGAAAATAGGACACAAACATCGGCAGCACATCCGGGTTCGCCAGGCGACTGCGCCAGTGGTCATTGGTGAGATAAAGATAGATGCAGTTGCGATCTTCCTCCGGTATCGTCGCGAAATCGACCCCCATCATGCGGCAAAAGCTGTCGTTCCACGCCACGATATCAAAACCGGGTGTCTGGATGCTGGCAGGCTGTGGCATCAGGCTGTCGAGCATTCGGCGTGTACCGGGGCTGATGCCTTCACATTTCGGCACCTGTAACGATTCCAGCGGAGCCAGCCCGGCCAGTACAAACAGATGGCGCGTTTCCAGCGCGCTGCACTGCAACGCCTGCGCCACCGCCTGCATCACAACCACTGACGGATTCACTTCCCTGCCCTGCTCCAGCCACGTGTACCAGGTCACGCCGACGTCTGCCAGCATCGCCACTTCTTCCCGTCGCAGACCCGGCGTGCGCCGTCTTCCACTGCGGGGCAATCCGAGCCGCTGTGGATCCAGACTTTCTCGCCGTGAACGTAAGAATGCGCCGAGCTGTTTACGGTTGTCGTCATAGCGCGTGGCAACGCGTTCAGGCTGTGTAATAAGTGACATGTCACCTCCAGCAGGGTAGTGCCAATACCAGTATAAGTAAGAACTGGTACCCGTTTATTTATTCAGCGATGCTACGTCCGATCCCTGAATGACGCAATGGAGAATCCCATGAAAACGTCTGCTGTTTCACCCGGTCGCGCCGGTCTGTTGTTGCTCTTAACCGGGCAGATGTTACCGCTGATTGATACGTCCATCACCAACGTGGCGCTGGATTCCATCACCCACTCGCTGCACACCAGCCCGACTCAGCTAGAGCTGATTGTGGCGCTGTATGGCGTGGCCTTCGCCGTGTGCCTGGCGATGGGCAGCAAGCTTGGCGATAACTACGGTCGTCGACGCCTGTTTATGTGGGGCGTGGCGCTGTTTGGCCTGGCCTCCCTGCTGTGCGGCATGGCGAACTCGATTCATTCGCTGCTGGCGGCTCGCGTGTTGCAGGGCGCGGGGGCGGCGCTGATCGTGCCGCAAATCCTCGCCACCCTGCACGTCACACTGAAAGGCTCCGCCCATGCCCGGGCGATTAGCCTATACGGCGGCATCGGCGGAATTGCGTTTATCGTCGGGCAAATGGGTGGCGGCTGGCTGGTGTCGGCGGATTTCGCCGGGCTGGGCTGGCGTAACGCCTTCTTCATTAATGTACCGATTTGCCTGCTGGTACTGGCTTTTAGTTATCGTTATGTGCCCGAAACCCGCAGCGAAACGCCGTCGGGCATCGACTGGCCTGGCACGCTGTATCTGGCGGCGATCCTTTGCTGCCTGCTGTTCCCGATGGCGCTCGGCATGGAGCTGCACTGGCCGTGGGCGCTGAAGCTGCTGCTGCTGGCGCTGGTGCCATTGGTCTGGCTGATGCGCGCCAGCGCGCGGGAAAAAGAGCAGCGCGGGCAAACGCCTCTCCTGCCGCCACGGCTGTTGAAACTGCCGAGCATCCGCTTTGGCGTGCTTATCGCCCTGCTGTTCTTCAGCGCCTGGTCCGGCTTTATGTTTTGTATGGCGCTGACCATGCAGTCGGGTCTTGGCATGGCGCCGTGGCAGTCGGGGAACAGCTTTATCGCGCTCGGTATCGCCTATTTTATTTCTGCGCTGTACGCCCCGAAACTGATTGCTCGCTACAGCATGGGACGCATTCTGCTCACCGGGCTGACGGTGCAAATTAGCGGCCTGCTGTTGCTGATGTTTACCTTCTGGTATTTCGGTATGCACACCTACGCGCTAACGCTGGCCCCGGCTACTGCGCTGGTCGGCTACGGTCAGGCGTTGATTGTGAATAGCTTTTACCGGATTGGGATGCGTGATATTGACGCCCGCGATGCGGGAGCCGGCAGCGCCATTCTCAGCACATTGCAGCAGTCGACGCTGGGACTCGGGCCCGCGGTATTAGGCAGCGTGTTTCTGGCGCTGGCGTCACAGGGCGATTACACCGCCGCCATTGTCGGTTTCCTGGCGCTGGAAGTGGTGATGATGCTGGTCCTCGCCGCGCTGGTGCTGAGCTACCGTCGTCATTTAAATCGCAGTCCGCTGCCGTCAATATAATCCCGCCTGATTTGCATCTCTTTCTGTCAGCGGTCATTATGACTTTTCAGATGCCCTTAATAATTCGAGTTGCAGGTGCGTTTGCGGCGTGAAGGATGAAGGGCAGAATAAAAAGGAGATGTTATGCAGGAAATTATATTAGCCCTCAAACAGTGGGGCCTTGAGATAAACCACACCACATCGCTGATTATTGTGTTCGCCATTATTATTCTGACGGCAATAATCCTCCACGTTATATTGCACCGTATCGTTCTGCGCGCCTTTGAAAAACGCGCTCAGGCCAGCCAGCACTTCTGGCTGCAAATTATCACCCAGAATAAACTGTTTCACCGGGTGGCGTTTACCCTGCAAGGGATCGTAGTCCAGGTTCAGGCCGCGCTATGGCTGCAAAAAGGCAGCGACGCTTCCAGCATTCTGATTAACTGCGCCCAGCTGTGGGTGATGTTGTATACGCTGCTGGCCTTTTTCTCGCTGCTCGACGTGTTGCTGAATCTGTCGCAGAAATTCACCTTTTCCTCACAGCTGCCGCTGAAGGGCATTTTCCAGGGCGTCAAACTGGTCAGCGCCATTCTGGTCGGTATTCTGATTATTTCACTGCTACTGGGGCAGTCGCCAGCCATCCTGATCAGTGGTCTGGGCGCCATGGCCGCGGTATTAATGCTGGTGTTTAAAGACCCGATCCTCGGATTGGTGGCCGGCATTCAGCTTTCTGCCAACGATATGTTGCGCCTCGGCGACTGGCTGGAAATGCCAAAATACGGCGCGGACGGCGCGGTGACTGATATCGGCCTGACCACCGTTAAAGTGCAGAACTGGGATAACACCATCACCACCATTCCGACCTGGTCGCTGGTGTCTGATTCGTTTAAAAACTGGAGCGGAATGTCAGCGTCCGGTGGGCGTCGAATTAAGCGCAGCATTAATCTCGACACCACCAGCATTCATTTTCTGGATGAGCAGGAACAGCAGCGCCTGATTCAGGCCAAGCTGCTGAAGCCGTATATGGATAGCCGTCACCAGGAAATTAGCCAGTGGAATGAACAGCAAGGTGGCGATGAGTCGATTCTCAATCGACGTAAAATGACCAACATCGGCACTTTCCGTGTGTACCTGAATGAATATCTGCGTAATCACCCGAGAATACGTAAAGATATGACGCTAATGGTGCGCCAGTTAGCGCCAGACGCCAACGGTTTGCCGCTTGAAATATATGCGTTTACCAACACGGTTGTATGGGCAGAATATGAAGGGATTCAGGCCGATATATTCGACCATATTTTTGCAGTAGTGGAAGAATTTGGTTTGCGCATTCATCAGGCACCTACCGGAAATGATATTCGCGCACTTTCCGCCGCGCGCGTTTAAGTCTCATGTACCCGGCGGCGCGTTGCTTGCACAGGTCTACGGCGTCAACGTAGGTCCGTTCAAGCGTCAGCGCCGCCGGGCAATCAATCAGGCACGTTTTCTCAACGTTTTAAACGCTACAAACAGGAACACCACCCACACCGGCAGCAAAATGGCCGACAGACGCATACTTTCCATCGTAAGCATCAGGCCGAGGATCATCAGCAAAAACGCGATGCAGATGTAGTTGCTGGCCGGAGCCCACAGTGCACGGAATTTTGGCACGCGCCCAATTCGCCGCTGGGCGGCACGGAATTTCAGGTGCGCCAGGCAAATCATCACCCAATTCAGCAGCAACGTCGCCACCACCAGCGCCATCAGCAGGCCGAACGCTTTGTGCGGCAGGACATAATTCACCAGCACCACCAGCGAGGTGATCGCCCCGGACAGCAACAGCGAATTAACCGGCACGCCGCGACGATTCACGCGGGTGAGAAACTTCGGCGCGTTGCCCTGCACTGACAGGCCAAACAGCATTCGGCTATTGGAATAAACGCCGCTGTTATAGACCGATAACGATGCCACCAGAATGACGAAATTCAGCGCTGAGGCCACGATATTGCTGTCGAGATTATGGAAAATCATCACGAACGGGCTGCTGTCAGAAGTAACCTTCACCCACGGATACAGCGCCAGAAGCACCACCAGCGAACCGATATAGAACAGCAGAATGCGGTACACCACCTGATTCACCGCTTTCGGAATGGAGGTTTCCGGGTCGCGCGCTTCAGCGGCGGTAATGCCAATCAGTTCAAGGCCGCCAAAGGAGAACATAATCACCGCCAGCGATAGCACCAGGCCATGCCAGCCGGTGGCAAAGAAACCGCCGTGTTGCCATAGGTTGTCGAAGCTCGCATGTTCGCCGCCGTGACCGGTAAACAGCATCCACAAGCCGAAACCAATCATGGCGAGAATGGCGAACACTTTAATCAGCGCGAACCAGAACTCCGTTTCGCCATACAGGCGCACGTTCACCATATTCACGGCGTTGATAATAATAAAGAACGTAGCGGCCCAGATCCACGTAGGCACTTCGGGTAGCCAGTACTGCATGTAAATTCCGGCGGCGGTCAGTTCTGCCATGCCGACCAGCACGAACATCACCCAGTAATTCCAGCCGGAGAGGAAGCCTGCGAACGGTCCCCAGTATTTATACGCAAAGTGGGCAAAGGAGCCTGAAACCGGTTCTTCGACGACCATTTCGCCGAGCTGGCGCATGATCAGAAAAGCGATGATCCCGGCGATAGCGTAGCCAAGTATGACGGCAGGGCCAGCCATTTGAATGGCGGGGCCGATGCCGAGAAACAGACCGGTGCCGATAGCACCGCCGAGGGCGATTAACTGAATATGGCGGTTTTGCAGGCCGCGGTGAAGCGTCGGTTGAGTTTCCGACGCAGCATCCGTTGGCAATTGGTCGGATGCCGATGACGCGTTTTTCACGTCTTTCCCCTGTAGCGTTTTTTAGAAGGGGCACCTTTTAACACTTCGACAGACGTGTCGCAAGTTTCGTTCCGGCGCGTTACCCCGCCGGAACGAGGGTCACACTTAGAAATCGTAGCTCATGGACACTTTCACCGTGCGCGGTTCGCCCTGGAAAATGTACGTGCCGTAGCTCTCCACTCCGGACCAGTATTTCTCATTGGTCACGTTATCTACGCCGACGCGCCAGACCATGTCGTTCTGGTCTGCGTTGACGCGCATACGATAACGCACGCCGAGATCAAGGGTGGTGTAACTGTCGAGTTTCTTGGTGTTGGCCGCATCCGCGTACTGCGAACCGGTGTGGTTCACTTTCGCCGTCGCCGTCAGGCCATCAACCGGTTTGATGTCATATTCTGCACCGACCACCGCGTAGAAGCGCGATACACCAATCGCATCGTGACCGTCGTTGGTGCCGTTGGCGGTTTTGGTCATCTCAGGATCAAGCCAGGTGGTACTGCCATTCAGACGCAGGCCGAGAACCGGCTCGCCAAATACATTCAGCTCCAGGCCACGGTTACGCTGCTCGCCATCGAGGACGTATTTGTTGTCGCTGTTAAGCAACGCCGACGGCTTTTTGATTTCGAACAGCGCCAGTGAACCGCCCACGCGTGCGTAATCGATTTTAACGCCGACTTCGTTCTGCTTCGAATGCAGAATGCCCATGCTCTGGCCGTAGTTCGACGCGCCTTTCGGGGCGTTGTCGCCCGGCTGCAACGCTTCGGTGTGGTTGGCGTACAGCGAGACCTCTTTCCACGGTTTGTAGACGATGCCGTACGTCGGCGTCCAACGGCTTTCGGTGTAACGCGACGTCGTGTCTTCATGGCCGGTAGCATTGCTGTAGTTACGTACCACCACTTTCTGGTGACGCGCAGCGGCGGTGAACAGCACCTGATCGTCGAAGAAGCCGAGGGTGTCGCTCAGCAGCCAGCCCTGCGTACGGCTGCGCGCGGTGGTCAGTGGGTCATAATAGTTGCCACCGAAGTACGCATTATCCGGCTTCGCGACATCGCGGTTGTCATAGATGTTGGTGGTCGGATTGTTGGCCGACATCCGCCATGACGTCGCGTCAGTGCGAATCTGCGCCGAGTAGCCGACGTTTACTTTGTGAGAGATTGGGCCGGTATCGAAATTACCGCGCAGGCCGCCCATACCGCTCCAGGCGTCGATGATGCGGTTGGTATCGAGACGACCGATGGTGGCGTCGCCGCTCTTATCAATCAGCTTCGGTGCGGAATAGGTGCCGATTTCATGGGAGTGCTGGCCGCCGAATGCGGCGTAGGTCGTCCAGTTATTGGTCAGGTCGTATTCGGCTTTCGCCATACCGAATTCACTTTCGATATTGCTGTAACCCCATTTCTGGCTGTAGTTGTCGCCGTTGTCCGGCACATCAGGAATGAAGTCCACGCCGCTGATATTGATGCCCATCTCGCCGCCGTGGAAGGTTTTCTTCTGATAGCCAAAGTCGAGAGAGGTACGCAGGCGCTCGCCACGATAATCGAGACCAACGGAAGCCAGGGTGGTACGGCGTTTATCCGCGTCGATAGCGGTTTCCCCTTCCCTGTCGACGAGGTTCACGCGCACGCCAAACTGGTTGTCATCGCCAAAGCGACGGCCCAGATCCAGCGTACCGCCGACCTGAGAATCTGAGGTGTAATCGACGCCAACGCTGGCGGTTGGGGTGTCTTCCGCATGCTTTGGCTCAAGGTTGATCATCCCGCCGACGCCGGAGCTCGACGCGCCGTTCAGCAGGCCGTTTGCACCTTTGAAGATTTCTACGCGCTCAAGCATCTGGGTGTCCATCACCTGGCGCGGAACCACGCCCGACAAACCGCCCATGGTCATGTCCTCGCCGTCCAGTTCAAAGCCGCGGATTTTGTAGGTTTCGGCAAAGTTACCGTAGCCCTGAACCGGCTGCACGCTGGCGTCGTTGCTGACCACATCGGCGATGGTTTTGGCCTGCTGGTCTTTTACCAGTTTGGAGGTGTAGCCGATAACGTTGAACGGTACATCCATCGCGTTTTGTTCGCCGAGCATCCCCATGCGCCCGCCGTGGGCGATTTGCCCGTCGAGGAATGCCGGAACCAGATCGTCACCGCCGGATTTGAAATCGCTTCCTTCGGTGGCCTGCACCACCATGGTTTCTTCGTTTTTTTTGCTGGTGTTACCTGAAGCGTCCGCCGCAAAGGCGGAGTATGAAACTGCGCTGATGGCGAGCGCCAGCAGCGTTTTACGAAACGCAGTTGTGTTGGTGTTTTGCATAATTTTTATTAACGAGGCTTAAGTGAAACAAAATGGCCCGTTGCCGGGCCGGTCTTTTTTATTTGTTCAGCGCAATGCGCACAACGCTGTCGGGCCCGGTGGTGGAGTGATCTTTGTTGAAGGCTTGCTTGACGGTGACGTACAGCGTCTGGCCATCGGCGGAGAGCAGCAGGCTGTTCGGGTTCGGCTTCAAATCCCAGCTCTTTTTCACCACGTAGGTGGTGGCATCGAGGCTCAGCACTTTGCCGGACTCGCGCTGCGAGACGTAGATTTCATGGCGTTTCGGGTTGAACACCACGCCGAGCGAATCGCCGATATCCAGCGTCTTGATCACTTTGCCACTGTGAATATCCAGCACCAGTGTGGTTTTGGCTTCGGAGTTGTCGGTGACGAACAGGCGGCCGGTGGCGTTATCTTCGGCGATATTCAGCAGCAGCGCCGGTTTGTCGCCGAGCGGCTTCCAGCGCTGTTCGATGCGATTGTTACGCGGGTTGATCACCAGGATTTCGCCGCCGCCGTTGGCCGCATAAATGCGCCCGGTATTCGCGGAATAGTGCAGGCCGGTCATCCATTTACCGGTGTTTTTGATGCGGGTTTTCAGCTTCAGCGTTTTCGCATCAACCACCCAAACCACCGCCGGGTCGGCTACCGCGCCGATGTACAGCGTGTCGTTGTGCAGCAGGATCTGGCGCGCGCCGTACGGCAGGCCTTTTTCGTTACGCTCCGGGAACAGCAGACGGGCTTTCACCTTGCCGTCGGCGGTGTTCAGCGCGCTGATGCCGCCGTCGAGGGAGTTGCTGACGTAGACAGTTTGGCCGTCGTCAGAAATGGCCATGCCGAAGTTTTTCAAATCAGTGTGGCTGGCACCGACGGTTTTCAGCGTTTGTGGGTCGAGTTTGTATACCACCCCGCCCTGCACGTCTTTAAACCCTTCCGCGCTGGCAACATACAGCGCATCGCCTTTCGGGCTGAGCGCCATTTCGTACAGGCCGTCGGCCAGTTCGCGTTGAGTCAGATTTTCAGCGGCAGCCGGTGCTGTGGCCTTTGGCGTAGTTTGCGGGGCCGTTGTGCTCTGCGAAGCACACCCTGCCATCGCGAAAGCCAGCGCTATCGCGGTGAGTCGACGAATCATAAAAAGTTCCCTGCAAAATATGAATAAAAAGGAAAATGAGAACTATACGCATTATCTTCATTGTTTCAAGCATAAATCTGCAGGGGTTTTTAGGGCAAAAGAAAAGGCCCCACAAAGGGGCCTTGAGGCAATTCGAGCCGTTCTCGCCCGGCACACCCGCCGGGCAACGTTCATCAGAACTGGTAGCTGTAGTTGACGCTCGCAAACCAGAAATACGGATTGTCGATATGGCCAGAGAAGACCTCCGGTGAGGAGACCTTCGACGACTGCATATGCAGATATTCCATCGCGAAACCAATGTTGCTGGCCGGGGTAATTTGATACTGCGCCCCGGTCGCAAAGCGCCATTCATCGCCAGTTGGCATGGCGAGTGAGATATCGCCCTGATCGTGATACGGGGTGCTGTCGAAGGCCACACCGCCGTTCAGACGCCATTGTTCAGTCGGTCGATACTGCACACCGAGTGCGGTATGCCAGGTATCTTTCAGACGGCTATTATTGTTGACCTGCTGACCTTCAACGGTGATTTGTGGCGCACCAAACTGGCTCCAGTCCTGCCACCCCAGATCGCCCATCACCGACCACTGTTTATTAATATCATGCACCAGGCTCAGCATAATTTGCTGTGGGGCGCGAACCTGCGCGGTCAACGGCAGATCAAAATTACCCTGTGGCAGACGCACCTTACCGTCGATATCAAAATCGTAATCCGTTTTGCTGTTCCAGGTAATACCGGCACGGGTCTGATCGGTCAGCTGCATTAACAGCCCAAGACGGTAGCTGGCGGCCCAGTCATGATCCTTCTGCGTTTTGTCGTCACCATCAACGTTGCGCGTCAGACTGAAAAAACCGTAGTTAGCATTCACGGATGCGCCGACGGAAACACGATCGCTGAGTTTGTACGCCAGTGACGGGCTGATAGTCAGCGCCATCATGGTGCTCTTTTTGATCAGGCCATCGCCCGCCCAGTCACCGTAATCAATGCCCAGGCCAAAGTTACCGTACATGCCTATCCCGGCGTACAGGTTATCAGTCACTTTTTGGCTATAGAATGCGTTGCCGTTGGGCATCACATCCAGGACGTTACCAGGGCTTTTTCTGTCATTATCAAGCTGATAATCGATATTACCGCCCAGCGCCTGTAAGCCACCGGTAAACATGTGGTCTGGCAAGCGGGTCATACCCGCCGGGTTGCTGGCGATAGTCGACGCATCCTGCGCACGTGCGGCCTGCCCGGCGCCAGCCAGAGCGGTATCTTCAGTACCGATTTCATAGAAATAGAGGGCACTAGCGTGTGCAAGCGATGTACAAAGCAATCCAGAGCACACGAGGGCGATTTTTTTCATTTGCTACCTGCCAAAAAATAAGCGTTCTATACCCAGAGGAGAGTATGCATTGTTATTGGTAAAAAAAGCATAGTTACCCACGACGAATTTGCCAGTAACAAATTGGCGGTTAACCCCTTCATTTGAAGGGGCAAAAGAATAGCAAAGGGGTGCTTACTGCTTCAGTAAAAGATCTATTTATAATTAAATGCCGTGACTATTTCAGCATACGATCAAGCTGGGTTTTATCGGCGGCCTGAGCTTTTTCGGCCAGCGGTGGGAACTGAGCCGACGTGTAGTAGTCGAGCGGCGCCGGCAGTCGTTCCATATCGCGCCCTTTATAGATTTGCAGCTCGCCAAGCGTGGAGAGTCTGATGCCGTCGATCACCGCAGGCATGTGCAACTGATAGGGATGCGAACGTTCAAACGGAACTGCGGTCGGGAAGCGGTTTTCACTGAGTGAATAATTACGCTTGAGCACCAGGAATTTGTCCGGCACCCGTCGCTTACTGTTCCACCAGTCGCCATCTACGTCACGGAACATTCTTTCCGTTTCCTCGCGGCTCACCACGCCCAGGCCGACCAGCGCCTGATGGATTTGCTTGTCCATCGCTTTGTTGTAGGCATCAATTGAACCGGCGTTGCCTTGCAGAATCACATTAATGGCAAGCCGTGCGCCGAGCAGGTTGGAGTAGAGATCTTCCGGCGAAAACGCAGATATTTCCTCAGAGAAGCCGGGCACCGACTGGAAGCCATACCACTGGGCAATCTCATGCCACTGCGCCAGTTCAAAAGCAATTTTCCCTGCCAGCCACGCCGCCAGGGTGTAGCGCTGTGGCATCGATGCCGGAGGGGTAAAGGCATTGAGCTGAATACGACGCAGGCCGAGTTCTTCGCTGTAGAAGAATCGCCATTGGCTGCCCAGCTTCGGGTAAATCCGCGAGAAAATATAGAAGGTGTTATCGGCGGTATCGCGCACGTGGGCGATGTCGATAAACCCACCGCGATGGGTATAAATCAGCCCGCTTTTCTCATCGTTCAGGCCGATCAAATCTTTTACCGCCGCCAGCGCGCTGTCGTTGTAATGATGATGCCCGAGCGTGTCGATGGTCAGCACGTTGCCAATCTGATACACCGGGATAGGCACGCCAATTGCGCGCACGTTAAGGTCATAGCCAAACGCACAGCACGGGCGCAGCGCCTCCGGCGCGACCAGATGGCCGATGACCGGTGACACGCGCCGGGCCTGTTCCACCGGCAGCAGCGTGTCGCTTGCCATCACCGTGCTCGTTATCAACAGCAAACTCAAACTCAACAGCCAACCCCGCATCAAAACGCCTCCGCAACCTGGAAATAGAAACCGGCACTTTCCCGGCCAAAGCCTAAATCAAGCCGGATATTCATCGCAGGCTTCACTTCAAAACGGTACCCCACGCCAACCGATGGCAGCAGCGGGTTATCACCTAAATCTGACGGCGAACTGCCCAGCGCGCCGACGCCAGCCCACAGCACATAGCCGTTACGCCAATTGAGTTTTTGCCGGTACTCGACCTGACCGCTGACCACGTCGTTATCACGATAGCGTCCCTGATAATAACCGCGCAGACGATTGTCGTCTCCCGCTTCTGAGAGCCGGTCCCAGGGCACATCACCGTGGGTGAAACGGCCCCACAGGTCAAACGCCAGCACGCGTTTATCATCGATCGGATGATAGTAATTGTATTGCATTTTGGTGGCGGTGAAGTGCGTGTCCGAACCTAAGGCCGGGTCGAAATAGCTGTACTCCACGCTGATGTACTGCCCGTGATGCGGCTGTGTGATGGCATCACGCGAATCGTAGTTCACGCTGACTGTCGCGCCAGAACTGAGCGGATTGGTCGTATCGGTGTACTGCGAGAATTTGTCATCTCGCTTGCGGTCATCGACGTTGGCGTTCATCGACGAGAAATCCCAGCCGACGCCGAGATAGAGGTTATCCACAATTTGGCGCATCAACTGTGGATGCACCTGGATTGAGTTATCGTCATATTTCTGCGAACTGCCCTGCGCCGCGTCGTAGCCAATGCCCCAAAATTTGGTTGGCACTTTGGCGATACCGCCGTCAACAAACAGACGCCAGCGGTCATCGGTAAAGAAAGTGTAGTTATGCAGCCCAAGGCCCAGCGCACCGCTGGTACTGACGAATCCGGTGAAGGAGATGGATGAGTTTTGGGTTTTTTTGTCGTTGGGATCCATGCGATAAATCCCCGCCACCGCCATGCCGAGCCCGAGCCTCAGTTCCGGGGTATAAAACGGTCCGGGCAGCACGCTCCAGTCGATGCCTTTGCTGGGATCGTAGTGGTTATCGGCACCGAGTTTTCCCAGAAAATTATCAATCGACTGCTGACTGATTTCGGCTATGGCCGGTGTCGCCATTCCTGCGCTCACCAGCCCCGCCAGCATTGCTAACCATTTGTTCATCAGAAGCGATATTCACCCGCGACAAAGAAGCTATTACGATCGTTAAAGCCGAACTCGGTCAGGACGTTGAAATTCTGAGTGATTTCGTACTGCGCACCCACCAGCATATTCCACGGCGAAGTCAGGTGCTGCTTGACGTCAAAGCGCCCGTTTTCCACCACGCTGTCCAGCGCCGACGGCAGATTCAGGTCAGAGATGTTGCCCTTAAATTCCTGCTGAACGTCCTGATACATACTGCCGACCCACAAGCTAAGGTGCGATGGCCCGGAAATGCCCTGAAACTCAAAGCGATAGCCTACACGAGGCGACACGGTAAGCGCAGAGATTTTTCCGTCGAGAATATCAAAATTGGTCTGGGTGTAGTTGGTATCGAGGATAGTGAACCAGTTGCCGTAGCCGCCCGCCAGTGTCACACCAGCCCCGTAAGTGGTGCCTTCGAAGTTCAACTTGAAGTCGAGATCCTGTAACGCCCCGCTCTCATATCCGGCATGAACCGCCTGGGCAATAATATGGTCCGGGTTAGGGTGGAGAATGCTGCCAGAATCGTAGCGTGACGGGTCGGAATCCACCGAGATATTCGATACCGACGAGCCTTTAGTGTGGCCGAGAATGCCGTAGACGTTGAGGAACGGAAATACCCACATGTCCAGACGCAGGTTTTCGGTTTCACTCCGCTCGCGAGTATCGCCGATACCGATGTTGAACATGTCATCCGGGATCGGCATGCCGCCCACTTTCAACCCGGTCAGCGCGATGCTGTCGACGTTAATGTTCTGGCGCATGTTCATGTAGCTGACGTTGACCCCGAACGGCAGCGGAATGGAGTACCCACGTGCACGCGCCTCGTCACCCCAGATAGGAAACATGCTGTCGCTGGAGGACGAGTCCTCGGTGCTGAGCGTGCTGTCGCTGCTGCCGCTCGCATCAGCCGGAGGAGTAGTTGCACCACAGGCTGCGCCGGAAATCAGCAGCAGCGGGACCAGAGTTTGACTCCATTTCATCATCTTATTCTCAATTGCGCCTTGCCCCGGTTACAGACCAGAGCCAACATTAAAATAGACCGCCTGATCGCCATCACTAAAGGCGATATCTACACCGGTATAGAGCCCATATTTGCGGGCAACCAGGTAACGAAAACCGGTACCCCAGGCCACTTCACTCGAGCTGAACAAATCACTGCTGTCATTGGCAGCACTTCCCGCGCCAACAAATCCTTGTAGGATCCAGCGCGGCGTGACCTGCCACGCCAGTTGGGTTTGCACCGTACCCACGTAATCACCCTGATAGCGATAACGTGAAATTCCTCTCAAATTAATATCAGGCCGCGTCATCGGCGGCAGATGCTTATCGCTGTTGGTCAGCGCCTGATAATCACCGGCCAGCGCCAGGGTGAGCGATGAGGTAAGCGGCAGAAAATATTTACCGTCGAGCGTTAACTGATTGTAGCGATAGTCGCCACCCAAAAACGAACTGTAAAAACGGTATTCTGCGCTTAATGCCAGCCCTTTGTGAGGATAGAAAAAATTATCTGTGGTGTCATATTCCGCAATCAACCCGACGGCAGACGAGGTACTTTCGCTACCAAACACCCGCTGCCAGGCCGCATTAATCAGTTTATTATCTGCCGTAATCTCGGTGCGGGCATAAATCTGCGTAACCCCCAGAAAAACGGGCGAATCATTAACACGAAACTCCAGTCTCTGCAGGCCGCCATAGCCTTTGGTGTGGGTGTGAATCGCCCGATTTTTGCCAAAGCCCAACACATCACCGCTGTAAATATCGAGGTTGACATTGGCGTAACCTGCCCCGACGAGGTAGCGGATATGATCGTTGTTCCAGGTATGGCGATGCCCGGCCCCCGCAAACCAAGTGCCGTTTTCCGTCGCCCCGCCGCCGAAGCCCGATAGGTTCGGCGGTATGAAACGATCGCCGTCCATCGAGCCTTTGCCATGCAAAAACAGACCAAACAGCCCGCCGCCGTAGCCAATCGCCGGTTCAGTGATCATCATCGGAACCGGTAAAAAACCGTACTTGTTATCACGCAAGTAGTCGCTCATGTCGAACATACCGTCCTGCGGGTCGAACATGCTCGCGGCAAAGCTGTGGATGCTGGTGAACAGCAGCCCCAACGCTGCCAGCCTGCGCAAGATCATGCTTCCGGCCTGCCCGGCGGCGTTGCGGGTGCCGCGTACCAGTTCTCTTTCGCCACCATTACCGCGTCTTCCGGCTGCAGCACGAAGTTCGGCGACATAATCTGCACGCCAAATTCGTTGAATACGTCCTGAATGTTGCTGTGCAACGCGTTACGCGCCACCGCCAGCGAAGTGCCCGGCAGCAGTCGCACCTGAAGTTCGTAGGAGATGTACCAGTCCATCAGGCTAAGCTGACGCACCAGCGGTGCCTCGGCATGATCGACGATCCCATCGGTACGACGGGCCGCCAGCTCCAGCATCGCGTGTACCTGTCGCCACGGCGTGTCATAGCCGATGGTGACGCCGGTCGTGAGGTTCACACCGCCGCCAGGGTTTTGCGCGCTGAGGTTGGTAATTTTGCCGCTGACCACTACCGCGTTGGGCACCGTCACAACGTAGTTTTCGCGGGTAATTATTTTGGTGGCCAGCAACCCGATTTCGCTGACCTGACCTTCATTGTCTGCAATTCGGATAATGTCACCTTTGTGCAATGCGCGGGAGTAGATAAGCACCAGCCCGCTCATGGCATGGTTCATCACGCCCGCAGAGCCGAGCGTCAGCATCAAACCGAAGAAGACGCTGATCCCTTTGAACGCCAGCGAATTTGCGCCAGGCAAGAAGGGGTATGCGGCTGAGAGAGCGAATAACCAGACCATGACCGAAATCAGTTTGCGCGTAGTGCCAACCGTCTCCGGATGTAAACCAGGGAGCTGCACTTTACCCGCCGCCACTTGGTTAAGTAAAACCTTCAATAATTTAATAATAAACGACGTAATCAGGAAGATAATCAAAACGATAAGCAAGCCGGGCAGCGCTGAAGCAATCGACAGCGTGATTTTTTGCAGCACCCGGTAAGTCCAGCTGCCAAGCGATTCGCCCCAGACACGCGTCCAGGGAAACAGGCTGAATGCCCAGCCGAGCCACAGGTACACCGCCACCAGCGACACCAGGATCATCAGCAGGCCGTACAGCCTGGATTCAATCGCCCCTAAAAAACGTCGCCAGCTAATAGGAATAATTCCGCGTTTTTCCAGCAGCATCATCAGGTTATAGCGCCTGACCCAGCGCCATGTGCGGTACGCGCCGTAGCATAAAAGGGCCACCGCCAACGCGCCCGCCACGGTTTTCAGCACCGCCAGCACCAGATATCCAGTGTTGTACTGGTCGCTTAATGCCGTGCGTTGCCGTTCCATGCGTGCCAAAACTCGCTCAGCGGCCTGATCGAGGGTTAAATCATCCCCGTCATCCAGATCGGCCTGGCTCAGTAACATTATCGGTTTGCCGTTCATCAGGAACAGGCGAGCGGGCTGGTTATAACGGGTAATGGGTTCGACGGTCAGCGGTTTGCTAACGTCGTCATGGGTGAATGCGCGAAGAGTATTACGAATGCGCAGTACGCGCTCTTCCGGCGTGCTGAGGCCAAATGTTGCCTGAAGCATGACAATCGGCTGGTGGAAAATATAGACCGTCCGCGCCCGCTCCTGCTCCGTCGGCTGTTGCCGAGGTTCCGCAGCGAATAAAGGAAAAGCAAGCAACAGCGAAAGCCACGCCAGTAAAACATGCCGCATCCTGTTCATAGTCAACACCCGCAGAAGTAAAATTATCGTTATTATTCAGAGCACAAAAGCAAAAGGCTGGTCTGCTCTGATTTGAGCATAGACCAGCCTTAGGCTAATTCAAGACACCTTAGAAGCGGATTTTCATCCCCAACGAAGCGGACAGATTTGCATCCACGTTGGTGTTGTCGCCGTTATCCCAGGTTTTGCCTACTTCGGTATATGCCTGCACATCATTGGTCACCGCCCACGTCGCGCCCACTGCCGCTTCCGTCGCGCTGAATTGCTGATTAGCCTTGAGGGTCGTTTTGCCGTGGCTGTTCCCCCCATTGCTGTAGGTCACCGAATCCTCACCATCTGTCAGCTCTTTCCAGAAGTTTACCCGCACGTAAGGTTTCACTTTACCCATATCGGTATCGTAATCCGCCGTGAGACGCGCACCGAGACGGCCAATCACTGCGCTGTCTGCATCAGTACTGACGTGCGTATCGACCCCGTCGTTAAGCGTCACATCATCGAAGTTGCTCCACTGCCAGACCAGCTGTGCCTGCGGCTCAATGGCCCAGTTACTGTCGCCCAACTGCCACGGTTTACCCACTTCAACAGAGGCGGTCACCGTGTTGCCATTTGGATGATAAGTATCGGAACTTCCTTCGCTTTTCAGGTCGACGGAATGGTAACCGTACTGCAACACATTATCAACATAGAAACCATTGGTATCGGTCCAGGTCGCGTAGCCGCCAATGTAGGAGGAGAAGGTGGAGTTATACGCCGAGCCGCCACCCATGCCCGTGTTGCCACTGACCGAACTGTCGAGATCCATAAAGGTCGTGTAGATCCCTGAACGCCATTGGTCGTTCTGCCACAGATCGAAGCCAATCTGCATCCCGTCATACTGTGAATGGCTTTTACTGCTGGTCGCATCATCCAGATGTATGTCCACGGTTTTGGTCATATAACGTGCCCAGAAACGCCCTTCCTGATCTTCCGGCACATCTGCACGCCACGGCTGTTCATCACCGACACGCTGATGCAGCGTGCCGAGCACGAACAAATCAGCCTGACGAACAATCGCGGCCACCGTATCGAAGCCTGGCACTACCGGGCTGTAGCCTGCGCGCAGGAACCAGTCTTCCCCGGCACCACTCGCACTTCCGGCATACAGTTGGTACTGCCATGCGCCAGCGATCAGTTTGTCACCGCCAATGTTGAACGCATCCTTGGTGGTTTGTGCTGTGGTGGTCGCGCCGTTTTTGGCCTCCACGACCATAATGCCGTCACCCGTGGTCGGTTCCCCGAGCTGGCTGACATCGATATCCAGCATCGTGGTACCGGTCGCGGTGCCACCGTTGATCACCAGTTTGTCGGCAACGCCCGGACTATGCTGCTGGGCCGCAATTTTGATCGTACCCTCCATCCCTACATAGTCGCCGTTAACAGTCAGCGTCGAACCGACATTACCGCCGCGCAGGTTGACGGTGCCCTGGTTGACCAAGTTCGCGACCGTCTGATTGTGACCGCCGGTATCCAGGGTCGCATCCCGGCTGACGATATGCGAGGACTTCGCGCTGAAGCGTGAGACGCCTCCTGCCAGCAACGTGCCATTTTCCACCAGCGTGTAACCACTCCAGTTATTCAGGCCATTCAGTACCGTAGTGCCACTCCCGCGCTGGATAAAATCACCGGTACCGGATATGACACCATCAAGATCAACCGTGTTATTACGGTTCACCACCAGCGTATCCAGGTTGAGAATATTGCCGGCAACACTGCCGGTGCTACCACCGTTTCCGAGCTGGAGGGTGCCGTTACGGATGGTGGTCAGACCGCTGTAACTGCTGTCTTTTGTTAACGTCAGCATGCCATCGCCCGCTTTGGTTAACCCACCGCTACCGCTGACCGCGGAGAGCAGAGAGACATCATTACCGTTGGTATCAATGGTGCCGCTGTTGTCGCCGACGGTCCACGCCCGCGCGGTATCGAACGCCTCGCCGTAGCGGAAGGTCCCGCCGTTCAGCGTAATGCTTGTGTCTGCGGCGCCGAGGTTCTGGTCGCCACTGACCTGCAATACGCCGCCGCTGACGGTGTTACCGCCGCGATAGCTGTTGTTACCGTTCAATATCAGCGTACCCACGTCGGTTTTGTCGATCCCGCCGCTGCCGGTGATTTGCGAATTGATGGTGGCAGTATAGAGCTTGCCGAGCGCGGTGCCGTCGCCGACGCGGATCACCGTGTCCGCGGTATTGGTGGTGATCACCCCGTCGTTAATCACGTAGCCATTAGTGGTGAACTGCGCGCCGCTGATCAGCACCTCGCCGAGGCTGTTATCGACGGTGACGTTGCCTTTTCTACCGCTGAATACTGCAAACGCGCCATCGCTGAACGGCGCATTGATGGTGCCATCCGGATCGGTCTGATCGGTGCTCCAGTTGTCATTGCCGCCGCTGTTCTGCCAGACGCCGTCGCCACCGTCAATTTTGCCGTTGCCTTTCAGAATGCCATTGACGCCACCGGTGCCGTCCCAGAAGTTCAGTACCAATCCACTGGTGTTGACCAGGTTAACCTGATTCGCCACCGACGTCTGGACATACAGCTGATTTGCCGCATCCGGCACGTTGCCGAGCAGCAGGCTGTTGTTGATCAGGTTACCGCTGTAGTTGATGACGCGGTACACGCCGATGTCAAACTTCCCGCCCGGCGTCTGAGTAATGTTCAGCCTGCCGTCGAGGGTCAGATCGCCATTGACCACCAGCAGATCGTTCAGCGGATCGTTGGCGTCCGGGACGTTCGATTTACCAAACTGGAAATCGAGCTGCGAGTTATTAGCAAGCGTCAGATTGTTCATGGTCAGCACACCGACGCTACTCAGATCTTTACCCGGCGTCAGGTGGCCGTTATCCGCCACGGTGACGTTGGCCCCGAGGGTCCCTTCCCCGCCCAACGTCGCGTTGCTGGCCACGCTGGTCGCGCCGGTAGCCGCGCTCTGATCGCCGTTAATCAGCAGCACGCCTTTCATCACTGATGTCGCGCCGGTGAAGGTGTTATCCGCAGTCAGCGTCAGAATGCCACTACCGACTTTTTCCAGCCCGCCACCGACACCAGAAATCAGGCCGCTGATGGTGTCATTCAGATTGAGATTGCCTTCGCTGAGGGTGTTATCGCCCAAGGACACGCTTCCCGCGCCGGAGAGTGAACCGACGGAGGTTTTACCGGCTGAGTCATCCAGAATAACGCGCGCGCCGCTCAGGTTCGCCACCCGTGCATTAGCCGCCTGAGCCTCTCCTGCGAAGGCCACCAGACCGCTGTTGGTGGTGACGCTGGTGCCGCCGTCGGCACTGCCTGACATCAACATTTGTGAATCTGCATCGACGTTAATCGCTGCGCTGCCGGCATTACTGCTGCCGGTAAATCTGGCGGTGCCGTCGGTCAGGTCGATGGTGCTTTGGCCCGCGCTGGCGCTGTCATTGAACGTCAGGCTGGCGCCATCAACGTCAAAGGTGTGCGCCTGGGCATTGGCGCTGCTGCGGAAATTCACCCGCGCATCGTCGTTGAGCGTCACCGTGCTGTCCTGTTTGCCGAACGCGCCCGTGGCATTTACGTTCACATCCAGCGTGCCGGTGCCATTTTTACCATTGACCAGGGTGTTACCGAGATAGGTATTGGCAGTGTTGAGCACCAACTGGCCTGCACCGGTTCCGGTAGAGGTGTCTTCAATCGTCAGATTGCCGTCGCCGCCTATCACACCGGTCGGGGTGAAGATATGACCGTACGCATCCAGCGTGCCGCCGCCGGTTTTATCGAGGAAGATTTTACGGTTAGTGGTGAGATCCGCCCCGGAGCGCAGAGTTGCATCGTTTTTCAGCGTCACAGAGGTTCCGGCGTTGCCAAGGCTACTGTCTTTCGATACCTGCAACGTGCCGTTCCACACTTCCACACCGCCGTTAATCCGGTTGTCGCCATTGAGTACCAGCGTGCCCGGATCGGTTTTCAGCAGACGGGTGACGTTCAGATCCCCGTTGCTGTCACGGTCACCACTCAACGCAGGGGTCGCACCCAGGGGGTCCGTATCCTGCACCAGATTGGCGTTGATGGTGGTGGTTACATCTTCACCCGCCCCGCCGTCGCCGACGCGGATCAGGAAGTAGCGGTTGGCTACCGTTTCGCCTTGCGCGCTATAAGTATTCGTCGGGATCAAACCGGTTGCAGCATTGGTGGCTACAAACTGCAGTTCGCTGCCGTCAACCGGGTTCAGACTATAGCCGTCCGAAGTGAACTGCATCCCGGAAGTCACCACCTGCGTCAGCTTGCCATCGACTTCCTCCGGCGTGATATTCACCGCGCTGCCCGCGCCCTGGAATACCGCAAAGGCATGCTGCGCCCAAGGCGCATTGCCCACACCACTGCTCTGGGTCCACTTGTTAGCAACCCCGGTTAACAGAGGAGACCAGTTGCCGACGCCGCCGTCGACCTTGCCATTGCCGTCGACACCGTCGCTGCCGTGGTTAGCCGCCGCATCACCGTCCCAGAACTGCAACGCATTGGTCGGGTCAAGGAAGTTAAGTACCAGGTTAACCTGCTGCGGTACGTTGGTCTGGACCTCAAATTTTGAATCCGTTGGCGGCAGGGCCACGATATTCAACCCGTTTCCACTCAGCGCACCGCCGTAGTTATACAGACGGTAGACACCCGGGAGGAAGGTGCCGCCCTCTGCCAGGCTAACATCAAGATTGCCGTTAAGATCTAAATCCTTGCCGACGTTCACTAAGTCGTTGTATGTCCCACCCGGCACATACGCTTCGCCCAGTTGGAACTCACTGGTGGTATCGCTCGCCAGCGCTAGGCTGCCGCCAATGGTGAATTTCCCGGTACCCAGATCGCCCGGGGTGATTTTCGCACCACCGGTATTAAAGGTGACGTCACCGCCCAGCGCACCCACGCCGCCTAATGTCGCGCCGCCAAACACCGTTGTTGTGCCAGTGCCGGTTTGCACGCCGTTGACCAGCAGCGTGCCCGCCTGTACTCCGGTTAATCCAGCGTAGCTGTTGGCGCCGCTGAGGCGCGTAATCCCTGTGCCAATCTGACGGAAGTTACCCGCGCCGGAAATCACGCCGTTGAGCGCGACGTTATCGGAGTGGTTAACAATCAGATTGCCATCGTCGGTGATGTTGGTTTGGGTCGAAAGCAAACCCGTGGTGCCGCCGTTGCCCAGTGCCAGCGATGAACCGCCGCCGATATAGGTATTGCCGGTATAGGTGTTGTTGCCGAGCAGGACGGTGCTCCCGTTACCGACGCGCTCCATGCCGCCGGTGCCGGAAATCACGCCGCTGTAGGTCTGGTCCGTTCCGTCGAAGGAAACCAGGCTGTCGGCGCCTGACGTCGAAATATTGTAGTTGTGGATCGTCGCCTGCTGCGGCGTACTTGGAGTGATGCTGTCACCGCTGCGCAACGTCGCGCCATTATTGACGTTGATAACCGGCGTTCCGGAAAGCGTCAGATCGTTGACGATGCGCATGTCTGTGGTCGCGCCATTCAGCGTCAGCGTGCTCCAGCCGGTGCCAATGTTGGTGCCGGTCGCTACGTTATCCGCCAGAAGGCTGCCGATCGCCGCCGGCGCGCCTGCTTTGTTGGTACCATTAAAGGTCAGCGTGCTGCCGGTGCCACCCTGGCTGAGAATATGGGTGGTCGTTCCGAGATTAACATTGCCGACCGTGGCGTTGTCCTGGCCGTCGCTGCCGGTGAAGGTCACACCGCCGTCAAAGGTGCCACTGTTCCAGGTGAAGCGGTCGCTACCGCTTCCCAGCGTCAACTCCCCACGTGTACTGCCCCCGCTGAGCGTCAGAGAGTCATTCCCGCTGCCGGTGAGAACCGCCTGCGCCGTAGATGACGCGGCGCTGAGCGTGCCACTATTGGTGATAGTGTTGTTGCCGCTGCCGGTGGCATCAATGAGCTTCGCGGTCTGGCTGCTGCTGGTGATAGTGCCGGTATTGCTGATGGTGCGGTTCGCCGCACTGCCGTTAAGCACAATCAGTGAACTGGAGTTGCTGGTGCTGCTGGAATTAATGGTCCCGCTATTGCTGAAGGCTGTGGTGTTGGCCGCCAGAATAGTACTGCCGGTGTCGCTGGAGGTCTGGATATTTCCCCGGTTGGTCAAGCTGCTGGCGTTGGTGGCGTCAATCGCCGCACCCGCGTTTGCACCCATGGTAATACTGGTGCCAGAGTCAACCGCACCGCTGGTTTTCGCCAGTATCCCGATACTACCAGCCCCTGGGCTGGGATCGACGTTACCATTGATGATGTAGCCGGTACCGATGGTCAGATTCCCGGTGGTGGCCGAGCCGTCCTCTTTCATAAAGGCGAAGCCGCTGCCGCTGCCGCTGACATTGAGTACGTTCCCGCTGCCCTCAGCCGAGAAGGTGACCGCGGTACGGATCGCCGGGCCATCGTCAGCATTGATAGTGACATTGGTCAGATTAATGTTGCTGGAGTCAGCATTGTTGTTAATCCCGGCGCCGCTGTCGGTGATATCGATGGTGGTATTGCTGGCAGTGAAAGAGGACGCGCCGGTACTGTCGATGAGCACCCCATCGGCCCCCCTGCTGGCGCTGATATGGTTGTCGGTCCCGTCGACTGTCAGTTTTGCACCCTCCCCGGTGAGTTGTACCGCCGCCAGGCCGCCATTCGCCGAAACATCGCCCAGTTGATGGACAATGGCTCCGGCCCCCTGAACCCGCACCCCAACGTTTTCGCTGCCCTCTACACCGGAGACGGTAATGGCGCCGGTGTTGGTCAGTTCACCGGCATTCTGGATATCCACACCGATATTACCCGTACCAGGCGCCACTGACGTACCCGCCACACTGACATCCGAATTGATGATTGCTACGCCGCCATCATGCAGCAGTACCCCGGTACTGGTGTTGCCATTCAGGATGAGATCCGCCCCGGTATTGAGGGTCAAGTCCCCTTTATGCGAGACGTTGTAGCCGACAATGCCGGTTTGTCCCGCTGCTGACCCGATTTTCGCATCAGAACTGACTTTGGTATCAAGCGCATCATCATCACTGCCAATATCGCCACTGATGCTGTAATTACGCCCATCCACCTGTACGGCAGTGGTGTTATTACCATTCAGATTGATTGCACCATCGCTGATGGTGCCCACCGCGCCGCCAGTCACTTTCACCCCAACGGCGTTCTTGCCGCTGACATTGATCAGCGCACTACCGGTTTCCAATACGGTATTCACTGTACCATCTTGCGAGAGACCATTAGCAAAGACCCCGGTAGAACTTTCACCGGCAACCGTCAGATTGTAGGCCCCTCCCGTCGTCGTACCGGTAAAGGTCGCCCCTCCATCAACTGCGAACAGAATAGACCTGGCTTGCTCATCATCCGTGACGGTCGGGTTGGCGATATTGATACTCGCACCCTGCCCCCAGGCGTAGTAACCAATCTGGTCGGTATTTTCAAACGTTAAGGAAGCAGGCGCGCCAACGTTAATGGTCGCATCACCACGCGCATGAGCACCAATCGCCCCCGCAGCAAGCAGGCGCACAGTCGAATCCAGTTGCACCGTCGCCTTTTTGCCACTATCACCTTCGGCATACACCGCATAGTTACGATAGGCATACGGGTTTTCCTCGGTGCCGCCCAGGTCCCCCTCCGCGCCGACGGTAATGGTGCTGTTGTTGGTGGATGTCATTGTCGCGTTAGCGGTACTCGCCTGTACGCGCAGTGCGATATTGTTGTCGCCATCAACCTGAATATCACCGTTATTGGTAACGGTGCCGGTATTATCTTTAACGTACATCCCGTAGTTAGCCGCGGCAGAGTCATTAACCAGCCTGCCCAAGACGTTAATATTCCCGTCGTTGGTGACCGTTGCACCACCGCCATTGACCAGGATCCCCGCCGCATTACGGGTATTCTCCATCAGGGTAATTTCCCCGGTGGTATCGTTGAGGACAGTCCCGTCGCCAATGGTGACGATCGCAGCCGTCAGATCGCCACTGCCTGCCAGATTGACTGCCGTAGGTTTTGTATCATTGATGACGGGAGTGCTACCCACATACATTGCGCCCTTGTTGGTGAAATTGGCGGTGTTGCCGGTGAGCACGCCATAGGCACCGCCTTTACCATCGGTATTGTGACTGTTGCCGACAATCGCGATAGTGGCGCCTTCGGCGTTAATCACATTAGTGGCATCTGCCGCGATTATACCGTAGGCGTTATGCGTCGCCGTGTCAGTAATGGCAACGTTAATATGGCCGTTGTTAGTGACGGTACTGTCGCCAAAAGCGTTAATAGCCACAGACCCGACGTTATTTACGTTTTGGTTGCTACCGTTTTTTTCGAGGAACAGGCCGGCATTGAGTACACCGTTATTCGTGGCCGTTGAGTCGTAAGCCTGCATACCTACCGTTACCGGGCTGTTGCCGCTACTGCTCCAGGCGTTGATTGCACCGTCATTGGTAATCGTCGCCCCATTCTCAGCGTCCATCACCGCCGTTGCCCCATCCACCGCCAGGCTTCCAATCTCCGTCACTGTACCGCTGGCATTGGCTCCGGTCGCATAAATAACTCGTAGGTCACCGGTACTTAGCGTCGCGTTATTCGTGTGTCTGCCCAAATCATCCCAGACGTTATACGTCACGTTGATGGTGGTGCTTTCCGCCTGACCCAGCATATCGGCAATGATGCCGTTGTAGACCGTTTGCGCCTGCACAGAAGACGTTATCGCATCGCTGCCATCCACTGACGCCCCCGCCAGCAACCAGTTCTGTACCTGTGACTGACCGGCATATGCCCCCTGACCCACCAGGTAATCGTTAACATCGGCAATATCAGCGGAAGAGGAGATGTGGAATTCTTTGTCTGCAAGCTTAATGACACGTCCTGTATTCGCAATTTCCTGATACTGCGGCAAAGTCAACGTGTAGTCGTATTGCGTACTTTGTACGCTGGTTGCGCTGGACTGTTCGCCGATAACCGCCGCCGGGCGGAAATGGATGTAGTTATCAGATTCCCAGTTCGCCGCCCCCGCATTTCCGCTGTCAGCCGCCACAAACGCCAGCGTCGAATTCTTCGCCAGTAAATCGATGGTGTTAGTGGGCGCTGAAATAGCCGTATTGCCAGTGGTATCCGCACCGACGTTGATATTGGCCGTGCCACCACCTTCGCTGACGTAGACGATGCCAAAATCATTCAATATACGCACCGAATTATGATCGTACACCGGTATCTGCATATTGGAGACGGGCACATCAGCGGCCGATGTAAAGGAACCAGAATCATAGACACTGACCACTTCATAGCTGCCGTCCAGTCCAGGCACTTCAACATTCAGCTCCTGATTTTGCTGTGGACGCGCCGGGCTGGGGGAGTAGGTAAAGTCGGCGATATTATCGGCCGTAATCGGTGTGGTAACGCCGTTCGAGTCCGTTGCGCTAATGGTCACGATACGGTTACCTGTACCGGCTGGCAACGCATTAACCACCGCTACCGGATTATTGCTGACACCGTTGTTGGCATAGGTCGGGAACGTCGGGATACTACCGCCAATATTCAGCGTGGTGCCAGCCGGATAATTGATCTCTCCTGAGCTGGCATCAATGTTGTACGCTGTACCCGTACTGATAACCTGATCGGTATTCCCAGGGAATTGGTATATCGGATAATTATCCGCCCACAGCACATCAACAACATCAGCGAGAGCAGCGGCAGGCATCAACCCAGTGACCAGTACCCCGGAGAGCAGAAGTTTTCGCCGTCCAGCGCGTGATGTTTTTCCTCTATGTCCGGCAGTAAATTCTGCGACTGGGATAAATGCGGAGGCAACGTGGCTCCAGACAAGACGATAAATTCTGTTCATACGCATTCCATTAAAAATCAAGCAGTTGAATAAAATAAGCACAAGGACAAGCAAAAAGGCAGGGCTGTTACTTTTTGTAAAAGTAGTACACGTCGTTTGAATCGGCCTTCCTAAATGTGAAAAAATGAAGCAATTTGTTGCAGCGCAGTAAATCAACGAAGCGCAAACTCACCGCAGAGTCTGCTGCCATTGCGTTCGTCGTTGAGATGATTTTTAGGTGCCGAATTGAGCAGGTGGAAGGGATCCACTATTATCAAAGGTAGTCAAAACGGGAGTGATTTCATGGATATCAAGCACAGCACCGGAGAAGTGGCGATCGCCAGCGTGAAGGGTTACCTCTGGTTTTTGTGCCTGAACATTATTTTTGCCGCCTGGTTATTGGTGCGCATTCTGAGCGGCGATTCGGTTACCTTCAACACCCAGCACTACATGCTACCGCTGTGGAGTATTATCGGCTTTTCCGTGATCAATTTATGTACCACTATCACCTTACGTGACGGTATCAATGAAGGGCTGTATCAAAAATGTCTGCCGCTAATCGTGCTGACCTTTAGCGTGTTATGGTCGATCCTCTTTTTTAATATGCTGAATGATTTTAAGCAGCCGACGATCACGATAGTGATATTGGTGATCATTCTGCTGCCCGCCACCATTACTTTTTATATCTCCGGTTTACTGCTGACTCTTTTTTGCATACCCATCATTATTTCAATGGTTTACGGCGAAATAGTGTCGCCACTGGAATTTCCTCTGCTTCTGTGGGCTGGAACAGTCATTATTCTGGCAGTAGTACTGTCGGCTCGCTATATTCTGCTGGAATCCTATTTGCGCACCCAGCGCAGCGAATACGAAAGAAATGTACTGATTAAAAAACTGCTCAGGCTCGCAAACTACGACACCCTGACCGGCCTATTTAACCGTCACAGCCTAACGGAATCCTTTGCCCGCAGCTCTCGCCAACTGGAGCACGGTAAAAAATCGCTGTTCTTGATCGTACTGGATATCGATTTTTTCAAGCAGTACAACGATATGTATGGCCACGTTCAAGGAGATAAATGCCTGATCCAGGTGTCTCGCTGCATTGAGCAATCCCTGCGTAAAGCCAGCGACGCTGCGTTCCGCTTCGGCGGCGAGGAGTTTGTGGTACTGGCGGTGTGCGACCGATTGCCGAATGCGATAGATATCGCCAAGCGTATTCAACACGCGCTGGCCGACGCGCGCATTCCGCACAAAGGGTCGAGCGTTGCACCGCGCGTGACGATCAGCCAGGGTATCGCCCAGTGGCATCAGGGTATGCCGCTAGAGGGTCTGCTGGAAAGTGCCGATAAACAGCTTTATCAAGCCAAACGTGACGGGCGAAACCGGATCTGCTGGGAGCGTTAGACGCGGGGAATGAACCAGTAATATCAATTCATCACCACAAAAAAGTCACTCCGGCGCGAACGGAGTGACTTTTTTGATACGGCAGCCATATGCGTCACTTCCATCGCGCCCACCAGTTTGAGCAGAACGGGGGAGCCCATTAATACCGCAAAATAGCTATAGACCGAATCGTCAATTGGCTTGGCGTTTATACCCTCACCCTAGCCCTCTCCCTAAAAGGGAGAGGGGATCTATTGAGCCCCTCTCATCCCTTTTCCCCTCGCCCTCAGGAGTGGAAGTGTTTCTTTTCCCCCTCGCCTTCAGGAGTGGAGGTATTTCTTTTCCCCCTCGCCTTCGGGAGTGGAAATATTTCTTTTCCCCCTCGCCTTCAAGAATGGAGAGGTTTCTTTTCCCCCTCGCCCCTTTGGGGAGAGGGCCGGGGTGAGGGGAAATATTTACCGCAGGGACCGAACCGCTGTCTGTTTATGGCGTTGAGTATGTCGAATAAACCGTCTGTTTATCAGACTCCTTTCGCACTCTCAAAGACGAAACCGACGATGTCCTGCGGAGCCGTGAACATGCTTCCGTGGCCGAGTGTAACGGCCAGTCGATGCTGAAAGTAGAGCTGCAAGCGCAAACGCGGCTTGCCCAACAGGCGTTCCACGATGCGGAATTTATGCTACGCGTGTCGCATCAGAAACAGGTCGCTGCCATTCTGACCGACCGGGAGCCTGCGACAACGATAAATACGTGACGCTGCAGTTCCTGCGCTATTCGCAAAATGCGGCGCTGGATATGTATAAGGCAGTGAATACCGGTATCAACCTGCCCGCCGTACCATCGTTGCCGGCACCTCTTAAACTCTCTTTTTTTATGCATAAAAGTGCGTCAAAATCGCGTGTTATCTGGTGGACTTTGTGCACAAAAGTACATGATCGTAATCATTTATTTTTATATCAAACACAACTTTGCATTAAGCAAGGCTTGACTATACTGAAGGGGACCTTAACGAACGGAGTCCCTTTCCATGTTTAAACATGTCCCTTTCAAGAGGACGATGCTGGCCAGCATGCTGACGCTGGCTTCTGGCGCTGTAACGTCTGCTTACGCAGCGCCTGCGACAGCCTCTCCAAAACAAGATTCTGCTAAACCAAACATTGTTGTCATCTTCGGTGACGATATCGGTTACTGGAACCTGAGTACCTACAACCAGGGTACGATGGGTTATGACACCCCGAACATCGACAGCATTGCTGCTCAGGGTGCAAAATTCACTTCTTACTACGCTGAACAAAGTTCCACCGCGGGTCGTTCTGCGTTCATTACCGGCCAGATGCCATTCCGTACCGGGATGAGTAAAGTGGGTATGCCAGGTGCACCACAAGGTCTGCAAAAAGAAGACCCGACCATTGCTAACGTCCTGAAACAGCTGGGCTATGCAACCGGTCAGTTTGGTAAAAACCACCTCGGCGACCGCGATGAGTTCCTGCCAACCGCGCACGGTTTCGATGAGTTCCTCGGTAACCTGTACCACCTGAACGCAGAAGAAGAGCCAGAGAACCCGGATTATCCGAAAGACCCGGCCTTCCGTAAGCAGTTTGGTCCGCGTGGCGTTATTAAGAGCTCCGCAGATGGCAAAATTGAAGATACCGGTCCACTGAACATTAAGCGTATGGGCACTGTTGACGAAGAAACGTTAGCGGCGAACAACGACTTCATGGAACGTCAGGTTAAGGCTAACAAGCCGTTCTTTACCTGGTTCAACACCACCCGTATGCACAACAAAACTCACCTGAAAGATGCCAGCATTGGTAAAACAGGCTTGGGTACGTATGCCGACGGTATGGTTGAACACGATAAGATGGTCGGCGACGTGCTGAAGAAGATTAAAGATCTCGGCATCGAAGATAACACCATCGTTATCTACACCACCGACAACGGCCCAATGACGGCAACCTGGCCAGATGCGGGCGAAACCCCGTTCCGTGGTGAGAAAAACACCGGCTGGGAAGGCGGCTTCCGCGTTCCTGCGATGGTTAGATGGCCGGGCCACATCAAGCCAGGTACCATCGTAAAAGACATGTTTGCAAGCTACGACTGGTTCCCAACGCTGGTAGCCGCAGCAGGCGATCCGAACATCAAAGATCAGCTGTTGAAGGGTTACAAAACCCCATCCATCACTTACAAAGTGCATCTGGACGGTTATAACCAGCTCGACTTCCTGCAGGGTAAAGGCGAAGATCAGCGTAAAGAGTTCTTCTACTGGAGTGATGACGGTGATCTGCTGGCGATGCGTTACGGTCGCTGGAAAGCACACTTCATGATCCAGGAACACGAAGGCCTGGATCTGTGGCGTTATCCGTTCACCAAACTGCGTGCTCCACTGCTGTTCGATCTGGAAGTGGATCCACTGGAGAAAGGTGACAAAGGTATGGGCTACCAGAGCTGGTTCTACGACCGCATGTTCCTGATGGGCGGTGCGCAGAAATACGCGAAAGAAATGCTGGCAACCTTTAAAGAGTTCCCACCACGCCAGAAGCCAGGCTCATTCACCATCTCTGATGCATCAGCGATGTTGGAGCAAGGCTCTAATATCAACAAATAAAGTTGATATACTGAGGCATTGAACCTCATGCTCAGAGCGGGTTGCGATTGCAATCCGCTCTGCATTTTGAACTACGCTAATTGTGCGCTTTGTCGGTTATTACACCTTAGGGGTTTGCTATGAAGTACAGCACCACACTACCTGTAAAAGCATTACCGTCTGCGGAAAAATATGACGGCAAAGGTCCAGAGTACAAGCGCCGCTTCCACGTAATGGCCAAACCCTCCGGCTCCACCTGCAACCTCGACTGCACCTACTGTTTCTACCTGTCTAAAGAACAATTACTCCATCAGGACAGACACACCGGGATGAGCGATGAAGTGCTGGAAAAATTCATTCGTCAGTACATCGACGGACAGGATGGCGAGCAGGTTGTCTTCTCCTGGCAGGGCGGCGAACCGACCCTGATGGGACTCGAATTTTTCGAAAAAGTGGTCGCATTCCAGAAGCAGTACAAAAAACCGGGCCAGCAGATTGAAAACGATTTGCAGACCAACGGCGTACTGATCAACGACAAATGGGCTGCGTTCCTCAAAGAACATAAGTTTCTGGTGGGCATCTCGATTGATGGCCCACGAGAATTGCACGACCGCTATCGCGTCACGCGCAGCGGCAAACCGACCTTCGATAAAGTGATGGAAGGCGTGGATGCGCTCAAGCGCCACGGCGTCCCGTTCAACGCGCTGGTAACCGTCAACCGTACCAACGCCCGCTTCCCGCTGGAAGTGTATCGCTTCATGACCCGCGAACTGGGCGCGACCTACGTGCAGTTCAACCCGTGCGTCGAACCTGTCGATTTCAAAAGTACCGCGCCACAATTCTGGCAAGACGATTCAATTCCGATTACCGGCAGCCGTCGCGCGCGCCCGGGTGATTTAGACTCCATCGTCACCGACTGGTCGGTTGATCCCGAAGACTGGGGCACCTTCCTGATTGCGGTGTTCGAAGAGTGGGTCAACAACGATTTAGGCCGCGTGCAGGTGAACCTGTTTGAAACCGCCGTGGCGCAGACCATGGGGATGCCGGCGCAGATTTGCACCGCCTCCGAGTTCTGCGGCAAGGGCCTCGCTATTGAAAAAAATGGCGACATTTTCTCCTGCGACCACTACGTCTACCCGGAATATCAGATTGGCAATATCGAGAACAGCGAACTGTCGCATCTCGCTTTCTCCGAACGCCAGCAGGCTTTCGGCATGGGTAAAAAAGATACTCTGCCGGAATACTGTAAAACATGTCCTTACCTCAAATTGTGCTGGGGCGAATGTCCGAAAAACCGTCTGGTGCGGACTCCCGACGGCGAACTGGGCCTGAACTACCTTTGCCCTGGCATCAAGGCATTCTTTAACTATGCTGAGCCGATTCTGGTTGGGATCGCCACGCTACTGAAACGTGATTTTGCAGGAGTGAAAAAATGAATAGCAGGGAAAAACTGCTTCAGTTAGAACAACGCATGAACACCCAGGTACTGGGTCAGGAAGAGCTGGTGCGCATGCTGATTATCGCTCTGCTCTGCGATGGGCACGTGCTGCTCGAAGGCCTGCCAGGCCTGGCGAAGACCCGCGCGGTACGCGAGCTGGCCCGTCACGTTGAAGGCGAGTTCCGCCGTATTCAGTTCACGCCTGACTTGCTGCCATCAGACATCACCGGTAGCGAAATTTATCAGCAGAACGCCACCCGCGAAGAGGACCAGTTCCGCTTTCGTCCAGGGCCGGTGTTCGGCAACGTTATTCTCGCCGATGAAATCAACCGTGCGTCTGCCCGTGTTCAGTCGGCGCTGCTCGAAGCGATGGAAGAACGCCACGTAACGGTTGCCGGGAAAACCTGGCCGCTGCCGGGCGTCTTCATGGTGCTCGCCACGCAGAACCCGGTGGATCAGGAAGGGACCTGGCCGCTTCCGGAAGCACAGCTCGACCGCTTCCTGATGAAAGTTCTCGTCGATTACCCGTCGAAAGAGAACGAGCAGAAAGTCATGCAGATGGTGCGCGCCGAACAGCAGGCCAAATATCAGGCCCTGGCGAAGAGCGAAACCGCACAGCCAGAAGAGAGTTTGACCCTTTCGCAGCAGGAAATTGCCGCCAGCTGGCAGGAGATTTCCGCCGTATACGTGGCGCCTGCGATTGAGGAATACATCGTCAACCTGATTGAAGCAACCCGTTATCCGCAGAACGTCAGCGACACGCTGGCAAGTTACATCCACATCGGCGTTAGCCCGCGTGGTTCTCTGGCGCTTGACCGCTGTGCTCGCGCGCAGGCGTGGCTCGAAGGCCGCGATGCGGTACTGCCGGAAGACGTGCGCCGCATCGCACCGTCGGTTATCCGTCACCGCCTGATGCTAAGCTACCAGGCCAGCGCCGATAACTGCACCGCTGATGACGTGGTGAAAATGTTGCTCGACGCCGTGGTGGCGTAATGGACAGCCGCCTCAGTGTCGACCGTGAGACGCTGCTTGCACTGGTCAACGACGCGCGTCTGATTGCCAACCCGCCAGGGCAAATTCCCCCGGGCGCGCTGGCAGGTGAACGCACCTCAAAACAGCAGGGGCGCGGGCTGAATTTTGACAGTCTTCGCCGCTATCAGCCAGGCGACGACGTACGTCTGATTGACTGGCAGGCAACAGCCCGCCTTCGTCAGCCGTGGATCAGACTGTACAACGAAGAGCGTGAGCGCCCGGTGTTTCTGCTGGTCGATCAGCGCCTCGATATGTTCTTCGCCACGCGAGGACAGACCAAATCCGTCGCCGCAGCAAAAACTGCGGCACTGCTCGCCTGGCGCAGCTGGCATGACGGCGACCGGGTCGGCAGCCTGGTATTTAACGATACCGACATGGCACTGCAAAAATGTCGTCCTCCGCGTACCAGTCTGAATCCAATCCTCGATACGTTGCAGCACTACAACCAGCTGCTGCCGGAGCAGTATCCGACTGAACCCGTCGCCACCGTTACGCTGTCCGATGCCCTTCTGCGTGCCAGCGGAGCTATCCCCAACGGCGCATGGGTGGCGGTGCTCAGCGATTTCCACGATCTGGACCACAACTGCGACGCCCTGCTTGCCGGGCTGCGCCGTCGCTGCGAAGTCAGCGCCTTTGTGGTACTGGATGATTTGCACAAGCGTCTGCCCTCTTCCGGCGCGCTGGCAGCCACCTGGCAAGGTCACGAGGCGGCGTTTACGCTCACCCCCGGGTTAAAGGCTGACATTGAGCAAAGCACCACGACTCGTCTTGCCCGCCAGCAAAGCCGCCTGACACGGCTCGGCATTCGCGTGAATCATCTGGTGGTCACTCAGGATCTGATTAAGCAGTTACAAAAAGGTATCTGAATGCTCGAGAAAGGATTTACCGTGCCCGCGCTTTCGCAGCCGGTGCTACCTCCCTCTCCTTCCTGGTTCCCTCTACCGCCGGGCTGGCTGGTCCTGGGTGCCCTGCTGCTCGCGGTTCTCATCGTTTATCTGTTTTTCTACTGTGCCCGCTACCGCCGCAATCGCTGGCGTCGCGACGCGTTGTCCGTTTTGCCTGCATCACACAGCGTCGACAGCTGGCTGAATTTGATTAAACAGGTGCTGCTGGTTCACCAGCCGCGCGCGACGGTCAGTAACTGGCTGACCGCAGAAGCGTTGTTACAGCAGGTTCCCCTTGAAAACGGATTGCGCCAGCAAATGTGTGCCAAATATTGCCAAAGAGATAACCGGCTTGCGGACGATGATGAATCACGGTTGCGCCAACAATTGGCACAATGGCTGAAGGAGCTGCCTGATGTCTGAGCTATTTTCACGGATTGATTTTGCCTGGCCGTGGGCATGGCTGTTACTGCTGTTGCCGCTGCTGGGCCGCTATCTGCTATCGCAGGACAAACAGCAGAAAGAGCACGTTCGCGTGCCGTTTTTGCCCAATCTCATCGACGAATTAAAACTCGACAGCCAGCCGGTACGTGACGGTTGGCTACGCGGGGCGATGTTCTGGCTAGTGTGGGCGCTGTTGGTTTGCGCCCTGACCCGTCCGGAATACCTCACGCCACCGCAGCATATTCAGAAGCCGATGCGCGACATGGTGCTTATCCTCGACGTTTCCGGCTCGATGCAAAAAAACGACGTTGAAGGCGGCATCACGCGTTTGCAGGCGGTTCAGGCGTCGGTGCGCAAATTCGTGACGGCGCGTAAATCTGACCGCATCGGGATGGTGATTTTTGCCAGCAGCGCCTGGCCGTTCGCGCCGGTGAGTGAAGATAAGCAGGCGCTGAACATGCGCATTAATCAGCTCGCACCGGGGATGATCGGCCAACAAACAGCGATCGGCGATGCCCTTGGCGTGGCGGTAAAGGTGCTCGATTCCGGTACCGATAAAGAGGCCAGCAAACTCGCTATCCTGCTGACCGATGGCAACGATACCGCGTCGCAGCTTTCGCCGGATCTCGCCGCACAACTCGCCGCTTCACACCACGTTCAGGTGCATACCATCGCCTTTGGCGATACGCACAGCGTCGGGGAAGATAAAGTTGACCTGCCGCTGTTGCAGCAGATTTCCCAGACAACTGGCGGCAAATCGTGGACCGCCGCCAACTCCGGCGCGGCACTCGACAGCGTCTGGAAAGAGATTGATGCCATCACGCCGGTACAGGTGAAAAGCATCGGCTGGTCGTGGCATCTGCCGCTATTTGCCTGGCCGCTCGGAGCTGCCATGCTGCTGTTGTTCCTGCTGGCTGTGGTGCGACTTATCAGGGAGAAACGGTCATGAGTGACTTCCACTTTATCTACCCGTGGCGTTTGCTGGGGCTGATTGTTGCCGCCCTGCTGGCATTTCTGCCCTTCGCCGGGGCCAGTGCCTGGCAGCGCATCATGGACAAACCGTTCGCGCAAGCGCTGATTATCGGACGTTCAAAACGCCTGACCCAAGTGCTGCCGTGGCTGTTCGCGCTGGGAGTGATTGCCCTCGCCGGACCAACCTGGCAGCGTGAGTTTCCCGCAGCCCTGACGCCGGAAAGTAACGTGATGGTGGTCATGCAGCAGGACCTGGCGATGTACGCTCAGGACCTGACGCCGAGTCGCAACGAACGAATGCAAAGCAAAATCAGCAGCTTGATGGATAACGCACCCGGCGCACGATACGGTCTGGTGGTGTACAGCAATCAGGCATTTGTTACCACACCGCTGACCCAGGACCCGCAGTTCTTCTCGCTGTTCCTGCACGCGCAAAACCCGTCGCTGATGCCGGAAGGCCCTGGTTCTGGCCTGAAGGCCGCCATTGAACTGGCTATCAAAAACAGCCCGGCCTCGCCGCGCAGCCTGATTCTGGTGGCAGATACACTGACGGACGCCGACGTGGCCTACCTCGAAAAGCTCAAAGCACCGATTCAAATTTGGGTGCCGGGTACCGCCGCGGGCGGCACGCTGCCGGAAAAATACGCCAGCCGTGGGATAGACACTCGACTCAACGTTGAGCGTTTCAGCTCAGTGCGCGAGGCCGGCATTCCGGTCACGCTGGTCACCGCCGATGACAGCGATTTGCAGGTAGTGCAGAGCCATATTCAGCAGTCCGTCACACAGCAAAACAACGCCCGCAGTGACCTGCACTGGAAAAACAGCGGCTGGCTGCTGGCGATCCCGATGCTGGTGCTGCTGTTCTTCTGGCGTCGCCAGCTGATTTGTATCGCCCTGGTGATGCCGATGATGTTCTGGTCTTCCCACAGCGACGCCGCCTGGCTCGACGCATGGGTGAACCCGGACGTTCAAGGCCAGCACGCGTTTGAGAAAGGCGACTACCAAAAAGCCGCCGAACACTTCCGCGATCCGCTGTGGCAAGGCATCGCCTGGTACAATGCCGGAAACTTTACCGCCGCTGTGGGCGCATTCCACCGCGCGCCGCAAACGCCGGAAACCTTGTTGTGGACCGGCAATAGCCTTGCGCAGCAGAAGCAGTGGCAGCAGGCGCTGGACACCTACGATCAGGCGCTGAGCCTGCGCCCGGACTGGAAAATGGCGCTGGAAAACCGCGAAAAAGTGTCGCACATCGTCATGCAACTGCGGCTGAAACAGCGCGAGGCTGAGCAGGAGCAAGGGGATGACATGGATGATGGACCAGACAAAGTGCTGAAAGACTTGAAAAAAGGCCAGGGCGTGAAGCAAAAAGACATTGGTGCCATCAAAGGCACTTCGCCGCAGCTTAATCAGTGGTTTGAGAATTTACAGGTGTCACCATCCGGCCTGCTGGAAAGTCTGTACCGCAACGGAGCCCAGGAGACGACGCCATGAAACGCCTGTTAGCACTGCTGATGGTGGCGATGCTCCCGGCCCATGCGGCAATGGACATCACTCGTGAAATCGTGGCCCCGAAAAGCATTGTACCGGGCCAGCCGGTGACCGTGGCAGTCACGTACTGGACCGACAGCTGGTTTAATCCGCCACCAGAATGGCCTGAGTTTAAGGTTCAGGAAGGGGTATTACTCAATACGCCGCTGCCAAACCAGTTAATTACCCGCCAACAAAACGGCATCTCCTGGAGCGGCATTCGTCTTGAACGCCAGTTGATGGCCTGGGATCAAGGCACAGTGCGTCTGCCTGCGATCGACCTGACCATCACCTCTGCTGGCCAGCCACCGACGACGGTGCACCTGGATACGCTTGAATTGCCCGTCAACTGGCCGAAAGGTGTTGAGCAGCCAGACCGCTTTTTACCCGCTCGCGGCCTTTCACTGACGCAGACCATCACCCAGTACCATGCCGGAAAAGATAAAACCCTGCGGGCGGGAGATGCGGTCGAACGTGTGGTCACCGTCAAGGCTCAGGATATTTTACCCGCGCAAATCCCGCAGATTCTGTACGCCATTCCTGGCGATGAGAGCCAGCGTCTGACGCCGGAAAATAGTTTTATCAAAAGTGGACGCGGTGATATCGAGGGCGCAATCCGCGTGGAAAAGCTGCGCTACATGCCAACCGACTCCGGTACCCTGACGCTGCCGCCAGTAAAACTGCGCTGGTGGGATACCGAACACCATCAGTGGCAACTGGCGGAGCTGAAAGGCGAAACACTGAAGGTCGAAAGCGCCCGCGCCGCAGGCAAAGAATCTGCCCTACGCGGTAGCACTGGCGACACGCCGTGGCATGTTGCCATCGGCCTGCTGGTTCTGCTGATTCTTGGCGCAACCGGCTGGTATGCCCGTCATCAGCTACGCCAAAGTGCGAACTGGTTACATCACCGCTGGCTTCGCTTCTGGCAGCCAGTCACATTGCCTGAACTTGCCCCCGTTGAAAGGAAAAAACGATGAAAAAATCACTTCTGACCTGCATGCTAATGCTGGGTTGCAGCACGCTGGCGCACGCCGACCCGCTTTCTGCCTGGAATGACACTGCGGCCAAACAGTCGATCGAACAGTGGGTAGAAAACTCGACGAAACAGGGCAGTAACTCATTTATTCCTGAAGATAAGCGCTATGTGGTGTTCGACAACGACGGCACTCTGTGGCCGGAAGCGCCGCTGACATTCCAGATCCAGTTTATTATTGATGAAATCAAGCGCCAGGCACCGGAGCATCCGGAATGGAAACAGGACCCGCTCGTTAATGCCGTTCTGACCAATGATCTGAAAACCGTGGTCAAAGCGGGAAATAAAGGGCTCCTGAAACTGCTGGCGATGACCCACAGCGGTATGACCACCGACGATTTCGACAAGCGTGTTTCCAGCTGGCTTGAAACCCATAAAGATGCGCGTTTTGGCTGTCGCTACGACCAGATGGGCTACCAGCCGATGCGCCAACTGCTCGATTATCTGCGTGAAAATGGCTTCAAAACCTGGATTATCTCCGGCGGTGGTATCGACTTTATGCGCGTGATGTCGCAGAAAATGTACGGTATTCCACCAGAGCAGGTGGTCGGTTCCTTTGCGTTGGGTGAATTCTCTCTTACTGACAACGGTACGCAAATCCGCAAAACCATGAACGGTGCGTTTAACGACGACGAAGCCAATAAGCCAGTGGCAATTCATCTGTTTATGGGGCATCGCCCGGTGGCGGCCTTTGGTAACAGCGACGGCGATTTGCAGATGCTGCAATACACTGCCGCTAACCCAGATTACAAAACTTTCGGTCTGCTGGTGCATCACACCGATGCGACGCGTGAGTATGCCTATGACAGCCATCCACCCGCCAGCGGGAAACTGGAAGCCGCCCTGCCCGTCGCGAAAGCCAAAGGCTGGACGGTGGTGGATATGAAGCAGGACTGGAAAACGGTATTTGATCCGGCAATGTGTCCGGCGAAGTAATGGCGCAGTCGCTGCCATAAGCGATCTCGGGGCGGAGGGTTCTTAGGCTGGTAGTGTTGACTTCGGTTCGCCGATTTCAAGCGAGGGCGTGAATTGCCATGCTGAAGGTCTGCGCGCTTTTGCTGAAGGTCTGCGCGCTTTTAGTGGCATCAAAATCGCTGGAGCGTTCTCTGAAGGCCGGGTCAGCCCGCAGGGATGCGGGCTGAGGGCGCGACTTACAGGGACGTTGCATCGCGCCCGACCCGATAGCCGGAAGAGATAAGCGAAAGGCACCGCAAAGCGGCGATTTTGTTAGCCAAAGCCCGGGGGTGAAGGGGGCGGCGGCGACTGGCCGCCCCTTTCGCGCTCCTGTTGCCGGGAACATCATAAAAGTACTGGACGAAAAGGAGCGCAACAGTCCGCCATACTGAAAAGGTGAACGGAACAAACCTCCGCTCCCGGGAGCAATCGAGCGCCTACTCCAGAATTGTCTCACCCACTTTCGTCGGTTTCGAAAACAGCAGTACCAGCGGCAACAACAGGAAGCATAGAAACATCATCAGGCGGAAATCCTGATAGTAAGCCATGACTGTCGCCTGACGGGTGACTTCGTTGTTAATAGACATCAGCCCGGCCATATTGTGCAGGCTATACATACCGTGATGAATGTCATGCTGAAGCGCTTTGTTAAACGGATTGATAAACCCGGAGAACACACTGTGATTACGCTGGCTCTGCTGAGCGAGGTAAGTGGTCACTACTGAAATACCAATACTGCTACCGATATTACGAATCAACGAGTACAGCGACGTCCCTTCGGTACGATATGAGGGGGCCAGGGTTGAAAAGGTGAGCGTCGAGAGCGGCACAAACGTCAGACCCATGCCGATACCCTGCACAACCCCGGAGCTGATAATTTCCCACTGGCTCATCCACATACTGAACTGCGTCATCTGCCACAGAGAAATCGCCATCACCACCACGCCAAGCGCAATAACGTAACGCAGGTCGACTTTACCGGCGATGCGTCCGACGATCATCATGCTGAACATGGTGCCGAAGCCGCGCGGGGTCATCAGCAGGCCCACGTCGATAACCGGATAGTTCATGAAGTTTTGCAGCAGCGGCGGCATCAGCGCCATCGTGGCCAGCAGGATAGTGCCCATCATAAAGCTGAACAGTAGCCCAACCACAAAGTTCTTATCGCGGAAAATACCCGGCTCGATAAACGGCTTTTTGGCAGTGAAAATATGCGAGACGAAAAGATAAAACGCCACGCCCGCCAGCACTGCTTCGATGATGATTTCACCGCTCGAGAACCACTCTTTCGACTGGCCCCGGTCGAGGAACAGCTGCAGGCTGCCGATCGCCACGCTCAGTAAGAAGAAGCCCAGCAGGTCAAATTTACGTTTTGCATCAATCGCCGTTTCGCTGACGAAGGTGCTGATCCCAAGCCAGGCCAGCGCGCCAAACGGGATATTGATGTAAAACACCCAGCGCCAGCTGTAATACTCGGTAAGCCAGCCACCGAGCGCCGGGCCGAGGATGGGGCCGACCATCACGCCCATGCCCCACATCGCCATCGCCGATCCGTGCTTCTCTTTCGGCCAGGCATCCAACATTACCGACTGTGACAGCGGCACCAGGCTTGCGCCAAAAATCCCCTGTAGCAGACGGAAAATCACGATTTGATCGAGAGACTGTGCGGCCCCGCACAGCATTGAAGCCACGGTAAAACCGACTACAGACCACGTGAACAGGCGCTTACGCCCGATTCGCGCGGCAACAAAACCGGTCATCGGCATCGCAATCGCGGCAGCGACAATATACGAAGTCAGCACCCACGACGTCTGGTCCTGAGTCGCGCCCATTGCGCCCTGCATATGCGGCAACGCCACATTGGCGATGGTGGTATCCAGCGCCTGCATGATGGTTGCCAGCATCACCGAGAAGGTGATCAACAATCGTCTGTCGGCAGTACGCTTCAGTGGCTGCGGAGCAGCTATCACATCAGACATAACGGACCTCCTCAGGACGCGCGGTTGGTGCTGGCCTGGGTATCAATTTTAATGGTGGCGCTTAAGCCCGCGCGCAGCTGTGGCTGCTTAGCGTCGGTTTCCAGACGGATACGAACCGGCACGCGCTGGGTCACTTTTACCCAGTTCCCGGTGGCGTTTTCCGCCGGGATAACGGAGTACTCAGCACCCGTCGCCGGGCTGATGCTGCTCACTTTGCCATGCCAGGTCACGCCCGGGGCGTAGTCGACGCTGATTTCAGCCGTTTCGTTATCACGGATGTGGGTTAAATCTTTCTCGGTAAAGTTCGCTTCGACATATAGATTCTGATCGGAGACCAGCAGCATGGCGGTGGTCCCGCCCTGTACATATTCCCCGGTCTGCAATACTTTGGTGATATTACCGGACGATGGCGCATATTCGTTAACGTGAGTCAGGTCATTCTTAGCCGTATTCAGATGCGCCAGCGCTTCTTTATAGCGCGGGTGTTTTTCCGCCGGCAGAGAAATATCGCCGCCGAAACTGTCGACCACTTCCTGCAATTGCTTTTGCAGCATGTTCACTTCCAGCGCCATCAGCAGGGTTTTCTGATGCGCACCATCGAGTTCCGACGCTGACACGTAGCCCGGGCCGCTCAGGCGATGCAAACGACCTTCTTCACGCTTCGCATAGGCATACTGACTTTTGGATACCGCGATGTTGGCGAGCTTGCTCTGATATTGCGATTTAATGGTATTTAAATCGATAACGGTATTATTCAATTCAGACTTCGCCTGCGCTACCGCTAATTCATACGGTTTAGGGTCGACGCTAAATAATAAATCGCCTTTATTCACATGCTGGTTTTCTTTTACCGCCACGCGTAATACACGACCGGACACCTCCGCGCCGATAGTGGTTTTATCCGCTTTCACGTAAGCATTATCGGTTTCAACATAACGACCGCCGGTTAAATAGAGCCAGCCGCCCGCCGCAACGCCCAGAGTCGGAACGACAAGTAATAAGATAAAACGTAATTTTTTAATATTCATGTGCAGGTCTCATTATTTGAGCGATACCCACGTCGAAAGAGAAACAAAAAGAAACGCAGATGCCCTGCGCGACGGACAGGTTGCATCTAAGTTGAAGTGTTCAGGTATCAGCAGAGTTATTGATGAGATGAATAATACTTAGCTTGCTTATAATGAACTAAGCACGCTGTGCTATTGGGGGTTTAATTATAAATTTGATTGGCTGGAACGCCTTATTTTCAGGCGTCCGGCGAGAGTCAGATGGGTGGCGGCATCTTCGGCATTACAGAGATATTCGACCGCCAGTCTGCCGAGCTCACCATAAGGCAGCTGAATACTTGTGAGTGGAGGGGTCATCTGTTCAGAGATTTTCTGATCGTCATAGCCCGCCACCAGCATCTCGTCCGGAATCCGCACCCCGAGCGTGGAAAGAGCCTGATAACAACCAATCGCCAGCCAGTCGCTGGCACAGAAAATCGCGTCAGGGCGCGACTCGAGCGCCAGCAGCGTCTCTGTCGCCTGGTACGATTCGTTAAACTGCCAGTTAGTCTGCTGCACCCACTCCGACTGCGCCGCAATTCCCGCCTGCGCCAGCGCGGCCTGGTAACCTGCAAGACGCTGTCGGGTAGCCTCCATCCAGGATTCGCCAGTAATATGCGCGATGCGCGTCGCACCTTGGTTTATCAGGTGCCGCGTGAGCTGAAAGGCATTGGCGTAATCGTCCGGCACGAACGATGGCAGTAGCGGCGAATCCGGGTCACGCTGATTGAGCAACACCAGCGGTAACGTGGTGCAGTCCTGAAACGCCGTCATGTCAACCATCGTCGTCACCGGCGAGGCAAGGATGATTCCCACGCAGTTGCGCTTTTCCAGTTGACGAATGATGTTCAGCGCCAGTTCGCTGTCATCGCCGTAGTCGTACACCGTGAGCAGCACTTCGTTACGCCACGCCGCATCCCGCGCCTGACTGATGGCATCAACAAACGGATCGTAGCTTTGCAACGAGCTTATCAGCAGCGCGATTTCTTCCTGATTACGCGGGGAATGAATGGCCGGCAGGCGGTCATAGCCCAGCTCGCCCGCCACGGCGAGAACCCGCTGGCGCGTCTCTTCACTGAGTTTTATATTGCGCGACTGATTTATCACCAACGACACCGTGGCCTGTGAGACCCCGGCAGCGCGAGCGATTTCGTTCATCGTGACCTTATTTTTGCGCTTCATTTTCCCTGCCCCACGGCTAACAGAATCAACATCATACCTGCCCTTGTCCGATTTCGGCAGGGGTGTGCGCTCTGCGTCACGTTTCCTGGCGCTCTGAGCATCGACTTTGTGACGCTGTTCGCTTTTTTACCACTCGCCATTTGCTCATTTATCCGTCGGCTAATATTTATTAGCTAAACATTATCAGTCAATGAGGTTAACAATGAAATCACAATGGACTCAAGCGCAGGCGCAAGCGTGGTATCAGCAGCGTGGCTGGCTGTGCGGCTTTAACTATCTGCCGTCGAGCGCGGTGAACTGGACCGATATCTGGCAGAAAGAGACCTTTGACGCGCCGACCATCGAGCGCGAACTCGGTTGGGCGGCGGAGGCGGGCTACAACTCGCTGCGCATCAATCTGCCGTTTATCGTTTGGGAGCATGACCGCGACGGGCTGATGGCGCGTATCCATCACTTCTTACAGATTGCCGACGGCCACGGTTTCAGCACCATGTTGACGCTAATGGACGACTGTGGCTTTTCCGGCGACGAGCCGTATCTCGGCCAACAAAAAGCCCCGGTGCCGGGAAAACACAACAGCCAGGCGGCGGCGAGTCCGGGCCGGGCGAAAGTGTGCGATCGCGACGAATGGCCGCAGATTGAACGCTACGTGCGTGACATCGTGCGCGAATTCCGCAGCGATAAACGCGTGCTGTTGTGGGATCTGTACAACGAGCCGGGCAACCGCGGGATTTTCGCTACCGGCACCGTCGAAGTGCAGTATGACGAAAAGCTGGAAAACTACGCGCACGAACTGATGCAGCGCGCGTTTGAGTGGGTGCGCGATGAGGATCCTGAGCAACCGCTCACCGTCTGCGCGTGGCGTTTGCCACCGGAAGAGGAAAACGAAACTTACTATCAGCATCCGCTGGACCAGACCGCGCTGGCACTCTCCGACGTGGTCAGCTTCCACGCTTACACCAACACCGCGCGAATGGTCGCCATCATTCACCAACTCGAGCAGTTGGGCCGCCCGATGTTCTGTACCGAATGGCTGGCACGCCACGTAGGCAGCACCATCGAAGAACAGTTACCGCTGATGCATGCCGCCAACGTCGCGCCGTACCAATGGGGACTGGTGCGCGGGAAAACCCAGACCTGGCTTCCATGGCCGGTAGTGATGACTAACTCACCGGACTATTGCCGCCTGTGGTTCCACGACGTCTTTGAAGAGAACGGTATTCCTTTCTCAAAAACGGAAATGGATCTGGTGCGGAAACTGAGCAAAATCGGCTTGCACCCTGCTCGTTAATAACACGAATAATGTTAGCTAACCCGGTGGTTCGCCACCGGGACGAAAGGTACGCACTATGGCAATTACAATGAAAATACCGTCACGCGAGTTGTGGTCCTATTTTGGCTATGGTTTAGGTCAGTGTTTTAGCTTTGGTTTAGTGGGTTCGTTCATTAACTATTTTTATACCGATGTGCTGGGGATTTCCGCCCTCGCCGCCAGTACCATTTTCCTTATCGCCCGCGCCTGGGATGCGATTCACGACCCGCTGTTTGCCAGCATCATGGACACCATCAACAGCCGCTTCGGCAAATTCCGTCACTTTATGCTGATTGCGCCACTGCTGATAACCGGCGTGACCCTGCTGTCGTTCTATAAAATTGAGGCCGACACCACCACCAAAATTCTGTACGCCGGGGTGACCTATATTTTGTGGGGCACACTGTACGCCATTTCCGATATTCCGTTCTGGTCGATGTCATCAGTGATGACCAACGACTCCGCCCAGCGCACGCGTGCAGTGACGGCCGCGATGCTCGGGGTCAATACAGGTATTGCCTGTGCCAATATCTTCTTCCCCAAACTGACGGCCTTCTTCGCGCAATACAGCAACGATAAAGGCTACTTTATGGCGGCGCTGGTAATGATGTTGGTTGGTCTGCCGCTGATGCTCAACGGCTTTATGCAGATAAAGGAGCGTGTACCGCCGAGCCCGGAAAAGGTCACCATGCGCGACACGTTCCACAACTTACGCCAGAACAAGCCACTGTTTATCATTCTGCTGTCATTCTTTTTCTGCGTGTTCCATAACGTCGCCAACGGCATTTATATTTACTTCTTCATCTACAACATGGGCGATGCCAGCCTGCAAATGATTATCGGGGTGATGGGAATTGCCGCGGCGGTTATCTGTCTGGTCGCGCCGATGCTGACGCGCAGGATGCAGAAGCGGAAGCTGTTTATGCTCCTTTGCGGACTGGATGTCGCGGTGCGGGTGGTGATGTGGTTTGCCGGGTATCAGCACACGGTGATACTGTTCCTGCTGCTGGGGCTGAGCACCATCTTTGTCATGATGACCAACCTCCTGACCTCCTCGATGATTGCCGATACCATTGAGTATGCCGAATACCACACCCATAAACGCTGTGCGGCGATTACCTTCTCCGGGCAGACATTTACCGGCAAGATGTCAGTGGCAGTGGGCGGCGGCCTGATTGGGGTTTTCCTGACCATGATTGGCTATGTGCCGCAGGCGCAAAGCCAGAGTGACTCGGTCCTGAACGGCCTTTTCTTTGGGATTTGCCTGTTGCCCGCTATCGGTTCGTTGATTCGTTTAGGGTTTATGTCGCGCTTTACCTTCACCGAGGAGAAGCACGCAGAGATTTGTCGCCTGTTGGCAGAACGGCGTCATGCCCGTGAGGATGAAGCGGAAAAACCGGCGTTGGATCCGCGCCCGGTTTCAGCGAATTAATTTGAGAGAAATGCCCGGCGGTACTTCGTTTGCCGGGCACTCGCTTCAAAAATCTTACTCGTCGAAGTACCAATAACCCTGGTTAATGAAGGCTGTCAGCTCGGCGATAAACGCCGGGTTTTGCAGCGCATCGCCCAGTTCCTGTTGGCCGAGTTCGGAGAATCGGCACAGCGCGTCGGCGGCTTTGGCGTCTACCGCCTCCCAGCCTTCGCCATTGATGAAGAAGCTGTCACCAATGTGCAGTACGCGCAAACCGCTCAGACGAACCAGCATTTCACCGCCCGTCAGCGCATCCAGCACTTCTTCTTGCGCATAGGGTGGCTCTGCCGGGGCAATATCCAGCTCGTGGCGCGGCGTAGATGCGAAACGGCCAAACCACTGCGCGAAATCTTCCGGCTGGCTGATAACGTCGATCATCATGTTACGCAGACGCTCAAGCTCATGTGCTTCAACCTTGCCCGGATGCTCGCGGACGGTCAATTCCGGGTCGCCGTAATGCGCGCCACCGAGATCGTTTTCCAGCGCGTAATCAGCAAAGCTGCTGATCAGGTCGCGACCGTTCGGTCCACGGAAGCCCACGGAGTAGTTCAGCGTGTTTTCAAATGTGTATCCGTCATGCGGGAATCCAGGTGGGATATAGAGAATATCGCCAGGCTCCATTTCAACATCGATAATCGGTTCAAAGGGATCAACGTGCAGCAGCGCTGGATGCGGGCAGAACTGACGCATTGGGATAGCATCACCCACGCGCCAGCGGCGGCGGCCCATGCCCTGAATGATAAACACATCGTAGTTATCGATGTGCGGGCCAACACCACCGCCCGGCACCGAGAAGGAGATCATCAGGTCGTCCAGACGCCAGTCCGGCAGCACGCGGAACGGACGCACCAGCTCCGCCGACGGCGCATGCCAGTGGTTGACCGCCTGAGCCAGCAGCGACCAGCCGGTTTCGCCCAGACCGTCGAAATCCTCGAACGGACCATGGCTGGCGTCCCATTGTCCGTCAGTTTGACGGACCAGACGGCTGTCGACTTCTGGCTCCATTGCAAGGCCTGCCAGCTCATCTGGCGTGATCGTGTCAACAAAGTTTGGGAAGGCATTTTTCAACACAACGGGCTGTTTCTGCCAATATTTCTCTAAAAACTCGGGCCAGTTAAGGTTCAGTTGGTTAACCATACAATCACACCAGTAAGAGGATAAACGGTGGTGATTATGCAAAATGTGGCCAGGGACGACCTTGTTGAGGGTCAAGGGTTGGCGAAAAAATGAATCATCCCGTATTTTTTAGGGGGATTTAAGAAATCATTAAGAACTGTCGGGTAAGATAATCCTCACGTTACTGAACACGGAGTGTAAAACCATGACGTTCGCTGTTATCACCAGGAAAACAACCGTTGCCCTGCTTTTGCTGGCACTGCCCGTCGCCTCTGCCTTTGCCCAGTCAAACCTGACCGGCTGTGCCGCGAAGAAAGACGAGATCCAACAGCAGATAGACTATGCCAAAGCGCATAACAACAGCTACCGCATTGCCGGGCTCGAAAAAGCGCTGTCAGAAGTTTCTGCCAATTGTACCGACGCGTCACTGCGCGCAGAACGTGAAGCTGACGTGCGTAAAAAAGAGCAAAAGGTTGCCGAGCGCGAGCAGGAACTGACCGAAGCAAAAGCGTCGGGACGCACGGATAAGATTCAGAAAAAGCAGGAAAAACTGGATGACGCTAAACACGAATTAGCCGACGCGAAAGCTGAATTGAATAAATAACGAAATCGCCTTCGGGCGATTTTCTGTTCGTTACCCTCTCATGAAAAAATAAGACACTTCCGGCCAACCATTTAATTATAAACAACTCCAGTCTCAGGCCACCTCTTCATCCATTATATAATCATAGGATAGTGTTTATATTAAACGACTTACTGTCAGCGCCTCTGTTTTATCTCGCCTGACACCGTTAAACCTTTTCTGAATATTCTCTCAGTGGCAATCTTTATTGTTTATGCAATGCGTTGATTTCCGCTTTCCGTTAGACAGAAGGTACTCACCGCTTTCATTTCCAGGCAAACGCACGCATGAGCAAAAGTAAGAAAATTTTAAAAAATGCCGAGATAATGAGGATGCTCATTGCCCTGTCCTGCGCGGTGGCACTGATTTCAACGGTGCTGAGCTGGTGGCAAATCTCGACGGTCTCCCAGCACTACATTGCCGCCCGCGAGCGCGCCGAGAAATTCAACACCATCAAGATGATGCTGAATGCCAATCACCTGATGGGCAATGAACGGGGTTACTCGAACGAATATTTGCTGGAATCGGCCCAGGATGCGCTACACGCCAAAACCGCCCTGACGATGGCTCGGGAGAAAACCGATGAATCCCTTAAACAGCTCAAAGCGATTCCCGAACTCTCCGATGAGGTCGCAGATGCCGAAGAGGGTCTGAGCATCGCCCGACGCAAAGTCGATGACGTGATGACGATGCCACATAAAACATCGACTGAAGTCTACCGTGCGATGAACGTCCTGCTGGACGCCACCGGAGCCTTTAATAAACTCACGATTTCGGTATCGATGAATTATGCCAGCAGAGACATTGCGGGCACCGGTTATTTCTATACTCTACTTTCCCTTGGCGAAATCAGGGATACGCTGGGCCGAATGGCGACGCCCTATCTGTACTCCCTGCGTTATGACATTCCCATTTCGTCAGCCGATCTGACTGCCACCACTAAACGCCAGGCGCGTCTGAACGTATTGTGGCTGATGCTTGGCAGCCTGAAAGAAAACCCGGCGCTGAGCGGTGATTTGCAACGCGCGCGCGATGATTACAATAACAAAACCGAATTTCTGATTAAGTCCGTCGACAATCAGATGACCTATAACGGCCTTAAGCATATCGATGCGGTGAATTTTTCGATTCAATATCGCGAAGGCTTGAGCAGTTTCCAGTTCCTGGAACAAAAATATCTCGACAATTTGGGCAACTTTTTCGCGAACCAGACCGAACAGTCCTTCTCACGTCTGGTCGAGGTTATCGTCTCTCTGATTGCCCTGTTGTGCATCATTATCACCATCTGCATCTTTATTAATTTGCGGGTGCTGAAACCACTCCTGACGCTGAACGAAACCATCCGCAATGTGATTGATGACAACATCAATAAAAAAGGCACCGACGCGGAAGATGCGGCGGAAATCCAGAATTTGTTCAAATCCATCGATCTATTAGACGGCGTGTTTAAGCAGCAAAAAGCAGAAACCAAAGTGCTGACCCGCAAGATGAATGAAGATCCGTTGACGGGGATTGGCAACCGTCGTTTCTTCAATGAACAGGTCGCTCAACTTCCGGAACAACTTCCAGATGGCGCCTCAATCTGGCTGGCGATTATCGACGTCGATCACTTCAAACGGGTTAACGACACGTGGGGCCATCCCTTCGGGGACGAAGTGCTGATTGGCCTGGCGCGCACGCTGCAAAGCAACTGCCGCACCGGGGACTTTGTCGCCCGCTTCGGGGGTGAAGAGTTCGCGGTGATGTTCAACGCCGGTTCAGACGTGCTGGCGCAAAAAATTCTGGCTCGTTTCCAGGAGAATATTCGTGCAATGCGCTTTGTCGCGCCCGATGGCAATCAGGTCGGTATCACGACTAGCTTCGGTGCTGTTCAGGTTGATGATGCGTCTATCGAAACGCTGCTGGAAAAAGCCGACACGGCGCTATATCAGGCAAAATCCGATGGACGCGATCGCGTATCGTGGGCTTAAGCCTGCTTAAAACTTGATAACCCCCCCCCCCCAGGAATGCCCTGTTCCTGGGGGGCTACATGCCAATTGTAACGATCACCCCGCGTTCAGCGTCTGGTGATTGCCATGGAACCTGGCACCGCCGAGAGTCCTCATCGTCACCCGCACACTGTTGAGCTGCTATTCCCGCTAAGCGAGTGGTTAGATACCGCCGCAGTAGTCTGCATTCGCCTAAAAAAAAACGGCTTTCCCATTAGAGAAAGCCGTACCAGAAGGTAAATGAAAAGAAAAGTCAGACTATTTTTACCGATGAGCGACCGGAATATTGGCCGCTGTGGCAGGTGGAATAATGGCTTTTACACTCTGTAGCGCAGGCGTTGCAGGATGCGCGACTTTGTCCCCATCCTGGCCGAAGAAGTCTTTTAAGGTATCTGAGGCGGTTTTCGTAAGGATCATGATTTCAATACGACGGTTCGCTTCATTCTTCGGGTTGGCTTTATCAAGCAGCATCTGATCTGCCATGGCGTTAACCTGCAAAACCTTCCCATTTGGCATACCCGCCTCTTCCAGGATTTGGCGCGCCGCCAGCGCACGATCGCCTGACAGATTCCAGTTATTGTAATGGCCACCACGGTACTTCAGTGCATCGGTATGTCCGGTGATGATCATTTTGTTATCCAGCGAATCAAATACCGGCGTCAACTGCGTCAACAGCGTTTTAAAATACGGTGAAATCCGGGTGCTGCCGACGGAGTACATTTGGTGATGGTTATCATCTTTGATAAGCACGCGCAGGCCTTGAGGCACAATTTCAATCTCGAGGTTCGCTTCCATCTTTGCTTTCTGAGCAATGTTATAAATAGTGGTCGCCAGCTCCCCTAATTCATGCGCATTCTTTTGCTTCAACAGGGCTGTGTTTTCCGTGCTTCTGATAGGCATATTCAGCTGGTTGTTCATGACCGTACTGGGATGCGCATTGGCGTGCGCAATCCGGTTTGCCAACGCCCCGTGGACGCCCTGGGAATGAATCGGGTGCAGCGTGGCGGAGATGTTGTTGAGTGGCGTCATGCCGCCGCCGTGAAAGATGGACTGGTTATACAACGCAGCCACGACCTGCGCGCGCTCTTTCTTGCTGACGCTGCCGACAATCCACAGCGTCATAAATAGCGCCATCATGGCGAGGGTGAAGTCAGCAAACGCGACTTTCCACGCCCCGCCGTGGTGGGCCGCATGGCCTTTTTTGACCTGTCGGCGGATGATGGTTTTGTTGGGCATTCGCTCCCGACGGCCGGGTCTGTTTCTTACACTCATTCCTGCTCCAGCATCGTGTTGACCCAGGAGTCAAGATTGGAGAAGGTCGGCTTCGAGGCCAGATGCAGTAATTTACGACCGGCGTCCACCGCCAGCAGTGTGGGTTTGCCCGCCGCCTGCGCCACCAGCACGGTACGCACGCACTCCAGCAGGGAGTGTTCAGCACGCGCCTGCAGTTCCATGGCGTTGGAAAGGGGATCCATGATGCAGTAACAGATGAAGACGCCCATGAAGGTTCCCACCAGCGCCGCCGCCACTTTCAGACCAATCAGCGCAATCGAGCCATCGATTGACTGCATGGTGATGATGATGCCCAGAACCGCCGCACAGATACCAAAACCCGGCATCGCTTCCGCTGTACGTTGTAACGAACGGGATGGCGTCAGCAGGGATTCTTCTGCGGTTTCCAGTTCCTGATCGAGAATACTTTCCAGCTCGTGGGCGTCAATTTTTCCCATCGCCATCAGGCGAAAGTTATCGGCAATAAATGTCACCAGACGCTGCTGAGTCAGCACCAGCGGGTATTTCTGGAAAATGGTACTTTCCGCTGGCTGTTCGATGTGCTGATCGAGCGCACGCAGGCCGCCGTTCTGCACGGTTTCCAGCAGTTCATACAGGCACAACAGCATCTGACGCTGAAATTCCGGCCCCATTTGCTTTTTGCTGATAACGCCTTTGATCTGGTGGAAAATTTCCTTCAGGACGTGCATAGGGTTGCCAATGATCATCGCCCCTGCCCCCGCACCAATAATGATGATCATTTCCGCAGGTTGCCAGATAGCCACCAGCTGTCCACCGGCTTCAAAATAACCACCGAAGACACAAACCAGCACTACGAGTAACCCCAATATTTTTTGCATGACACCCTCAATTCAATCACTGACAGCGGTTAATCGCTGCCGTTTATTCCTGATAAAAAAATGCACGGATCTTTTCCATGATCCGTTTATTCATTTGGCACACGCGGGATTCAGTCACCCCTAACACCAGCGCTATCTCTTTAAGATTCATGCACTTCTGGTAGTACATTGCCAAGACTTGCCCTTCGACCTCCGTCAGCTGCGCGAGCGCCTTGCTGAGGAGATCCTGAGTAATGAATTGTTCTTCAAGCCGACGGCCATGGAACACCTGCTCGTCCTGATCGGTGGACAACAGTTCATCCAGGCTGGACATTGTTTCCGCGTTTTCCAGCTGTAGATATTCCTGATACTCGTTGGCATCAATCCCGTGGGGAGCCAGTTCGCTCCACTCCGGTTCATGACCGAGTTGCTGACGTAGCGTTCGGATCAAGTCTTTGATGCGATGGTATTTTTGTCGTAGCTGTCGCGGACGCCAGTCAAGACTACGAAGTTCATCGAGGATCGCCCCTCGAATGCGTTGGCTGGCATATCCGGCAAAGTTTTCATCCGGTACGCCATAACGGCGAATAGCGCTGAGTAAACCCATCAGCGCTATCTGCTCCATATCCTGTCGATCAATGATGTGACTGCATTGATGCGACAGCTGGCGAACTATTTTGCGCACCAGAGGAAGCCAGCCCATAAGGTGCTGATTTTCTTCCTGTGGTGTCATCTGGAGCGTTACCTGGAACGCTTGCCCTTCATACTCTTGCTGCATCGTTTACTTTCACATTTCTCTACGGCCGGCTGCTACTGGAAGACTGCTTTCGTCACCAGAACATCACAGAATGGGGGATCCATATGGCGGTTTTGCAACTCACTTCTCAGCGCCTTCGCCAACAGATCGCGAATATCGGGAACCGTCATGTACTGAATATCGTCAAAGCTTTTCTGCGATAACGTGCTGACGATAATGCTCTGATACAGCGACTCGTCGTCACGGACGATGTTCTGCTTCTCTTTCTCGCTCACGCCCAGCGCCAGCGCCATCAGCACGTAGTGGTGCCCACCGTTGCTGTCGTTGAGCGTCACGACCGTTTCCGGAAGCGAAATGAACGTCAGGTTAGCCTTGTCGACTGGCGCTTCTTTTTGGACTGAGACCGACGTCATGTGGCCTAACTTGCCCGATTTCATGAGGTAGTAGCCCGCACCACCGCCAATAAGGACGACGAGACAGGCGCTGATAAGGCTGGCGGCAATAATCTTTTTCATTGTTTTATTTAAACTTTAAGCAGAACGTTTTCGTTCTGGGTCAATTCGGGAGCGTCGTCAAAATCCTTGGATGACAGAATGGTGACATCTTCATCCTGACGCTGTTGGTGTTGCTGCTGAGACTGTCCGTCAGGCGAAACCTGTACGTTCACCTGCATGAAGTTTTGCTGAACCAGGTGCTGACGCAGATGATCGGAGAACTGTTGCAGGGTCTTCATCACTTCCGTCTGGCTCGCCCCGATGTGCACATTCAGGTTCTGATTGCCGTCAAGATGCACGACGATCTCCAGCTTGCCCATCGATGGCGGATCAAGACGAATGGTGGACATCTGTTGCTGGTTATCCAACTGGAACTGGATCCGGTCCTTGAGCATGTTGTTGAGCTTCTCGCCCAAATCATCCATATCGGTATGAGTGACCGGCGTCGCCAGCACTGGCAACGGTGAATCCGTTCCGCTAACCGGACGTGAAGAGAGATCGTTCATCGCGGCAATGGTCATCAACGGCGTCTCGTCTGGCTGACGGCTGACATTTACAGCATGGTCGGATGACGTAGTTTTCAATGCGGTATGCAGACTCTCATGAAGCGTGGCGTTGTTTGTGGCTGCCGCTGTTGTCGTTCGCTGAGCGCTGCCGATACTGTGCAAATTCTGTACAGCAAGTTTTGCGAGCTTCGCCTGCTGGGCTGCGTTGCCTTCCGGCGCCCGATCGCTGGTTTTACTGAGCAGCGCCTGTAACGCCTGAGGCAGCATAGCTTCCGAAGAGCCTGCGTCACCCGCTTCGCTTTTCGTGGAAACCATGCCCATCAACTTCACCAGTGAACGCGCATCCGCACCAGCCAGCGCGGTGGTTTTCAGCATTGCAGAACCCGGGCCTGGGGCCTGGCTCTCTTTCGTTGCAGCGGGTGGGGTTAACAAGGTAGCCATAAGCGCACTGAGATCCTGAGCGATAACATCCTCTTTCTGGCTCTCTTCTTTAGCAGGCTGGGCACGATGCCGGGATACCACGCCAGATGCCGTGTTATCGAGAGAAAAATCACCCACGGCATCGTTCTGCGGCTGAACCGCGGTCGAAGACTCCGTTTTTTCCAGCAGCGCAGAGACTGCCGGCTGTACTGAATTCATTCCTGCTCCGTGAATAAATTGACCATCGAATAAGCCAGCATCCCTTCTTTATTACTTTGATGCTCTGACATACGTTTTTTCAGTAGCGCGGCTCGAGATTCCCGGCGCTCAATGAGGCTGCCGAACGCGTCATGCAGCATTTCTTTGGTCTGTTGCAACTGAAGCGCAGAACTTTCCTGCGCTTCGTATTCGGCAAATACCGCCATAACCTGCTGATGTAGTCCTGGCATGCGACGCCAGCGCTGCTGATCAAGCGCGACGCTCATCTCATCAATTAAAGCCCGCAGCTGGCTGCGTAATGCTTCACTGGACATTCAGGCTTACCCCAGCTTCTTCGAGAGACCTTCCCAACCTTCATGCAGGTTGCGCAGGATCTGCACCACCTCGTCCACTTTTTCGATGCTCAACTCGCTGCTGGCTTCGTACAGGCGGTAGACGCAGTGGTCATATAAACGGGCCAGATTCTGTACCAGCTCCCCACCGGTTTCGAACTCCAGTGAACTGGTCAACGCATTGAGAATATCGATGCATTTGTTGATGCTTTGCGCTTTTCGTTCGTAACGTTTGCCTTCAATGTGGCTCTTCGCACGTTCCAGCTCATCGAGCAGCCCGGAGTACAACACCAGCACCAAATCGAGCGGTGATGCGGAGGCGGTTCTTGACGCCAAATCCATCTCTTTATATTGCGAATACCCGTCTTGGGAGCCGTACATAATCTTTTTACCTTTTATTCAATGCAGGGTTAGCCGAACGCCGCCATGCTCATTTTCATGCTGTACACTTCAATCATGGTGTTGGTGTACTCGGACAGATAGCGCTCGTAATCCTGTTCGTAGGTCTCTTGCAATTTGTCCGTCTGGGTGTCGATTTTGTCCTGTTTGTCGTCAAGCGACTGCTGACGGGTAGTGATGATGCCGTCAGAGGAGTTGGTGTAGGTATCCATCAGGTCATCGAACTGAGCAATCATCCCGTCATCACCCACAAAGATGTCGGTCAACCCTTCCGGATTCTCTTTCATCGCTTCGTCAAAGGTCGAAGAATCAATGGTCAGGTGCCCATTGGAGTCGAGAGTGATGCCGTAATCGATGATGGAATAACCGTTGTAGTCGGCGTGAACAATCTGGTTCATCTGACTGCTCAGCGACTTCAGGCCAGCATCACCGGCGAATACGCCGCCGGCAGATCCACCGGAACCGACATCGGTCAGGTCATCGATGGTATCGGCCAGGGTGTTATACGCGTCGACAAACACTTGCACCTGCGCCTGAGAAGCAGACGTATCCTGAGCCACGGTAATAGTGACGGGCTCATCGGTGGTGACTTCCGAGAAGGTCATGCTGACGCCAGGAATCACATCGTCAAAGGTGTTAGTACTGCTACTGATTTGCGGGCCATCGGCCGTACCGAGATGAAGGACCGCATCCTGGGCTGAACTCAGGGTTTGTCCGGTGGTGTCGACGGCCGATTGCAGATCGTTGTTGCCGGAAACAGAAACGGTGAACGCACTGGCTGCACCGCTTTGATCGGAGGAGAGCATGATGGTGTTGCCATCATCCGTTTTCATCAGTGTCGCGGTGACACCCGGGTTTTCATCGGAGTCATTGATCGCATCCACCAGCTCATTGCCGTCCAGATAGCCATCACCATCGCTGTCCGCTGACGCCAAATCGATGTCCATCGCAGAATCACCCATCGTAAGGGTCACGGTTCCCTGAGCAGGAATGGTGTCATCCGCCATCGCGAAGGAGTCCTGCTGCGTTTGCGCCAGCTGTGTCACATAGAAGGAGTACGTACCTGGCTGCGCTTCAGAGTTCGCCGAGGTCGTAACAGACTCATCGCTGGCGGTCGCGGTATTGACCACAACACCATTTTCAGCACTGTTCAGCCCGTCTACAGCCGTCTCAAAATCATTGATTGAGGTTGAAAGCGTATCCAGACCGGCATTTTCTGCATCGACATCTGCTTGCTGTTTCTGGACCTGGCTTGCCTGAGTCGCAATGTCGGCATACGCCACTTCTTTCGCAATAGTTCTTGGGTTAATCATGATGACTCCGTGGGTGATTTCTTATTAAAGCAATATCCGTGCCAATAATTTTATCTTTATATTTCATGCGGATATTTCTTAAAGGAAAGATCCCTTCCGTCCAGAGGAAGGTCCGGGAAGCCTGACATGGCCGAAAAAAAACACCGCCGCTGGCGGTGTTTTGATATGACGTTAAAGCGCCATGTAAGCCTCGGAAGAGGAATTACTGCAGCAGGCTGGAGATCATGCTGCTGGTGCTGTTGGACTGCTTCAGCATGGTGATACCGGTCTGCATCAGAACCTGCTGTTTGGTCATGTTAGACGCTTCAGTTGCGTAGTCGGTATCCATGATGTTACCGATAGCCACGTCAGTGTTGTCTTTCATGTTGGTCAGGTTAGCAGCGGTGTCGTTCAGACGGTTGATAGAAGCACCCAGGCTGGACTGGATGTTGCTGATGTCATCCATTGCAGTAGAGATGTTGTCCATTGCTCCGTGCGCATCGCCGGAAGCAGTCAGTTCTAGACCACCGGAAGCGGTGTTGGTAGTCTGATCAGCGGAGAAGGACTGGCTCACTGCACCCAGATCGGTAACCAGCTTACCCAGCTGCGCAGAGATGTCTACGGTGATGGTGTCAGAAGATTCTGCACCTACCTGGAAGGTCACGGCGCTCTGGAACAGGCCATCTTCACCGGTGTTGCTGTTAGTACCAGAAGTACCGAACAGGTTGGTGCCACCGTAGGTGGTGTTCTGCAGCATGTCGGACATCTGCTGACCCAGTTCGTCGTACTCGTCCTGCATTGCCTGCAGATCGTCATCGTTGTACGTTCCGTTCGCTGCCTGAGTAGCGAGGTCGTTCATACGACCCAGAACGTCAGTCATTTCATCGAACATGCCATCAGCGGTCTGCAGCATAGCGGTTGCATCGCTGATGTTACGCTGTGCTACTGCATCACCGTCAGACTGAGTCTGCAGACGAGTTGCAATCTGCTTGCCAGCAGCATCATCTGCAGAAGAGTTGATGCGGTTACCGGTAGCCAGACGCTCCATGGAAGTTGCCAGGGAAGCGTTTGATTTGTTGATTGCGTTAACTGCAGCCATTGAGGCAACGTTAGTATTGATCGATAACATGATACTGCTCCTTGTTGAAAATCATTTATTCATCGTTTCGGTACTCCAGAAATGCGGCAGGTTATTCAGAAAACTTAATAAAGTTTATTATTAAATTCACATCAAGCTGTTTTTAAAGGAAAAATAAAACAAACAAAAATTCAATGACGTCCATAGAGGATATTTTCTGGCACCATCCAATGTATTATTTAGCTGAAACAATCGCCATAATTTATTTATAAACAGGACGCCACACTAAAATAGAAAGCGAGGAGTTAAAGGTTAGTCGAAAATAATGGATAATAAACATCCAGCATTGCCGGAAATGTTCCCCGGTTGCGTAAAAGATGTGTGAATAGATTTTCAGTGATGCCAACGTTATCTTCATTATTCAGATGCAAAGTCCCTATCCTGCTGCTGACACTCGCTTTACTCCCTGCCACCGCGCTGGGTGCAAAAAGCACGGTTAAGACACCACAGAGAGGCCATCGCCATAAGCATGCGGTGCATCATCCCCATTCCGCTCCGGTGGACACCCTAAGCTATGCCGCGCGTTTACGTATGTTGAACCGGGCCAGGCTACTGAATCACTACCGGGTAGACTATAAAAAGGCCTCGCCAAAGGAAATCGCCGCGTTGGAAACCTCCACTCGTGCACAACGGGCTGAGAACCGCCGTCAGGTAAAAGCGCATCCTGAATGGTTCCGTGGCCCTTGGAAACTGGGCGATAGCCGTTGGGATGCTGTAGAAGAACATGAAGGATTTCTCAGCCACGATCATCTGCATAACATGACTGAGGTGGCTATCCACCGAATGGAAGTGCAATTAGGTAAGCCCTATGTCTGGGGTGGTACTACACCTGATACCGGTTTTGACTGTAGCGGGCTGGTGTTTTATGCCTATAACAAAGTCCTGACAGACAAACTGCCCCGCACAGCCAATCAGATGTATCACTATCGGCGGGCGATAAAAGTTGCTGGAAATGATTTACGTCGAGGGGATTTGCTGTTTTTCCACGTTCACTCTCATGGTGAATTTGCCGATCATATGGGGGTCTATCTCGGCCATGGACAGTTCATTGAGTCACCGCGCACCGGGGAGTCAGTGCGGGTGAGCCAGCTTCAGGACGTCTTCTGGCAACAGCATTTCCTTGGTGCCAGACGCATTCTGACCAATAACACCGTGATCTAAAGATTCAGCACCAGCAAAATAATGACCAACAGGGTGGCAAGCAGGCTGACCACCACCGCCGCTAACAACCCTGCCGAGGCTTGCTCTGGCGAATCAGCGGTGGCTGGGGGAAATGGGTGCCACGTCGGTCCATTCCTTTCGTCATTTTTATCACCAATGCCGGGGGCATCCGCCCACTCCTCTAAGGCTTGTGCTCCTGGCTGTTTGTCTCGCTTATGCCAGAAGAAGGTTTTCCCCTGAACAATCCCCTCCTGCTCCGTCGTTGGATGCCGCTGCTCTGGCGTGACATTCGCCGGTAGCTGCCGCTCCTCCGACACCAATTTAAGTAATTTTTGGGTCAGCGTAAGTAGCGATGTGCCCGGTTTTTCTTCTGCGGATTGCTTTTCCGAAGAGGGGGAGCGTGGCGTGTTCTCTGGCTGCTGCCGCACCTTGCCGTCCGCATACTGAAAACGGGCTGACATGATTTCCCGTTCTTCATCAGCTACCAGCGCCGCCATTAAGCGGGCTGGCGATTCAAATAACCGCCCCTGCACTGGCAATGCACTCTGAGTCGGCTGTTCCGGAAGGTCTTCAACCAAGGGAACCGGAAACGCCAGTGTCCTCTTGCCTCGATTTGCGTCGGGTTGGCGAGGCGGCAGCGCAGGAGCATCAGGAAGCACTGTCCGAGGATCGGCATTTTCAGCCATCGACTCCGGTGCGGCGGGCAACGGTTCGGGATTCACTTTTTGAGGAGGGATTAACGCTTCGCTGAATGGAGCATTCGGTACTGATTCGGCAGGCATCTCCTGCGGCCTTCCCTCTTCTGTACTTTCAAGATAGGCAAGCGCAGCGTTCAATATCTCTTTTTTTACCAGGGAAGGCATGGAAGGGGATGTAGAAGGCCGCTCGAGAGGCGTCGAAACCGCAGAGGCAGAAGAGGAGACCTCCCCCTCTGCCTGGGTACTTTCAGTCTGCACACTGTCCAGCATCTCGCCCAGTGCCTGCGGTACCGCGGTGCTCAGATTGTGTATGCCAGAACGTAGCAACGCGATTAGCTCAGTGAACCAAGGATTTTAAGTTCAAGTTCATCCGGCACTTCATTGTAAGACAGCACCTGCAATCCTGGAGCAAACAGTCGCGCATAGCGGGCCAGCAGCGGACGCAAGATTGGCGCCACCAGCAGCACAGGATTACGCCCTGCCGCTTTCATCTGCTCTTTAATCTGCGGCATATTATTCTGGAACTGACTGAGCATATTGGGATCGACCGAGACGCTATCCAGCGCCACTTTCCCACTCTGCTGCGCCTGATTCACTACGCTTGTCAGCAAGTTTTCCAGTTCATTATTGAGGGTATAGACTGCCAGTTCTTTATCACGTTGCAGATCGGAGGTAATGCTGCGACGCAGCGCCAGACGCACATCCGAGGCTAATAGCAGCGGCTCTTTCGTTACCGCACTGCTGGCAACCAACACCGTAGCAATGGTGACAATATCACGCAGCGAAACGCCTTCCGTCAGCAAGAGTCGATATACCTTCAACAGTTGGCTGTAATTCAAGGCGGCATTCAGATCCTCTGCCAGTCGCGGTGCCATTGAGGTGAGACGGTTATGCAACAGCGTAATGTCGTCGTAGTTGAACAGATCCGGAATAAAGTTACGCACCACCTTATTGACATGGGTGGCGATAATACTTGCGCTGTCCACCACCTGATAGCCGAGATTCAGGGCCTTGGCCTTTTGTTCATTTTGGATCCAGGTCACCGGCATGCCATACGCCGGGTCATTCCCCAGCGCGCCCTCAATTTCGCCGTACACCTCGCTGGACGGCAGCGCCATCAGCTTGCCCGAAGGGATATTCCCCTCTTCCGCCATGATACCGTTGATAAAAATGGCATATTCCGTCGGCTTCAGGCGGAAGTTTTCCCGTACCCGAATTTCCGGAAGCAGCACGCCATTGCTGTCTGAAATGACCTGCCTAACCCCACGGATACGCTGCGTTAACGGGTTACCTTTCTCTTTATCAATCAGCGAAACCAGCTTATACCCGAGACTTAGACTTATCGGCTCAATAAGCGGAATGGTTTGCCAGCTGACCTGCTGCTCTGCCGTTTCGGTGATGGTCTTGGTCAGCGTTTCAAGATTCTGGGTATCCTCTTCCGCTTCCTGAGGACGTTTGCTCATGCGCCATGCGCCAAATGCCAGCAGCCCCGTGAACATCAGGAAAGGCAGATGCGGCATGCCCGGCACGATGGCCATGATAAACATGATACCCGCCGCGGTGTACAACACCGATGGCGTCGCCAGCAATTGCTTTCGGACTTCGCTGGCAATATCCCCGGCATCGCTGACTCGCGTCACGATGATCGCGGCGGCAGTCGACAGCAGCAGAGAAGGAATTTGGGCGACAAGGCCGTCACCAATGGTCATCAGCACGTATTGCTGGAAGGCGGCTTCGGCACTCAGATCGTATTTGAAGATACCGATACAGGTTCCGCCGATCAGGTTAATCGCCAGGATAAGCATCCCGGCGATCGCATCCCCACGCACAAACTTCGAGGCACCGTCCATCGCACCGTAGAAGTCTGCTTCACTGGCAACCTCTTTACGGCGCGTCTGGGCCTGGGTCTGATTGATGAGGCCGGCGTTGAGATCGGCATCAATCGCCATCTGCTTACCTGGCATCGCATCAAGCGTAAAGCGGGCCGAGACTTCAGAAATACGCTCAGCCCCCTTGGTAACCACGATGAAGTTGATGATCATCAGAATGACAAACACCACAAAGCCCACGACGAAGTTACCGCCGATGACCACCTGGCCGAATGACTCGATCACCTTACCCGCGGCTCCCGCCCCTTCGTGGCCAAACAGCATGACCACACGGGTTGAGGCAACGTTAAGCGACAGACGTAATAACGTGGTCACCAGCAACACAGTCGGGAACAGGCTGAATTCCAGAGGGCGCTTGGCGGAAATCGCAACCAGCAACACCATGACCGCAAGGACGATGTTGAAGGTAAACAGAACATCCAGCAATGCCGGCGGCAGTGGCAGGATGATCATCGCCAGGATCGAGAGCAACACCAGAGGTATCGCCAGATGTCCTTTGCTTAGGTAGGTCAGTAATTGCTTACTTTTAGTCGTCATCCGTTTTCAGAACCTCTTTAGGGATGGAGATATAGCGATTGAGCTGCGGGCGCTGCTGCGAACCAGAACGCCAGTTCTTTAACTGCAGGACATAGGTCAAAACGTGGGCGATGGCGCGGTAGAGCTGAGAAGGTATCTGCTGATTCACCTGGGTGGTGTAATAGACCGAACGGGCCAGTCGCGGAAACTCCACGATTTCAATGTTATGTTCACCCGCCACCTGCCGAATAAACAGCGCCACTTCTTCAGTGCCTTTGGCAACCACAAATGGGGCCTGCGCACGATCCTGATCGTACTTTAATGCCACGGCAAAGTGCGTTGGGTTGGTTATCACCACATCGGCATTGGGTACCACTTTTCGGATCTGCCCCATGGCCATCTGACGCTGTAAGCGGCGAATACGGGCTTTAACCTCAGGCTTACCTTCCTGATTTTTATGCTCTTCTTTAACTTCCTGCTTGGTCATCTTCATTTTGTTGGTGAACATTTTTTTCGCCAACGGGACATCGACGAGGGCGAAGAACACAAACAGGATCACAAAGTTGAGCATAATGCTGTGGTACATCGACAGGCCCTGGCTTACGGCGCGCTGGAATGACATATCCTGCAAGCGTAAGAAAGCCGTAAAATTGTTGCGTACGCTCAGCCAAATCAGCAGCAGCACGACCAGCGCCTTCAACACCATTTTCCCGGTTTCAACCAGATGCTCGGCCGAGAAAAAGCGACCAAAACCGGAGATAGGGTTAATTTTGCCGAAATCGGGTAGCAGCTTTTGTGGCAAAAGCACAAATCCACCCGGCACCATTGAGGCGAGGATCGCTGCGGCAGGGATCGGTATCAGGGTCACGCTAAACTTAAGCATGATCAGCAGATTATGCTTAAGGAATTGCGCAATGATACCAGGCTCGTTGATGTGCACCCCATACTGATGGATGGTAATGAAACACTCGCGGATAAAACTGGCGTACAGCGGGAACGAGTTGCTGACCACGATGAAAGAGACCAGCAGCGTGGAGGCTAATCCCATATCTTTCGAACGCGCTATCTGCCCATCCTTACGGGCCTTACGAAGTTTTTGTGCCGAGGGTTTCTCTGACTTTTCTTCGGTGCTGCTCTCAGCCATGCGCCACCTTCAGCTTATCGAGCTGATGCAGTACGGCATTAACCAACTGCAAATAGTGATCCGGCACGCTGTACATCAAGGCCGCAAAACAGATCAGTCCCGCTAACATGTTGATGGGAAAACCGAGCGAATAGAGATTCAGCGACGGGGAGATGCGGTTCAACAGACCGAAACACATTTGCACGACCAGCATGACAAACGTGGTGGGCAGCGCCAGCAGCATGGCTGACGACAACACCCACGTGAATGCCATCGCCACCGACATCAGCGATTGTGGCGTCAGCGCGTTGCCAATCGGCCAGTAAGTGAACCCTTTGTACAAAATGCTGACCAGCAACAGATGCCCATCCATAATGAAAAACAGCAGGATGGCGAAAATATTGATGAACTCGCCCAGCACCGCGACGTTGGCCCCGCTGCTAGGGTCATTCATGGTGGCCATACTCATCCCCATGTTAAAGGAGAGGATTTGCCCGGCCATTTGTAAAATCTCAAATACCAGTTGCAACATCATGCCAAACAACATGCCCCAGATGAACTGTTCCAGCGTCAGCAGCACGGTCGTGAACAGTTGATCCGGAACAGGATGCGGGATCATCGGGGTGATGATCAGTGTCAGCGCACCGGACAACATAATCCTCACGCGAATGGTGAACGCGTGGTTATTGAAGACAGGGCTGAACTGGAAGAAGGTCATGATGCGGACGAACGGAAACCACATCCCGAGAATCAGGTTTGTGAATTGTACAATGTCAGTGTGTGCCATCTTAATGCACCAGCACTGCCGCCTGAGTGAACAGATGCACACAAAGATCGTCGAGGGTGGTAATCATCCACTTGCCGGTAATGCCCAGTACCACCAGGGTGACAATCAGGCGCGGCAGAAAGCTGAGCGTTTGTTCATTAATTTGCGTGACAGCCTGGAAAATACTCACACACAGGCCGACCAACAGACTGGGAACCACCAGCACGCAGACCAGCATGATCACCACTTTTATTCCGCTGCCGACAATGTCCGCCGCGACATCTACCGTTAACATGTTGCCATTCCCATTGTTATCCCAGCCCAAGGCCGCGGATGCTGGAGGTAAGCGTGCCGACAGTTAACGACCAGCCGTCGATCAACACAAACAACATCAGCTTGAACGGCAAGGAAACGATCAGCGGGGAGAGCATCATCATCCCCATCGCCATCAATACGCTGGCAACGATCAGGTCAATGACCAGGAACGGGATGTAGATCATGAAGCCTATCTGGAATGCGGTCTTCAACTCACTCAACACATAAGCCGGTATCACAATGGTCAGATCTTGCGTCGCAGGATCCCCTTTGACATCCGCGATAGTCATGATCTGCGCCATCGCCTTTTTATCGGTTTGGGCGAGCATGAAACGTTTTAACGGCTTAGCACCGGTCGCCAACGCTTCAGAGAGCGTTATCTGGTCGTTTTCAAACGGCACTACCGCATGGTCGTAGATGTTAATACCAATCGGGCGCATCACCAGCATGGTCAATGACAACGCTATCCCAATCAAAATACGGTTGGGCGGTGATTGCTGTAATCCCATAGCCTGTCGTAACAAGGAGAGCACGATGATGAAACGGGTAAAACAGGTCATCATTAACACCAGCGTCGGCAGTAAGCCCACCAGGGTCATGAGGATAAGCACCTGTAGCTTTACGCTGTATTCCTGGGTATCACCGTGATTAACAACGCTCAACAACGAGATATCTCCCCCCTGCGCAAAGGCATGGGAGGAAATAAACATCAGAGCGAGTCCTGCCAGACAGGCAATGAGAGGACGGGATTTCATGGCTTCAGGTCGTTGATTTCGCGAGAATTGAATTCCAGAACGCGAAGACCGTACTTTTCGTTCACCACCACCACTTCAGCTTTACCCAGCAGAATGTTATTGACCTTAATGTCCAGCGGTTCGCCCGCCAGTTTATCCAGCTCAATCACGGTGTCGTCGTCCATGTTCAGCAGGTCCGCCAGCATCACTTCGACGGAAGAGACTTCAAGCGTCAGCGTGACCGGGATACGTTTTAACAGAGACATCGAATTCTTCTGCGTGGCGTCTACTGCCGGCGCTGGGCTGTTTACTGCTTCAGCGGCCGTGTCGTTGGTGTTGAGTTCAAAACCTTGTTCAAGTAAATCTTCATGCTCATTCATAGCTATTCTCTGACTTTGTTCCGGCAATTTCCGACAGATAAAGTTTGTTTTTGTCTTCAACGAGGAGGGCGCTAAACAGCTCAGCCTTGCCAATGTTCACCGAATAGCGCTCAGGCAAACCGATCGGCAGAATGTCGCCAGGCTTAATGGTGGTCAGTTCAGCGACATTGAGCGAGATCTCAGCAATTTTAACCGTCAGGGTTAATGGCAGCGTATTGATAACCTCGCTCACCACAGCCTGCTTTTTCTCTTTGCGGGCACGCGTATCGAGCTGCTCGCTAGAGTTGCGAATATCCTGCTGACGTAAGGCGTTCAGGACGAAATCCGTATGCGCGTCATCAAGGAAAATGTAAAAACAATTCCCTTCCGCACCGTCCAGGGTAAAAGTGACCTTGTATGTCCATTGCGTTTGCACGCCCATATTATCGGGCGAAATGGAAAGGGCTAATCCTGAGCTGTCTTTATCAAAAATCATCCCGAGAAGATCGTTCGCGAGGCGATTTTTCAGACGGGCTTCCGTTTTGGTTGGAAGTTCATTCTCATCTGATAATTCAGATTCCAAATCCCCCTCGAGACCATAGAAATTACCCAGCAAGGTCAGCAATAAAGGCCGATCAATATCAAACGCAAGTTGTCCGACATCTGAAATGAAAAGCTCAGCAGTTTTATTGATGACGTCCATTTCACAATCAATGCGTTTCAGCGAGATATAAGAACGATGTTTTTTGAGGAAATAATTGTTCAGTCTCGAATCGAGCGTATCGAATTTGCTGACAAAGATAGTCTGCAGACGATGGTATGGACGACCGAGCCGGTTCCCTTCCAGTTTGAAGATGCCCGGTGTTTGACTGTACTTTAACATAGTACGCGTTCTCTGCATTTTTCTCTGTTTAGCAGATTATCGGCATCAGGTTAGTGATGAAAACAATTTGCTTTCTTTAATAATACATCAGTGAATAGAGCCGCCGCGTCTGCGGCTAGTGGCACATAAAAAAACAGGACTGGCATTTAACCGCAGGTGCCGAGAAGTCGCAATGGGATTTTATTATTAATGCATAAAACGAACAAATAATATATTGAGTTAAACCAGATAAAAACTTGATGGATACGACGTAGCACACTGCTTTTAAAGGATAATATTTTTTTGATGCATTTATATAATCTTTGAATGAAAGACAATGATAGTATCCACCCTCTTTTTCCACCTCTTTATATAGATCGACTAATGTCGCTGTACTCACGCAAATAAGAGAGGCGTTTATGCTAGATATTATTGCCACTGACAATCGTACTCTGAACGTACTGACGCTCGCAAAAAAAGTGGCAGCTTTTAACGTTCCTGTATTGATTCAAGGAGAGACGGGAACAGGGAAAGAATGCATTGCCAAATATATTCACACTAACGCCTTTGCGGAATGTCAGGATGCGCCGTATATCGGAGTGAACTGTGCTGCCATTCCAGAAAACATGTTGGAGTCTACCCTATTTGGTTATGAGAAAGGAGCCTTCACCGGGGCCGTTAATACTGTGGCAGGCAAGCTGGAATTAGCCAACAAAGGCACATTATTACTTGATGAAATCGGTGAGTTACCTTTAGCACTGCAGGCAAAACTTCTACGTGTGTTACAGGAGAATAAAGTTGAACGTCTGGGCGGTCATCGCCAAATTCACCTTAATTTTCGCCTGATTGCCTGCACCAATAAAAACCTCGAAACCGAAGTGGCGGAAGGCCGTTTTCGTGAAGATTTATTCTACCGTCTGAATGTGGTGCATATTGATGTGCCGGCCCTGCGCGAACGCCGGGAAGACATTATCCCACTAGCAACCCACTTCATTCAGAAATACACCCCAATGCTTGGGCGAAACGTAAAGCTGTCTGAATCGGCAAAACGTTCCCTCGCCACCCATCAATGGCCGGGAAATGTCCGCGAGCTGGAAAATGCGATCCAGCGCGGCATGATCATGAATCGCGACGGTGTGGTGTACCCCGATATGTTAGGGATCCCGCAAACGGCTCCCATCAGCCATGCCGAACCCGCGCTTTCTGAAACGTCTGTTATCGCCCCCTCCACCTTGAGCACCGTGACCGCCAGTCAGGGCGATCTGCGCCTGCATGGCCGCTTTGCGCAGTACGAATACATCGCCGATTTGATGCGGAAGTACCAGGGAAATAAATCCAAAATTGCCGATTTACTGGGAATTACGCCCCGCGCCCTTCGCTACCGCCTGGCCTCCATGCGGAAATATGGAATCGAAATTTACTCTTAAGTTGCACATTCACCTACAAGGATTGTTTTTTAAGGCATGCCATGAATACGTTAACCATTACTCCGGGAAGCACCATGCAGTCGCAGATGCTGCAAGACATGACGCAAATGAGGGCGGTAGCTGATGCTCCCGTCCTTCCTGCATCAAACGTCAGCCTCAGCGAAGGTGCTTCCTCTGTCGCCACGCCGTCCTTCAGTCACATCATGAGCGCCTCGCTACATCGCGTTGACAACTATGAACACACTGCACAGGCACGTCAGACCGCCATTGATACGGGAAAAAGTGACGATCTTGCCGGGGCGATGATTGCCAGCCAGCAGGCATCGTTGTCGTTTTCCGCCCTTGTCCAGGTGCGCAATAAAGTCGCCTCTGGCATTAACGACCTGATGAGTATGTCCATTTAATCGCCATGAATCAGAATCTCCTCGAAAAAGCGCGTCAATGGCTGGCTGTTGTGATGGCTAAGCTGGACGGTAAAAAGCGTATCGCTCTGTTTGCCGCCGCAGCGATTGCCGCGACGGCCATTATTTCCGCCATTCTCCTCGGTGGAAACTACGGGTATGTCGCCCTCTACGGTAGCCAACAGAATATCCCCGTCTCCGAAGTGATCTCGGTGCTGGATGAGAGCAAAGCAACCTACCGAATCGATCCCAGCAGCGGACAAATCCTGGTTCCTGAAGATGCGTTATCGCAGATTCGCATGACGTTGGCAGCCAAAGGCGTGCAGGCAATCTCTCCTGACGGCTACAAACTGATGGATAAAGATGAGGTCCTCGGTGCCAGCCAGTTTGTACAGAACATCCGCTACAAACGCAGTCTCGAAGGCGAAATGGCCAAGAGCATCATGTCCCTGGATGCGGTGCAATCGACGCGTGTACATTTAGCGCTGAACGAAGACAGCTCATTCGTCGTCAGCGAACAACCCAAAAACAGCGCATCGGTCGTGGTTCGTCTGCATTATGGCAATACGCTGAGCCTGGATCAGGTCAATGCGATCATTCACCTCGTCTCCGGTAGCGTCCCCGGCCTGCTTCCGTCTCAGGTCAGTGTGATTGACCAGACTGGCGCCCTCCTTTCGGATGGCGTGAGTGACGGCGAAGGCTCCCGAGCCGTCACCCGCAAAAACGACCAGGTGCTGAAAGATATTCAGACCAAGACCCGGGCGAGCATTGAAAACCTGCTCACTTCACTGGTGGGTAAAGGCAATTTCCGTGTCAGCGTGATGCCAAAGATTGATCTCAGCACCGTCGAAGAGACTCAGGAAAATTACGGCGATACACCGAAAGTCAGCCGTGAAGAAAAAGCGGAAGACAAGAATACTGATCAGCTGGCCATCGGCATTCCAGGCTCACTGAGCAACCGTCCACCGATGGCGACCACTCCACCGCAACAAGGGAACCGTCAACCTGTTCAGCTTTCACAGCATACGGAAAATAAGAGCGATTACGCTTATGACCGTAATGTGAAGCATATCAAGCACCCAGGCTTCACCGTCACCCGACTTAACGTGGCCGTGGTCCTGAACCGAAACGCGACCTTCGTTAAAAACTGGCACGCCCCTCAGGTTCAGCAGGTAACGACCATGCTGAATACCGCGGCCGGGATCGACAGCCAGCGTGGCGACACGCTAACCCTCGAGTTAATGAGCTTCGTTCCGCCTTCAGAGAGTGATTATCCGAAACTGCCATGGTGGCAGGATGGCGACATCCTCAATTGGGCGTATCTGATTGGCTATGGCCTGCTGGCTCTGTTAGTGCTGCTGTTCGTCGTCCGTCCGTTGATGAAGCGCATGACCGTCGCACGTGACGAGCGCAAAGCGCTGGCTGCGGCTGAGACGGCTGATCAGGCAGCATTGCAGCTCGATGAGAAATCCGATACCCGGGATGCAGCAACCCAGGTGCGTGAATTCGAACTGCCGACTCTGCCAGTGGATGAACCTCTCCCGTCGCCAAGCTCTGGGCTTGAAGCGAAACTGGAATACCTGCAGAAACTGGCGATTGAAGATACCGATCGCGTAGCGGAAGTCATCAGACAGTGGATTACAAGCAATGAGCGAATTGAAAACAAGTAAAAACAACCTGTTAGAGCAATCTGCAATCTTGTTACTCTGTCTGGGTGAAGAAGCAGCTGCGACAGTAATGAGTAAACTGACCCGTGAAGAAGTTGTGCGCCTGAGTGAGCACATGGCGCGTCTATCCGGGGTGAAAATCACTCAGGCACGTCGAGTCATCAACAACTTCTTCGATGAATTCAGCGAGCAGAGTGGCATCAATGGCGCGTCACGCGCCATGTTGCAGGGGATCCTCAACAAAGCCCTCGGCAACGAAATCGCCAGCGGCGTCATTAATGGTATCTACGGGGATGAGATTCGTTCCCGCATGGCACGTCTGCAGTGGGTGGAACCCCGTCAGTTGGCATTGTTGATCGGCGAGGAACACCTTCAGCTCCAGGCCGTATTCCTGGCCTTCCTGACGCCAGATATTGCCGCAGAAGTCCTGCTGTATATGACCGAGTCGGTGCGTAATGAAATCCTCTATCGCGTCGCCAAACTGAACGACGTCAATCGCGAAGTGATTGATGAACTCGATCGCTTAATCGAACGCGGTCTGGCCGTACTTTCTGAGCATGGCTCGAAGGTGAAAGGCATCAAGCAGGCGGCCGATATTGTGAACCGTATTCAGGACGACCAGCAGATCATTCTGGAACAACTGGCCGAACGCGATGGCGAAATCCTTATCCAGCTGCAGGATGAGATGTATGACTTCTTCATCCTTGGCCGTCAGAGTGAAGATGTTCGTCGTAAGCTGCTGGAAGAGATCCCGATCGAAGAGTGGGCTGTGGCGCTGAAAGGGACCGAAGCCCCACTGCGTCGTTCCATTTATGCCGCCATGCCACGCCGCCAGGTGCAACAGCTGGAGAGTATTACTGCCCGTCTTGGACCAGTACCGATCAGCCGTATAGAACAAATCCGTCGTGAAATCATGTCGGTAGCACGTGAACTGGAAGAAGCTGGTGAAATTCAACTGCAGCTGTTCGCAGAACGGACTGAGGAGTAAGCGACATGGCATTAGACACATTGCGCGGTCGCTTTCGTCAGTACCGCTTCCCTCCTCTGGATGCCGAAACGGCCCAGCCGCAGGATGACGAGCAGCAGCATCTGGCGCTGGTAGAAGAACACCAACTTCAGCTCAAAGAAGGCTACCAGCAAGGCTTTAAGCGTGGGCTGGAAGAGGGGCAAAAAGAAGGTCTGGAGCAGGGCTTACACCAGGGCACTGAGCAGGGATTCAACGAAGGGATGCGCAAAGGCTACACCGATGGCAGCCTTTCAGCGCAAAAAGAGGGCCAAAAGCAGTTTGCTCTCGCCGCGAAACCACTGGACGGCATCGCCAATCAGGTGAATGACTATCTGGGGAATATCCAACGCAAACAGCGTGACGATCTGTTACAGCTGGTTGAAAAGGTCACCCGTCAGGTCATCCGCTGCGAATTGGCCCTGCAACCCACCCAACTACTCTCGATTATTGAAGAAGCGCTCTCTGCCCTGCCATCCGTACCGGAATCATTGCAGGTGTTGCTCAGCAGCGAAGAGTTTGAGCGCATCCAGAATGTCGCGCCGGAAAAAGTCAGCGAATGGGGATTAACCCCTGCCGCCACGCTGCAATCCGGTGAATGTCGGATTGTCACTGAAAGTTCAGAGCTGGATGTCGGCTGTGAACACCGCCTTGAGCAGTGTATGAAAGCGATTAAAGAGACGCTGACGCCGGAGCAGAAGGATGCATGATTTGCCTGGGGTAGCAGATGCGTTGCGCTCTCTTGAAGCTATCCCTCTGGCGCGTCAGTCGGGCCGCCTGGTCCGCGTCAGCGGCATTCTGCTGGAAAGTATTGGTTGCCAACTGGCAACGGGTCAGCTGTGTCGCATTGAAGGGGCCGAAGGCGAAGCGATCGAGGCGCAGGCCGTGGGCTTCGACCGTGAAGTCACTTTTCTGATGCCCTTCAAACTGCCGGTCGGCCTGATGGCCGGCGCTCGCGTGTTCCCTCTCGATAACGCCCGTGATGTGTTGATCGGCGACAGCTGGCTCGGACGCATCGTCAATGGCGTCGGTGAGCCAATGGACGGTAAAGGGCGCCTCGGTGGGACTGAGCTACTGCCCGCTCAGCCGCCAGCAGTAAATCCCCTCACCCGTCAACCGGTTAGCGAACCACTGGACGTTGGCGTGCGTGCCATCAATGGGCTTCTGACGATTGGCAAAGGCCAACGCGTCGGCCTGATGGCGGGCAGCGGCGTGGGAAAAAGCGTCTTGCTGGGAATGATCACTCGCCAGACCGAAGCACAGGTGGTTGTCGTCGGGCTGATCGGTGAGCGAGGCAGAGAAGTAAAGGAATTCATCGACCACTCGCTCGGCCCTGAGAGTCTGGCCAAATCGATTGTGGTGGCCGCGCCTGCCGATGAGTCGCCGCTGATGCGTTTGAAAGCCACCGAATTGTGTCACTCCATTGCCGCCTGGTTTCGCGACCAGGGCAAAGACGTGTTGTTGTTGATTGATTCCCTGACCCGTTATGCGATGGCTCAGAGGGAAATCGCCCTCTCGTTAGGTGAGCCTCCGGCGACTAAAGGCTATCCACCTTCGGCGTTTGGCATGATCCCCCGACTGGTAGAGAGCGCCGGAAATAGCGAAAGCAGCGGATCAATGACCGCTATCTATACGGTTTTGGCGGAAGGTGATGACCAACAGGACCCGATCGTCGACTGCGCCCGTGCGGTGTTGGACGGCCATATTGTTCTGACCCGTAAGCTTGCCGAATCCGGACATTATCCAGCGATTGATATTGGTCAGTCGATCAGCCGCTGTATGAATCAGGTGACGCCGCGCGAGCACCAGCTGTCAGCTCGTCAGTTCAAGCAGAACTACGCCAGCTATATGGAAATTAAGCCGCTGATCCCACTGGGCGGGTATGTTGCCGGTTCTGATGCCACCGTAGACAAAGCGGTGAAGAACTTTCCGGCCATTGAACGTTTCCTGCGCCAGGATGTGAGCGAACCCGCAGCACTCACCAGCGTTCAACACAGTTTGCAAACCCTCTTCCCGGTCGGGAAAAGCGCGAAGGCTAAGACGACATGAATCAAATGATTGACACCCTCAGGCAACTGCAAAAGCTGCGCGATAAATCGGTGCAGGATTTTACCGTTCAGCTCGCCAAACAGAAGCAAGTAGGGATTGGGTTTGAAAACAACATTCGTTCACTCACCATGCTGCTGCAAAAAACGGTCCCTGCTTCCACAGAGGTGCAGTGCCCGGAAGAGCTGAAAAACATTAATGCCTATAAAGGCAGCCTGCGCCGGGTTCTGGCCTGGCAGGAGCAAGAAAAATCACTGGCTCAGCTGAAAGAAGATCGTATCCAGAAAGATCTCATCAGTGCGGCCTGTCAGGAAAAGGTGGTCAGCATGACCCTCGACGTTCAACGTGAACGTCTGGTCCAGGAAGCCAATGTCCACCAACAAAAAGTGCTGGACGATATGGCTGGTCAGTGTTGGTTGCGCCAACGCGGAGTGAAGTAGCCACATGAAAACGGTCATCACCTTTGGCACTTTTGATCTGTTTCACGTCGGGCATCTGAACATTCTGACCCGTGCACGCCAGCTCGGCGACCGGCTGGTAGTGGGCGTCTCCTCGGATGCCCTGAATATCCACAAGAAAGGCCGCGCGCCGGTGTACGATCAGCAAGACAGAATGCACATTCTGGAAGAACTTAAATGTGTTAATGAGGTGTTTCTTGAGGAGTCGCTTGAATTCAAAAGCGACTATATCCGCACCTTCAACGCTGATCTGCTGGTGATGGGTGATGATTGGGCGGGCCGTTTCGACAGTTTATCCTGTCTTTGCGAGGTTATGTACTTGCCCCGTACCCCGTCGATTTCAACAACATCGGTTCTGGAAATAGTAAAAAGACAGAAATAGAGCACGAAGGTAATATTTAAATTTAAATTTTAGGCGTATCTAAATTTAATTTTTCACCTTCCATCGCCTATATTAAGCGGGGTTTATTGCTCACATCTAAAAACCCTCATTACAGCTGCAACATCATGTTACACGTACACGCTCTCTGAATTATTGTCATCAAAATTACTTTCCTATAAATTCACTCCACTAATGGACTGCGGGCCCTTGTGCCACGAACGGAAGGTATATCTCTGCGCACTCAACGTGAGTGTCCGATTGTTTACTTTTAAATTGGGCCTGCATTCTGCAGGTTATAGTCAACGATGATTATCATTAACAACTGGAAGATGGATGCTTCCCGCTGTACGCTGGCTCATCAAGGAACGGGAGAAACGTTACGACTGGGGGAATTTCATTTTCTTTTGCTTGAAGTTCTCATAACGCACCCAGATACCGTACTATCTCGTGAATACCTGATTGCTGAAGTCTGGAAAAATCGCGTGGTCGGTAGTAATAGTCTGCCCACCGCTATTCATGCCTTGCGCCTGGCATTAGGTGATGACAGCAAACAGAAAGAAGTCATCCAAACCATACCCAAAAAAGGGTATTTTCTTAATAGCGAATTCATCTCTTATGCTGAAGAAGAGCCTGTTTGTGAGCCAGCATTAAATGATGTCGAACTGATCCTAAATGAACAACATACAGGCAATAACTTAGAGACTGAAAGCGCCCCACAAATTCCTGCCAGCCCACTAAACAGCAAAAAATTTTCGCTGTCGGGAAATGTGGGGATATTATTCGCGATCATCATTATTACGGCAGCGCTGGGGACATTCCTGTGGTCATCATCCAGACAGGAAATAAAAACTGCCGAAGGAACTCAACTGAAATACATTGATTTCCCTAATATAACGCATCTTAAGATTGGTTACTTGTTCGAGCCTGATACCGATGCGGCAGGTACCTCAGCTATCAAGAAAAATTGGAATCCTGTCCTCGTGAACCTGGACAAGCTCATGGCTGAAAACAACGCCAGCATGAAGATATATGCTTATCCTTCAATGAATAAACTGAGTCTTGATTTCACCATTACCAATCGTTGTCATCGAACCTGGCAGGTCATGCTGACCGTTAGTCACTGGCAGCATGATATGGAGAAACTTAATAACGTTATTTCTAAGCATACCAGGAGGACGTTACATGAAATGCCAGCATGTGAATAAGGTCTGCACATTGTTAGTGACCCTGTTATTTTCTATTCTGATATTCTCCGGGCAATCCATCGCCGGAGATAAAATAGAACATACTGAACAGGTCCATTATGACATGAAGAGTGGTGAAGAGAGCATTTACACGGTTGAGGTGAGTGAGTCCCGCGATCGGGTCAATGTGCTGATCGCTGAAGTTAGCCCGACGCTGAAACCGTATTCAGAGTTTCACTTTACACCCTGCCTTAAGCAAAACAGCGCCGGCAGCGTGCAGGGAACCTATCACCTGGAATCGGCCAACGTTGAGGAGTCTGATGCACACATGAGCCAGATTGCCTCGTTTATGCAGTTACAAAACTTAGGGGTCCAGCTCACCGAATTGTCGGCAGGGGAAGATCTGCTGCTCATGAAGCAAAACAACATGTTGATCTCCCTCAATACTACCGACCCCTTCAAGACGTTAGCGACCTGCAACCCGCAGACAAAATCAGGATAATAAGCTTCTGACCGTCAAGCTGGAAAGACTCGCCTGACCGTTTACCGCTTCTGCCAGAGTCTGATAGTTATGGCTCGCCCGGTTGAGCATTTTCGCCAGTGCCTGGGAAGCCTGTTCCGCACTCTGGCTTTGCGAATAACGAGCCATCCCGTCAATCATCTGCCGTGCTTTTTCCTGCTGCGTTGCCAACTGTTCCCGCGATTGACCAATACTTTCCAGAGTGTGCTGTAAAGTGCTACTCAGGCGTGCCCCTGGGGTATTAAGCGCCTTGAGCAAATTATCTGACTGCGTCGGGAGCGAGGTGGTCATGATGGCCGTGGTACTTCCGGCGGAAAAACGCTTTCCTCCTCCAATCGCCGACAGCGACGTCTGCAATTGCGACCAGTTATCCTCGTGCGTTGAGAAATGTACCTCACCTTTGTCGATGTGGCTTTGGATCCCAACCCGGCGCAATGCATTATTCATCGTCGCCCGATACTGACGGGGATCCATATCTTCCTCAACGTGCACAGCGGCCAGCAACTGCTCTTTGTCTTTACTGGCACTGAACAGCAGCGACTCTTCGCCCTGCTGTTGGATAGCGTGGCTAATCTGCGGTGCCAGAAAATTGACCCGTGCTTCCCCTTGCAAAACGGGGCGCAGTTGATTATCGACCGTGCCTGCAGAAAGCTGTGGACGTTTCTCCAGCAGTGACTGTAACGCCTGCTTTTGCGCCTTCGCGGCCTCCCCTCCCCGCCGGGATTGATGGCGATAGTCCAGCAACTGTTGCTCCAGTTTGCCTAAATAACTGTCGGCCTCCTGCAAACAGGTGAGCTGATCGTTCAGCTGAACGCTATAGCGTTGCGGACGAGCGCTAATCAAAGGCGATGCGGGATAATCCGTGTTCGCCATTGCGGTCTTCATATTGGTGGGGACAATCTGACTCGCGGGTTGCTGCTTGATGACACTGCTGCCTAAGGCATCAGCGCTGGAGAGTGAAGAGGTATTAAGACTAACCTGCATGGTGTTTCCGCTCATGGCATCGGCAGCACGCGGCTGCCGACAATTCAAGATTAAATAACGCTGAACAGATTGAGTTCGCTTACTTTAGAGTACGTTTTCATCGTAGCCTCCATCGCCATCTCGAGACCGCTAAAAGTGATGGACGCCGGACCGTAGTCCAGATCACCCAGTTGGCCAATCAGCGCATCGTTGGTCATTGAGACCGTGCTTTGTGCATCATTGAGCATGGTGATGGTGTTCTGCGTCTCACCCAACGTCCCGATGGCGGTGTTGAGAGAGGTCGACACCTGATCCAGCTCGTCGATGGTACTTTGAATATCGCTCTGCAGCTGTGGATCGCTCGGGTCAAGATTCGGGTCCTGCATCTCCTGTGACAGATCGTTCAGATCGTTCAGCAGATCCAGATTCGGCCCGAAAATTTCGCCGACGGACACGTTGGTGTCTACTTCAACGCCATTGGATACGGTCGCGCTACGGTGCTCGGTATTTCCCTGATAAACATAGGTGTCCGCCGTGCCATCGCCGTCTGTATCCTGTTCGACAATCGGTGGCTTATCGTTGATGGTGCCACCAAAAATGTAATGACCGTCGCCATCCTGGTAGTTCAGCGCATTGACCATCGCATCCGTCAGCGAACCGATTTCCTGCCCGATGCTCGCCAGCGATTCGGCAGAGTTGGTGCCGTTAGACGCCTGAAGCAAGTCGTCGCGAATGGACAATAAATCGTTGCTTACGCCATCTAACACCGACTCCTGCTGGCTAAGACTGGCGGTGACGGCTTCGATATTGCCCTGATACTGCTCAATAGACGCCTGCTGACGATTTAACTGGGTGATACGGGTCGCGGCAATTGGATCGTCGGACGGTAACAGAATGCTTTTTCCGGTCGCCATCTGGGTCATGACATGCGAAAGCTGATCGGACATATGGCTGAAACTGTTGTTCATGGTCACGTAGGACTGTTGGGTACTGACTCGCATGATTCTCCCTCGGGGTTAGCTGGTCATCTGCAGCACAGAGTCAAACAGGTCTGCACCGGTAGAGATAACTTTCAGATTGGCCTGATAAATCTGGGTAAAAGTGATCAGATTTACCGCTTCTTCGTCCATGCTGACGCCGCTGACGCTGCTGCGCTGGTTTTGCGCTTCGGTATAGACATTTGCAGAGGCCTCGGCTTCGGTTTGGTTCTGACGGCTGTAGATCCCGATGTTACTGATAATCGCGGAACAGGCGTTGCCAACGGTCACTGTGCCAATATTGGCAATGTCCAATGGATCATTCGCAATACCAATCAGTGCCTGCAGGTTGTCCCCATTACCACTCTCATCCGGCGAGCTGGAGAAGGCCAGCTGTTCGGGAGTGATGTCCGGGTTCACCAACAGCGGACCGTTAGGATCGGTAGGGTCGTAAATAAACAGAGGGACACCCGGATCACCATTCAGGTCATAGCCCTGTGTCAGCTGGTCGTTGACCGCCGTGCTGAACTGCTCCGCGATGCTGTTGGTGGTCTCCGTCAGCGGGTCCAGCACGTCACTTTGATAGTCGAAAAGCGCACCCAGCGAACCGCCGGTATCCATGCTCATATCATACGTGGTGCCCGCAAAGGTCAGGGTCATCGCCTGAGAACCGTCGTCATTGTTGTCCAGTGCAATTGTCGCGGCGTCGGTACCGCTGACCAGCGGCTGACCATTTTTCAGATAGACGTTGTAGTTACCTTTGTCATCGATGTTGACCTGCACATCCACCAGCCCGCTTAAATCTTCCACCATCTGATCGCGTTCGTCGTACAGCGCGGATGCATCCTGACCGGTGGCTTCTGCTTGGGTAATCTGCTGGTTATAGCTGGCAATCCCGGTGGTAAGGGTATTGATTTGCGACACCATCGCCTCTTCCTGACTCACGAGCTGGCTGCTCTGAGAGTCAATGTAGGACGCGGTGTTATCAAAGCGCACCGCCAGTGCCGAAGATTCGCTCAGTACCTGCTGACGCAACGCCATGTCATCCGGGCTGGAAGACGCCGCGCTCAGGGCGGCGAAGAAGTTATCAAAGCCGGTGCTCAGGCTGCTGTTATCATCGCTAAGCACCGATTCCAGCTGCGTCAGATAAGTTTGCTGCGTGCTGTAATAGCCATTATCACTGGCGGCGTACCATACCTGGTTTACCAGGTACTGATCGGAGACGCGGCGGATACTGTCCACTTGTACCCCATTACCTGGGCTATTCGCGGAACCGGAGCTGGCGCCCATCGCACTAATCTCGACAACCTGGCGGGTGTAGCCCGGGGTCATGGCATTCGCGGTGTTCATCGCCGTCGTGTTCAGCTCAATCTGAGCTGCCGATGACCCGCTATACCCAATGTTAATCATATCCATCAGCGTTTCCTTACTGGCTCAGGGCCGGTAAATTCTTTCGATTGTTTGATCTGTTAAGCGGCGCAAAGGCCGCATTACTTAAGCCGTGACCACACATTCTTATTTCTGATGTCGAGGCGAGAGCTGTTTAACGATCATTTCTGCAATACCGATGCCTTGCTGTTGCGACAGCACATTACACAGGGTGTCGTCGTAGAATCCCTGCATGGTGCGGACTGAATCACTGTTAAACGGGTTGTCCTTCGAATCAAAAAGTTCGTTGGTCTTACGCATCTCTTTCAGCATGTTGCGCAGAAAGATGGCTTCAAACTGCTGCGCAGCTTTGTGCAGATCGTTGGCCTTAATTTTTGGCGCCATCAGCGGGTCGCTACCTTTAAGGCCTTCGGTCACGGCAGGTAAAATTTTATCCATCAGATGACCTCCAGATCGGCATCCAGTGCACCGGCTTCGTGGAGCGCCTGCAGAATCGACATGACATCGTCTGGAGATGCGCCAAGCCCGTTGAGCGCACTGACCAACGTGCGCAGGCTGGTCGATTCCGGCAGCGTAATCATTTGCGAATGCGGACGATTCACCGTCACGTCACTTTGTGCAGCATTCACGGTCCGGCCATCGGCAAAGGCATTCGGCTGACTTACGTTACGGCTTTCGCTGATGGAAACCGTCAGGCTGCCATGGCTGACGGCAGCGGCATGCAGACGTACGCCATCTCCCAGCACTACGGTGCCTGTCCGTGAGTTAAAGACCACACGAGCACGAACGCGCTCCGCATTCACCTGCACATCTTCCAGCCGAGACATAAACGCCACCCGCTGACCGGGATCGGTCGGCGCCAGTACGGAGACACTGGTTGAGCTTTTGGCCGACGCCACGCCGCCGCCAAAGCTACTGTTGATAGCCATAGCGATATTGTTCGCATCTTTAAAAGAGGGACGCTTCAGGTTGAGGGTAACGGAATCACCCATGTTGAAATCACTTGGAATTTCACGTTCCACCGTCGCGCCATTGGGGATAAGCCCAGCCGTTGGGGTATTGGTGGTCACGCTGGAGCCGCTTTTACCGGCTGCACTCATTCCGCCGACCACCACGCTGCCCTGGGCCAGCGCGTAGACTTCACCATCTGCCCCGTGCAATTGCGTCAGCAATAGCGTCCCGCCACGCAGGCTCTTGGCATCACCAATGGAAGAAACCGTAATATCAATTTTCTGCCCACGGGAATACATCGGTGGCAGCGTGGCACTGACCGCAACCGCCGCCACGTTTTTCACTTTTGGGTCGATTTTTCCCGGTAACTGCACGCCAAATTGACGCAGCATGTTGGTAATGGTCTGGTTAGTGAATTTCACCTGATTGCGGTCACCAGTGCCATCCAGGCCAACCACCAGGCTGTAACCTACCAGCTGGTTATCACGGACCCCGGCCACACTGACCAGCGATTCAAGGCTCTGTGCTGAGGTCGTGAAAGGCATCAGCAAGCAGGTTGCGGCCACCGCAGTCAGAAGCCCCTTTATCCAGGGACGATTGCGCTTTTGCATAAAACTCTCCGGATTAAACAGGGAACAGCGGGTGGTTAAAGATTCGGGTCAGCCAGCCTGCGGCATTGGCATCGCTAAGCGCCCCACGTCCGGCATACGAGATGCGTGCGTTGGCAATACGCTGGGAGGAAATCGAGTTATTGTTTTCGATATCATCAGCGCGTACCAGGCCACTCAGGCGGATGTATTCATCGCCTTGATTAAGCGTCAGCCATTTCTCACCACGCAGTTCCAGCACGCCATTAGGCAGAACACGATGGACCGAAACGGTTATCGAGCCGCGCAGGCTATTTTGCTGGCGCGAAGTGGCGCTGCCATCGAAATCGCGATTGGCGTCAATCGAGCCGGATAATTTGCCTTTGGTTTTGCCAAACACCACCGGAGGCGCAATATCGACGGTGTTGCTCTTACCAAACTGGGTGCCCGCTTGTTTGCTCGACTGAGTTGATTCTTCCAGGATCACGGTCAAAATGTCGCCCACGCGATACGCGCGGCGATCGGCCGTTAACGACCAGTTATAACCCGATTCAAAAACACCCCCTGCCCGGCCTGCGGCAGTGACATCACTGTCGGTTTTCGGGGGAGCATAAAATTCGTCGTCCTTTTTCACCAGGATGGTCTGGGATTCACATCCGGCAAGCAGTAAGACAGCTGCCATAAGCCACAGGTACTTTTTCACACGTGTTCCACTAACGGTTTTTGGTGACCACATTGAAATGTGGCCACCGGCTACTGATACCCTGTTACAGGTTCTGATTGATGTACTGCAGCATGTCATCCGCTGCAGAAACCATCTTGGCGTTCATTTCGTAGGCACGCTGGACGGTGATCATTGCCACCATCTCGTTGACGATATCGACGTTTGAGCCTTCCAGCGCATTGTTCTGAATCGTTCCCATGCCATCCTCACCCGGATCGCCTTCGGTCGGTTGACCGCTGGCTACCGTTTCCAGATAGAGGTTGTCGCCTTCGGCCTGCAGGCCTGCCGGGTTGGTGAAGTTCACCAACGTCAGCTGACCCAGCACCGTGGCATCACTCTCTCCCGGCAGCAAAGCGGTAATCGTGCCATCCTGACCAACGGCGAAACTCGTTGCCCCTTGCGGGACATCGATTTCTGGCTCCAGTGGCAGCCCCTGCGCATTGGTCAGGACGCCATCGGCATTGACCTCCAGAGCACCATCACGGGTGTAGGCGATATCACCATTGGTCTTTTGCACCTGCAAAAAGCCCTGTCCCATGATCGCGATGTTCATCGGGTTGTCGGTGGTTTCGATATTCCCTTCGGTGAAGATCTTCTGGGTGCCCACAATGCGGACACCACTACCGAACTGGATACCGGTTGGCATCAGGTTGTCCTGATTCAGCATCGCACCCGGGGCGCGTTGCGTCTGGTAGAACAGATCCTGGAACATGACACGATCGCGCTTAAAGCCATCGGTATTCACGTTGGCAATGTTGTTCGCAATCGAACTCATTTCCGCGTCTTGCGCGGACAGACCTGTTTTACTGATCCATAATGCTGCATTCATAAATCTATGATCCTGAATTCATGAGGCTGCTCATTAGCCTTCTAATAGACGGTTACCGTAGTCACTCAAATCTTCAGCCGCTTTCATCATTTTGATCTGCGACTCGAACTGACGATTGAGGGAGATCGACGCCATCATTTCACCGATCGCCGAGACGTTACTGCTCTCCAGATACCCACCGCTGACTTTAATGTCTTCGTCGACGCCTGCCGGAGCACCGTTGGCGGTCACTAGCATCCCTTCTGGGTTTTTCGCCAGGTTATTCACTGGGATATCCACGAGCTTCAGACGATCAACATCCATCGTGCCCTTTACATCGCCATCATCTGGCGTGACGGACAGCGTGCCGTCGCTACCAAAAGAGGCCATGGCATTCGGCGGCAGGATGATAGGTCCGTTATCGCCTAACACCGGATGCCCGTTGATCGTCAACTGGCCCTGGTCGTTCTGCTGGATATTGCCGTTACGGGTGTAAACTTCGTTGCCAGAGGAATCGAGCACCGCGATATAGCCTTTCCCGGAAATCGCGACATCCAGTGGACGGTCCGTTTTTTCCGGGATCCCGGTGCTGTCGTTAATCCCGCTCTGGTTTTCCGCACTCATAAAACGCGTCGCAAAACCCCGCCCCTGAACCTGGTCGGACTGCGATAACGCAATATCACTCCGAAACCCACCGGTGTTGACGTTGGCGAGGTTGTTCGCGCTTATCTGTTGTTCCATCAACGAATGGGTGGCCCCACTCAGGGCCGTATAAATCAAACGATCCATTTATCTGCCTTACATTGCCTGGAACAGCGCCTGATCGAGCTGCGTGTCCGTAGAGATAACTTTGGTATTGGCCTGATAGTTACGCTGCGCGGTCATCAGGTTAACCAGCTCCTGCGTAATATCGACGTTGGATTGTTCCAGAACCCCCGCTTCCAGCGTGCCGGTGGTGCCGGTACCCGGAACGCCGATCAAAGGCGCACCAGACTGGCTGGTTTCAGTCCAGGAGGTGCCGCTCACGGCTTCCAGACCGGACGTGCTCGGGAATTCAGCCAGTACCACCTGGCCTTCCAGCAGGCGTTCGCCATTGCTGTAAGTCGCATACACTTTGCCGTCTTCATCTACCTGCACACCGTTCACCTGTGCAGAGGTGTAGCCATCGGCATTGTTGGTGGTAACGGAGAAGTCAGAGCCGTACTGCGTGCAATCGCTGTAATCGATAGTCATATCGATAGGTGCCGCGCTGTCGGTCGGGAAGTTCAGCGAAATCGGTGCCGTCGGGGATGTCAGCTTGCCGGTATTCGGATCAAAGCTCAGCGTGGTGGTGGTGCTTTGCTCTTCGCCATCGAAGGTGTAATGCACATCCCAGCTGTTATCACCGGTTTTCACGAAGTACTGGTTAACGGTGTGCTCGTTACCCAGAGAGTCGTACACCTTGGTGGTGTAAGTATCGTTGTAGGAATCCATATCAGACGGGTCAAACGGATTCACGCTGCTGTCGATTGGCTCATCGCTGGCATTCATGTTGGCGGTAAAGGACATGGTCGTGGTCGCTTCTGCTGGCAGACTTTCAGTCGAAATCTGCAAATCGGTCACGTTACCCTCTTCCAGGCTGTTGCTGTCATCCACTGGATAACCCTGCACATAGTTGCCTGATGGGTCGACCAGATAGCCGTTTTTATCAGTCGTGAACGATCCCGCACGGGTGTAATACGTGTCCCCTTCGCTGTCTGCGGTCACGAAGAAGCCACCGCCATTGATCGCCAGATCCAGAGAGCTGCCCGTGGAGAGGAACGAACCACCTTTCGAAATGCTCTGTGCGGTTCCGGCAACGCTGACGCCCATCGCCTGGGTGCCTGCATACATAGCAGAGAACTGGGTGGTGGTAGATTTGTAGCCAACCGTACCGGCGTTAGCAATGTTGTTACTGATGCTGTCCAACTGCTGATCGACAGCATTCAGGCCAGAAGTGGCAATTTCATAACTCATGGTTTAATTTTTCCTGGTGTTCTGGTAACTCAAATTCAGATAACGTCTTCAGAAGGCGTTTCACCGCCATCGGAAGACGAGGAGTCAGGGATGCCGAACTGGCTAATTGCCGTAAACGGCACTTCGCCCACGCCGGTAACGTCCAGCAACGGCGTGCTGCCATCCAGTGGAATACGCACGTCTTTCACTTGGCCGGCTACTTCGATGGGAACTTCTTCTTCCCCGGTATCCGTCACGACAGACACTTCGTAATCGCCAGGCGGGATGCCGTAGTCTTCCGGCTTAACGTCGAAATAGATTTGCCCATTGCTTTCGCTGCTGACATCCAGAGGAACCGTATAGTCATCGCCCGCGGCATCGGAAAAGTGCAGGGTTGCGGTGCTGCAACTATTCGACAACGTGATACGGCCCTGGATGTCCCCTTCACCAACGCTCATGGTGGTGGTCTGGACCATAATGTCCTCGCCGACCATCTTGCCGAGCGCCATCACCTGCAGGTTGCTCATCAGAATGGCGTTAGTGTTCATTTCGACACACTCCGCCTCACCCATGGTGACCAGCGCCATGGTGCCAAGCTGGCTGATATATTCGGTCGCGTCCGTCGGATCGGTCGGGTCCTGGTTTTGGATCTCCGCCACAAACATCGTCAGGAACATATCGGTTGCGTCGCTGGTGGTATTCGTCGTGGTTGTCGGCGTGGGTGACACATCACTGGTGTCCGTTCCGCTGGTGCTGTCCGTTGTGCTCTCAGCCCCCACCTGATACTGCGTCTCTTCTTCGCTTGAAACCGGCGCGGCCGCAGAAACAGCCTGCTGAGTGCTGACCTTGCTGCCTTGATGTTGCATATAGGCCCGCATCGCTAGTCCATTCATACGTTTTCTCCGAGCTTAAGCAGGCTCTGCTGCATGCTTTTCACGTTGTTGAGCACATCAACGTTGGTTTCAAAGTCACGGGATGCAGACATCATGTCCGCCATTTGTTCCGCGACATTGACGTCCGGATAAAAGACATAGCCGTCCTTATCCGCCAGCGGGTGGTGCGGCTCATAGCGACGCACCGCGCCACCGCTCTGCAACACATCCTGGACTCGAACACTGGCGCCATCGATATCGTGGCGCTGATGATCAATAAGGCTGTTGTTATAAACCGCCGCAAACACAGGGCTACGGGCTTTATAAACCGCGCCCTCGCTTGTCGCCGGTGACTCTGCATTCGCCAGGTTACTGGCGACGGTATTCAGGCGCACGGTTTGCGCCGTCATGGCAGAGCCTGAAATCTGATAAATATCAGCAAAAGACATGCTTACTTCCCTTCTATCGCTGTTTTGAGCCCGCTGATCTGCATATTCATGAACGCCAGACTGCTTTGATAATCCATACTATTTTGGGAAAAACGCGCCTGCTCGCTGTTGAGCTCAACCGTGTTCCCATCTTCTGAAGGCTGCATCGGGACGCGGTATTTGACCGTCGGCGCCGAATGCACATCTTCTTGACTTGCTCGTTGCATCTCAGCGGCAAAATCAATATCTTTAGATTTAAAGTTCGGCGTATCGACGTTTGCCAGATTCGCAGTCAGTAACTCAGTCCTCGCAAGACGCAACTGAACTGCTTGTGCATGTACACCGAAAACCTGCTGAAAACTTATTCCCATCGTGTTTGATATCTCGTGAATAACCTTGCCTCTGATTTAATAGCAACAATCGTGCCAACTACGTAAATCACTAAGAGGTAAGGCTTTTATGTTTTCTGACCACCCCGGCGGGAAGGTTGTTTTCCGCTGTCTGTTTGTGGCGTTGTTCGCCAGTCTGTTTGTCGTTCATGCTCATGCAGCGACGAAGAGCCCTCGCGCGCAAATCAACGCCCTTGTGCTCAGTACGGCCGGAAAAGACGTCGATAAAATGGCGCAGAAAAAGGGCTGGAAGGGCTATCACTACAAGCTGAATGTGTTCATTCCCTCCTATGCGGCCACCGAAACGCCGTGTCCGACCGCGCTCAAAGCCAACCGCTCGAGTGTTGAACTGACCTCTGTAAACCGCATTAGCTATGACGTGAGCTGTCCTGGCAGCCAGGGCTGGCATCTCAGCGTACCGGTACATGCCGACCTGTATGTTCCGGTGGTCATGGTGAATGGTGTCGTTGAGCGTGGAGAAGTGCTGGACGAAGACCTGCTGATATTGAAACCTTATAACGTCAGCAATGCGCACGGTGAAGTGCTGACCCAGCTCGACCAGGCGCAGGGCCTGAGCAGCAAACGCACGCTGAGACCCGGTAAGCCCCTCACGCTCTCACAGCTGGAAATGCCACTCTGGGTCAAACGCGACCAAAGCGTGATGCTGCAATCACAGATGGGTGGGATTACCGCGCAGACTTCAGCCGTGGCGATGAAAAATGGCCGCAAGGGCGACACTATCAAAGTCCGCAACGAAAGCAGCCAACGGATAGTCAGCGCCCTCGTCACCGGTCAGGGTGTCGTGAAAACGCTGAACAGCGAGTAACGGAAATATTTTTTCTCTTCTGGGTTAAGTTTTCCTTCGAATGTGTCGCCTGTTTGTTTGTGAAGAGCGAGGAAGACACACCCGGATGGTTAACAGGCTTGAGGTCAAAATGAAGATTGCCCCGATGTCAGTAGAGAACATGGCCGCTACAACGCAGTCAGGTTCTGGAACTAAATCGAAAAAAAACAATGATGTGGCAACGGTTGCTCCCCAGCAATCTGCCGATGAGCTGACCCAAAGCTCGCTGCATTCTGCACAGGTTGCACTGAACAACGACCCACAGGACGACGTGGATATGGACAGTGTTACCCAGATGCAGGCCGCGCTGGCTAACGGAAGCTTTACCGTCGATAACGATGAACTTGCAGCATCAATGCTGAGTTTCTTCAATTAAAGAGAGTTACCTGAAGTGAGTGACAAACTCGTCCTGGTTAAAGCATTACTGCGCGGCATCCGTCTCGATGAAGAGCAATACGGAAGCTTACGCCAGCTGCTCGAACAGCAAAGACTGTGCATGATCCGTCGCGACTGCGATGAATTACAAAGCGTTAATCACAAAATCGAACAGCACTACGCTGAGCTGAGCGAACAGTCCAGGGCACGCAGAAATGCCCTTCAGGCGCTGGGATTAACCGTCGACCGGAACGGTATCGAGACAGTTTTTAGCTGGCTGCCCACGCCGCAAAAAACGGCCGCGATGACCGCCTGGAAGCAGTTGGAAAATCAGGCCAGACGCTGCAAATCCTATAATGAAAAAAACGGTGAGTTGCTGATTCGCCAACAAGAATTTGCACAAACCTTTTTAGGTAACAAACCGGATTACCTCTACCATCCCTGATACGCCTTCCTGAGGTGGAAGCTACGTTTCCACCTCTGTCCCAGCTATTTTTAACTCATTGAATACTCACACATTAAAATTGGCATGAATATTGCGAAAGGTTCCCTGTACCTTAATTCATAATGCCGGTTAGTTGCAGAGAACGTTATGCCACAGATTGATTACCACCAACCCGAATTCGTTCGTCATTACCAGAGCCTGCCTGATACCAACTCTGAGCAGGTAATGGCCCTGAAGTGGTCACAGGAAACTCGCCTGAGTTTACGTCTGGACAACACCGTCACCTGCGGCGCGCTGCTGCAAAAGCCGGATGCCTTTGTGCTGCACAGTGAAAAGCGCGACACCAACGACAACGCCGAGGTGCTATCCCCGCGGGCGCGCCTGCTCAACCAGGCCTCCTTCGATATTTTGACCCTGCATCCTCTGTCAGCGGATATTCGCCTGTACGCCCTTGGCATTTTGCTCTCTTTCGCTGAGAAAACGCCTGGCGACAGCGATGAGACCCTCGCGCTACTGGCGACGCTGCCGGAGAAAATGCGTGAGCATTTACAGCAGGGTGCGCTGCAAGCCCAGTTCCAGCAAATGCCTTCCGTGCCTGCCTTACAGCGCAAGCTGATTTCCGGCCTCGCGGGACAGGAATTTAACTGGGATCTGCTGCCAGAAAGCCAGCGTAAACAGGTTCTGCCACTGCAAATCAGCCTGCTGGCATTACAGGATGCAAATAGCGAAGCGCTGCTGCAACAGCAGCTGGCCGATCTTTGGGAAACCTCCGCCTCTGCCAGTTTCGATACCCAGCCGTGGATGATGGAAAACTACCTGCTTTATCGTCTCTATCACGACGTTTTCCCATTCCACGAACATGATTCCGCCCTGGAACGTTATCTGCTGCTGAATGCCGATTTCTTCATGCTGAAATCGCTTTTCAGCCTGTGGGTAATGGATGGTTCTGCTTTGAGTGAAGATGAGATTGTTGCGCTGGTCGCGATGTTCGAACAATGGCGCCATACGCCAGCGGCGCAGGATTACTACCAGCTGCTTCTGGCCTCGCCTCCAGGTGGAGCACTGCTCAGCGCGTTCTCCCTGTTAGTCCGTTAACTTTCCCGTCGGGGCGAGTACCTCACGCCCCGGTGCTGCGAGCTTGATGAAAAACTGAATATGTCATTACCCCCGACCCTGAATAAAAGTCCGTTATCGATGGTGAAAACTCTGGATTCTGGGCGTGAACTGCCGTTTGTCAGTGTGGTCACTCCCACCTGGAATCGTGCCGCTTTTTTGCCGTATCTGTTGTATATGTTCCGCTACCAGGACTATCCGATGGACCGCCGCGAACTGGTTATCCTTGATGACTCACCGCAGAGCAATGAGAAGATCATTCATGCGCTGACCCAAGGTAAACCGGAGGCGTTTAACATTCGCTACGTCCATTCGCCGGAACGGCTGGATTTGGGACGCAAGCGCAACATGTTGAACGAGCTAGCACAGGGGGAATACATCGTCTGTATGGATGATGACGATTACTATCCTCGCGATAAAATCTCCTACACCATCGGTATGATGCAGCGCCACCGCGCGCTGATTTCAGGTTCCGATCAGATTGCCATCTGGTACAGCCACATTAACCGCATCTTTAAAACGCACTCGTTTGGCGAAAATCACATCCTCAACGGGACGTTCTGTTATCACCGTAATTACCTGAAAAAGCACCGTTATGACGATGACTGCAATCTGGCGGAAGAAAAAGGCTTCACCAACAACTTCACGGTGAAACCGCTGCAACTGCCTGCCGAACGCACGATCCTGTGTGTCTCTCACAGCCAAAACACCTTTGATAAAGATTTTGTCCTCGGTAGCAGCCAGGCCATGGAGACGACGCTGGATGAGTGGGTCAGCGACCCGATGCTCAAAACCTGGTATCACAGTTTGCATAATGCAGCACACGGGCAGAGCCTCAACTGGAGCCACGTCGATCAGTTTGTGGTAATCAATCTTGATAAGCGTGAAGACCGTTTGCAGCACATTCGAAACGAGCTAAGCCTGCTCGGCGTACCGGCGGAGAAAATCACCCGTCTGAGTGCCGTGGAAGAGAGACATGGCGAGAGTGGACGCCGCCAGTCGCACCTGCGGGCGCTTCAAATGGCGCAGGAGAAAGGCTGGAAAAACTATCTGCTGCTCGAAGATGACGCCGTCATTCTGAAGCAGGAAAAACATATTCAGGCGCTGAAAAAACTGCTGAATGCCTTACCGGTCCTGCCGTGGGAAGTGATTTTGCTGGGTGCCAACGTCCAGACCGGCAGCGAGCTGAAGAGCTTTGATAACCTGGTACGCGCCAGCAGCTGCGATCATATCTGCGCCTATCTGGTTAACGGCCCTTCTTACGCCACGCTGCTGCGTCAGATGCAGGAAGACCTTTCCATCACCCTCGAAGAACAGTGGCAGCCGCTGCTTCGCCAGGGAAAATGGCTGGCCTTTTATCCAAGTGTTGCTTACCAGAAGCCTGGCATCAGTGACATTACCGGCGAATACAGCGACATGACTCAGCACTATTTTAGCCGCCTGCCGCGTAATACCGACAGCATGACAAAAACCGCGCCAGCTGAACAAATGCTCAGTAAGACCATTGGCTTCTTTATGGAAACGGCTTTCCATTACCAGGTCTATAAACCGCTGCTGGAGGTGCTGCTGGCTCAGGGCTATCAGTGCGAATTATTAATCAACGACCGGACGCCAAAGGAATTTATTCACGAGATGCAGGACTGCCTGTCATCGCTGGGTAACACTCAGCTGCGCGGCAGCTTGCTGTCGAAAGTGGCCGAGCGTCGGCAGAAATATGGTTGCCTTGTCAGCCCTTATTATTCGCCGGTAATAAACGGCCTGGCCGAGGTTCACGTGCGCGCCATGTACGGCCTGGCAAAAGAGGAATGGAACCACGCCTGGTGGAACACGTTCTATCAGCACATTCTTTGCTACAGTCACCACTCACAGCAGGCGCTGAACATTAACGGCAGCGCAGTTCTTGTCGGTAATCCCCGCTTCGATGCCTGGCACAATCAGCTGTTCGAACGGGAGCTCCCGGCATCGCTCCGAATCGATCCGGCGAAGCCCACGCTGCTGTATGCCCCGACCTATGGTGCTCTCAGCTCGATCCCACACTGGGCGGAGAAGCTGCATAACCTTAGCCATCAGTACAATGTGATTACCAAACTCCATCACGCCACGCTGTGCCGCGCGGAAGAGAAATCCTCTCTGAGCCTGGTCAAACGGTATCTGAAACGTTATGTCAGCGAACATCAGCACACCCTGGCCCTGCTGGAAAAAGCAGACTTCGTGATAACCGACAACAGTGGCTTCATCTTCGATGCCATTCATGCCGGGAAGCGCACTATCCTGCTGAACTGGGAAGGAATGGACGAGCTATTAAAAGACGGGGCCAGCTATTCCACGGCCAACAGCGCAGATCAAAAGATTCGGGAAATCTTGCCCAATGCGGGAAATATCGAAACGCTGGTAACTTTGCTGAAAGCAGAAACGCGCTGGTCTGCAATGGATAAGGCGATGCAGGAATGTCGGGAATATTATTGCGATGCGTTCCTCGATGGCCAGGCGGCAGCCCGTGCGGCGAAAGTGATAACTAACGCGCTTGAGCAATCATCGACGTCTGGACATAACACCCTGTTAGCCAGCATTCAAAAGAAATTATTTAGCTAAAAATAACGCCCTTCAATGCAGAATGAAGGGCGTTATTATTACGCGTCGGTTTCGCTATTCTCGTCTACATCAGGCTCGAAAACTTCGTCATCTGCATATTTTTCGAGGAACATTTCTTTTGTTATCGGGCGCGAGAATAAATACCCTTGTCCAAGCGACACATTCTCTTTCAGCAGGAATGAAACCTGCTGTAAAGTTTCAATCCCTTCCGCAATCACTTTAATATTATTACGGTGAGCTTCAAGAATAATTTCCCGGGTTTCATTCAGGCGGCTTTTGGCCATCAAACGGCGATCCAGCTTAATATAGTCAGCTTGCCATGCATTATTTTTAAGCTCCAGCATTAACAAACTATAAATATCACCCCAGGCAATAGTAAAGCCATGCTCTTTGAGCGTTCTCAGATTAGCAATCATCTGTTGAGTCAGAATGGCATCTTCACCCGTTATCTCCAGAATAATCTGTGGCGGAGAAATGGAGTAACGTGCCGCCTGCGCAATCACTAGCTCAGAATAGTCAGCCCGCAATAACTCTGTTTTAGAGATATTGATGTTATAGAGCCTGTCGTCATCGGTCTCAGGGAAGTAGCGGTTGATGTACTCGAATGACTCGTTGACCAGGTAGTGCCCGAGGTTAACGATGCCAGTGCCATGGCGCTCAAGGCTCGCGATAAACCGGAACGGAAGAATAGTTTCCCGCAGGTATTGCCCACGAATGAGGATTTCTCCGCCGGTACATTTGAACAACGAGAGATCAAACAGCGGCTGGAACCAAATATCAACAGGGTAAGGCTTCTGATTGTTAGATATTCGTTTGATAATGATGTCAGATATTATTTTTTCGCGGGATTCGTTCATTATATAAAATTTCGCTGCGGGAATATTCTTAGTGTGGAAAGATAAATTGATTATGCTGAAATACTAAACTTAATGCCATGGGAGCGCAAGTTTTAAACTCACTGTAAGTGTAAGGGAGATAAGATGGGTATATTTCGCCATCGGTAAAATTTATTTTAAATAAACCTCACCATTGACAAACATTGATATTAAGACGGTCTTAATAAAAAGGAGGGATAACACTATGTAGTAAGACGCCCCGATCATTCGGGACGTCCGGAAAATCAATTACTGTGATGCGTTCTCAATTGACGCCTTCTTCAGACCTTCATTTACCCAGGCCATAAAGATGAGATAGCCAATAGACAGCAGCGTTGCGCCGATGAACATCCCCAGAATACCGTTGGTCGCCATGCCGCCCAGCGCGCCGAGCAGTACGACAGGCATTGGCACATCAACGCCACGGCCCAGTAGTATTGGCTTAAGCACGTTGTCGACCATGCCTGCCACAATCAACAGCACGGTATAAACAACATTCATTGCTGTACCGTGGTCACCCGTCAACCACATGATGGCGATTGCCGGCAAACTCACCAGCAGAACCGGAACCTGTGCAATACCGAGGATAAGCGCAGCAACGAAGAAGATACCTACCGCCGGAATGCCGGCCAGCGCCATGATAATACCTACCAGCAAAGACTGAATCAGTGCCACACCAATGACACCCTGAGCAACAGCACGAATCGTACCGGTACAGAGTTTGATCAGTTCAACACCTTTTCTTTCATCGGTGATGCGCATCGCGATACGCGTCGCGCTATTAGCCCCTGCGCTACCCATGGCCATCATGATGCCCGCAGCGATAAAGGAAATAATGAATCCGAACAGACCGCCACCCATACTTGCCAGTACCGCAAGCACCAGCTTGGCCGCGTGGGCAACTTGAGTGTGGTACGTGCTGATGAGGCCAGGTAAATCTGTCGACGCTTTTAACCATAAAGCGTAAATCTTGTCGCCGATCACAGGAATAGTCCCGATACTTGGTTTTGGTGGTGGAATAACCAAGTGAGTTTGGGAAGCTTGTGCAATCAGAGTCGTGGCGCTTTCGCCCAAAGACGTGACCATGATAATGGTCGGCACGACAATGAGCAGTATGCCAAGCAGCACCAGAATGACGGAGGCCCAACCCTGCTTACCCCCCAGACGTTTAGCAAAATACTGATGCAGCGGATACAGCGTCACTGCCAGAATCAGCCCCCACATAATGACATTGAGGAAGGGGGAGAAAACGGTAAAACAGAAAGAAGCCAGCGCCAGGATAAGTCCAAACTTAATGAACATATCCAGAAATCTGGTTACGAGTCTTCTTTCAATGGTAATTAAATCATTACTTTCCATAAGGGGTTCTTCCAGTGGCAATTGATATTCATCGCCTGCTTGGCGAGTGAAAAACGAATTATTATAGTGGAGTGGTGGAAGCAATAAATCCAGAAAGTTATTTAAAAATAAAAAAACACTTCATGAAATGAGTGGTGAATTCCACCAGCGAATACTTTCCCTTTATAAAAACAAAGCGCCATCCGATGAAGGATAGCGCTTAGGTGACTGCCAGAATGCCTTGTGTTAAGGAACCTGGAGAATCAGTTGTGTCCAGTAACAGCTGCTGCGGCAACAGGGTTGTCAGAACCCGCAACTACTGCTGTGCGCGCGACAGGATGCGAGCCGCCAGAGGTTGCTACTGCCATCTCAGCTGGATGGTCAGAAGACACAACTGCTGCTCCGCGGGCAACAGAGTGTTCGCCGTTACCGCCAGTCGCTGCAGTCATTGCGACAGGATGGTCAGATGATGCCACGGCGGTTGTTCTTGCGATCGGGTGATTACCTGCAAAAGCAGAGAGGCTCACGGTAGCAAATGTTAAAGCCAGAATAATTTTTTTCATAATATTACCTCTGATAAACAAAATATAAATGAGGGCCTGGAGCGATAATCGACATCCCAGTCAGAAACCAATACGCAGCCAAAACTCACCAAAGGAATTAATTCCGCAGAACCTTCCATCCGTTTTTATAAAGGAAATGCACAGATGAAAACAGATTATTTTTGTTTTAATTTGGACTTTACCAATAAGTTAATTTTAAATTCCCATCATTTTTTGCCCATTGATTGAAAAAGACTTAAAGGCCGGAATGTATCAATTTGGTTCTACAACACAAGTAGGCGTTGACCCAGACTGCTGTAACGAAGAAGCGCGGGGGAAACATCCAACAGGTATGTCGCTGCCTGTCGCTCACGCGCCGTGCATTTTACGCCCGGAGTGGTCAGCCAGCCCTCAGAGCCGATGTGCTTATGCTGCATGCGGCGGCTAAACATATTCATGCTGAAATGAATGCTATATATGACAGTCGGCGCATGTGTATTGCGTTGCGCGAATAAGGTTTTAACGTTGGCCGATACCGTGTCCGCTTTAATTGACCATTATTCCCGCGCCTCGGTATCGGATATTAATTAGTGAGGAGGGCATATTCAGGGCTGTCCATTTGCGGAAAAGTCATCTCAGGCAGTCCGGCAATCGGACGGTACATTCCGACCACATCCCCAATGATTAACAGGGCCGGCGACTCGACATGCTCTTGCGCAATGATTTCTCCTAATGCATCCAGGGTGCTCGTCAGCACACGCTGCTGTGGCTGCGTCCCGCGTTCAATCACCGCCACGGGCGTTGAGCCAGGTAATCCATGAGCGATCAATCGCTGACTGAGCACAGGACTGGTGGCGATGCCCATATAAAATACCAGCGTCTGGCGCGCCGCCGCCAATACAGACCAGTCAACGTCCGGCTCCCCATCGGGGCCATGACCAGTGACAAACCTGACAGACTGCGCCAGATGTCGGTGGGTGAGTGGAATACCACTGGCGGCAGCACACCCCATCGCTGCCGTAATACCGGGCACAATGTGACACACAATACCCTGCTGTTGGCAGTAGGCCATCTCTTCCCCACCCCGCCCAAAGATGAACGGATCACCGCCTTTCAGACGCACCACTCGATGCCCCACCAGCGCAAGATCAACCAACAACAGATTGATTTCGTTCTGCCCAAGGCGATGATTACAGGGTGATTTTCCGGCATCGATCTGCAATGCATTGTCCGGTATAAGCGCCAGCACCGCATCAGACACCAGTCGGTCATAGACCACGACATCCGCCTGCTGAATGACGCGCAGCGCTTTTAGGGTCAAAAGTTCAACATCCCCCGGCCCCGCCCCCACCAGCCAGACCTCTCCCCGGAACACCGGACTGCGTTGGTTTGCCAGAGTTATCATTTGCGCTATCGGTAACATGTCGCGAGTATTCATTGATGTTCCCCTGTCGTCAGCGTGGCCATATGGCCGGCAATAATCTTTTTAAGTTCAGGAATGCATGAGCCACAGTTGGTGCCACATTTCAGCTTGGCGCCAAGCTGCTGTGCACTGCTGCACCCTTGTCGAACGGCTTCGACAATCTGTGTTTCACCCACAGCAAAGCAACTGCAAATCATCGCGCCTGTCGGGGGTTTATCGCTTCCGGCGATCCCTGCCAAGAGGGCCAGACGTTGTTGTGCGGTATCAGGTGCCTGCATGAACGCAGACAGTACCGCCTGTCGGTCCGGTAATAACGGCTTGCGGCGCGCGTAAAATGCCAGCTGCAGTTCACCCTGCTCCCAGACAAGCAGATTGAATCCGTCATCGCCCATACGCGCGACCTGACATATTTTGCCGTCCGTTGAGTAATGCTCATTCAGCCACGCCATCCAGTCGTCAGGGAGCGATGAGTCGGCCAGCGTAAAATGCGTCACGCCAGGTTGGGTAATTAGGCTCCAGTACGCGGTGGCGGGCAGCATGATACCGTCACCCCGAATAAACAATTCAGCATGCCATGCCGCTTTCCATTGCAGGAGCTTGACCGGCATATGTTTGCTTTCAGGCTGACCTGACAGGGGATCAGTCAGAGGGGCAATCAGTGCGTCCACTCTGGCTTGCTGGCTGAATCGACTGCTCCAGTGGATCGGCACAAAAATGCTGCCTCGCGGCTGAAGATTATCGGGTTGTGCGCGCAGGAGCAGCCAGCCGTAGGCTGAGGAAATACGTACCAAATCGCCACGCGTCACGCCTGGTGCATCATCCGGGTGAAACTGACAATACGGCTCGCTGATATGCTGCATCAGACGCACTGATTTCCCGGTGCGCGTCATCGTATGCCACTGGTCACGGACTCTGCCGCTGTTCATCAACAACGGATATGCCGCTGTCGGTTGATTGGCTGGCAGCCCAGGCGTGATGGCGACCAGTCGTGCTTTACCGTCGGCGTGAAAGAAGGTTTTATCGGTGAAAAGACGAGGTGTGCCCTGTGGGCTGGCGGCATTCACCGGCCACTGTATCGGCTGCAGTGCATCCCATTGTTGATTGGACAATTGTGCCAACCCACTGATATCGAACGCACGTTGCCCTGCGTTCTCAAAACCGGACAGCGCCGCGTGCTCGCGGAAAATTTCGGCCGGATGCTGCCAGGCAAACGCGTCCGCATAACCCAGCCGCTGCGCGACCTGGCTAAGGATCCACCAGTCTGGTTTAGCCTCTCCCGGTGTGGGCAAAAATGCACGCTGACGTGAAATACAGCGCTCCGAATTCGTCACCGTGCCATTTTTTTCCCCCCAGCCCTGCGCAGGCAGCAGGATATGTGCCGCGCGGGTGGTGTCGGTTTCACGCATAATGTCAGAGACAATAACCAATGGACAGCGGGCGAGACCGGCACGCACACGGTCGGCATCAGGCAGTGACACCAACGGGTTGGTACCCATAATCCATACCGCTTTGATTTCTCCGCTCTCAATCGCACGAAACAGGTCTATCGCATTAAGTCCCGCAGATTGCGCGACCGTGGTGCTTTGCCAGAAACGCCCGACCCGATCAATCTCTGCAGGCGTGAAGCCCATATGACACGCCAGTTGATTCGCCAGGCCCCCTACTTCACGTCCACCCATAGCATTCGGCTGGCCCGTTATCGAAAAGGGTCCGCAACCTTCGCGTCCGATCTGGCCAGTTGCCAGATGCAGATTGATGATAGCGTTGCATTTGTCCACCCCGGAACTGGATTGATTGATCCCCATTGAATACAACGTGACCAGTCGTGGGCTGTTGGCAAGCATCTGATAAAACGATTGCAGCTGTGACACCGACAATCCGCAAAAATCAGCCGTCGCATCGAGCGTCCATGCTTTTGCCGCCAGTAAGGTCTCTTCGGCTCCCTGTGTGTGTTGGCGCAAAAATTCGGCATCCAGTTTTCCACACTCGGCCATGGCGTTCAGCGCCCCAGAGAACAGGCCCGCATCGCTGCCGGGACGCAATGCCAAATGCAAGTCGGCAATGTCACAGGTTGCCGTATTACGCGGATCGATAACGATGATCCGCATTTCCGGGCGCTCGGTTTTAGCTTTCACCAGCCGTTGATACACTACCGGATGCGCCCAGGCGGTATTGGACCCGGTCAGGATCACGCAGTCCGCCAACGTTAGATCCTGATAATTACAGGGCACCGCATCGGCACCAAAAGCTCGCTTGTAGCCCACGACGGCGGAGGCCATGCAGAGCCGCGAGTTGGTATCCATATTGCCCGCGCCGATAAATCCCTTCATCAGCTTATTGGCGACGTAATAATCCTCGGTCAGTAGCTGGCCGGAGCCGTAGAATGCAACCGCCTGCGGTCCATGTTCGGAGATAACGGCCTGCAATCCCTGCGCAACGGCATCTAATGCCTGATGCCAGCTCACCGGTTGATGGTTTATTTCCGGCTGTAACAGGCGGCCCTGCAGATCCAATGTTTCGCCTAATGCGCTGCCTTTCACGCACAACCGCCCGTGGTTCGCCGGGTGATGGCGGTCTCCCGTGGCGATAAAGCCGTGATCCTGCATCTGCATATTGACGCCGCATCCCACGCCACAGTAGGCGCAGGTGGTTTTAACGACCGGGGACTCTGCTTTCATAGGCTGACCGTCTCAATGATTTTGGCCGACGCAATACTCTGTGCATGCGCCTGAACCCAGATGCGGCCTCCTTCCACTTTCACCGGCCAGGTTTGCAGCGCCAGCGGCGAATTATCCAGGCTGTGCCCATCCTGTAAACGGAAGCGTTGTTTATAGAGCGGGGAAATCACCACCGGTTCGCCGTCAACATCGCCCACCAGGCCACGCGCCAGCACGTTAGCGTCGCTGTCTGGTTCATGATTGCTCAGGGCAAAAACCTGCTGCGGGTGGTCCGGCAGATAGAACAGCGCAATCTGCTGGTTTGCCAGCCGCGCGGCCATGCCGGCATTCTCTGGTATGGCACTCAGGTCGCACACATCAACCCACCCCTGCACGGCAGAACTCGCGTTCTCCCCACTCGCAGCAGGTCGCATGGCGCGCTCCTGGTGTGTGGCAGGCCGCAGCTGATGGCGCTCAGAGATCATCACCACACCTTCGTCTGGTTCAGGGCTGTTCACAAAAGGTGTGAACAGAGCCAGTCGGTCAGGAGATGCCAGGGTGGTCTGCCATTCACATTGATACGTCGCCACCACCGCATTCATTTCGCTGTCCAGTTCATCGCCGATATGCAGGCTGTCTTCCAGCACGACCTGGCGCAAGTACGCCATGCCTCCTTCGAGATTATCCATCCAGGTGCTGGTACGTTGCAGTCGATCGGCCGTGCGGATATAGAACATCAGAAAACGGTCAACGGTGCGGATCAGGGCTTCGGTGCTCATATCCTGAGCCAGCAGATCAGCATGACGTGGTTTCATTCCCCCGTTACCGCAGACATACAGATTCCAGCCCTTTTCGGTGGCAATAACCCCCACATCTTTGCTCTGGGCTTCGGCGCATTCCCGGGTGCATCCCGACACCGCCATTTTGATTTTATGAGGTGAGCGTAGCCCTTTATAGCGGTGCTCCAATTGCAGGGCGAGAGAAGTTGAATCTTGTACGCCGTAGCGACACCAGCTGGAGCCAACGCAGGATTTCACCGTCCGCAGAGATTTACCGTAGGCATGACCGGTTTCGAATCCCGCATCCACCAGTTGCTGCCAGATTTCCGGCAAGTGCTCCAGACGCGCACCGAACAAGTCGATACGCTGACCACCGGTAATTTTGGTGTACAGGTTATAGCGCCTGGCCATCTGGCCGATGGCAATAAGTCCCTCAGGGGTGATCTCCCCGGCAGGAACGCGTGGCACCACGGAATAGGTCCCGTCTTTCTGAATATTGGCAAAATAACGATCGTTGGTGTCCTGTAACGGTAGATGCTGCGGTTTCAGCAGATACTCGTTCCAGCACGAAGCCAGAACCGAACCGACCAGGGGCTTACAGATTTCACACCCACTGCCGCTCCCGTGTTTGGCAATCAATTCAGCAAAGGTGCGGATATTGCCGATGCGAACTAAGTGATAGATCTCCTGACGCGAATACGCAAAATGCTCGCAGATGTCTTTTCTCACCTCGACACCCATTCCGGACAGCGCAAACTCCATCACTTGTTTGGTCAACGCTGCGCAACCCCCGCATCCCGTCGCCGCTTTGGTACATGATTTTATCGCCGCCATATCGTGGCAGTTATTCTGCACGGCATCACAGATATCGCCCTTACTGACGTTGTGGCAGGAGCAAATTTGCGCACTGTCTGGCAACGCGGCAATACCCAGCGCCGGTTTATCTGCGCCCGATCCTGCAGGCAAAATCAGGGTTTCAGGTTTGGCAGGCAGTGGCATGTCGTTGAGCATCATCTGCAACAACGTGCTGTATTCGGTGCTGTCCCCCACCAGCACCGCCCCCAACAGACGTTTGCGGTCCTGCGATACCACAATTTTCTTATACACTTCCGCCGGACCGTCAACCCAGCTGTAACTCTGGCTGCCCGGCGTACGACCATGCGCATCACCGACAGAGGCCACCTCGACACCCAGCAATTTAAGTTTGGTGCTCATATCTGCGCCTTTAAACGCCACGTCGCTGCCCGTCAGGGTGTCTGCCAGTGTCCGGGCCATTTGATAACCCGGCGCGACCAGACCAAAAATCTGACCGTTCCACAGCGCGCATTCGCCTATTGCATAGATGGCCGGATCAGAGGTCTGACACTGATCGTTAATCACAATGCCACCACGCGGCCCCACCTCAAGCCCGCTCGCTTTGGCAAGTTGATCGCGCGGGCGGATGCCGGCAGAGAACAACACCAAATCGGTTTCCAGGTGGCTGCCATCGGCAAACTCCATACGATAAGGGCTGCTTTCGCCCGCGACGATAGCGCGAGTTTCTTTTCCGGTATGTACCTTCACATCCAGCGCTTCAATTTTATGGCGCAGCATCTGGGCCCCGCCTTCATCAAGCTGAACCCCCATCAACCGTGGAGCGAACTCCACGACATGAGTCGCCAGTCCTAACTGTTTCAGCGCATTGGCCGCCTCCAGCCCCAGCAGTCCTCCGCCGACAACCACACCGGTTTTCCCGTTTGCCGCGCAGGCCTGAATGGCCGCGAGGTCGTCAAGAGTGCGATAAACCAGACAACCCGGCGCATCGTTACCCGGGATCGGGGGCACAAACGGATACGATCCTGTCGCCAGCACCAGTAAATCGTAGGCGGTCTGTCGCCCCTGATGATCGACAACAAAGCGATGCTTCGTATCAATGTGTCCGATGCAATGTCCCAGACGCAGTTCAATACCACTGGATGCAAAGAATCCCTCTTCCACCATCGAGAGTGATTCCGCCGTACGGCCGGAGAAGTACTCGGACAAATGGACACGGTCGTAAGCGGGCGATGTCTCCTCGGCAAAGACAATCACCTGATATTGCAGATGCAACTCACGCTCGACCAGTTGCTCTAAAAAATGATGACCAACCATGCCATGTCCGGCCATAACCAATACGGGTTTCGACATTGAATGACTCCTCGTCACCTCGACGGGCAACGGTTCTGAATTAACAGGCTGAAAGCCAGATATCCCCGGTTCATCACCGGGACTGAAGACGCTGAATGGCGCCTGTTGAACAGAGGGATTGCTGATGCGCAACAGATAGTCCGGGCCGTCACTGATATCGCCCCACAACAACACGCCTTTCAATTGGTTATCGGCAAGCACCAGACGGCGGTAATGCCCATCAAACGGGTCAAAGGTGGTGTGGATCTGTGCGCCTTCGTCGCTGTGCAGTTCACCAGCACAGAACAAATCGATCCCGGTCACTTTGAGACGCAGCGGTACATTCTGGACATCGAACGATGCGGCCTTATCGACGCCAGCCAGCCGCAACGCCACCACTTCTGCCTGCTGCCAGCACGGCGCCACCAGGCCAAAATTCAGTTCACCCAACTGGCAACATTCGCCGATTGCCGAAATATCGGGATCAGAGGTTTGCAGGTGATGGTTCACCAGAATGCCGCGCCCACACGACAACCCCGCGTCCTGCGCCAGCGCGATTTCCGGCCGGACACCCACCGCGATAACCACGCGCTCGGCCGCGATTTCGCATCCATCCCGCAGTTTCACCGCACTGACATTGCCAATAGCATCAGCGGCGAAGGAGACGGTTTCGGCCTGTAAAATGACGTTGATGCCCCGCAATGACAGTCTGGCGCGCAACAGCTCTCCGGCCTGAACATCAAGCTGTTGATCCATCAAATGCGTACCACGGTGCAGCAGGCTCACCTGCATCCCCCGTAATGCCAGTGCCGCAGCGGCTTCTACGCCCAGCACACCGCCACCGATCACCACCACCGCCTGGCCGGCGTAAGTCCCGCAGAGAATATTTTCAACATCCTGCTGCGTGCGAAAACCCTGAATCCCCGGCAATTCCACCCCGGGTAATGACGGAATAAAAGACCGTGAACCGGTGGCTATCACCAAATGGTCGTAAGGATAGATCTGCCCGTCCGCCGTGACGGTGCGAGCCAGACGATCGATCGCCGTCGCCGTTACGCCCGTAATTAATGTGACGTGGTGATGGGCATACCATTGCGCGTCGTGCGTCACTATCTGATCAACGTTTTTCTCACCGGACAGGACCGGCGTCAGTTGAATACGGTTGTATGCACTGTACTTTTCATCGCCAATCATCAGAATGCGATAGCCTTCAGGAGCGAGGTCAGACAAGTGTTCCACCAGTCGTATGCCTGCCATTCCATTGCCGATAACGATCAGAGTCGGTTTAGCCATGACGCTTATCTCCTCGCTGAATCAGGCCACAGCCTTGTGTTTTTCATAGAGAAAATGCAGCACCTGCTGGCGGTACTGATGGAACAAAGGTTCATTCGACAGCGCCAGACGATAGCGTGGGCGGGCCAGTTCAACCTGTAACACCTCCCCGACTTTTGCGGCGGGACCATTGGTCATCATCATCACCCGATCGGACAGCAGCACCGCTTCGTCAACGTCATGGGTTATCAGCAAAATGGTGGTTTTCAGCCGCGCCTGAATATCCATGACCGCATCCTGAAGATGGGCACGCGTTAATGCATCAAGCGCGCCAAAGGGTTCGTCCATGAGCAAGACTTTTGGTTTCATTGCCAGCGCACGGGCAATACCGACCCGCTGTTTCATGCCGCCGGAGATCGCGCCTGGACGCTTATCGGCCGCGTGCTCCATATGTACCAGTTCGAGGTTGTACAAAATCCAGTCGTGCATTTCGCTTTTACTCATCTGGTCTTTAAAGACCTGCTGAACCGCCAGTTCGACATTCTCAAAGGCGGTTAACCATGGCAGCAGCGAATGGTTCTGGAAGACCACACCACGCTCTGGCCCTGGCCCGGTAATTTCTTTGTTATCACACAGCAACACACCTTCCGTCGGACGACTCAACCCGGCAATCAGGTTCAGCAAGGTCGATTTTCCGCAACCTGAATGGCCAATCAGGCTGACCGTTTCACCCTCTGCAATATCAAAACTGACGTTATCGAGCGCCAGGAATGTCGTTTTGGCGGATGGGAAACGCTGACTGACGTTTTGCACGCTGATAATGGCTTTATCTTTTTTCATGTCAGGCTCCTGTATTGTCGTAACTTAAGCGGCGGGCTATCGCCATCAGCCCCTGCTCCAGCAGCATCCCTACCACTCCAATCAACAGAATGGCGATGATGATGTTTTCCACATTGAGGTTGTTCCATTCGTTCCAGATCCAAAAACCGATTCCCACACCCCCGGTCAGCATTTCAGCGGCGACAATAACTAACCACGCGATCCCGATAGACAATCGCACCCCGGTGAGGATGTACGGCAGCACCGCGGGAAACAGGATCTTGCGCATGACGGTGAATTCACTGAGCTTCAGCACGCGCGCCACGTTGAGGTAATCCTGTGGTATGCGCATCACGCCTTCTGCGGTATTGAGTATCATCGGCCAGATAGAGCAGATGAAAATGGTCCATGACGAGGCGGGTTCTGCGCGCTGGAACAGCAGCAGGCCAATTGGCAGCCACGCAAGGGGGCTGACCGGACGCAGCAATGAGATAATGGGATTGAACATTCGGGCGACAAAACTGAAACGTCCAATCAGAAAACCGGCCGGGATGCCAACCAACGCCGCCAGCCCAAAGCCGATGGCAACACGTTCAAGTGAGGCCAGCACATTCCAGCCAATCCCCATATCGTTTGGTCCGTCGATATAAAATGGATCCGCAAATATCACTTTCGCTGCTTCCCAGGTCTGAGCCGGGGTCGGAAAACCTTTACTGCTGATTGCGGCAATCTGCCAGACGGCAATCAGAACCAGAGCGCCCAACATCGCCGGGATCATTCTCTGTATCATCCGCCGGCAGACGGCCCTAAAACGGGTAACGGCTGGAGGCCTTGTCGCGACCGGTCCTGCGGTTTTGAGTGGAAGCACCTCGGCACTCACCGGCTCGGTCAGCGTGACCACGTTGGTTTTCGAATGCATCGACATCTGTAGCCTCTCTTAACGTTTCATCGCAAAACTGTTGGCATATTCAGCAGGGTTGCTGCCATCCCAGACTTTTCCGTCAATCAACGTACTGCTGCGCATGTCGCTGGAGGGTAAATTGATCCCCCCAACTGCGGTGGCGGCCTGCTTGTAGACGTCAATACGGTTGATCTTTTTGGCAATTCCCAAATAGTCAGGATCGCTGTCCAGTAATCCCCAGCGTTTATGCTGAGTCAGGAACCACATGCCATCGGAGAGATACGGATAATTGACCGCGCCATCGTTGAAGAAGCGCATGCGGTGCGCATCTTTCCACTTTTTCCCCAGACCATTTTCGTAATCGCCCAACATCCGACCCTCGATCGTCGCTACGGGGGTGTTGATATAGGCCCGCGCCGCCACGACCTGAGCGGTTTCAATACGGTTTGCGTCGGATGTGTCTATCCAGCGAGAGGCATCCAGCACCGCAGCAGTTAGCGCGCGGGCCGCATTCGGGTTCGCTGAAACCCAGGCTGAGGTCGTACCGAGAATTTTTTCCGGATGATCCGGCCAGATCTCCTGTGAGGTGACCGCCGTATAACCAATGTCATCCTGAATGGCGCGCTGATTCCAGGGCTCACCGACACAAAAACCGCTCATGTTGCCGATTTTCATGTTCATGACCATTTGCGGAGGGGGGACCACGACATTGCGTACATCGTTAAAAGGGTGAATCCCGGCATTCGCCAGCCAGTAGTTGAGCCACATGGCATGTGTGCCGGTCGGGAATGTTTGCGCGAAGGTATAGGTGCCTTTCTCGCTGGCATTGACCACTTTTTTCAGTGACGCTGCATCCGTGACACCCGCCTGTTTTAACTGGTTAGAGAGGGTGATGGCCTGCCCATTATTGTTGATCGACATCAGCATCGCCATCTCATGCTGTGGCCCTGAGACGCCAAGCTGTAAGCCATACAGCATTCCATAAAGGACATGCGCGGCATCAAGTTCGCCGGATACGAGCTTGTCACGCACCGACGCCCAGCTCGACTCCTTGCTCGGGATGATTTTAATCCCGTACTTCTCATCAAATTTCTTTACCGCCGCCATGACCACGGAGGAACAATCGGTCAAGGGAATGAACCCGACACGGATCGCTTTCTTCTCCGGTGCGTCCGACCCCGCGGCCCAGACGCTGTTCATAAAACCGGGGATGAGCATGCTGCCCCCCAGCACAGCACTCCCCGCAAGAAAGCGACGGCGGGATAATTGCCCCTGCATTTTTTTATCGTCTTGTGTCATTACGGCTTCCTGGTATGTTGAAAATGAACAAAAAAAAAGCGTCCAGTTAACGCTCAGTTTCCTGAACGCTAACGGACGCCTTTATCCGTAATCCTGACTAAACCGCCATTGGTTTAGTACTTATGTAATATGAACGATGCAGATTGTGTGCCAATCTTTGGCATTAAAACAAATCAGAGGCTTAGCCTTATGTCACTCTGCGAGGGCCTCTTTCGGTGCACCGCAACAGCACAGCGTGCACACCCTAATTGCACACGGAAGGTGCAACTATTGGCCTGCGTTACGCCCGTTTTTGCCTAACACCGCCGACACCGCCAGCATCGCATCGGCGATTTCTGATAGTTTCTTATTCTGGTTCATTGCCATCTCAAGCAGGGTTTTATGCGCCTGGGGTTCCGTTAAGCCATGATGTTGCATCAACAGGCCTTTGGCTCGCTCAATCAGTTTGCGCTCGGCCAGCATCACGCGAAGCCTTGAAAGTTCAGCATCCAGTGCCTGCAACTGGCGAGACTGCTGCTCGACGAGTTCAAGAACGGAACGGCTGAGCTGCGGCGGAAGGAGTGCGGAATAATGGCTCTCTGGCTGAGGCATTTTCTCGATATCCTGCAGCTGGAGTGCGAGAGAAGTCTGCGCCTCATGAATTCGCTGGCGACAGGACGCCATCAGGACATCTTCCAGGGTATCCTCCACCCTTTTCATGCCGTCAATGCGCGCGGTCGAGACGCTAAACCAGCGCAATGCCAGGTCAGTCGCCTCACCTTCCGGTGTGATCAGCGTGCAGGCAATACGCCTGAAACGTTCGAAATCACTGCTATCCTGGCCTCTTTGTTGCTGCCACAACGCCAGACTGCGGGCATCAGCAAACTCCGTGAATGTTTGAAAGCAGCGCTCCTGGCTGTCGATTAACCCTAAAAGTTGCTGGCGTGCTATATCGTCAAAATGCCGCGCCGCAAAACCAGCCGCAGCCGTGGCCCGCTCCTGACCGGCCAGCTCTTTACCCTGCATAAAACTGAACATAGCCAGTAATGCCCGAGATATTGACGGATCGCCGGAGATATCCGCCGTTTCGAATACCAGCGCCAAATGCGTGCGGATCACATCGTTGTACGCGCGCATGGCTTCTGGCTGGCTGATACTCAGGCCAAGAACCTGCTTACGTAACTGCGGTAAGGTACTGAGGCTATGCAAAACCGAGGCGATACGGCTGAACAACCGCGAGGCATTAACCATGTTCGGACCCGTAAGACCCTCTGACGTAAGCAACTGATTTATTGTCTTTTCTGCTACCTGAGCCTCCCGCGCCCGTTCACTCAGTGGCTCTCTCCAGGTTTCACCATGAGAGCATAAAAAAATGTTAGCCGTGCCCCGTTCACGTTGCAGTACGTGAATCATCTGACTCACAGCACCGACCAACTTGCCCAACTGTAAGAGTTGTTGCAGGCAGGCGATTTCACTTTTTTTCGACTCTTGTACGAAGCTGAGAGCGGAAAGGGTCATGGAAGAACCTGTTTTAGGAGTAGGTTCATGGGATAAGCAAAAAGTGTGCCGGAGACAGGAATAACCGCGTATCGATTCACCATGACAGGGTCAGCCCCGCGAGGTAGCCGGGGTAACACTCGCCAATGCATCGCAGGTGCCAGGAACAGTTTCATCTTGCACAGGTCAGTGCATATGAAAATAGCAAAAAAATAACGGTATAAAACCGCAGGGTTAACAGCGGGATTTATGTGTACAAAAAATACAGCGGTTATTTTTTAGGCTATTTAAGAAAGGAATTTACGTGCGGGAAATAGCGTTATGTCAAATTAATTAAACATACACGGAAATTTACACGGCTCGTTTTTTGGTTTGATGGGATAAATGTTGTGAGCATTTGAATTTAAATGGTACGCCCTACAGGGCTCGAACCTGTGACCTACGGCTTAGAAGGCCGTTGCTCTATCCAACTGAGCTAAGGGCGCACTGAGAAGGTAAACTTCGCGGTGTTGAACGCCGGGAATTATACGGTCTGGGACCAACGAGTCAATGGGTTTTACCTGCAAAGCCCACATCTCCTCCCTAACGTCCAAAATCGCCCCACATCAAATGATTAAATCGTAAGCACTGGCCTTAATCTCCCCTTCCTATACGAAATATCCCGCTACGGTTTAAGCAACGCCTGGTACCTTCAGATATTCCTTATAGCAACAATGAAGCATGTCACAGGACGGAGGGGAAACCGTCGTGACACCCCCTATTGCCGACTGTTCTCAGGCAATATTTCTGTGCTTATGCCGATATTCACACAGAGTGCAATGAGCAATTGCCCAACGTGCCGGGAGGGAAACGATGCGCGTGATGCTACGCAGGGAAAGGCGACGGCGAAATATCATGGAGTTTCAGGGGCATTCACTTCCCCTGCCTCATAATGCGCTGGTTGAACGCAGCGACCTGCTCAACCATACGGCGCGCTACTGCGAGTACCACATTCTCGTGACGCGCGATCACTATCTTGCCACTGGCGTTCGTCACAGCCCGGTTCCCTTGAGCCTGTGTCGCATCTTTGACGATATCGACGAGGCGTTGGACGTAGTTCACCTGACTCACCCGCTTGGCTTGATTATCGATCTCGAAGGTCAGATCCTGCCCGTCATTACGCTTCTGGATCGCCTGCGCATGTTGCAGCAAGACTATCCGGCGCTGGACATCGTGCTGATCACCCCTGACGTTGACCCTGCTGCACAACGGTTTCTCCAGGCGACGTGCCATTGTCGGGTGCTGGACAAACGCCTTGCACTGTTTCAGGCTCGGGCTGCGCTTCACCTCCAGAGTCAAGTCCAGACTCTTCTGCCCCGTTTATTCAAAGCCAAAGAGTGGAGCGTGCTGATGATGATGTCTGAAGGCTATACCTTGTGTCATATCGCCCGCCTGCAGGTTCGTCCGTATCACAGGATTATCTACCGTGTCGGCTGCGTTTTAACTCTGCTGCGGCTAAACCATCGCCACCAGCTGCTGCGACTGCTACAACGCGTTGGGGCCATTCGTGACACGAATCACTCGGGATAACCTGCTGAAGACGGGATGGTTTAAGAAATTACTTAAACTAGTGTTAATAAACGGTAATCTTTTAACCAAAAGCAAACAATTATAACTATTCCTAAGAATGTCCACTGAGCGCGATCAATCACCATGACAGATACAAATAATGGAATTTACATCTGCATAAAATGAATAATTATCACAGCCAACGGTGATTTGCTCGAGCATATTGTGAGCTAACCGACAAACCAGAATCCTTTCCGCACCCGTCTGGCAGAACAATCGATTGGTCAGTGCGACAAGTAGAACCCCCTAAGCTAAACTAAAAACCGCGCCTAAGTCGTTATCCAGTCAGCATTTATTACCCTCACCGCAACACGCTGCGTAACATCACAATTCATCATTAATTTAACAACCAGACAACAAGCAGTCGCATGTTTTGTTTTTTGCTATTACATAAACACTAAGCGTCAACAAATCGATGAACCGCAGAAATTAGGCCCAAAAGAAAATTCCTGGTCAATCCGCTACAGAACATCGTAATTAGTAAAGTTAATTGTCTTAATCTCAGACTTTTTCCTAAAACTTTACACGGTATAATCGGCCCCATTGAGATAAATAACAAAAACCACAACAAAATCATCTATAGATAATACGTTAATGACGACGATCTTGTCGTAACTCAAAAAAGGAAGCGCTGATCACATCAGTCGACAAATAAACAAGCATCAGAAATAACTTATGCAACCCACCGTTTTTACGAACGAATGGCCCGCCAGCCAGATATTGTGTTTTCTCTCACCCTGGACGTTGACCTTTAGGGTGTGACCGGGCGTTCCGAAATGAGAAAAACACACGCCGACGCTGGCAATGAAGTTCTCTCCGAACTCAGCACAACTGAATACATAATCTGAGGAATAGAAAATGAAACCTGCTTCCGTTGTTATTATGGATGAACAACCTATCGTTAGGATGTCGATAGAGGTTCTGTTGCACAAGAATAGCCAGATTCGCGTTGTCCTCAAGTCGGATGACGGAAGAGAAGTTATTGATTATGTAAGAAAAAATGAAACAGACCTGGTCATCGTTGACATTGAACTGCCTGGGACCGATGGTTTTTCACTACTCAAACGGATACATGACATCAGCCCTAAAACCAAGGTTTTGTTTTTATCCTCGAAATCGGAAAATTATTATGCCGGACGGGCGATCCGTGCGGGCGCCAATGGTTTTGTCAGTAAAAGAAAGGATCATAATGACATCTATAAAGCAGTGGACATGCTCCTGGCTGGTTATTCCTTCTTCCCGGCGGACACACTTAACTTTCTTAGCAACAATCCGGCAAGGCGCGGGGAATTGAATGAACTTCCGCTTTCAAATCGTGAAGTGACGGTTCTGCGGTATCTGGTCAATGGTCTGACGAATAAAGAAATAGCCGATCAACTTTTGCTCAGCAACAAAACAATCAGTGCGCATAAATCAAATATTTTCTCTAAACTTGGTGTACATACTATTGTTGAATTGATTGACTACGCAAAGTCCCACGAACTGGTGTAAGAGAATGTGCCGTGTCCGAAAAAAAATATCGGGCGCGGCATTATGATATTAATTGTAGTTAATCATGAACGTGGCGTCTGCATCGGCCTTACCGGGCTGCGGATTATCGGCTGTTGCAATATAGTTGGCATAAAACTGTAGCGTGGCGTTGCCCAGCGCGTCGACAGCCACTTCGCGACTCGCCTGCTGTAAAGGCAGACGGCTGCGGTCGGCATCACGGATTTCCACCGCCACTCTTGTGGCATTGCTGGTGCCGTTCAGCCCAAGCAGCGTGGGATCGTCATCATCGGCTTTTCCGGCAAAGGTTATCGACGCCGAACCCGACGGGCAGCCGGTCAGGTTCAACGTAAAAGGAATCACCGACGTGGTGCTTCCGGCGTTGCGCAGCTGTTTGGTCGCCCAGCGCCCCAGCTCGACGGATTTATCGCTATCGCTCGCTTCCACCACGCAGCTGTAATCCACCACATTACCAAACAACTCGATGTTCACTGCCCCCAGCGCATTATCGGCCCGCGCACTGTGGCTCATCGCCGTCGCGGCCATCATGGCCAGGCACAAATAAACTGATTTCATCGGCAGGTCCTTAGTCATAGTCCACGCGCAAATAGCCCCTGGCGGTGAATTTCCCTTCCGCAGGTTTGCTACCGGTGATGCTCACAGGCCAAGCGCGGATCCCCACCTGTGCCTGGGCGCTGCCGTCCAGGCGGAACGGGATTTTGCTGTTAATGTTGTTCGGGGTTAGCGGATTTCCGCTGCTGTCGGAAACGATAAAGCCCAAATCCGGGTTATCCGACACCATCGCGTTGCCCTGCGACTGTTCCGCTTCCACACGCAGGGTGAGATATGCCTGCGATTCCACGTTAGTGCATTTGATGCCGATGGTTTTCTGCTGCACCGGGATATTCACCGGACGGTTTCCGGCCCCCGCCTGGCTAAACAGCGATGCGCCGATATCGCCAAAATCAAACTGCACCACGGTACCCGCGTTTATCTCACAGGTTTGCGGCACGTTGATGGTGCCGCTGTAGCTGATGGTGTATACCGGCGTGGTGAGCGGATCGGCGCTGGTTGTGGTCACATAGACGTTAAACATGGTCTGTTTCGGGATAACCACCATGTTGATAAAGCGCCGCGTCACTTTCAGGCGGAACACCAGCTTCGAATCATTTACCGGAAACGCTTTTTGATTCGGCACATTCGGGTGGGAGCCCATCTGAATGTAGTTCTGTGGCGGATAAAAGACGCCGGCGGCGCTGTCGGTTATCTGCATCGCACCGTCGAGATAATCGTTAAGCTTAAGGTACTGAAATCTACTCTCAGTGCTGACCACCGGGAAGCTGGTGACGTAGCTGCGTTTGGTGGTGGTACCCGTGGTACCGCTCGGACAAATGGCGTTCACTCCCACCCAGCCGGATTTTTGGCTCAGCGTTACCACCTGCCCTGGCTGGTTGTTGGCGCTGGTAAAAGTATCGGTCAAATCGTAAAACACGTCCGATGCCACACCGTTTACGTTGCGGCAAACCGTGGCCATAGCTGAGGTAGACGCCATTACGCACCCCAGCAGTAAAACGGTGAAGATTTTATTGATCACAGCGAACCTCCGTGAGCGTGATCGCCTGTTGCAGGCTCTTTTCCGGAAGCGAGTAGCGAGCGCGACACTGCGCGCCTGAGCCTTCGCCCCATTGAATCAACAGCTCACCGCTGAGCGGCAAACCACTTAAGTAGATTTGTCCGTCATCGCCCACCATGCTGGTTACGCCGCTGGTCGCTTCCCGGACGATGGCACCAAACGGCACCGGCTGTGCGCCACGACGCACGGTGATCAACGCCCTTACGCCAATGCGTGTATCAAACGTCGCCCGCACCACTGCGCCCTCGGTTGGCACGACGCTACTAACGTTGTTTTCGACGTCGGTGCTATTGCTCATGGTGTTGGTATCGAGCGCGATGCGGTTGTAGCGATAGACGGTGGCGTACGGCATCACCGCGTAACCGCGCCAGTCGGTTTTGACCCCGGTCTGGTTTTCGATGCTGACGCCGCTCGCGCCCGGCGCTTTGATAAGCACGTTAGTGTCACCCAGCGGTTGGCTGAACGTGATGCCATCGGCGTGAGCCACAATGCCGCCGGATGCCTGCCAGTTCAGGGAATGCTGGTCGCGATCATAGTTGTAGGCGCCACTCAATGTGCCGTAGGTTGCCTGCCAGTTGGCGCTGGCGCTGCCGGTGTAACCCTGGCCGCTGGTGCTGCCCTGCGTCACGCTGTAGCTGAGGTTGTTCCCGTCAAGCAGCGTGCCGCTGACGCCACTCTGCCAGCTGTTGTCACCGTCACTGTTACGGCTGGCGGAAACGGTGGCATACGCCCGGTCAAACGCTGAGTTGCGGCGCGCCGCGCCATTGCTGAATATGCTGAACGGCACGGAGAGGTTAAATGACGCAATCTGATCAGTGCCCGGAATACCAATCGAACGGTTCCACGACATCGACACCGAATAGCTCATTCCGCGCCAGCCGCCGGAATAACCCACTTGATACCAGGTATTGGTATCGTCAGATCCCCAATAGGTTTGCTCACTGCCGGAAAGATACAGCGAGCCGTAATCGCCGAGCGATTGCGAAATGTTGGCCTGGAAGCGGCCTTTTTTATTCTGCGTCAGGTTGTGATAGCTGATGATGTCCGGCACGCCATCATCGTCCGTTTCCTTATCACTGTACTGATAACCGCTCATGTTCTTCCACGTCGTATCATCGAGGGTGAAGAAACCTTTGGTCGAGTAGCGATAACCGAGCAGCTGGAAGTTGGTGCCGTAGGTATTCAGGGATTTGGCGTATAGAAAACGCAGCGATTGCCCGTCGTGGGTGCTGTCATCCACCAGCCGACTGTGCGCGTGGGTAATATCCAGCGATACCGCGCCCCAGTCCCCGAGATTTTTCCCTAAGCCCAGCGCAACAGCGGTGTAGTTTTCCGCCAGCTGCGTGCCGCCGTACACTGTGTAGCCGCCGTTCAGGCCGGTAATCACCGTGCCCTGCGCAAAGAACGGCGTCTCCTGCTGGTTGTTACCGGAACGGTAATCCCCCGCCACGAGATCGTACTTCCAGCGGCCTTCACGTTGCAGTAAAGGAACCGAAGAATACGGCACGGTGTAGCGTTGCTGGCTGCCGTCCTTTTCGTCGACGGTCACTTCCAGGTCACCGCTCGAAGACGTCGGGTTCAGATCGCTGATGGCGAACGCCCCGCTCTGGACATAGCTCTGATAGACCACGTAGCCGTTCTGGCGAATGGTGATTTTGGCAGGCGTGCGGGCGATACCGCGCACCGTCGGCGCGAAGCCCTGCATGCTGTCGGGATACATGCTGTCAGAAGAGTAGAGCCGCGCCCCGCGAAAGCCGACGCTGTCAAACACGTCGCTGCCGGTGTTGCTGTCGCCCATTACCAGTTCACTTTTCCACGGCACAATCGATCGCTGCACCCAGGTAGCGACGTTACGCCAACGGTTTTCTCTCTGGCTATTGTTATCGGAATAGGTCCAGGTGCCACTGTTACGCAGTCGCCACGGGCCATAGTTGGCACCGCTGGTCAGGCTCAAAAAGTAGCTGTCATCGTCGCTGCCACGGTTGCCGCTAAAACTGTAATTCGCCAGCAGCGCCGGAATGCCTTCATCCCACTCTTCGGGTGGGATATAGCCGCGCGCGCTGTTGAACATCGCCACCTGCGGCAGACTGATGTTGAGCTTGAGCGCCGCAAAATCGAAGGCGATTTCCGTTCCCTGAATCACTTTTTCCAGCGCCACGCAGGATTCTGGCGCCTCTTTCGCCAGCGCAGGAAACGCCGCGGTGTTGACCCCAAGACGCTTGAGCAGCGCCGGTGTCAGGCACGGGGCTAATCCCCCGGCCGCCGGTTGCGTGCCTTCGGCGGGCGTAAAGGCGAGATCCTGCGAGCCAACGAACTCATCATTGCGCCAGATATCGACCCGATACACCCCAGCGGGTTGCTTGTTACCTTTCTCGAAGCGCGACAAATCCGCCACGCTCGCCGCATCGTCGGACAGGAATGAAGGGTTAAAGTAGCTTTCCGCCTGCACGCCGGACGCAAACGACACGCCGGACAAGGCAAGGGTCAGCAGTTTCAGACGCGGCCAGCGTCTGGAAAGTTCGGCGTGAGGAAAGGCATTCATTACAGATTCACGCGACGAGCCGGAGTAATTGCCCCGTAGTCATTCACGCTCTGCCAGCTCAGCGTGCCCTGCGCACCCTCTGGCAGCGTGACCGTGGCGCGGCTTTTTGGCGTAATCATTACGTTCTCAAGCTTCTTGCCACCCATCTGTAAATTAACCAGAGTGATAAAATACGGCGAAGGGTTGTTGATGCTGATGGCTGAACCGCTGCGGGTAAACACCAGCGTGTCGAGGGCCTGCAACGGCTGCGTCTCGAGTTTGTTTGGTCGAACGAACAGCTTGATACGCGACAGGATAGCCAGCTGTAAAACATTGTTGTTTTCGCCGTTCTTTTTATCCATCGACGGGATCGCTTTAACATTCAGATAAAACAGTGATTCCCGATCCGAGGCCAGGGCTGGCCCGGCATAAATAATACGCAACGTATTTTCGCTGTTGGGCTCGCTAACGAACAGCGGCGGCGTAATGACGAAGGTTTTTTCTTTCTGACCGGTGGCATTTTCAATCCACGCGTTAATCAGATAGCGCTCCTGCTTGTTGCTGTTGCTCAGCGCCAGCGAGGTTTGTTTGGCGTCAGCAGGGTAAATCACTCGAGTCGCACCCAGCGCGATGCCCCCGGCCGCCTGCGCCGGGAGCGCATTCATTAACATCAGAATCGACAAAAAAAATGTTTTTTTAATTAAGTGGATCATAACCCAGTTACCTGTTTTCTTATTTTCTGACAGCGTCTGATTTTTAGGGATAAACGAGAGTAAACCAGACGTCAGTGAGTAAATTCCCTGGTACGAGCGGTAATGAAATAACGCGATAACGCGCGCTAAAATGGAAAGTCATTTCCTCAGCGGTTATCGGTAAATAATTATCGGGCGGTGCGTTTGGAATAATAAGCTGTTGTTGGTTATCAAAGAGCGCCAGCCCTAAGCCGCTTTCTCCTGGCCTGCCGCTGGCCTTTGATGAGGCGACAAAAACCTGCGGATCTTCCGCCGGGCTCAACCCCTGAAAACTAATGCCTACCAGGCTTGCGACATCGCGGCGACACTCCACGAGGCGTAGCGTGAACGGTACAGTAACGGTGGAATAGCGACCCACGTCGCCGAAGGTATTACTGCGGTATTGCCCCATTTCCACGCGCAAATCCTGGCTCTCAGGGGCCACAACGCAGGCGCTGTTCACCAGTTCGCCGCGTAGCTGAACGCGCCCGCCATCGACCACCACCGTGTGCGCGAAGGCCGGAGAAGCCGCGACGAATATCAGTGCCAGCAGTGGCAACGTCCGTATCATGATAGATTCCCGGGAGGTCTGAAAGGGTCCTCATCCTTGAGGCAAGGCTCATCCTGAGCGTGACTGAGGCTTACTCGTATTTCATTACGAAGGTAGCGTCAGCGTTAGCCTGGCCCGGCGCGGTGGTGTCAGCCGTTGCTTTGTAGCGCGCGGTGAAGCGCAGAGTGTTGGTGCCTTCTACCAGGTTCTGCGCGGTAGAGAACGTAGCGCCGTTTGGAGCCAGCGTCGCGGATGCAGTATCCAGGATTTCAATGCCGACACCGGTTGCAGTATCGGAGTTGTCACTGGAGGCTACTGCCAGCAGGGTGTTGTCTTTCGCATCAACCTGACCGGTAAAGGCTACGGCCGCAGTTGCCGCAACGGTTGGGTCGCAATCATTCAGCACGATGCTGAATGGGATTTTGGCAGAGGTATCGCCAGTTTTAGTGAAAGACGCAGTGCGGTACTGGCCCAGTTTCACTTCCTGGTTGGAAGAGTCGGTGCTGACCGCACACGCCGCGTTGACCAGATCACCTTTAAAATGCACGTTACCGCCGTTAACGGTGGTGGTATCGGCATTGGCCGCGCCAACAAACAGACCCAGCGATGCCACCAGAGACGCAGCAATCTTGCTAACTTTCATGATTTTTCCTTGATGATTTATCTAATTATTTACGGCGAAGAAACCATCCGAAAATATGTTTCGTCGTTCCTTCAACACTGACCGGAAATAAGGTTTCCGGCAGTAGTCATAAATTAAACAATTCACCTGATGCAAAATACGTATAAAAGCTGCGATCGCCTTCAGTTACGTCCTATTATTATTTAGGAAATAACCCGGTAAGTAGTGATGCACAAGAAAAGGCCTAAAAACAACAGGGCTTTTGGTCCGCCGGGCATTGAGTACGCCAGAAAAACGCAAACGGTGACTGACATACCGCCCGGCTTCTGACAAAATATGTGTATCCCCCTTGTGACACTGACAGACGGAATCTTCTCTCTGATGGCAGCAAAGATTATTGACGGTAAAACGATTGCGCAGCAGGTACGCTCTGAGGTCGCGGAAAAAGTGAAGGCGAGGATTTCCGCCGGAAAACGCGCCCCTGGATTAGCCGTAGTGCTGGTCGGCAGCAATCCTGCGTCGCAAATTTACGTCGGCAGCAAACGCAAAGCGTGCGAAGAAGTGGGCTTCATTTCCCGCTCTTACGACCTGCCGGAAACCACCCTCGAAGCCGAGCTGCTGGAGCTTATTGATACCCTGAACGCTGACGACTCCATCGACGGCATTCTGGTACAGCTTCCGCTGCCTGCGGGCATTGATAACGTGAAGGTGCTGGAACGCATTGCGCCGGACAAAGACGTGGACGGCTTCCATCCGTATAACGTCGGTCGTCTGTGCCAGCGTGCGCCGTGTCTGCGGCCGTGCACACCACGCGGGATCGTGACGATGCTTGAGCGTTACAATATCGATACCTACGGGCTGAACGCAGTGATCGTGGGCGCATCGAACATTGTGGGTCGTCCAATGAGTATGGAATTACTGCTCGCGGGCTGTACCACTACCGTCACCCACCGCTTTACCAAAAATCTGCGTCAGCACGTTGAGAACGCCGATTTGCTGGTCGTCGCGGTCGGTAAACCGGGCTTTATTCCTGGCGAGTGGATCAAAGAAGGCGCGATTGTGGTCGACGTCGGCATCAACCGTCTGGAAAGCGGAAAAGTGGTCGGTGATGTGATTTTTGACGATGCCGCCGCGCGCGCGTCGTATATCACCCCCGTACCGGGTGGCGTTGGCCCAATGACCGTGGCAACGCTTATCCAGAACACGCTGCAAGCGTGTGAAGAATATCATGATGTAAAGGAAATATAAGAATGGCGACTTTTTCTCTGGGTAAACACCCACATGTTGAATTATGCGACCTGCTGAAACTTGAAGGCTGGTGCGAAAGTGGCGCCCGGGCGAAAGCGGTGATTGCGGAAGGCGTGGTTAAAGTAGACGGTGTTGTTGAAACCCGTAAACGCTGCAAAATTGTTGCTGGCCAGACGGTTGTCTTTGAAGGTCAGAGTATTACTGTTCAAGCGTAATCAGCGTCCATGCGGCCCTACTTGGGCCGTTTTAGACGACTGAATTAGCGTTCTACCAACGTTCCCTCTATTTCTTTGCAAGACTTCTGCAGAATCGAATCACGTAGCACAAACTCCGCGGGCAAAATGCAATTGGCTGGCCGGTTTTCCTGTGTTGCAACCAGCACTCTGGCCACCGCTTCTTTACCTTGCGCGTCCAAATCCAGCCGAACGGTGGTAAGGGATGGGATGAAAAACGCACTTTCATAACTATCATCGTAACCAATCACCGACACCTGCGCCGGCACAGCGATATTTGCTTGATTTAATGCACTCAGTGCACCCAGTGCCATCTGATCGTTACCGGCTAAAATCGCGCTAAACTCGACTTTATTTTCAATAAGTTGCCTTACATCGTCGTAACCACTTTGTGCATCCCACGAACCAAAAATAATCGCCGCAGGCGTCAGACCTAATTCGGCCAGGCTGGTTACCCAACTCGCCAGGCGTAGTTGTGCAGAAATCGAGTGCTGTGGACCAGGCATCAGCGCGACAGAGTGGTGCCCGAGTTCATGCAAGCGCTTAACGCTCTCTTGGGTTCCATTTGCCGGGTCGAAGATGACATGGAACACCCCACTGTCTGGAGCAACGTCGAGAAAAAGGCACATCACATCGTTATTTTGGGCAGCTAAAGCCTGAGCAACGGGTGTTTCCAGCGGGACGTTGATAAGGATTTTGTCGACAAATTGAGATTTAAATTCGTTGATGGATTGCTGGATAGCCAAGGGGTCATGTTCATCAATCATCGAAATCAGCACCTGATAATGGGCTTCACGTGCGTGTTTTTTGACAGAAGCAGCAATTTGCGAAGGAGCATGCAGCGCAAGGGATGTGGTAATCAGCCCTAATGTCAGGGCTCTTTTCCCGACAAGTTGTTGCGCCAGGCGATTGGGTACGTAGCGTAGTTCTTCAATAGCCTGCTCAACGCGAATTCGCGTTTTATCGGCAACATTCACCGATTTATTAAGCACTCTGGACACCGTCTGATAGGAGACACCAGCCCGTTGAGCAACATCTTCAAGCGTCGCATTTCTATTTTTATTCACCCTCAATCCTTTCATTTGCGCGTGGCTAAAGTAGTCCGTTTCATCCTGGCTGCAGCGGTTACTATATCAAAATGTCATACGTTCACATGATCGCATTTTGGGATCTTGTTCACCCTTTATCACTTTTAACCCTGGATTCTGTGATGTTCATTGCAGTTTGACTTACCGACAGTTGTTTGAACTATTTGCTGGGTATTGTATGTAACCCACTGATGTGAACGTCGTACATTTTGTGATTACGTAAATACTCCCGACCCAGACGCGTGAATCTATCCCTAAAAATAGCGCGACTCACTGAGTCTTCAGCGAAGCACCAACTCTGTTCCTTGATGAGGAAGAAAAAATGGTTACCGGTAAAAGGAACTACATTCTTTTAAGCATTTTCGATTTTCTCTACCTGTTTGCCTGGTCGTCGACGATGGCCTTTTTTGTTATCTGGACGACCCAGCATTTAGGGATCAGTGCAACCAAAACGGGTTGGCTTTACGCCATTAACGCGTTTATTGCGCTGACAATGCAGCCGTTCTTTGGCTTTATCTCAGATAAATTTGGTACGAAGAAATCCTTAATCTTTCTGATCATTGCTTTGCTGCTGCCTATCGGGCCATTCTTTATTTATATTTATGCCCCATTATTGGTGAGTTCATTCTGGTTGGGTGCCATATTGGGTGGGGTTTATCTGGGGATTATCTTTAACTCTGGTTGCGGGGTTATCGATTCTTATATCGACAAGATATCCCGCCGTTATTCCTTCGAATATGGTCGCGTGAGAATGTGGGGGTCTTTGGGCTGGGCGGCTGCCGCCTATATTGTCGGGCGTAATATTAATGACAACCCTAACCTTTCTTTTTGGCTGGCCAGCATCGCGATTGTTCTGGCGGCTATCTGCTTTATGTTGACTAAAATTGAAGTCACCATTGAAGAAGAGAAAATGACGTCATCACTAAAAGGCGCACATGTTTTTGAACTAGCGAAAAACAAACAGTTTTGGATGCTGATCATATTCACCCTTTTCGTCTCGCAAATTTATGACACTTACGATCAACAATTTGCACAGTATTTCTCTCTTCAGTTCTCAAGTGTTGATATCGGGAATAAATGGTACGGCACGCTGGCGTCTGTACAGGTCTGTTTTGAAACCCTATTCCTTGGCCTGATGCCCTGGTTTGTCAATCGTGTGGGTGCAAAGCGGGCAATGATTATCGCTGGTACCATTATGTCTATACGCATTCTGGGTTCTGCCGTACCACTTGGGCCTGTGTGGATTGCGGCAGTAAAAATGATGCATGCGATTGAAAAACCCTTAATTCTCATCTCCATCTTTAAATTTATCGCGCAGAATTTTGAGCAGAAATTGTCATCGACTATCTACTTGTTAGTCCTGTTTTCCGCATCCATCGCGACGACGATTTACTCCCCAACGGTTGGATATTTGTACGACACGATTGGTTTTGCTAACACCTATATCATTCTTGGCATTATTTCAGGGATCTTTACGCTGTTCTCAGTGTTCTCTCTAAGTAATAAAAAAGACAACGTCATACCCCTTTCTCAGGAGAGAGAGTCTTTAGCATAACGGAGGTAGTGATGAGTAAATTATTCCCGACATTACATTTTTTACACGGTGCAGATTATAACCCTGACCAGTGGCTAAATCAGCCCGAGATCCTTGCACAAGATATTGCGATGATGAAAGAAACAAAGTGCAATGTGATGTCTGTCGGTATTTTTAGCTGGTCTACGCTGGAACCTGAAGAGGGAAATTTCCAGTTCACCTGGCTGGATAATGTGTTAGATACACTCTATGCCAATGGGATTTATGTTTTCCTGGCAACGCCGAGTGGTGCAAGACCCGCCTGGGTATCTGAAAAATATCCGCAGGTATTACGTACTCATAAAAATCTCACTAAAAGCCTGCATGGTGAACGGCACAACCACTGCTATTCGTCACCCGATTACTTACGTTTAACCGGGACCATTAACCAACAATTGGCAAAACGTTATGCGCACCATCCCGCTGTACTGGCCTGGCATATTTCGAATGAATACGGCGGTGAGTGCCATTGCGATAATTGCCAACAAGCATTTCGAAAATGGCTGAAGAATAAATACCAGACACTGGAAAATTTAAACCAGCGCTGGTGGAGTTCATTCTGGAGCCACGAGTATTCCAGCTGGGAACAACTTCACTCACCAGGGCCATTGGGCGAAGAATCAGTACATGCGTTGAATGTTGACTGGCGGCGTTTTGTGAGCGAACAAGTGGCGCTGTTTTGTCGCCATGAAATCCAGGCGGTTAAACCGTACAACCCGGCACTACCCGCCACGACCAACTTCCACGGCGTGTTTAACGATTACGATTATTGGCGACTCGCACAGGAAGTCGATTTCATTTCTTGGGACAGTTACCCGGAATGGCACCAGACGCGGGATCAGCTGCAATTGGCTTCGTACACAGCCTTCACGTTTGACCTGATGCGTAGTCTGAAACCGGGCCTGCCGTTCTTACTAATGGAATCCACGCCAGGAACCACAAGTTGGCAAGGAGTCAGTAAGCTTAAGAAACCGGGCATGCATATGCTTTCGTCATTACAGGCAGTAGCGCATGGTTCTGATTCGGTTCAGTATTTTCAGTGGCGTAAAAGCCGTGGCTCAATTGAAAAATTCCACGGTGCAGTAGTTGATCACGTCGGGCATATCGGCACGCGTGTCGGGCAGGATGTAAAGCAGGTTGGCATGTCGCTGGAGAAACTGGCAGGTGCTGCGGGCGCGGATTATCACGCGGACGTTGCGCTGATTTATGACTGGGATAACCGCTGGGCAGTGAACGATTCAGCGGGACCACGCAACTGTGGCATTAAATTTGAAGAAACGGTACAGCAGCATTATCAGGCGCTGTGGCAGCAGAATATTGCTGTAGACATCGTCTCACGACACTCTGAACTGAGCGCTTATCGCGTGCTTATTGCCCCCATGCTCTATATGGTGGATGACGCATTTGCCGCGCGTGTAAATCAATTTGTGGCCGCAGGGGGTGTCTTTATTGCTACGTACTGGTCGGGCATCGTCAACCCGGACGATCTCTGTTTTACCAACGGGTTCCCGGGTCCGTTACGCGACGTTTTGGGTATCTGGTCAGAAGAAATTGACAGCCTTTACGATGGCGAAACAAATCAAATCAGCATCACCTCGCCAGGCTGGAATGGTGCGGTAGGTGAATATACGTGCATTGAACTTTGCGATTTAATTCATGCGGAAACGGCAGACGTATTGGCTGTTTATCAACATGATTTCTATCAGGGGAGACCCGCAGTAACCTGTAACCTCTATGGCAAAGGGCAGGCATATTACCTGGCTGCCAGAACCGGCGTTGATTTCTTGTATGACTTTTACCAGACCATTACCGATACACATGGCATTTGCGCCTGCACCGCATTACGCCTGCCAAAAGGTGTGGTTGCAACGAGCCGGCAGCAGGATGACGAGGAATATCTGTTTGTGCAGAACTACAGCGACCAGAACGTCACCCTTGAACTGGCAGAAGAAAGCCGGGCTCTTGAGCCTTTGCTTCATCCCGACTTGCTGAACGGCCACCAATACTCACTTCCGGCCTTTGGAATCGACGTTTTTTTATCTAAAGCTTAACCAGTCAGGCATATTTCTCCCCCCCCCAGGCGAATAGCTCTGGGGGGAATTCACTTCACGCTATTTCCGCAAATCATCCATTAGCCCCTCAAACCATCAGGTTAAAACCTGCGCAACTTCAAATATTCGATAACCGTATGGCAACAATCCAGATTTTTGTTGCCGGGTAAAATAGGTTTTGCCACTATGAGTAGAACGTTCTACTAGAACGTTCTACTCACAAAAAAACAGCACGTAATCGGTGCATCTCAGGGTCTCAGGTCGGGGGAAAGCAGCATGAGTCTGTTCTCAGGGTTTGTTAAATCGTTGTCAAAATTATCAATGATTGGTCGTGCGCTGATGCTGCCAATCTCACTGCTGCCTGCGGCCGGTTTGCTGCTGGCGTTCGGTGATAAATTCCATATGCCGTTAATGATGAACGCCGGTGGGGTTATTTTCGATAACCTGCCAATGCTGTTCGCCATCGGTTCTGCGGTCGGTCTGGCATCCGAATCGGGGATTGCAGCGTTATCCGCGGCGGTATCGGTGTTTGTCACCAACATCACCATCGGCACCGTGCTGAGCATCACCCCAGAAATGGCCTCACAGGGCGGGAAATATGCAATGGTCGTCGGCATTCCGACGCTGCAAATGGGCGTCTTTGGCGGCCTGATTTGCGGCGTGCTGGCGGCGTGGTGCTACAACCGCTTCCACAAGATGCAGCTGCCGGAATTCCTCGGTTTCTTCTCCGGCAAACGCTTCGTGGCAATCGCGACGGCGTTTCTGTCGTTCATCATGGGCCTGCTGCTGCCGTATATCTGGTCGCACATTCAGTCGGGCATCGACGCCCTGTCGGTGGTGGTCAACGGTGATAACCAGGCAGCATCGACCTTTATCTTTGGTTTGGTTGAACGCGCACTGATCCCGCTCGGCCTGCATCACATCTGGTATCCATCGTTCTGGTACTCCTTTGGCGATTACACCACCCAGGCAGGCCAGGTGATTCACGGCGACCAGACCATCTGGTTCAAAATGCTGGAAGAAGGCGTGAAATCCTTCAGCAGCGACAGCTACCAGAATGCCGGTAAATTCATGCAGGGTGAGTTCCCGCTGATGCTTTTCGCACTGCCTGCAGCGTGTCTGGCGATGTACCACGAAGCGCATACCGCCAACAAAAAAATCGCAGCGGGGATCTTGTTCTCTGCGGCCCTGACCTGTTTCCTGACCGGCATCACCGAGCCGGTTGAATTTACCTTCATCTTTGTGGCGCCAATTCTGTACGTCTTTAACGCCATCATGGCCGGTCTGGCCTACATGACGATGTACCTGATGCACGCCCACATCGCCAAATCGTTCTCCGCCGGCTTCATCGACTATCTGTCGTTCGGTATTCTGCCGTCGTTTAACGGCTATCAGACCAACTTCCTCAGCGCTGTGATCATCGGCATCCCGATGGGGCTGATTTACTACTTCACCTTCCGTTTCGTGATTCGTCGCTTTGATGTCAAAACGCCGGGCCGTACCAGCGTGACCGCCAATGCGAACGACAAAACCGATACTGAAATCGCGACTGAAATTATCGGCCTGCTGGGCGGCGCGCAGAACATTGACTCCGTCGGTTCCTGCATCACCCGTCTGCGTCTTGAAGTGGCGAAGAGCGATATCGTGGACAAAGATGGCCTCAACGCCGTCGGCGCTCGCGGAGTGGTCTTCATCGGGGACAATGGTATCCAGGTGATTTTTGGTGCCAGAGCGCAATTTATCGCACAAACCATGTCGACGATGATTGGCAAATAAGCGGAAGATGGTACGCTGTCCACGTCTCCTGCCCGTGCGGGAGACGTTTTTTATCTGTTTGATTGCGGCGAGTTTTTCAGGGAGCAGGTTTGAAAAAAGTCAGCATTATCGATGTGGCGAAACAGTCGGGCGTCTCCGTCTCCACCGTCTCTTTGGTTCTGCGTCAGAAAGGTAAAATTTCCGACGCCACCATTGAGAAAGTTCAGGCCGCCATCGCCCAACTCGGTTACGTGCATAACGTTGCTGCCGCCAACCTGCGTTCCAATACGTCCAATCTGATAGGCCTTATCCTGCGCGATTTCAGCGACAGTTTTTCCATCAAGGTGATGGCCAGCGTGGTTCAGGAACTGGAGAAGCAAGGTTATATGGTGTTTCTCGGTCAGCCGCAGGACGACCACGCCAGCCTCGAGCGTTGCCTGCTATCGTTCAAACAACAGGGCGTAGCGGGCGTGATTTATCTGGCTTCCGACACCAAACGCCCTCACCTGCCGGAGCAAATTCGCGCGTGTCCTTTACCGTTAGTGGTGGTTTCCCAGTCGCTGATGGAAGAGAACTGCAATCTGGTGATGCGCGATAACCGCCAGGCGGCGAGCCTTGCGACCCGCTATCTGATTGAGCGTGGACACCGCAGCATTGGCTATATCGGCGGTCAGGACGAGTGTCTGATTCGCCAGCAACGGCTGCAGGGTTTTCGCAGTGCGCTGGTGCAAAATGGCATGGTATACAAAGAGGATTCAGCCCCGGCATGCAGCGATGATACGCATGCGGCCAGCATCGCCACCCGGCATCTGCTGGAGAAAAACAACACCCTCACCGCCCTGCTGTGCCACTCTCCGGACGCGATGATCGGCTGTATCAACGGTATTCATCAGGTCGGGCGTACTATCGGGAAAGATGTGTTCCTGACCCAGCAAGTAGCGCTGATCGGCTTTGAAGATATGCTGCACATCAATCTCACCTCCCCGTCATTCACTTTTGTCTCCTCCGCCAGTGAAGAAACGGGCCGACAGGCGGCAAGTCTTATCATCCGTAAACTCAAAGAACCCGAGTTACAGACGCAGAAAGTCACGCTGTCAGGCCAGCTGATCGCCCGCGAATCAGCATAAAAAAGCCCGGTGGCGCTACGCTTACACGGGCCTACGTTTTTCATTGTAGGACCGGTCAGCACAGCGCCACCGGGCAGTTAATCCAAATGACGTGTTACTTACGACGCCAGGTTGTCCCCTGTGCACCGTCTTCCAGCACGATACCCATTTCGTTCAAACGGTCACGCGCCGCATCCGCCGCCGCCCAGTCTTTTGACTGACGCGCGTCCAGACGCTGTTTGATCAACGCTTCTATTTCAGCCACTTCGCCGTCATCTGCCTGCGCGCCGCCCTGTAGGAACTCTTCCGGATCCTGCGCCAACAGGCCCAGCACGGCAGAAAGTTTACGCAAATGTGCCGCCATGGCGTTCGCCGCAGCCACATCTTCGCCCTTCAGACGGTTCACTTCACGTGCCATATCAAACAGCACGGAGTAGGCTTCAGGGGTGTTGAAATCGTCATCCATCGCATCACGGAAGCGCGTTTCAAACGCGTCACCGCCCGCCGCCTCTACGCTGGCATCAGTACCGCGCAGCGCGGTATACAGACGTTCAAGCGCAGAACGTGCCTGCTTGAGGTTATCTTCGCTGTAATTTAGCTGGCTGCGATAGTGGCCGGACATCAGGAAATAACGCACGGTTTCCGCGTCGTAATATTTCAGCACCTCACGCACGGAGAAGAAGTTGCCCAGTGATTTGGACATTTTTTCGCGGTCAACCATCACCATCCCGGAGTGCATCCAGGTGTTGACGTACTCACCCTCGTGCGCACAGGTGGACTGCGCGATTTCATTCTCATGGTGCGGGAACATCAGGTCCGAACCACCGCCGTGAATATCGAAATGGGAACCGAGCTGTTTGCAGTTCATGGCGGAACATTCGATGTGCCAGCCTGGACGCCCGTCACCCCACGGTGATGGCCAGCTTGGTTCGTCGGCTTTGGACATTTTCCACAACACGAAGTCCATTGGATTACGCTTCACGTCAACCACCTCAACGCGGGCACCGGCCTGAAGATTGTCGAGATCCTGACGCGACAGCAGGCCGTAGTTTGGATCGCTCGGCACCGAGAACATCACGTCGCCGTTGGCTGCCACGTAGGCATGACCTCGTTCTATCAGGCGTTCGGTTATTTCGACTATTTCATGAATATGGTGCGTAGCACGCGGTTCGTTGTCCGGGCGCAGGATATTCAATGCATCAAAATCGTTGTGCATTTCGACGATCATGCGATCAACCAATGCCACAAAATCCTCACCGTTTTCATTAGCACGCTTGATGATTTTGTCGTCAATATCGGTGATATTACGCACGTATTTCAGCTGGTAGCCAAGAAAACGCAGGTAGCGCGCTACCACGTCAAAGGCCACAAACGTACGGCCGTGGCCGATATGACAGAGATCGTAAACGGTAATACCACACACGTACATGCCGACAACTCCTGCATGAATAGGTTTGAATTCCTCTTTTTGGCGCGTCAGTGTATTAAAGATTTTTAACATTGAAGATTCCATGTAAACGAGTGTGATCGTAAAGCGAATATTCTACCTGTAATTCGATCCGGAAGCAGCACGCAATGCAAGGTGATCGAACCCGGCGGTTATGCTATAACAACCCCCTATACGTGACCCGCCAGCGGGTATTCGCACCACAATATCGGAACAGGATGCAAAAATGGTTACTTTCCACACTAATCACGGCGATATCGTAATCAAAACGTTTGATGATAAAGCGCCTGAAACAGTTAAAAACTTCCTGGACTACTGCCGCGAAGGTTTCTACGACAACACCATTTTCCACCGTGTTATCAACGGTTTTATGATCCAGGGCGGCGGCTTTGAGCCGGGCATGAATCAGAAAGAAACCAAAGATCAGATCAAAAACGAAGCGAACAACGGCCTGAAAAACACCCGTGGTACGCTGGCAATGGCCCGTACTCAGGCGCCACACTCCGCTACCGCACAGTTCTTCATCAACATCGTTGATAACGATTTCCTGAACTTCTCCGGCGAAAACCTGCAAGGCTGGGGTTACTGCGTATTCGCAGAAGTGGCTGAAGGCATGGACGTTGTTGATAAGATTAAAGCCGTGGCAACTGGCCGCAGCGGCATGCACCAGGACGTTCCTAAAGAAGACGTTATTGTGACAAGCGTGACCGTTAGCGAGTAATTCGTGGCGACACTCTTTATTGCAGATTTGCATCTGCACACAGAAGAACCGGCGATCACCGCCGGTTTTCTGCGTTTTTTACGAGGTGTTGCCCGCAGCGCGGACGCGCTGTACATTCTCGGCGATCTATTTGAAGCCTGGATTGGCGATGACAGCCCTGAACCGCTTCATCGTGAGATAGCACAAGAAATCAAAGCACTGGTCGATTCTGGTGTGCCCTGTTTCTTCATCCACGGCAACCGTGACTTTCTGCTTGGCAAGCGTTTTGCCCGTGAGAGTGGCATGACGTTACTGCCCGAAGAGCAGTGTCTGGATCTGTATGGCCGAAAGGTGTTGGTCATACACGGCGACACGCTATGTACAGACGATCCTGGGTATCTGGCCTTCCGCGCCAAAGTTCATCAGCCCTGGCTGCAAAGGCTGTTTCTGGCCCTGCCGCTATTCGTTCGCCGCCGCATCGCCGCCAAAATGCGCGATGACAGCAAGAACGCCAACAGCCATAAATCGATGGAAATCATGGACGTCAACGCCCACGCTGTGGTCGATGTGATGGAAAAGCATCAGGTGCAATGGCTCATTCATGGGCATACCCATCGCCCGGCGATTCACGAGCTCACCGCAAACGGGAAACCCGCTTTTCGTGTGGTGTTAGGCGCGTGGCACAGCGAAGGATCGATGGTCAAAGTGACCACCGATAACGTCGAATTAATCGCCTTCCCTTTCTGAACTGCCTTTCTTAAGCAAAAAACTTAACCGCGATCGTCTTTCGGACCGAGGAAATAGAAGCCAAACGGCAGTGAGCCAATGATGGTGAACATAATGCTGTAGATAGTGGCCCATGCGCCCTGAATGAAGTACATCGACACGCTCCACTGATCCATCGGCAGATTGTATTGATCTTCAACCCCCTGGAACGTGACTTTAGACACCACCGTTACCGCAATAATGAAAACGATAGCAACGGCGGTCAGAAATTTTTTCCCCTCCGGGGTGCGAAGTATTGCCAGCATACCTTCTCCTCATGAAATGCTGCGCTGCGTAATATGTCTGATGACGACGCAGTCGATATTTTCCTACAGGTAAGTCCATGCGTGACTTTACCGTATTTCTCCTCCTTATGGGTCAGATTTACAGGAACAGAAAAACAGGCACCGCATTCACCGCTTTCATGACCGCGCAACCGTTTTCCTTGGCGTTTTTCCGTGCTATTCTCTGTGGCCTTCAAAGCAGTGTGTTCCACACCCACAGGAGTTTTAAGACGCATGTCTTCCCGCAACAATCCGGCGCGAGTCGCCATCGTGATGGGGTCCAAAAGCGACTGGGCTACCATGCAGTTTGCCGCCGAAATCTTTGATTCCCTGAATGTTCCACACCACGTGGAAATCGTCTCTGCCCATCGCACGCCCGATAAACTGTTCAGCTTTGCCGAAACGGCAGAAGACAACGGTTATCAGGTGATTATTGCGGGCGCAGGCGGTGCAGCGCATTTACCAGGTATGATTGCAGCGAAAACTCTGGTTCCCGTGCTCGGCGTACCCGTTCAGAGCGCAGCCCTGAGCGGTGTGGATAGCCTCTACTCTATCGTCCAGATGCCGCGCGGTATTCCGGTGGGAACGCTGGCGATTGGCAAAGCAGGAGCCGCCAACGCCGCCCTGCTGGCCGCACAAATCCTTGCTACACACGACAGCGAATTGCATCAGCGCCTGGCCGACTGGCGTAAAGCGCAAACCGACGAGGTTCTGGAGAATCCGGACCCGCGGGGTGGTGCATGAAACAGGTTTGCGTCCTCGGCAACGGTCAGTTAGGCCGCATGCTGCGCCAGGCCGGTGAACCGTTGGGGATCGACGTCTGGCCGGTCGGCCTCGAAGCTGATCCGGAAGCCGTGCCATTTCAGCAAAGCGTCATTACGGCTGAAATTGAGCGCTGGCCAGAAACCGCGTTAACCCGCGAACTGGCGCGTCATCCGGCGTTCGTTAACCGCGACGTCTTTCCGATAATCGCTGACCGCCTGACGCAAAAACAGTTGTTCGACAAGCTGAGTCTCGCCACCGCGCCGTGGCAGCTGCTGGCAGAGAAAACCGAATGGCCCGGCGTGTTTGATGATCTCGGCGAACTGGCCATCGTTAAGCGCCGCACCGGCGGTTATGACGGGCGTGGTCAGTGGCGCTTGCGCAGCCACGAAACCGAACAACTGCCGGACGACTGCTATGGCGAATGCATCGTTGAGAAAGGCATTAATTTCAGCGGTGAAGTGTCGCTGGTCGGTGCCAGAGCGCATGACGGTACGACGGTGTTCTATCCGCTGACCCACAACCTGCATCAGGATGGTATTCTGCGCGTCAGCGTCGCCTTCCCGCAGGCTAATGCAGAGCAGCAGGCGCAGGCCGAAACCATGCTCACGTCCATTATGAATGAGCTGAACTACGTCGGCGTGATGGCGATGGAGTGCTTTATCACCCCTGCCGGGCTACTGATTAATGAACTGGCCCCACGCGTGCACAACAGCGGGCACTGGACGCAAAACGGTGCGTCCATCAGCCAGTTCGAACTGCATCTGCGCGCTATCACTCAACTACCGCTGCCGCCACCGGTCATCAACAGTCCATCAGTAATGGTCAACCTGATTGGTACAGACCTGAATACGGACTGGCTGAAGCTGCCACTGGTGCATTTGCACTGGTATGCGAAAGAGGTGCGTGCAGGCCGGAAGGTCGGCCATTTAAACCTCAATGACAGCGACACCGATCGTTTAAGCGCCACTCTTGAAGCACTGGTTCCACTGCTGCCGCCGGAATATACCAGCGGAATTACCTGGGCACAGTCTCAGTTGCCGTAGTCCTCTTGCCCGGTGGCGTTGCGCTGCCGGGCACGTTAACGACTGTCTCACTCCAGACTGATACAGGTTCCCGCCTGCCCGGCCAGAGTCTCCTCAATGCGCGACAGGGCGCCAATCCACGCAGGTTTCCCGAGACGGGTCACGTACCCACTAACAGCGGCAACTTTTGGCCCCATCGCACCATCGGCTTTGGCAAACGGGGCCAGCTCCTGCGGCGTCGCCCGGCGTATCGCCCGTTGCTGCGGCGTGCCCCAATGTTGATACACCGCATCCGCATCGGTCAGGATAACCAGCCCGTCGGCCTGAATATGTTCAGCCAACAGCGCCGCCGCCAGGTCTTTGTCAATCACAGCTTCCACCCCTGCCCCGCTTTTCAGCACCGGCACACCGCCACCGCCGCCACAAATCACCACATGTCCGGCCTGTAACAGCAGTTCGATGGCGTTGATATCCATGATCTGCTGCGGGACCGGCGACGGCACCACGCGGCGTATATGCTTGCCATCGCGCTTCATAGTCCAGCCGTGACAGGCTTCCAGCTGCGTTTGCTGCTCAGGCGCATACACCGGGCCGATAAATTTCTCCGGAGCGCTGAATGCTGGGTCATCTTTCGCCACCGCTATGCGTGTCATCACATTGGTCACCGGCGGCATGTCTGCCTCAGTGCTCAGGCGCTGGGCCAGCATATAGCCAATCATGCCCTGACTTTCCGCCACCAGCACATCGAGCGGGTAAGGCGTGACGCTCTCCTGATAGGCGAGATTTTGCAGAGCCAACAACCCAACCTGCGGGCCATTACCGTGCACAATCGCCAGTCGATAATGCTTTGCCAGCCGTGCCAGTGCAGGCACTGCGCTGGCGATATTGCGATACTGATTTTCTACGGTCAGCGCTTCTCCGCGCTGAAGTAATGCGTTGCCGCCGAGGGCAACCACCAGAGTTTTCATTGTGTTCCCTTGATAATCTGTTGTGCAGCCCAGAACCCCAGCAGCGTATCCGCCCCGGAGGTATGGCCGAGCGCCAGCACGGCGTCAATGGCTTCATCCAGGCGTCGTTGATGGCTCAGGGCATGGGCGAAATGCAGCAACGGTGAGGAAAAACAGCCCATCGCCGCATAGTGCAAATAATTGACGCTCACGGCTGTCGTCACCTCGGTCAGTGCACTGGACGCGGCAAAAAATGGCGCGGCGCGTGAAAGGTTCAGCGCGCCAAAGTACCAGGCCGCCAGCAACATCCCGGTCAGCGTATCGTCATGGCTTGGTGTGAGGCCGGGGCCTTTGCCAAGCCACTCCCGCCAGTCAACCGCCTGCCCGTTCAGTGCCACGCCAAAGGCATGCGCAAACTGGCGTAACTCATTGGGCAACGGCAGCATTGACGCCTTCCATAACGGACCAAACAGCCCGGTTTCTGCCGCACGCTGCATCTCGCTGGCCGCTAAACGATACGGTGTAGAGGGTGGCACGAGGCGCAGCGAACAACGCCGTTGCGGCGCGCAAATGGTATAACCGCCCAGCGTCAGCGAATGCGCATCTGACCCCACCCGGCTAGTCGGGCCGAGAGCCTGACGCAGCTGATCAAAATCATGGCCGCGTAGCACCCATCCGGCAGGGCTAATCCCGCTCCCGATGCGATGCAGCGTCAGCATCGCATCGGCGCCACTCTGCAGATTGATACTGCGCCGCCAGATGCCTGCCAGCTGCCAGCGCTGATCGGAGTGCGTGGCCTGCAGGCTACCGATCAACGGCGCAATAAGGCGCATTTAGTTCACGCCCAGCTCATCGGCCAGCGCCAGCAGCGCCTGTTCGAAGCAGCCCAGCGGCGCCCTGACCGTACCCGCACCAATCTGGCCAATCCCGGCCTCCTGGTGAGCAATCCCGGTATTGATCAACGGTGTGATCCCGGTTTCCACCACTCTCCGGATGTCCAGCCCCAGACAGGCGCCCTGGAAATCCCAGCCGGGGATTTGCAACTGCATGTTGCGCTCGACGAAGATTTCCGCCATTTCCTCAGAAACCGATTTCGCCGCTTCCATGCCCCCGGCCCCGACAAAACGGGTCACCCCCGGGGCCGCAATCATCGCCGCGCCGCCGATACCAAAAGTTTCGGTAATGGCGCTGTCCCCCATATCTGGGTTGGCCTGCTGCTGGCTGAAACCGGTGAAGAACAATCCCTGCGGCGTGTTGACCGGCGCGGTAAACCAACGCTCACCCAGACCGCTAACGCGAATGCCGAACTGATTACCGTTGCGGGTCATGGCGGTCACGATGCTGCCTGCCCGCACCTGCGCCCCGGCGTCCATCGCCGCTTTGCAGTAAGCCATCGCCACGTTGAGGAAGAACTGATCGGTGAGGCTAAGGAAATCGAGGACTTCGGCAATCTGCTGCTTATCATGATTCAGACGGGCAATCTGTGGGGCCAGCACGCGCATCAACAGCGCTGAGGTGGCGATATTGCGCTGATGGAATTCATCTCCCATGGTGATGCCCTGCGCCATCATAGCGGTCAGATCGATGCCACGATCAAAGGTGTCCAGCGCCGCACTCAGCACCGGCCCCAGCACGTCACGCATCCAACGCAGCCGCTGTTGAACGTCTTCGCCATACGCGCCAAAGCGCATCACTTTGCCGATCCCTTCATTTAGATTGCAAAAAGCGCGGTTGCCGTCAGTAATGTTCTCCACCACCAGCATCGGCATACTGGCGGAGGTAATACCGCCCATCGGCCCCACTGCGTTAACGTGATGACAAGGAATAAACGTGACCTGCCCGCTTTCAAGCAACGCCAGCGCACTGTGCTCATTGGCAGCCCAACCTTCAAACAGGCAGGCCCCAATGCAGGCCCCTTTCATCGGGCCGGTCATCTCCTGCCAGCGCATTGGCGGCCCGGCGTGCAGCAACGTTTTTCCCTGATTAAGCACAGAGATAAGCGAGGCGGCGGGTTTGACATCTAGCCAGTGAGGACGCGCCTGACGAATACGTTCGATTACTGCGACATTGGCTTGCGCCACGGATGTAAACATTGGAACCCCTTATTGCAAACGTTCTAATAAACGCGCCAGTTGTTGATTGCCGCCCGCCACGGGCATCCATGAGTAATGCACCACTGGGGTGTCGACAGCCTGTAAATCCAGAGCAAAACTGCGCAACCCGGCATTGATCACCGCCACACCTTCCAGCAGCGCCGCTGTGCTTTTTGCGATGTGAACCGGACGTGGGTGCAGTAATTCCACCGCCAGCAGGGTCGCTTCTGGCAGAGAATTGACTACCGCTATCCCGGCATCTTCCAGAATGGCAATTTGCATCGAACGCACCTGCGGATCGCGCTCAGTACCGGTGACAGTGGCGATAACCTGAAGTGGATGTGTCGTGCTTCGTCCCGCCTGTGCTTTGGCGATGGCCTCCACCAGAGGCCCGGCAGGATCGTCGGTCGCGCCATAGCCGAGTACCACATCGAGCAGCAGAACGCTGACGTCAGGCTGCTGCGCCAGCCCGGCAACCAGCTGGTTGCGCAGGGACGGGTCGATCATCGGATGTGGGCGGCCCACGGTGTAAAAATCATCGCCCAGATCGATAACCTGATGTCCTTGCGCATCCAGCATTATGCCGTGATGATGCTGTGGGTCAGGTTCGATCCCGAGGTGGCTGGCCAGCAGCATCGAGGCTTCTGCCGCCAGGGTGCCGCCAGTGTACAGCCCGCGCAAAACACCTCCGGCAGCCGGCGCGCAGGTATCTACCCGGCTCGCGACTCGACTCGCAACGCGTGAAAGCAAGCAGGCCAGCCGGGCTGCCTCATCCAGGGTGGCGGCAAACCAGACGTTTTCATCGTGGGTAACCGGAGAGACATAGCCGAGGAACAGCGCCACCACAGGTTTCCCGCTGGCTTTCATCGCCTGAATGACCCGATGGCGTACAGTTTCTGCGGGAGGTTTGGACACAAAGACCAGTACCTGGCTTGGCGCATCGCTCGCCAGCATCTCCAGCGCGGTCAGCGCGCTGATGCCTCCCACTTGCTCGCTAAGATCACGCCCACCCAGCCCAATGGCGTGAGTTATCCCTTCTCCGGCGAGGGCGATTTGTGAAGTGAGCTCCTGGATACCGGTCCCGGAGGCGCCGATAACGCCGATATTTCCCTTGGGCATGACGTTGGCGAAAGCCAGCGGCGTCCCGGCCAAAATCGAGGTGCCACAGTCTGGCCCCATTACGAGCAGACCGCATTCACGGGCACGAGTTTTGAGTGCAATTTCATCATCGAGCGTGACGTTATCGGAAAATATCATCACGTTTTTGCCGCTTTCCAGCGCCTGATGCGCCAGCCCGGCGGCATACTCTCCGGCAATGGAGATCAGCAGTAAATTGGCTTGGGGCAGCTTTTGACAGGCGCTTTCCCAGCGTTTCACCTGGACCAGCGACTGACCGTTACCCGTCCCCTGTGCCAGGGCTACCAACGCGGCATCGAGTTGCTCAACAATCTGCTGAGTAACCGTTGCGTCATCAGCCAGAGTGCGAATCGCCACGCAGATATCATTCGGCGTCGCCTGCTGAAAATCGTCATGCCAAAAACCGGTGGTTTCCAGCAAGGCTTTATTGGCGGGCGTGCCCATCATTACCGACACGTCCTCTACGCTTTCAGATTCGCTTAATTTACGAGAAATAATCATTAAGCTGACCGAGTCCTGAAAGCATCCTTTTTTTATAAAGGCATGGTTCATAACCCCTCCCCAATAATTACACCGTGCATAAATACACTGGCGCTGTTAATTTGGCTCAAGGCTATACAGCAAAAGCGTGATTAAGGGTGACAGGCATCACACCCCATTTATTACACGAATTATTCGAACAGTCCCTTTGGCATTACTCGTATAATTTTAAATACCCGACTCATTAAAAGCTTCTACAAAAATAAACTGGATTATCAAATTAATTCTAACTATCTGACTTTATCAATCCGGATCACATATTCAATTTATTTTCACGGTATGTTGACGCTCATTCAGCTCTCCACCGTTGTAAAAAGGAAGACCGATGAAAGTCAGCCGGGAAACACTCTTTCAACTTATTCAGAAGAAGTTGACCAAAGCAGGGCTTAATAGCGACCACGCCGCCACCGTTGCCGAAGTACTGGTGTTTGCGGATGCGCGGGGTATCCATTCTCATGGCGCCGTCCGCGTGGAGTATTACGCAGAGCGCATTTCCAAAGGCGGTACTAACCGCAAACCGGTCTTCCAGATGGAACAAACCGGCCCCTGTTCTGCCGTGCTTCATGCGGATAACGCTGCCGGTCAGGTTGCAGCCAAACGGGGAATGATGCACGCCATTGAACTGGCCCAGGAAAAAGGTGTGGCGGTGGTCGGCATCAGCCGGATGGGTCACAGCGGCGCTATCTCCTATTTCGTGCAGCAGGCTGCCCGGGCGGGTCTGATCGGCATTTCACTGTGCCAGTCCGATCCAATGGTAGTACCGTTTGGTGGGGCAGAGATTTACTATGGTACCAACCCGCTGGCCTTCGCCGCGCCGGGTGAAAACGGCGATATCATGACCTTTGACATGGCGACCACCGTGCAGGCATGGGGCAAAATTCTTGATGCCCGCTCGCGTCAGGAACCCATCCCCGCGACCTGGGCCGTCGATAGCCATGGCGCCCCAACCACCGATCCGTTTGCCGTCCACGCGCTGCTGCCCGCCGCTGGGCCAAAAGGTTACGGACTGATGATGATGATTGACGTACTGTCCGGTATTTTGCTCGGATTACCGTTCGGCAAACAAGTTAGTTCAATGTATGACGACTTAAGCCACGGACGTAATCTCGGCCAATTGCATATTGTCATAAACCCGGCCTTTTTCTCTTCCAGCGAAGTGTTCCGCCAGCATTTAAGTCAAACCATGCGTGAATTAAATGGCATTCAGCCTGCACCAGGATTTAACCAGGTGTATTACCCTGGTCAAAATTTAGATCTTTATGAAAAGGAATCAACAACCCATGGCATAGAGATTGTTGATGATATTTATGACTATCTGGTTTCAGACGCGATATACACCCGTTCGTATGAGACGAAAAATCCGTTTGCCCAGTAATAACAGGTTTTAATATATGGATAATGTATTTCGCAAAGCGATAGAAGACACACTGCCATGGCTTTCAACTTTCGGTGCCGACCCGAGTGGCGGAATAACCCGCTTGCTTTATTCGCCGCAGTGGCTGGAGACCCAGCAACAATTCCAGCAGCGGATGGCCGACGACGGCCTGGAAACCCGGTTTGACGCAGTCGGAAATCTTTTCGCCCGCCTGCCTGGCACCCGCTATCCCGATGAGGTGATCCTCAGCGGGTCGCATATCGACAGCGTGGTCAACGGCGGCAATCTCGATGGTCAGTTTGGCGCGCTGGCCGCCTGGCTGGCTATTATCTGGTTGAAAGAGACCTACGGTCCACCGCTACGCAGCCTGGAAATGGTGGCGATGGCAGAGGAAGAAGGCAGCCGTTTCCCGTATGTGTTCTGGGGCAGCAAAAACATCATGGGCGAGGCCAACCCTGCCGACGTGCGTGATATCAGCGACGCGCAAGGCATTGGCTTTGTCGAGGCAATGCACGCCTGTGGTTTTACCCTGCCTGCCACAACTCTCCCGGCACGCAAGGACATCAAAGCCTTTGTCGAGCTGCATATCGAGCAGGGGCGAGTCCTCGAAACGCACCAGCAGGCGATTGGCGTAGTACATGCGATTGTCGGCCAGCGCCGTTATACGGTCACGCTCAGCGGTGAGTCTAACCATGCGGGCAGCACGCCGATGAGCTATCGCCGCGATACGGTGCACGCCTTTAGCCGCATTTGCAGTGAATCTGTCGCCAAAGCGCGGGCGGAGGGCGATCCGCTGGTACTGACCTTCGGCAAGGTCGAGCCGCAGCCCAATACCGTGAACGTCGTGCCGGGTAAAACGCTGTTTACCATCGACTGTCGCCACACCGACGCCCAGGCCCTACAGCAATTTACCGAGCGCCTTGAAGTGGATATGCGCCAGATTTGCCTGCAGGAAAATGTCGACATCGATATCGACTTGTGGATGGACGAAGCCCCGGTACCGATGGACGCCGACCTGGTAGCGCAGCTTACCACCCAGTGTAAATCGGAAAACCTCAACTACCGCGTCATGCACAGCGGTGCAGGCCATGATGCGCAAATTTTTGCCCCGCATGTCCCGACCTGCATGATTTTTATCCCCAGCATCGGAGGCATCAGCCATAACCCGGCAGAACGTACTCACATGACCGATCTGGCGGAGGGCGTCAAAACGTTGGCGCTGATGCTTTATCAATTGGCTTATAAGGAACTGTAACTATGGGATATCTGAATAACGTTATCGGCTACCGGGATGATTTACTGGCCAGCCGTTCCATCGTCCGCCATGGTAACTATGCCCTGCTGACGCCAGATGGTCTGGTGAAAAACATCATTCCTGGCTTTGAAGGTTGTGACGTCACGATCCTTTCTACGCCAAAGCTGGGGGCAACCTTCGTTGATTACCTTGTCACCCTGCATCAGGACGGCGGCAACACGACAGGCTTTGGTGGCGAAGGTATCGAAACGTTCCTCTACGTTATCGGCGGCAGAATTAGCGTCGAAGCCGGTGGCGAGCGTTTTGCGCTGACAGAGGGTGGCTATCTGTACTGCCCGCCAGATATGCTGATGACCTTTAAGAATCAGCAGGCTGCCGACAGTCAGTTATTCCTCTATAAGCGCCGCTATATACCGGCTGCGGGTCACGCGCCGTATCGGGTATGCGGCCATGCCAGCCAGCTGGAGCAAATCCATTACGAAGGTATGGATGACGTCATCCTGCTCGATTTCCTGCCCAAAGAGCTGGGTTTTGACATGAACATGCACATTCTTTCGTTTGCGCCAGGTGCCAGCCACGGCTATATCGAAACGCACGTGCAGGAGCACGGAGCCTATATTCTTTCCGGCCAGGGGGTTTATAACCTCGATAACAACTGGGTGCCGGTGAAAAAAGGCGATTACATCTTTATGGGCGCGTACTCGCTGCAGGCAGGCTATGGCGTTGGACGCGGGGAAGCCTTCAGCTATATCTATTCGAAGGACTGCAACCGCGACGTGGAAATTTAGTTTAGCTATGTTGGCTTGAGTTTGTTCTGTTTAGCCACGGCAACCGCCGTGGCTTTTTTTTACGCCATCAACTGACCGATCCTGATGGCACAGGCAATGTTTCGCGCACAGTGATACAAATTGTTTTGGCCCTCGGCCAATACCTCAGGCAGCGGTGCAAGGCGCGGCAAAATGCTGAACACTGCGTCGATACCGTGCTGATGAACCACTTCCACTCCCTCACCTAACACGCCCGCAATGCCGATCACCGGCACGTTAAACTGCTTCGCCACCCGGGCCACCCCCATCGGGGCTTTACCGCCGATGGTTTGTGAGTCGATACGCCCTTCCCCGGTTACCACCAGCGTCGCCCCATCAATCGCCTGCGCCAGACCTACCGCCTCAATCACGATATCAATCCCCGGTTTGAGCTGCGCATTAAGGAACACCACGGCCGCAATGCCCATCCCACCCGCGGCACCGCCGCCCGGGAGCGTGCTTACCTCGATATCGGTCAACGTTTGCAGCACCCCGGCATAGCGGGTTAAACCGCTCTCAAGCGCCTCAACCATACCCGGTGTTGCACCTTTTTGTGGGCCAAACACCGTTGCCGCGCCGCGCGGGCCAATCAGCGGATTATCCACATCGCAGGCCACCTCTATCCGACACTTTTTCAGCAGCGGATCTACCCCCTGCAGATCGATCCGCACCACGTGCAACAGGGTTCCGCCGCTGGCTGCCAGTTCCTCGCCCTGAGCGTCAAGAAAACGTGCACCCAGCGCCTGCGCCATGCCCATGCCGCCGTCTATGGTGGCGCTGCCGCCGATACCCAAAATGATATGCCCGATCCCGGCCCGCAACGCGTGGCGGATAAGCTCTCCGGTGCCATAGCTGGTCGCCCGCAGCGGGTTTCGCGCATCAGGCGCCACCAGCATCAACCCACTGGCCGCGGCCATCTCAATCACCGCCGTTGCACCATCCCCGGTCACGCCGTAGAACGCCTCAACCGGCGTTCCCTGTGGACCAGTCACCGTCACCGGGACAATCTGTCCCGAGGTGGCAGCGACCATCGCCTCAACGGTGCCTTCGCCGCCATCAGCAATCGGTAAACACAGATATTCCGCGTCGGGAAAAATAGCGGAGAAACCCGCCTGGATTGCCTGTGCGCATTTTTGCGCACTGAGGCTCTCTTTGAATGAATCAGGGGCAATCACAATTTTCATGCTACATCCTTACGATAGGGAGATTATTTCAGCCGTTGCCACGGAATGAGGTTGTCCATCGCCAGAGCCATCAAAATACCGACCAGCAAACCGTTACTCAGTAACGGCCGCACGATCAGCGGTACCGCCTGTAAATAGAGCGGCGGCAAGCCCATCAGGAAAATACCGGCGAACAGCGGCAGCGCCAGACGGTAGCAATTGCGCGGGGTCAGGGTCAGTTGTTGACTGAAAGCCAAACTTGAATAGAGCAGCGGCAGATAGGACACCAGCATGACCGCACTGCTGACCGCCAGAGGTAAAGTGCAAAACAGTCGCGTCAGCGGGGGAAACACTGCAACCGCCAGACAACACAGGCTACCGATGACAAAAGCGCGCCGCGTGCTGTCTCCGGTCTGGGTAATCAGCCCAATGGAAGAAACAAACGGAGAGAACGGCACCACGCCAAGCGGAACGGTGAACACGGTCATCACCCCAGAAACGATAAAACTGCGGGAATACGGCGAAGTGCCTGCTGTTTTCTGCGGATAAAAAACGTCCGTACCGCGTAACGCCCCGTAGGTATTAGAGACGTTAACGATGCCAGCCAACAGCGCGGTCAGGATAATGCCGGGCTTCAATTCACCGCCATGGCCCAGCGGGAAGAACTGCCAGTGTGCGCCCGGGTCGCTGATTGACGGCGCGGGATAGCACAAACGCCAGGCGAGCCAGCCTACCAGCGTTCCCACCAACAGTGCGTAGCGGGACACCCGAGTCGGCAGCAAAATAATCATCCCGATCACCAGCAACATCACCGCCAGCGCCAGCAGAAAAGGCAGCATCTGCACGCCCTGTGCCACGTGGGCTGCGCCGAACGGCAGGCCAAGCATGCCTTTGAAAAAGATACTGGTGAGCTGCGCACCGAGCAGCAGCATAAACACAACCATCACCGCCGGGCTGAACCAGCCTGCCAGCCGTTGGCCAAGCCCACTTGCGCCCAACAGCAGCGTGAGGATCCCGGAGCAGCCAATCCCCACCGCCAGGCTCCAGGCAATGCTGTCGACCGGTGTGCCGCGTGCGGTTTCCGCGAGGGTGACGGTTAAAATAGTGCCCCACCACAACCCGGTTGGCCCTTCCATGATTGCCCGTCGATGCCCCAAAAAAGCCTGTGCCAGGCAGGCCAGCGCGGTGCTGAGAAAAGCGAACTGGATCAGGGTAAACAGGGCGGCATCGGGAAGCTGAAAGGCCGATTGCAGCGTCGGTGGAACCACGACGGTATTGCAGAAAATAAAGAAAAACCACTGGAAACCGGACAGCGCGCTATCGCGGCTTAAAGACACATTCATCATCACATTACCCAGAAAAAAGCATGCCCATCCGAGGATGGGCATGCATGACCGCGTTATTGCTGGTGTTTAAGAATGAACTGGCCTTTCGGCGCGATTGGGAAGCCCGCTTCGATGTCGTAAATCACATCGCCGCGCAGCAGCGTTTTGGTAATGCGCGCCCCGATGGTACGACCCACGTATGGGCTGACTTTATGACGGTATTCCAGGTCCTCGTTTTTCAGCACGTAGCTGCTGTTCGGCTGGATAAAGACCAGATCGGCATCTTTGCCTGGGGCAATTCGGCCTTTGTTCTGCAAGCCGAAAATGTCAGCCGCGTTGGTGGCCATCAGCTTGCCGAACATCGCCAGCGACATGCCGCGCTTTTGCACCGCTTCGTCAAACATCACGTCCATACAGCTTTGCAGACCGGCGATGCCGCCCCACGCCTGCATGATGTTGCCTGCTTTCATATCCGGTGGGCACGGCGAGTGGTCAGAAACCAGGCAGTCGATTTCACCCTTGAACAGTTTGTCCCACATCCCTTTCTGGTTTTCCGCATCGCGGATCGGCGGCGAGCATTTTGCCAGAGTACCAATGGCTTCAAACTGATCGGTATCCAGCACGAAGTAATGCGGGCACGATTCGCAGGTCACGTCTTGTCCTTCCTGACGGGCACGCGTGACTTCTGCCACACCTTCCGGGCTGCTGACGTGGCACACATGCAGGCGACAACCGGCAGATTTCGCCAGATACAGCACGCGACGAATGGCTTCCACTTCGGTAAACACCGGACGCGATGCCACATAATCATGGGCGGTCACGCGGCCTTCTTTTTTGGCTTCGTCACCCAACTCGTCACAAATCAGGGCGTTTTCGCAATGCACCAGCACCGGCTGGCCGAGCTTCGCCAGCGTCTGCGCGCCTTTATAAAATTGCCAGTCGTTCACATCACGGAAATCGTTGTCGATACCACGATCGCCGCAGGTGGCGACAAAGCATTTGAAGCCAACCACGCCGACTTCATCGAGTTCGTGCAGACGGTCGAGGTTGTAGGACACCAGTCCACCAAGCTGCGCGGCATCAATGGTGAGCTTGCCTGCAGCGGCGTCGAATTTCAGTTCAATACTGGCGCGATCGACGGTGGCTGGCAGCTGGTTGAGGGGCATTTCAATCATGGTAGTGATCCCGCCCTTCGCCGCCGCACGCGTTCCGGTGGCATAGCCTTCCCAGTGGGAGCGACCCGGCTCAGAAATGTGGGTATGGGCATCCACCATTCCGGGTGAAACCACTAATCCACTGGCGTCCATCACCTCTTTGGCCTCGCCCAGATCTTCGCCCAGAGCAACGATTTTGCCGTCTCGGACAGCGATATCAATCACTCGGGCTTCATTTTCCAGAATAACAGTGCCGTTCTTAATAATCAGATCGTAAGACATAATATTCTCCGTGTAGGTACAGTTGTTTTTATTTACGCATTACCTGGTGCTAGCTTGCTACATGTTGTTTAGGAGCCGGTTCATTCACCGCACGTTTTTTCAATAAGGCGTAAGCGACAAACGCAAATATGACGCCGACAAACCACGAAACGCGGGATAACGGTTCCAGCAGAGGGATAAATTTTCCACCGAGGGATAAAATAACGGCGGCAACGGTGACGGAAAACGCCGTCAGGTTAAAACCGTTATCGTAATATTGATAATCACCTGCGGCGGTATACAGTTCATCAAGATTAATATTCCCACGCATGACCACAAAATAATGGGCCATCATGACACCAATCACCGGACCTAACATGCCGCCGATAATATCGAGGAATAAATAGATGCTGTTCTGATTTTCCATAAGCTTCCACGGGCAAATCAGCAGACTAATAATACTGGCAATCAGTACGCCGTTTTTATACGTCAGTTTGGTCGGGGCAATCGCGGCAATTTGATAGCCTGCCGGAATAATATTCCCGGTGGCGTTAGTCGAAATAGTCGTCATCAGAATAACCAGCACCGCAAAGAATGAGGCAAACAGGCTGTCCCATTTCTGCACAATGTCCAGCACGTTCCAGGTGTCCATACCGTAATGGATACTGGCTCCGGCAATAATGCACACGCCCGCCACCGCAAACAGCACATAGGCCACAATCAACCCCAGCGTTTGTCCCAGCGCATGGGCGCGAAACGAGGACGCATTTTGCGTAAAATCAGAGGCGCTAACCGCAGGTGCCGCCCAAACCGCCACTACCGCGTTGATCACCACCAGAAACAGGAAGCCGCTGTGCTCAGCTTTTTGCACCCCGGCCGGTAAATAGTCCAGAATCGGGCCGATACCGGTTAATGAAATTGCCCAGATAGCCATGCCGCCAAACACGATATAGATGCAGGGATTAAGGATCGCGGTGAACTTATTCAGCACTTTCCCGCCACCAAAACCGATGCCAACGTTAACCAGCCAGAAAAGCAGGAACGCAATCAGCCCCGGTAGAGACAGCCCCAGCAATGTAAAATCGCCGCCCAGCGTCAGGAAAGCGGGCCAGATTTTGCCGAGCAGAATAAGAAATGCCAGCGACCCGGCGTAGCACTGCAAACCGAACCACATAATGGCCGCGATACCACCTCTTAAAATGCCAGGAAATAACGCACCACGAATGCCGTAAGACGCACGCAGGATCATCGCAAACGGCACGCCGTATTTACTGCCTGCGGCACCGTTCATTACCATTACTGCAGCAATAAAAAAGGCGCTAATAATAATTGCCAGCATAATATTCAGCGTCGACAAACCGAGAATAAAAAACCCACCGACCATTACATAATTAGGGACGTTATGAACCGACCCCATCCATAAGGTAAAATAATTAAAGCTTTTCCAGTTGCGTTGACTTTCTAGTTTGGGTAAGAGATCGTCGCTGTAACCGCGTTGTTGGTAAAGACTTCTTTGCTGTTCCATAATGCCCTCTTTTCACGTATCGGAATAACGCTTTCACGGGTTTAGCTATGCGGAACAAAACGATGAAACTTCCCGCCGTCATAGCGGCGGGTTTAATTTTTATGCAATTTTATGGTTGGCCATTAATTCCAGTGCCTGCACCAGAGCCGAATGATCCAGCTGGCTGCCACCGTTGGCAGCGCAGGTATTAAACAATTCCTGACAGGTCGCGGTGTTTGGTAAATTTACGCCCAGCGCCCTGGCACTTTGTAGCGCAAGGTTAAGGTCTTTCTGATGTAAGGCGATTTTGAAGCCCGGGCTAAAGGTGCGCTTGATCATACGCTCACCGTGTACTTCGAGGATACGTGAAGCGGCAAAACCGCCCATCAACGCCTGGCGTACACGAACCGGATCGGCCCCGGCCTTCGAGGCAAACAGCAACGCTTCCGATACGGCTTCAATGTTCAGCGCCACGATAATCTGGTTCGCCACTTTACAGGTCTGACCGTCACCGTTACCGCCTACCAGGGTGATATTTTTCCCCATAATCTCAAAGAGCGGTTTCACCTGATCAAACACATCCTGATCGCCGCCGACCATAATTGAAAGTGTGCCTTCACGAGCACCTATTTCGCCCCCGGACACTGGCGCATCGAGATACTCACCGCCAAGTTCATTGATCTGCTTTGCAAAGCGCTTGGTTTCAATCGGTGAAATGGAGCTCATATCGACGAGGATTTTGCCCTTCAGGGACGTTTTCGCACAGCCGTGCTCACCAAACAGCACCTCGTCAACCTGAGGGGTATCAGGCACCATAATAAAGATAATGTCTGATGCTTCCGTCACCTGGCGCGCCGTCTCGACATTTTTCGCACCGGTGGCCAACAGTGCCTCAGCCACCGGACCGATAGTGGTCACGTGGAGCGAATGACCGGCTTGTGCCAGACGCAGCGCCATCGGCGTGCCCATAATGCCCAATCCAATAAATCCCAGTTTCATGCTATTTCCCTCTTCGTTTTCTGAATTCAGGCAACAGTTATCCCGCCGGATTTACGGTGAAATAAACGCTGCCTGACAAAAGACTTATTTTAAATAACGACTCATCCAGCCTATTCCGGCTTCGGTGGTAGTGACGGGTTTATATTCGCACCCGACCCAGCCGTCGTAATCTGATTGCGCAATCACTTCAAACAGGTAGTCGTAATTAATTTCCCCGGTTCCCGGCTCACCACGATGTGGGTTATCAGCAATTTGCAAATGACCAATATACTCAGCCTGCTTTTGCATCGTCAGCGTTAATTCCCCTTCCATGCGCTGCATATGATAAATGTCATACTGAATTTTGACGTTGCGACAACCGATATCCTCAATCAGCGCCAGCGCCTGCTGCGTGCCGGTCAGATGGAAACCCGGGATATCGAAGGGGTTAATTGGCTCGAGCAGCAACAGCAGGTCTTCTTTTGCCAGTGCGTTTGCGGCAAAACGCAGATTATCCACCAGCGTTGTATGAACCTGTTCCGGGCTGAACTGCGTCGGGGTTTTGCCTACCAGGCAGTTAATTTTGCGGTTGCCTAACGCTTTGGCATAACGCACGGCCGCCAGCACTCCTTCTCGAAACTCCGCTTCGCGCCCGGGAATACAGGCTATTCCGCGTTCCCCGGCGGCCCAGTCACCCGCCGGAAGGTTGTGCAGCGTATGTTCCAGAGAGTTCTGCTTCAGGACCTGCTGGAGCACATCGATGTCGTAGTCATACGGGAACATAAACTCGACGCCGCGAAATCCGCAGGCCGCCGCTTTGGCAAAGCGGTCGAGAAAGTCATATTCCGTAAACAGCATCGAGATATTGGCAGAAAAACGTAACATGGTGCGCCTTCCTTAGTGATATTGCATAAAGCAGGTTTCAGTCGGTGCGTCGGCGGCGCTGTCAGCCGTGGCTTCAAACTCCGTAACGTTATCCAGTTCACTGCCCATCGAAATATTGGTTACGCGCTCAAGGATAACTTCCACCACTACCGGCACGCGGTATTGCGCCATCAGGGCCTTAGCCTGCTCAAACGCCGGGGCCAGATCCTGCGGATTAAACACACGAATGGCTTTACAGCCTAAACCTTCGGCCACCTTCACGTGGTCAACGCCATAGCCGTTCACTTCGCTGGAGTTGATATTTTCGAACGCCAGCTGGACGCAGTAATCCATATCAAAGGCGCGCTGTGATTGGCGGATAAGGCCCAGATAGGCGTTATTCACCAGCACGTGGATATACGGAATGTTGAACTGCGCGCCGACGGCAAGTTCTTCAATCATGAACTGGAAATCGAAGTCGCCAGAGATCGCCACCACTTCACGTTTAGGATCCGCGATGCAAACGCCGAGGGCCGCCGGAAGCGTCCAGCCTAATGGACCCGCCTGGCCACAGTTGATCCAGTGGCGGTCTTTAAACACATGCAGCATTTGCGCTGCGGCGATTTGCGACAGGCCAATGGTGGTGACGTAGCATACGTCGCGGCTGAAGGCCTTGTTCATCTCTTCGTAGACGCGCTGCGGTTTGACCGGCACGTTGTCAAAGTGCGTTTTGCGCAGCAGGGTGCGTTTACGCTGCTGGCAGTCGGCCACCCATGCGTCGCGACACGGCAACCGCCCGGCTTTTTGCCGCGCTTCCGCCACCTCAACCAGCTGAGTCAGCGCTACTTTCGCATCGGAGACAATGCCTAAGTCCGGGCATAGCACGCGTCCAATCTGCGTCGGCTCGATGTCGATATGGATGATTTTGCGCCCTTCGGTGTATTTCTCTACCGAACCGGTATGGCGATTGGCAAAACGGTTGCCAATGCCCAACACCAGATCGGAGGCCAACAGCGTGGCATTCCCATAGCGGTGCGCCGTTTGCAACCCGACCATTCCGGCCATCAGTTCATGATCGTCTGGAATGCAGCCCCATCCCATCAGGGTTGGGATCACCGGCACCTGCGTCAGCTCGGCAAAACGTTGTAACAGCGCAGCCGCATCAGCATTAATTACCCCGCCCCCAGCGACAATCACCGGATGCTCGGCTTGCATCAGCATGTCGATGGCTCTTTCAATTTGCGTGCGGGAAGCCGCAGGTTTGTAGACCGCTAGCGGTTCGTACATGTCAGGATCAAACTCAATTTCTGCCACCTGCACGTCGTAAGGCAGATCGACCAACACCGGCCCAGGGCGGCCTGAGCGCATCAAGTGAAATGCCTGTTGCAGTACGCGCGGCACCAACGCCGCTTCGCGCACGGTCACAGCCCATTTGCTCACTGGCTTGGCAATGGATTCGATATCCACTGCCTGAAAATCTTCTTTATGCAAGCGGGCACGCGGGGCCTGGCCGGTAATGCACAGAATAGGAATTGAATCTGCCGAAGCTGAATACAGCGCGGTTATCATATCTGTCCCTGCCGGGCCAGACGTCCCCAGACAGACGCCGATATTCCCGGCCGTTGCACGGGTGTAACCCTCCGCCATGTGGGAAGCGCCTTCCACGTGGCGCGCCAGCACGTGACGGATGCCGCCATGTTGACGCATTGCAGAATAAAAAGGATTAATCGCCGCACCCGGCACACCAAATGCGGTGTTCACACCTTCTTTTTCCAGGACATACATTGCCGCATCCACGGCTCGCATTCTTGCCATTTCCGTTCCACCTTAATTTTTGGAAAAATATTCCAACACTGTAAATTCACCAAAAAAACCCGCTCCGTCGAGCGGGATTCGGCGCTTATGCTCTGGCTGTTTTCAGGCCAAGCGCAGTACTGATATCCATAGCCGTCTGATATACCAACTCGCCTTGGCTGGCAAAGCGATCCGGCGTTAAGCGTGAGGCTGGTCCAGAGATAGAGATGGCGGCCACCACGCTGCCTACATCATCGTAAATGGCTGAGGCGATACAGTTCAGCCCAATAACGTGTTCTTCCTGATCGATGCAATAGCCCCGCTGACGCGCGCCCTCCAGGTCTTTTTGCAACACCGGCAGGTCGATCAGGGTCGTCGGCGTAAAGCGCTGCAAACCCGTTTTCAAAATCGCGTCCATCAGCGCCTCTTCACCTATCGGATAGAGTAACGCTTTCCCCGCACCGGATGCGTGAAGCGGCAGACGGCTACCCAGCGGGGCACACATTCTGACCATCGCCTTACACTCCTGCTGCCCTATCAACACAGCTTCGTTACCGTTGCGGATAGCCACATTCACCGTTTCCCCTGACATCAGCATCAGACGGCGCATAAACGGCCCAGCGACCGACAGGACGTCACGGTTGTGGATGTAGGCCGTGCCGACGTTAAACACGCCCAGCCCAATATGCCACCAACCTAACTGATTGTCCTGGTAGACAAAATCTGCGCTTTCCAGCACCTTCAGCAAGCGAAAGGCGGTGGTCAGAGGCAAGTCGAGATTCACCGAAATATCGCTAACCGAAGAACTGCCGCCGCTTTTGGCCAGATACTGCATAATCGCGATGCCTCGCTCCAGGGCCTGCGCCCCTTTTTGCGCGGTCGGTTCTGCCAGGCCTGGCCTGCCGCGCCGTCGTACTTCTGTCATTTTTTCCGTCTTCTCCGCCAGCTTACGTTAAGCATAAGTTCGATATCTTATGCAAGATAACCGGCAGCGTCACGGGATACCTCAACAAATTACCAGCTCGTGCGACGGGACAGAAACCACGTCGCAGTTATCATTTCCACCGCGATCGATGGTCAGAAATTGGGTTTGTTTTTGCCAGGCAAACAGTGGGTGATGCCAGACGTTACGGTGATAATTTACCCCCTGCTGCCCGTTAGTGATAAACGCGCGCAAAGTCGTTAAATCAACGTCATCGCCCCCCAGCGCCACGACAATGACGAAGGGTTCGCCGTGCAGAGGTACAAATGCTTGTGTGCCAAGCGGATGCCGCTCCAGCTCCGTAACGATGATGGGAAGCGCGACAGGCTGCGCCTGATTAATGCTGATCAGCGTCCGGTCCTGCTCAAGGATCTCGACGTGTGCCAGATCGTGAAAGCGCTGCACCTGGCCGTTATTGATAAAGAAAAAATCCTGGCCTTCGGTTTCAATTACGTCACCATACTCCGCAAACTCCGCACGATTCAGCGGCTTTACCTCAAGTTTCATCTTGTTTTCCCTTGTGATCCCGATCCCTTTCGGCCCTGAACTTCTCTCTGTGGCTAATCTAGAACCTTCTCAAATTAACAGCAACCTAAAAGTTGGAATATTTTTCCAAAACAAGATAAAGACCACAATTTACCAATGGTAATTATGAGAAAGTGCTTATAAATCAGCTCACTATTGGAATGTACTATGTTTGATATTGAAACGCTGCGCACCTTTCTGTGCATTGCTGAAACCGGTAGCTTCTCCAGAGCCGCTGAGCGTTTGTGCAAAACAACAGCCACGATCAGCTATCGTATTAAGTTGCTCGAAGAGAACACCGGCGTCGCCCTCTTTTGCCGGACAACACGCAGTGTTTCGCTGACGCCTGCCGGAGATCACCTCCTGGCTCAGGCACGAGAGTGGCTGGGTTGGATAGACGGCATGTCCGGTGAACTCCGGCAAATTAACGACGGCATTGAGCGCCAGGTGAATATCGTGGTCAATAACCTGATGTATAGCCCGCTCGCCGTCTCGCAGCTGTTGGCGTGGCTGGTCGGGCGTTATCCCTTTACCCAGTTTCATTTTTCTCGCCAGATTTACATGGGCGTCTGGGACACGCTGCTGCACGATGATTTTTCACTGGCGATTGGCGTGACCGGCACTGAGGCCCTGTCAGATACCATCGCTATTGAACCCCTCGGCGAGGTTCAGTGGCTGTTTGTGATGTCTCCCACTCACCCACTTAACCAGTCCGAAGCCCCGCTCACTGAGGCCCTGCTCCGCCGCTATCCGGCGGTCAACATTGCCGACAGCGCGCGCCGGTTGACCAAGCGAGTGGCCTGGCGGCTGCCGGGACAAAAAGAAATTTTGGTGCCCGATATCGAGACGAAAGTCGCCGCGCATATTGCCGGTGTGGGGATCGGTTTTTTACCGTTACCGCTTTGCCAGCCGCTGATTGCACAAGGTCAGCTGGTTAGTCGAGCTATTCCTGCCATGAGAGCAGCCTCGCCACTGAGTCTTGCCTGGCATACCGCCCACAGCGGCAAAGTTGTTGAGGATATCGTTGGCCTGTTTCAACAGCGGCGGCCAGAAATCCGCGGGTTTATGACACCTTTTTGCTAAACGAATGGCGAATATCAAGCTATCACCCCTCACGTGGCGTAAAATGCCGGGGTGTATCGCTCCAGAGTCTTTAACCATGCCACATACCACCCGACCCGCAGTAAACTTCCGACAAATTCTCGCAGGCAACACGCCCATCATCGACGTACGCGCCCCGATAGAGTTTCAACAAGGGGCAATGCCAACAGGTATTAACCTCCCGCTGATGAATGACGACGAACGCGCCGCCGTTGGGACTTGCTACAAACGCCACGGGGCGGATGCCGCGCTGAAACTCGGCCACACACTGGTCGCCGGTGAAAAGCGCCAACAACGTTTAGACGCTTGGTTCGACGCGATTCACCGCCACCCGGATGCCCTGCTGTGCTGTGCGCGTGGCGGTCAGCGCTCGCACATTACCCAGCACTGGCTGCACGAGGCCGGAGTGGATCTGCCGCTGATCGCAGGCGGCTATAAATCCTTGCGTCAGACCGCCATCACCGTGACCGCAGAATATGTCGAGCGACCAATGGTGCTGATTGGCGGTTGCACCGGTAACGGAAAAACCCAGCTGGTACAGTCTCAGGCATCAGGTATCGATCTCGAAGGGCTCGCCCATCACCGCGGTTCGTCCTTTGGCCGTACGCTTCAGCCGCAGCTTTCACAGGCAAGTTTTGAAAATGAACTGGCCATAGCGCTGTTGCAAAAAGACGCCGCGCGTTGGGTTATCGAAGATGAAGGTCACATGATTGGGGCTAACCACTTGCCAGAATGCCTGCGTAATAGGATGGCGCAGTCATCCATTGCGGTGGTAGAGGATCCGTTTGAGGTGCGGCTGGAGCGCCTTCGAGATGAGTATTTCACCCGCATGCACCATGATTTTTTGCAAGCGTTCGGCGAAGAGCAAGGCTGGCAGGAATACAGCGACTATCTGCATCAGGGTCTGTTCGCCATCCGCCGCCGTTTAGGATTGCAGCGCTTTGCCGAACTGACGGCAAGCCTCGACGAAGCCTTGCTTCAGCAGCAACGCGGCGCATCCACTGAGGTACATTTCAGCTGGCTTAAACCGTTATTGGTGGAATATTACGATCCAATGTACCGCTATCAGCTCAGTAAAAAAGCGGGAATGATTGTGTTCCGAGGTAGCTATGAGGACGTTGCCGCCTGGCTGGCGGCATAACCCATTTTCCCCGGTGGCACTGCACTTATCGGGCCTACAAAACCAGTAGGCCCGTGTAAGCATAGCGCCGCCAGGCGGAGTTACACGTTGAACTGACGGAACAGCGCTTTGCCTTTCAGCAGCCGCAGTCCTAACCAGCCGCCGCACAGCGAGAGCATTACCCCACCACTTAGCGGCAGCGTGACCCACAGTCGCCAGTCAGGCTCCCATGGGAAATCGAAGACTTTCGTCTGCAACACCGCCAGCGCGGTTTCTGCGCCAATAGCCGCCACCAACCCGGATACCAGCCCCAGTAAGGCAAACTCAGCCCACAACGTGGTGCGTAGCAATGATTTTCCTGCGCCCAGCGTGCGCCAGACCACCAGCTCCTGATGACGTTGTCGCATCCCCACCTGAACCTGCGCTAACAGCAATAGCACGCCACAGGCGGTCACCAGCACCACCATCACTTCCAGCGCCCGGCTGACCTGCTCCAGCACCTGCCCGATCTGCTTGAGAATAGCGCCGATGTCCAACAGACTGACGGTCGGGAATTCGCGATTCAGCTGAGTCAGCAGCGCGTTGCCGTTGTCCCAGCGGAAACTGGTGAGCCAGCTTTGCGGCTGCCCGTCCAGCGCCCCGGTTGGGAAGATAAAGAAGAAGTTTGGCCGCAGGCTTTCCCAGTCCACTTTACGCAGGCTGGTGACTTTCGCGCTGAACGCTTGGGTATCGCCGGTAAAGGTTACGCTGTCGCCGAGCCCAATGTTCAGACGCTTCGCCAGGCCTTCCTCAATCGACACTTCTCCCGCTTTCGGCGGCCAGCTGCCATCGGTTACCGCATTGTGTTCCAGCGGCTGGCTTTGCCAGGTCAGGTTCAGCTCGCGGTTTAGCGCTTCGTCTTTATTGCCGTCCGTCGTCTGACCGTTAATGTCCGTCAGACGCGCACGCACGATCGGGTAGAACGTCGACGGGATCACCTGATGTTCGGCCAGGAAGGCCTTCATCGGCCCGACCTGCTCTGGCGCAATGTTGATCAGGAAGTAGTTCGGGCTTTCAGGCGGAAGCTGCTGCTGCCAGCGGTCAAGTAAATCGCCGCGAAGCACCAGCAGCAATGCCAGCAGCATGAAGGAGAGCGAGAATGCCGCCAGCTGGCTGAGTGTGGACCACGGCTGACGCAGCAAGCGGCTTACCGCCAGACGCAGCGCCAGCGATTTCAGCGTTACGCGTCGGAGTACGTTCAGGAGTACCCAGCCCACCAGCCCGCACAGCACAGCCAGCACGACTGCGCCCGCCAGCACCGACCACAGGAGCATTGATCCGCCCATCAACCAGGCCAGCAACAGCACAATCACTACCGTAATGACCGGAATGTAAAATTTCAGCGGCCAGACGTTCGCCACCGCATCTCGGCGCAATACGCGCAATGGCTGGGTCGCCAGCAGAAGACGCCATGGTCGCATTCCCACCAGCAGTGAAATCACCACCATCGCGCCAATAGCCCACAGCCACGGCCACAGGCTTGCAGGCGGCAACGCGGCAGGCAGCACCGGTTTGAGTAGCACCATCAACACACGTTCAAACAGCAACCCCATCGCGCCGCCGGTGACCAACGACAACAGCAGGAGCATCGCCCACTGACCGAGGATCAGCTTACGCAGCTGCGCCCGCCCTGCCCCCAGGGTTTTAAGCACCGCCACCAGATCGTAACGGCTACGGCAATAATGCCCCATCGCCACCGCAACCGCCGCGACCGCCAGCAGCAGTGTCAGCAGCGCGGACAGCAGTAAAAATTGCTGCGAGCGTTCAAGAGATTTACCGAGTGCGCCCTCATCCTGCTCAAGGCCAATCCAGCGCTGATCAGGCTTCAGTTGCGGTAACAACCATTTCTCGTAGGCTTCAATCTGCTGCGCCGTGCCACCAAATTTGTAACGCCAACTGACACGACTCCCCGGCTGTACAGCCCCGGTTTTTGCCACGTCGGCGATGTTCATCATCAGTCGCGGTGCCATCTGGAACGGGTTGAAGCCGGAATCCGGCTCCTGCAGGATTTCGCCGGCAATACGAAGCGTCGCATCGCCGACGTCGATTGTGTCCCCCGTTTTCAGGTTCAGCAGTGCCATCAACCGGGCGGCTAACAGCACGCTGCCCGCCTGCGGCTTCAGCCCCGGCGGTTGGGTGTCCAGCTGGCCATACATCGGATAAACGTCATCCACCGCTTTCACACTCGCCAATTGCGGGGTATCACCGGCGAAAGTCATGGTGGCAAAACTGAGCTGCTCGCCGACCTTTAGCCTCATTTCGCGGGCTTTATTCAGCCATTCCTCCGGCGCGGCACGCGCACTGCGCAGCGTTCTGTCACCCGCCATAAATTCACGGCTTTGCTGACTCAGCCCTTTGTCCATGCGGTCGCTGATATTACCGAGCGCCAGCACACAGGCCACCGCCAGGCTCAGCGCCAGCCAGACAATCAGCAGTGATGGCGAACGCCATTCGCGCCAAAACCAACGGGCAATCATGATTCCTCCTGCAACTGACCATTCACCAGCCGCAGGCGTCGATCACAGCGCGCCGCCAGCGCCGGATCGTGCGTCACCAGAACCAGCGTGGTGCCATGCTCCTGGTTAAGCGAAAACAGCAAATCGGCAATGCGATCGCCAGTTTGCCGGTCAAGATTGCCCGTGGGTTCATCGGCGAACAGCAAGTCTGGCCGACCGTTAAACGCGCGGGCCAGCGCCACACGCTGTTGTTCGCCACCGGAAAGCTGTGCAGGAAGATGATGCAGACGTTTGCCGAGCCCTAATTGTTCCAGCAGCGACTTCGCGTGGCTGCGCCCCTGACTGTCGGTTTCACCGCGCAGCAGGGCCGGGAGTTCGACGTTTTCCAGCGCGTTGAGCGTCGGGATCAGCATGAAAGATTGAAACACAAAGCCGACATGGCGGGCCCGTAGGCCGGCGCGCGCCTCTTCGTCCATCGCGTGCAGAGGTTGGCCAATCAACTTCACTTCCCCGCTGCTACCATCGTCCAGCCCGGCGAGGATCGCCAGCAGCGTCGACTTGCCGGAACCGGATTCCCCCACTAACGCAATGCTCTGGCCTCGTTTGACAACCAGCTCAACTCCGGTGAGGATGGATAGCTCCTGCTCCCCCTGACCGACGGATTTCTTAAGATGATGAACTTCAAGTATGTTTTCCGCTGGCATGTGCCGTTCCTGTTTCTTTTGCTGTTAACCTGCCGCGCCGCATTTGCCGACACGCTGTTAATTCTGGGTGACAGTCTGAGCGCCGGGTATCGCATGGCGGCAACGGCCGCATGGCCCGCGCTCCTTAATGAAAAGTGGCAGCCGAAGACCGAGGTTGTCAACGCCAGTATTAGCGGTGATACATCGCAGCAGGGGCTGGCGCGCCTGCCAGCGCTGCTCAAGCAGCACCAGCCGCGCTGGGTGTTAGTCGAACTGGGCGGTAACGATGGCCTTCGCGGGTTTCAGCCTCAACAAACCGAGCAAACCTTGCGAACGGTTATCAGACAAATTAAAGCTGCCAACGCCGAACCGCTTTTGATGCAAATTCGTCTGCCTGCGAACTATGGCCGTCGGTATAATGAGGCCTTTAGCGCGATGTATCCGCAGCTTGCCAAAGAGTTCGATATTCCTCTGCTGCCATTTTTCATGGAAGAGGTCTATCTGAAACCGCAATGGATGCAGGATGATGGTATTCACCCCAATCGTGACGCGCAGCCGTTTATAGCGGACTGGATGGCGACACGCCTGGCTCCCTTAGTTAAACACGACTCCTGAATATCAGGGGTTGTCTTCAGGTAAAGTTATGCAAAAAACGGTCTTAATAACAGGATGTTCCAGCGGTATTGGGCTGGAAAGTGCGCTTGAGCTGAAACGCCAGGGCTTTCGCGTACTGGCCGCTTGCCGCAAGCCAGAAGACGTGGCCCGCATGTCAGATCAGGGGCTGACGGGAATTATTCTTGATTTGGATTCGCCTGACAGCGTGGATCGCGCCGCCGACGAAATTCTCACTCTTACTGAAAACCGCCTGTACGGCATTTTTAATAACGCCGGTTTTGGCGTATATGGTCCACTGAATACCCTGAGCCGCACGCAGTTGGAGCAGCAATTTTCCACTAACGTCTTCGGGGCGCATCAGCTGACTATGCGCCTGCTGCCGGCTATGGTGCCGCACGGCGAAGGCCGGATTGTGATGACATCTTCAGTCATGGGCCTGATTTCCACGCCGGGCCGTGGGGCGTATGCCGCCAGTAAATATGCACTGGAAGCCTGGTCCGACGCGCTGCGTATGGAACTGCGCCACAGCGGAATTAAAGTCTGCCTGATTGAGCCCGGCCCGATCCGCACCCGCTTCACGGAAAACGTCAACCAGACCCAGGCCGACAAACCCGTCGAAAATCCAGGTATCGCCGCCCGTTTTACTCTCGGGCCGGAGGCGGTGGTGGCAAAAGTGCGCCATGCTTTCACCAGCGAAAAGCCGAAAATACGCTATCCGGTGACGCTGGTGACCCACGCGGTGATGCTGCTCAAGCGTCTGTTGCCGGGCCGAATGATGGACAAAATTTTGCAGGGTTGAGTTGAAGCATCGTCCTCCGCCCCCATCTCAATGAGATATCGACTCATATCGAATAAAGAGAATGCCTTATGTCTGCACAGTATATCGTTAACATTACCGAAGCTAACCTGCACCAGACCCTGGAGCAGTCCGCCACTCTTCCGGTGTTGTTCTACTTCTGGTCACCGCGTAGCCAGCACTGCGAGCAGTTAACCCCGCTACTGGAAAGCCTCGCTAACCAATACAACGGTCAGTTCATTCTGGCGAAACTCGACTGCGACGCCGAGCAGATGATTGCCTCTCAGTTTGGCCTGCGCGCTATTCCGACCGTGTATCTGTTCCAGAACGGTCAGCCGGTCGACGGTTTCCAGGGCCCACAGCCGGAAGACGTTATTCGTACGCTGCTCGATAAATTCCTGCCGCGTGAAGAAGAGCTGAAAGCCCAGCAGGCAATGCTGCTGATGCAGGAAGGTAATCACGCCGATGCGCTGCCGCTGCTGAAAGACGCGTGGCAGTTGTCGAATCAGGACAGCCAGATAGGCCTTTTGCTGGCGGAAACACAGATTGCCCTTAACCGTTCGGAAGAGGCAGCAGCGACGCTGAAAACCGTGCCAATGCAGGATCAGGACACCCGTTATCAGGGCCTGGTGGCGCAGATTGAGCTGCTGAAACAGGCGGCTGATACCCCGGAAATCCAGCAGCTGCAACAGCAGGTGGCGGAATATCCAGAAGATGCGGCTCTCGCGTCGCAGCTGGCGCTGCAGCTGCATCAGGTTGGGCGCAATGAAGAAGCGCTGGAACTGCTGTTCAGCCATTTGAGGAAAGACCTGGGCGCGGCGGATGGTCAGGCGCGCAAAATGCTGCAGGAAATTCTCGCGGCACTCGGCACCGGCGATGCATTGGCCTCGAAATACCGCCGTCTGCTGTACTCCCTGCTCTACTAATTACGTAGCCTGCTGGCGCTTCGCATAGCAAGCCAGTGACCGTGTCTTGACGACAAAAGCCGGAAGCTCATTCCGGCTTTTTTATTTGCTTCACCACCAGCTGATGCCGCGAATTATAGAACTTCCGATAGGTCAGGTAGCAGGTAATAATAGTCGACAGACTGGCGGTCGAAAGCAGCATAAACGTGACAATAACCTAATACTTAATCGCTTTTACCGGGTCGGCAGCGGCGAAAATCAAGCCTGACATCATGCCAGGTAGACTCACCTGCCCGACGGTTTTGGCCGAATCTACAGTCGGAATTAGTGAGGCGCGAATGCTTTCGCGGGTCAGGCGCTCTGACGCCACTTTCGGCGTGGCACCGAGGATCAATTTTTCCTGAATTTGCTGCTGTTCACTGCTAAAACGCTGCCCGAGGTTGTTGTAGCACAGTCCTACAGCACACAAACCCGCTGCTCTTTGACGTAGCGGTGAATACTCTCGTTCACAGTCTGCTTATTATGCTCATCCAGCAATAATACTTTCGGTAAAAATTGCAGATTGCGAATCAGCGCAATTCTCTGCATTTCCCACGGCCAGACGGCCCGGTAATCAGCGTAAATTGTCCTTCATTCAACGTCAGATTGATATTGTGCAAAAGCGGCGTGCCGCCTGGCTGATATCCCAGCGGATTAACCTGCAATAATTCCTTCATTTTTTTCCCGTTTTACGCGCCTGTTCCTCGTTATTGTATGCACCCGGCCTTCGCGCTGAGAAGGATAAAAGTTATACTTTCAGGTATCGGGCTGACGAAGGTAGTCGGCTATCAGGCAAAAACAGGAGGTTTTAAATGCTCGTCTTTATTCCCGTACTGATCTTCGTCGCGCTGGTGATTGTGGGCGCAGGCGTCAAGATCGTTCCTCAGGGTTATCAATGGACGGTCGAGCGTTTTGGCCGTTATACCAACACCCTTAATCCTGGCTTGAGTCTGGTGGTGCCATTCATGGACCGGATTGGCCGCAAAATCAATATGATGGAACAGGTTCTGGACATTCCATCCCAGGAAGTCATCTCCAAGGATAACGCCAACGTTTCCATTGATGCGGTGTGTTTTATTCAGGTGATTGATGCCCCGAAAGCGGCGTATGAAGTCAGCAACCTGGAACTGGCGATCATCAACCTGACGATGACCAACATCCGTACCGTACTGGGCTCGATGGAGCTCGACGAAATGCTCTCCCAGCGTGACAACATCAACACCCGCCTGCTGCATATCGTGGATGAAGCCACCAATCCGTGGGGCATTAAAATCACCCGTATCGAAATTCGCGACGTTCGTCCACCGGCTGAACTTATCGACGCCATGAATGCGCAGATGAAAGCCGAACGAACCAAGCGAGCTTACATCCTGGAGGCTGAAGGGATCCGCCAGGCGCAGATCGTCAAAGCCGAAGGTGAGAAGCAGTCGAAAATTCTCAAAGCGGAAGGTGAGCGTCAGTCTACGTTCCTGCAGGCAGAAGCGCGTGAACGTTCAGCCGAAGCGGAAGCCCGCGCGACGCAAATGGTATCCGAAGCGATTGCCGCCGGGGATATCCAGGCCGTGAACTACTTCATCGCGCAGAAATACACCGATGCGTTACAGCAGATTGGCTCAGCGAATAACAGCAAAGTGGTGATGATGCCGCTGGATGCCAGCAGCCTGATGGGTTCGATTGCTGGGATTGCTGAACTGGTGAAAGACAGCGCTGGTGAGCGGAAAAAACCATGATTGATGCCCTTCTCGTCCACCCGCACATTTTCTGGCTGAGCCTCGGCGGCGTGCTGCTGGCGGCAGAAATGCTAGGCGGGAATGGCTATCTTCTGTGGAGCGGCGTAGCGGCGATTGTCACCGGCCTGCTGGTGTGGCTGCTGCCGTTTGGCTGGGAGTGGCAAGGGGTGGTGTTTGCGGTACTGACGCTGCTCGCCGCCTGGCTATGGTGGCGTTGGCTGTCGAATCGTGTTCGCCAACAGCCGCGCGCAGATAGCCAGCTCAATCAGCGCGGTCAGCAACTGGTCGGTAAAATCTTCACGCTGGATACGACACTCATCAACGGGCGTGGTCACATGCGCGTTGGCGACAGTTCATGGCCGGTTCTTGCCGAAGACGATCTTCCGGCAGGGACCCGTGTAGAAGTGTTCGCAGTGGAAGGCATTACCTTAAAGGTGCGCCCACACTAGTTACTTTTGCGATGACAGCAGCCGGACAGATTATCAATAATCGGGCAGTCGGCGCTGTCATCTCCAGGACAGGCATCCGCCAGCGCCAGAAGTTGTTCACGCATGCTCTGCAATTCCGTGATGTGCCTTTCTATGTCAGCCACTTTTTGCAACGTACGCGCCTTCACATCAGCACTGTGACGCCCAGGATCGTTGAACAGATTCACCAGCTCGCCACACTCTTCCAGATTGAACCCCACCTGGCGTGCCTGACGCAGTAGCGTCAACTCTTCCAGATGTTTTTGCGTGTAGCTGCGGTAGCCGTTATCGCTGCGCAATGGCGGTGTGACCAACCCCTTCTCTTCGTAAAAACGAATCGCTTTGCTGGTTAAACCGGTTCTTTTCGCTACGTCGCTGATATTCACGCTCGCCTCCACTTATAGGTTGTGGGAATCACTTAACTGCGCCAGAAGGTCCGCGACAAGAGGATTAACACCGGATAAATCTCCAGACGACCCAGTAGCATTGCCCCGCACAACAAATATTTTGCCGCGTCGTTGAGCGTACCGAAGCCCGTCGCAGTCGCGCCAAATCCTAAGCCCATATTATTAATGCAGGCGGCAACGGAGGCAAACGATGTAAGCAAATCGTACCCCAGCAGATTCAACGCCCAGATGAATGAACAGGTGCAGAAAATGTACAAAAAGAAGAAACTCCAGACCGATCGCATCACCCTGTCATTAATCACCGTGTTGCCCACACGCACGCTCATAATCGCGCGTGGATGCGCCAGTTGGTGCACTTCGTGGCGGCTCTGGCGGAACAGGATCAGGAATCGCAGCGCCTTAATCCCGCCGCAGGTTGACCCCACGCAGCCGCCGAAGAAACTCGCAGACAACAGCAAAACGACCACGTGCGTGGGCCATGAGGCGTAATCCGCCGTGGCCAGCCCGTTATCGGTAATCATCGAGCTGACAAGGAAGAAGGAGTGCACGAACGACGCAGGCAGGGCGTACATGCCAGCCCGCCAGACTTCGAAGGTGATTATCGCGACCACCAGCATCACCACACAAAGGAAAAAGCGCAGCTCGCTGTTGCGACGGAAAGGCTTAAGACTGCGGCGCGAAAGTGCGACGAAATAGAGCGTAAAGTTCACCGCCGACAGCAGCGAAAACCCGCCCGCCACCAATTCGATGGCGTAGCTGTTGTAGTAGCCAATACTCTCGCTTTGGGTGGAAAAACCACCCAGTGAAACGGTCGATAAACCATGGCACAGCGCGTCGAAAAACGGCATTCCGGCAAGGTAAAACGCCAGTGTGCAGGTCATGCCCAGCAGCATGTAGGTAAACCACAGGCTTTTCGAGGTGTCCGCCAGACGCGGCGTCAGGCGCTCTTCTTTAAACGGCCCCGGCATTTCTGACTGATACAGCTTCATGCCCCCGATACCCAGCAGCGGCAGCACCGCAACTGCCAGGACGATAACGCCTAACCCGCCAATAAAGTTCAGCTGTGAGCGGTAATAGAGAATCGATCGAGGCAGATGCGTCACGTCGCTGAAAATAGACGCGCCAGTGGTGGTTATCCCGGACACGCCCTCAAACATCGCGTCGGCCAGGGAGACATTCAGCGAGTCATCCAGCCACAGCGGCATGGCGCTTATCAACGAAAACAGTAGCCAGAACAGGACGATGATGATAAATCCGTCCCGGGTTTCGAGCTGAATTTTCGACTGGCGCGTTAACCCCCAGCCAATTAGCCCGGCGGGAAAGAAAATGGCAAACGTCGACAAGAACGCAAACAGGCTGCGCTCCTTATCCACCAACGCCAGCAGCATAGGCGGAAGCATCGTCAGGCTATACAGCACAACGAGGAATGCGCAGAGATGGATAACCACTTTAATGCGTGTCGAAATATACATACCAGCGAGATGACTTCGATTGATCTATTTGTCGGCAGTATAAGTGATTTGCACAGCAGCATTTTGTTTTACTGGGGTAAATCAGAGATACCCTGCGATTTGGCAGGAGATCAGTCCCCTTTCTGCGCGTTCTCGAGCTGTGCATAACGGGTAACCAGCTGTTTCAGGCGCTGCTCGGTTTGCAGTTTCTGCTCGCCAGAAATGCGCTGCGAATTATCCTGCGCCGCCATTTGTCGCAACAATTCCTCTGTCGGTACCGAGCGATTAAAAGCCTGGGTTGCAGCAAACACCTGCGACTTCAGCTCGCTGACGGTGAGGTATTTTCCCTTTTGCCCATCGAGCGCATTCAACTGGTCAGCTAGCCGTTGCAGCGTCACCATACCGTCATGCCAGCCATTAAGCGTCTCGTCCGTCATCCGGTTCAACGCCATTTTTTGCTGCCACAGATCACGCATAACGACTACCTGTGGCTTTTCCGGCCACAGGGTTTGCGCCTGATCCAGCAGCGCATTGCCCTGCCGTTGCGCCCATAGCGGCGACAATGATGCAAGCGCATCCAGCCGGGAGGCGGCTTGTTTCAGCCACCCATCAGCATTCAACTTGCCTATGCCGCCTTCGCGTAGCCGCTCGATTTCGGCATTGCTTAACGGTTGTGGCAATGGCGCGACCGATGCGCTCAGTGCCTGAGCGGGGGCATCGACCTGCGACAAGGCATTCCAGCCCCACAGCGCCACAGCTCCCACCAGCAATGCTGAACACGCACCAGCGGCGAACGCAGGCCAACGAGGCTGCGCAGGCAATACCGGGGAATGTTCGTGTACCACGTCGAGTGTCACTTCTGGTTCGGTCCGGATCACGTACACCAGACGGTTGTCCGTTACTCGCTCGCTCTCGACAACGGATTCCGGTAATGCCTGAACCGGCAATGTAATCACCGGGGCTAGCGGTTCCTGAGGGGCGCTGTTTTCAAGCCGGGTCACCGCACTGGATATCTGGACCAACAGCGGAGAGAGTTGGCAGACCTGCTTCAGTCCCTGACGCGTCAGGATATCCTCCAGCGCACGAAGCTGCTTTTCCGCTTCATACAACGCAGGCTGGTCTTCGTGGGTTAGCGTAAAAGTGCGGAACACTTTCTGTAAACGTTGGCTAAGTCCGCTGAGAATTTCCACTCTGGAAGCGGTTTGCAGCGGCCAGACTTGCGCCCACTGATGCGCCAGTAGCGCGTTAAGGATTGCCGCGCCTTCATTCAACCCGTTGATTCGTGCTAAATGACTGCGGGCCAGGGTGTACCAGGCAGCGGTTTGCAGCTCAACGCCATTTTGTTCAAACAGCGAAAGGGAAAGGCTTTCGACCCGCGCCCAGTTCACGTCCGGGCGAGCCGGGTGCGTCAGTTTGTTCATCTCGTCACGCAGGGTGGTGAAGTCCGCAAGGGCCCGCGGATCGCCGCCGGTTCTTACCGGACGAGGTTTTGCGTCGTACATAGTGATTTAATCCCTAAATGGCATGTTATCAGGCCAGAAGCCCGGTAATCATTTCGAAGAATGCATCCTCACTGAACGCTCTTCTGCGCGCACCGGGGATGGCTGCCGGGCTACAGGTCCAGTTGATGCTTTCGCTGCATCGCATAAATAAGCGGTACTGTGGAGTAACACGCCCTTCGATCCAGAGGCTGACTTCAACGCAGCCGGTAACGCCCTGTCCGTACAAATATACCGGCGTGAATTTTATCTCCCGGTTGTCGTAGTGCAGTTTCAGCGCCGTTACGCTGAACGTTTTGCGCCCTGCCAGCAAATCGCTGAGCACGACATCGTAGGATTCAATACAGATCCCGGTACCCGCGAGCCACGCGTCCATCATTTCTTGAAGCTCGTCCATCCGCAGACGCAGCTCTGCGATATCGGCTTCACTTTTGCTGTCAAAATCGCGACGGCCAGGCTGCTGGTCCTGAAGTTTTTTAAGAAATTGCGCTTTGGCTGACATGCTTTCCCTGCCATTGAATGCCCAAATAAGGCTTACTTAGATTCGGGCTTTATTATCAAAATAGTTCTGCTGCTTAAGGTGACGAATCAACACCCGGCCTTCGGGCATAAACTCGGTGCCATAGCGCACCAGGCCAACACCTTTGAGTTCGGCATCAATCGCATAGCGCAACTCGCCGGGGATCGTCTGGTCTTGCATCACCACGTTGATGCTGTTCAACCGCGGCTCGTATTTGAGCAGCACTGCAGACAGCGTGTTCATTAGCTGATGCGCGGTACCCGGCAGGCCTTGCAGAATAGTCGTCATGTCCGGCAGGCCGTAATCCGGAATGTGCGCCAGCGTCCCGGCGCGACAATTCAGGATCCGCTGCATGTTGTCCAGCACCGACAAAATCACCTGGTTCTGTTCGCTGACCTGATGGAGATCGAGGCCGCCGGTGAAATTGCCATACAGGAGTTCGTAGAGCGACGGAGTTAAGTGGCTGTCAGGCATTAGTCATCCTTAACGGGTAACAGGATTAACGTTTGCTGGTTAAGCTCCATGTGTCGGGCATCATCAGGATCCAAATCCTCACGGCTCATGACCACACGCCAGGTATTTTTCTCCTGATCCGGCTCGAGAAACATGGCTGCGACTGCGACGAACTGGGCACTCTCTTCCATCGGCATATCCACGCTCACCGCTTCGCCAGGACGAACGCGCAGGTCCTTTTCAGCGACCAGGTCGGACTTTATCGCCTCGCTGTCGGAGGCGAATAAAGAGGGATAGTCGCTGCTGTCAAACGCCTTGCGGTCCTTTAGCTGGTAGATGCGGACCACGGTTGCCAGCGCGTTGCCATGGGCATTGTTGTTGATGGCATCACGGGCGCGAATATCGAGGTGCAGCGTTTTTATCTGCTTATAAAAAATAGATTTTGTCATCGCCACGGTGCCGTCGCTGACTTTCTGGGTTAACCCGCAACCGCTCAGTAATAAGCACCCCAGCACCATGGTGGAAATCCCTTTATTCATGATAATTGCCTTCATCATCTGCTTCCCTTCTGTGGGGCTGTTCCAGCAAGCGCTGGTAACGTCCCAGATTAATTGTAATGGTGTTCTGCCCGGCCTCCGGGGGTGTTTGAGCCTGTCTCCGCATCACTGCGGTTCTTCCCAACAGCACGCCATTCCCCCCGGTTTTACAGGACAGTGCCGCATCCGGGAGCAGCTCGCGCGCCAGTGTCAGTGTGATGCGCAAATCAAGCCGGGCACCAAGATAAACCTGCAGCAGCGCGAGAAAATCACGATGCAGTGCGCCATCCGGCAGCCAGGAGATCGCTTCATCGGGATTATCCGTGCTGAGCCGCAGGTGCGCCTGATGGTTCACATCAATTGCATGGCTGCCCATCACCGGGCGATTGGCGAGCGATACCGGACGGCTGGCGCTCATGCGCAACGTGGAATTTAGCGCCACACGGGCAGGATCGTGCGGCACGATGTCCGCCAAGGTGTCGGGTGCCAGTAATTGCACGATAGCCACTACCCCCTCGCGGGTTCGAGTAGGCAGGCGCATCAAACCCGGCAGCGCCAGAAACCGTGAAATAGGTGTAGCAATATTCTCCGCGCACCCTTTTATTCCCAGCCCTGCCAGGCTCAACAGGTACTGGGACGTCTTATCTGTCCCGCCCGGCTGAAATGACGCTGGCCACGAGTATTTGCGCCAGATTCGGTAATACTGGGTGATCAAGCGGTGGTTAAAAATATCCAGAAAATCGCTGACTGCTTCGTGGCCTTCACGACGCTGGGTAATGTCATCAATACAGGCCGTAGGCAGTGGAGATTCCACGCCATATAGCCCCATAAAGGTGACCAGGGCACTGGCGGTTTTTTCAGGTTCATCCGGAATATCCAGACGTTTAAACTCTCCGGAGGGAAACCCCATTCCGGGATGCGGGCGAAAACGAATGGGATCATTACTCATTTGCCAGGTGCTGCCGAGTGCTGGCGCATCAGGCTGGCTTTGCTCAAGCAACTGGCAAAAACGGTAAAAATTGGTCCGGCTGATATCGCCCTGCAACTGCGCCGTTAGCCGGGCAGTCGCTGATTGTGATTCTCTTTCCATCTGATGCATTTATTTTCCGGCTGAACGATAAGAGTGAGCTGATTGAACAAGTGAATATCGCTGTAGAGCGCAAGAAAACGATTGAGCATTTCCCCAAAAAGGTAGATGTCGCCTTCGCCGCTAAAGCCATTACTATCGAGGGTCACCTCGATATCGACCCCTCTGAGCAGATGGCCTTTTTCGAAGCGTTGAACCAGATGATGCCGGACGTCGAGAATGGCATCCAGCCGACGCAGATTCATCTCATCGTGATGCCAGTTGTAAAGCTCAAGCGTGCTGCGCAACACCTCTGCGCTGCTCATTATATTGAGGAAGCTGGAACCCAAATGGCTCAGGACGCGCCAGTGGAAGCTGTCCTCCGCAGGCGGATAGGCGGGCAGCGTCGGCTTACACAGGTTTCTGACATTGAGGCGGGTTTGCGTCACCTGCTCGCAGCGGTCCAACAGCGTACTGGTCAGTGCCTTACGCGGCAGTTGGCCGTTGGTGCCTGTTACTTTCAGCGACAGCGTTTCACCGCTAATTATCCGATCGGCTTCCCACAGATCGCCCCCCAGGATCAGCCACGTATCATGCAGCCCGCCCGGACCTCGACGCACACGGGTGTGGTAATAGCGCGATGGTGCTTCACGGCGCATCATGCCGCCACGGTGACGGAAACTGGTAAACGGCACATATTGCGCATCGCTGGTACGCTTCGACCCCAGGACAGAGTCCACGGAGTAGATTTCCGTATGCCCATCCTGCAAGCGCCGTGGGCGCAGCATATATTCGCTTTCGAGCCCATTGACTCGCAGCGGATCGGCCTGAAGCGTGAACAGGTTAATCACTGGGACACAATGCAGATGCAGTGCGTCTTCCATCACCGGTAACTCGCTGTTCCACTGGGTACTGAACACCACTTCGATATCAAAATACGTGATGCCCGCAGGAAACGTAATGTCCTCTAGGCCATGCAGGTGCACAAAGCGGAATTTGTCGCGGAAGGTAAAGTATTCCAGCAGCAGTTGATAACCGCTAAACGCGCTTTCGCCTTTCGGCCAGAGACGGTCTTCCTCACGAAAACCACCGGGTGAGAACCCGCCGTCAATCGCAATTCTGTCGGTCTGACCGGGCATACGCAAATACAGCCCCGCCTGCCGACGGGTCAACGCCAGATGCAGGGCGTTACTGACCGGTGGTTCAGCCGCAAGGTAAAACGCCAGACGGCGTAAATCGCACTGCTTCCAGTCGGCCTGTGGGTTACAGCCAAGCCGCAGGCGCAGCAGTGACCTTCCATCTGGCTCGGTCTCCATCGACACACGCGTCAGCTTCAGCGGATTAAGTGGCATATCGCGTGTGGTCCGATACTGGCAAACGGTCTGTCTGGCACCCACCGGGCGCGAATAAACCTCCAGCCCCGCGTCTACGGTCTCGCCGATCTTCATCGCCGCGATATCAGGATCCAGTGACACCACGGACATTGACGGGATCGTTTTGAGATAGTGTGGCCAGAGCTGGCTCACCAGCCCTTCCGTCAATTCCGGCAGGTCATCATCAATTTTCTCGCGCAGGCGGCCCATCGAAAAAGCGAAGCCTTCGAACAGGCGCTCCACGTATGGATCGGGCGTTCCCGCTTTATCCAGATCGAGCAATGCTGCCCGATCGGGATGCGCGCGGGAAAACTCTTTTGCGGCATCACGTAAATAACGCATTTCTGCGTCGAAATAACGCAGGGTTAAATCGTCCATCAAATAGCCCTAATGAAGATAAGTAAATGGGGTAGCTCGAAGATTAACCACACAGCACCGCGGCGCGAACGGGGTCGAGCAAAATCAGTCCGGACAACAGGGCGTCCATGGCGGGAGTGAGGCGCAGTCTGTCGCTGTCACTGCGGTTGGCTTTCATGCGTAGCAGACGCAGGGAACGGGCTTTAACTTCAAATAACAGTTCTGGCTCCCAGTCGCTTAACGTCAAGGAAGTGGCCTGGAGATCCAGATCGCTGAGGAGATGCGTCGCCAGTTCGTTTTTGCCATATTGTTCGGCGAGGCGGGCCATCAGCAAGCGCAATAGCCAGCGGTTGCGGGACGTGTCGCCACCAGGGCGGGTATTCAGCCAGCCGAGTGCCGCATCAATGCCATCTTTATCCGCTATGGCGACCGCCTCTGTCTCCAGCAGCAGGATGTCATCCTGTGCAGATGCCGTCGCACTTTCCGTTTCATGACCCCAGCCGTCGACGCTGTCGAGCACGTGCTGATTAATCCAGATAAGCGTCACCTCATCGGCAAAAGCAGTGCCGTCGCTGTAGGCCAGCCCTTCCAGGCCAGGTATGCGATTGAGGAAACAACGCAGATCGTTGCGCACGATATCTGCCCAGCTTTCCCAAGGAGCACCCGCCTTCAGCAAGGCCTGATGCAGATACCACTGCAAATCGAGCCACAGGTGATTCACGCTTTGGGCAAACATACGATCGACCTGCTCTATCAACTCAACCCAACTTTGCTGCAAATACAATCGCTTAAGCTGCGCGCGATAGTCCACTTTCGGCGGCGTCAGGCGCGTGGAACGTCCTGCATCCAGCCCGGGCAACTGATGCAATGTATCCCAGCGAATGCTTTTCATCAGGCGATGGCCAGAGAGCCAGCCATCAGGTTGATCGCGCAAATAATTCGCCAGCAGTTTTGCCTGGTCGATTAATTCACGCCCGGAATGAATAACAGAGTTAGTCGAGGTAAAAGTGGATGAGTTTTGTGTTGGCGGTTCTTCTCCGCTGCTGCTGGCTTGCGGCACAATCGTATCCACGCCACCCGATTGAGCCAACCGGTTTTCCAGCGCACCGTACAGCGCACCCAGTTCAGGCTGTGCATCAGGGGCCCAGCTATCGGTCACCTGCGCAATAACCGCCAGCGCTCCCACCGCTTGCTGAAAATCGCGCGCGTTAACTTCAGGGTATAACGACAGTGTATCGAGTACTTTATTGCCCGCCAGCCATTCCAGAGCGGCTTTACGTGGACGCTCGCGGCAAGGATGAACCTGATTGTTATAGCGTTCCAACAAGGCAGCAAGTAACGTCAGGCCCTGTGCCAGGCCGGATTCACCTTCCTGCTGAAGACGCGCCCAAACGTAGAACGCCACCACGCGAATATCTTTACTGCCGTGGATCAACAGCTTTTCAGCCAAGGTGCCGATAAGCTCGGTATTAAAGCCTGAGAGCTTATTAACCTCTTCACGGATCAGCTGAAAATCGTCGTCATAGCTGATGTCTTCCCCGGCAGGGAGGTCAGTACTAATGGGTGCCAGCCAGTTATCCCAAAGGCTCAGCGATGCACGGGTGTGTTCCATCATCGCCTGCGGTTCTTGCGAACAGGCGCTAAAAAGCGTACTCAGAGTTGCCATGAAAATTCCTGTGGCGTGAATAAGTTAGTTGAGGTCAGTATCCGACAGCCGGGCTGTCGCATCCGGTGCAATCGTGGCGCTACCGGAGGTGATGAAAATCGAATCGGGTAAAACAAAATGACGCAGTTTCAGCAGTGCCAGCGGCCCTTCTGCAGCTTCAGTGCGCAGCACATAATTGAGGGAATGCCCATCTTTCGCTTTCCAGGTCAGTTGCCAGCTGCTGTTCAGCCCCTGATAAGGTGCAATTTCTGCCGTATCCAGCAGGCGGATCCAGCCCCAGGCACCGGGAATATCCGCCAACTGACGGGTCCCTGCCTGCGTGCTTATCCAGCTCAGGTTGGCACCAGGTGCCTCAGTATCCGCAGGCCATGTGAAGCGCTTCCACACCGGCAGCTGGTTAACGTAGGTCAGTTTCTGGCTGTCGATAATCATGTCAGTCTGCATCACGCCGGCGGCGGTCCCCGGACGCAGCTCAAAGTTCATGCCGGCGTTGCCTTCGGTGAAGGCCACATCCGAGATATGGCTCAGAGTGTTGATGGCATTGAGGAAGACCGGGTTAAAGGTCAGTCCTTGCGAATTGATGCTGTCCGGCATCCAGTGATTGCCTTCACGGTGCAGCACACCTTTGAGACGGGTCTGCAGAAACTGCGCGATACGTCCGGAATCCGCATTAAGATATTTGGCCAGCAGCGGCAGGGACACATCACTGCTGCTGTTGCTGAACGGATAGCGCCCGCCAAACGCACTGTTCCACTCGCTGACTACCGCCTGCTGCCACTGCGTATTAAGACTATCGGCCGCCGGCGTCAGCACCTGCTGCCAGGCCTGCTCCATCGGATTCACAAAGACTGTCTGACCAAAGCCACTCCACTCCTGGCCGAGACCGGCGGCAATCAGGCTGCCATAGTCGCGGGTTTCGGTCAGGTCAACGGCCTTCCCCTGGAATACCGTCTGGGCAAGGGTCTGGGTCATGGCCTGTGGGTCAGCCGCGTTAGTCACTTGCTGCAGACGCAGGCGCACCTGCGTGACACGGGTCAGGAAGGACTGCAGGCTTTGCGCGTCGGTTCCGCTGCGACTCTTGTCCATCAGCGCCAGGAGCGGGCCAAAGGTTGCATCCAGTGGCCCGTGAATGCCAGCACTCTGGTCAATCGCATCCTTGTCGTCACCACCCAGCAGATTCTTCGCCGACTTCACCAGTGAATCAGAAATCGCTTCGCCTGTCTGTCCGGTGCGCCCCTGCGCGTTCAGGGTGTTCATAAGGGCCACCAGAGGTGACTGGCGTATGTCAGCCATCAGGGTCAACTGGTCAATCGAGTCGGACAGTGTGGCCGCCTGCTCCCAGCGCAGGCTGTTGAGGAATTCCAGCCAGGCCCCGCCAAAGTCCGCAAAGTAGCGGTCCGTCAGACGCTTATTCAGCGCTTCCGGGGAGGCTTGATCCTGTGAGGCCGCCTGGCGTTTGCTGTCCGTCAGCACCCAGTCGAGTTCGTCCCGGCGCGCCTTCACCACTTTCCCGATGGCAGGCTGCACCGCCTGCTCCCAGGCCTGACGGGTGAACATCCCCGGCACCACCTCATCAGTACTGAACAGGCGCGCCGCATCCGTATCGCCGGTCATGTCATCCAGGCGCATATCGACATACAGGTGTGCGACCTGTGAGAGCATCTTCTGGTACAGAGTGGACTCGCTGTTGCGCACGCCCATCAGGCGAACCAGCAGCGAACGTGCCTGGCTAACCATGCTCTCATCTGCGGGCAGACGCCACTGTGGATGGGCTGGCAACTGCGCACCGTAAAACGCAAGCAGTGACGGGCCCACGCCCTGCCAGATGCCGTCTTTTACGCCATTACGCTTTGGCCAGTCATGCAATAATGCAGTACTGAACCAAGCTGCATCCATATGTTTCGGGCGAGCCAGCATCAGGTAGAGCCTGAGCTGGTCATAGGTGATTTTGGCCATCTGCTCACGCAGCGGGCTGCCCGGCGGCAGCGCGTTAAAGGCACTAACCTGCTTTTGAAGATGGTCTGCGGCCGCATCCCGCAACAGCGGCAGCGCGCTGGCCTGGTAACGTGGCCAGAGGGCAGTCAGAAGCGCGTTATTCTGACTCAGCCCGGCCTGTTCATACCAGGGCACACCATACTCTGAACGGTACTGCAGACGGGCCAGGGTTTTCTGCAGTTCCGACAGCGCGTGCAGGCGCTGTTCCAGCGGCTGGTGTGTCTGCCCGGCCAGAGTCGCCTGTGCACTGGCGCTGTCAATCTGGCTGCGGTTACTGACATAGGCAATCCCCATCCAGGCCGCCCAGCCCACCATCGCCAGTGCGACAACGGCAACCATTACCTTACGCCACGGAATACCCAGTTTGCGCGGCCGCAGTGCGGCTGGCAGCGTACGAACAGAATCAGGCAGGACATCCCAGCGCTTATCCATCCCCCAGTGATGCTTCACGGCGCGCTCAGCACCGGCAGACGGCTGGCTGAACACCACCCCGGCCAGCGGCAGCGGGCGGTACGGATTGAGCATCACCGACAGCGGTACAGTCATGCTGTCGGGTTCGCGGACCAACTGGTCTGCCAGGGCCAGCAGGAAGTTGTGCTTCACGTCTCCGCAGGTCTGCTGCAGACCCTGAACAGTTAGTTCTGGCGTCAGGGCGGCGAGCTGCTCTGCGAGCCCCTCCGCCCGACACCCTGCAGGCAGCAGACAACCGGTCGCCTGCACAATGCGTCCTTCCGGTTGACCGGCGCGCGGATGCAGGGACCAGACATACAGAGGGAGTGTCCAGCCCAGCACATCCATACGGTCGCTGATGGCATGGGAAAGGGAATCCATGGTGCTTTCAGAGGGAACCGATAGCGGGCGTTCCAGCCCGGGAGCAGGGAGCTGGTCAAAGACGGACGTCACCCACACCAGGCCGTCCACCGGACGACGGCGTAGTTTACGCAGCGCGGTCAACCAGGCATTGTCTGCCGGCGTATTGAGGTCCCCGCCCCACAACAGCAATGTGCCACGGTCCTCTTGCCAGAGCTGAGCCGTAAGCCCTGGGGTCAGCTGTTCCACTTCCGCTACGGTGCCGGTTATCAGTAGGATGCGGACTTTGCGGCCCCACAAAAAACCATATGTAGATCTGAGTAGCTGACGTAAATCCCCGAGTGGCGTAAAGCCTGAGGAAGCAACCTTTTCATTGACAGGTGGATTATCTTTACGAGTATTAATATTCGTAGGGCTATAAATACACTGGATTTTCCTCAGATTTCTCTGCACCCAGAATGGTGAAGCAATGACACACAGCAATAATACTGAAAATAAGCACCCCCATATAAACCAAGCTTTGCGTACTGCGAGGCTTTGTTGAATAAATCGAACTTTTGCTGAGTTAAAGGATCAGATCACGCATCATCCGGCAACACGGGTCGTCCCATGGCAAAACAGAAGTTTAAAGTCACTAACTGGCGCAATTACAACAAAGCC